>NZ_CATKPX010000045.1:0-565771 GCF_949767755.1 Pseudomonas sp. IT-P4 | reverse complement strand
TGCGCATCTTACAGCGCATCTTTTCAATTTGCAACCTTAAAAGTTTCTGATTTTTCAACAAAATCAACTACTTAAACCAAGAGCCAGATCAAACTGCTCGTTAGCGGGAGGCGAATAGTACAGCATTTAAATACGTGGTCAACCCCCCCACCTGAAAATTATTCTGCCTTACCAAAGCGCCCGAGCTGCCACCACGAAAACCACCAGCACCTATATAAAGCATCGGACAGCACAGAACCCAAATCACGTCGCCTGGACATGCAGGCACAACGACGTCGAGAAAACACTACGACATATGGATACCCAGGAATCCCGAGAGCATGACGGGTATCGCGCGGAAAACGCCAGAGAACGCGCAGAACCGGAACGGACTGGCGCGGCATAAAGGGCACCTCATCCCGACCAACATGACAGAAACGAAAAAGCCCCTGAAATGTTTAACCATTTCAGGGGCTTCGTCTTGTTCAATAATGGCGGAGAGATAGGGATTCGAACCCTAGGTACCGGTGAAGGTACAACGGATTTCGAATCCGTCCCATTCGGCCACTCTGGCATCTCTCCAACGGCGCGCATCATAACAACACTTTCGCAGGAAGCGAACCCCCTAAGCGAAATATTTCTGTGCTATCAGATGCTTGCGTCGGTTAAAGCGGTACGCCCAGACGATTGGCGACTTCTTCGTAGGCTTCGATGACGTCACCGAGGCCCTGACGGAAGCGGTCCTTGTCCATTTTCTTGCCGGTGGCCTTGTCCCACAGACGGCAGCCGTCCGGGCTGAATTCGTCGCCCAGCACGATGGAACCATCGTGGAACACGCCGAATTCCAGCTTGAAGTCGACCAGCAGCAGGCCGGCGTCGTCGAACAGCTTGCTCAGGACTTCGTTGACCTTGAGCGACAGTTCTTTCATGCGAACCAGTTGCTCGGCGGTGCCCCAGCCAAAGGCCACGACGTGGGATTCGTTGATGAACGGATCGCCCTTGGCGTCATCCTTCAGGAACAGTTCGAAGGTGTATGGGTTGAGCTTCATGCCCTCTTCAACACCCAGACGCTTGACCAGGCTGCCGGCGGCGTAGTTACGCACGACGCACTCGACCGGGATCATGTCCAGCTTCTTCACCAGGCACTCGTTGTCGCCCAGCAATTTGTCGAATTGGGTCGGTACGCCGGCCGCTTCGAGCTTCTGCATGATGAAGGCGTTGAACTTGTTGTTCACCATGCCTTTGCGGTCGAGCTGTTCGATGCGCTTGCCGTCGAACGCCGAGGTGTCGTTGCGAAACAGCAGGATCAAACGGTTAGCGTCGTCGGTCTTGTAAACCGACTTGGCTTTGCCGCGGTAGAGTTCTTCACGTTTTTCCATGATGGGCTCCGCTTGCTAAGTAGATGGGCTAGGCGATGTGTCGCCAGTCGAGCCCTGAATCTTGATCGGCCAGTTGCAGCCAGTCCGGGTCGCACCCGAGGGTGTCGACAAAACATTGCCGGGCCAGCTGCGGCAGGTTGTTCTTGCTGCTCAGATGGGCCAGGACCAGGTGTTGCAGGTCTTTCCAGCCCAGCTCGGACACCAGGAATGCCGCCTGGTGGTTATTCAAATGCCCCAGTTCACCGCCCACCCGCTGCTTGAGAAAGTACGGGTAGTGACCGCGAGCCAGCATGTCACGGCAATGGTTGGACTCGATCATCAACGCATCGAGGTCCCGATAGCCGTCCAGCACCTTGTCACAATACGAACCCAGGTCGGTCAACAGGCCGAAGCGCCGTAAACCATCACTGAAAACATACTGCGTCGGTTCTTGTGCATCGTGGGCCACGGCAATGACACCGATGCTCAAGTCGCCGATTTGCAGCTGCTCGCCGCCGGCCAGAAAGCCTGCGGGTTCAATCGGTTTGCGCATCCCGCGCAAGGTCCCGCGACTGAGGTAGACAGGCAGATTGTAGCGCCGAGACAGCAAACCCACGCCATGCACGTGGTCGGCATGTTCGTGGGTCACGAGTATCGCGCTCAGCTGCGCAGGGTTCACACCCAGGCGCAGCAGGCGTTTTTCGGTTTCCCGCAGGGAAAACCACAATCGACCAATACATACGTATCAGCGCTGGCTATCAGCGTGCCGTTCCCTTGACTACCGCTGCCGAGAACGGCAAAACGCATAGGATCAGCCCAGGTTGTCCTGAATCTTGCTCAACACTTTACGCGCCACGTCTGCCGGCGCCACGGTGTTGATGTTTTTCTCGACGGTGACCTGTACGTTCTCGCCAACCTTGCTCAGGCGAACCTGATAACGCTCGGCGCGGGCCTCAAGCTCTTCCTTGCTCGGCGCGCTGCCGAACAGGCCGCTGAAGAAGCCTGGCTTGTCGTCTTTGCTCTCGGCTTTTTCGGCCAGGTTGATGTAGTACAGGCCCAGGCTGCGGTTAATGTCTTCAACACGCCATTCGCCTTGTTCCAGCGCACGACCGACACTTGACCAGGCACGATCCAGATCGGTACCGACGTTCAGCACAGGGTTGCCGCTGCCGTCTTCACTCAGGCTGACACGGCTAGGCGCGTCAAAATCACGAGAGGCCAGCATGGAGACCGAACCGCCCTTCTCGGAAATACGACTCATACTCACGAGCATGTCGTCGACCAGTGCCGCATCCAGGCCAGTGTTGACCGAACGGTTGGTGAAGGCCACGTCGGCGGTGCTGCCGGCAGGACGCTCGGCGCTGACCACATAGACTTCACTGGTGTTGCGCTGCACGCCCGGCTCGATGCGCACCCGCACGCGGGTTTCGCTGTCCGTGCTGACACCGGCCGCGCTCAGGCGCTTGGCCACGGCCGCGGACAGTTCATCGGAATGCTGCCAGGTCGTGGTGAATTCGCCGGTTTGCGGACGCTGTTCATCCAGACGGAAACCGTTGTCCTGGAAGAACTGAACGGCCACTGGCCAGATTTCAGCCGGCGGATTCTGCGCCAGGATGGAGCTGGAGCCGCCGCTCTTCTGCAGGGAGTAGGCACTGGCGTCGGCACCCGCGGTCAGCGGCTGTGGCCGAGGAACGATGTATTCGCCCTTGGCGGTGTCATCGGCCACGTTGCGCGGGATCGGCAACAACGGATCCAGACGCTTGGCGTCATGGATATCCTGCGGTATTTGCATCGGTGCAGTCTGTTGCGCTTCCAGGTAATCGCTACCACGGTCACGGAAATAACCTTCCGGGCCCCAGACCCATCCACAGCCACTGGTGCTGGAGATAATCAAGGCAAGTGCGGAAAGTCCGGCCATTCGCTTCATGCGTTGTACTTCCTCAATTAAACCAGGACGCCGCACTGGCGCAGGGCCGTGCGCAGCGTTTCGTGACAAGGTGTGCTCAGCCAGGTCAACGGCAGGCGAATGCCTTCGTGCATCAGGCCCATTTCAACCAAAGCCCATTTCACCGGAATCGGGTTGGCTTCGATGAACAGGTCCTTGTGCAGCGGCATCAGTTTTTCGTTGATTGCCCGTGCGGTCTCGGCATCGCCCTTGAGGGCGGCCTCGCACAGATCGGCCATTTCACGCGGCGCGACGTTGGCGGTGACGGAGATGTTGCCCTTGCCGCCCATCAGGATCAGCTCGACGGCGGTCGGATCATCGCCGGAAAGGACGATGAAGTCCTTGCTTACGCCGTCGAGGATAGCCTTGGCGCGCTTGAGGTCGCCGGTCGCTTCCTTGATACCGATGATGTTCGGCACGGTGGACAGGCGGATCACGGTTTCGGCCTGCATGTCACAGGAGGTGCGACCAGGAACGTTATAGAGAATCTGCGGGATGTCGACCGACTCGGCGATGTGCTTGAAGTGCAGGTACAGGCCTTCCTGGGTCGGCTTGTTGTAGTACGGCACTACCAGCAGGCAGGCATCGGCGCCGGCTTCCTTGGCATTACGGGTCAATTCGACGGCTTCGCGGGTCGAATTGGCGCCGGTACCGGCGATCACCGGAATACGGCCATTGACCTGCTTGACTACCGCCTTGATGACGGCGATATGTTCATCGACATCAAGGGTTGCCGATTCGCCGGTGGTACCGACGGCGACAATGGCATGGGTGCCGTTTTCAAGGTGGAAGTCCACGAGTTTGCTGAGGCTGTCCCAGTCAAGACGCCCCTGTGCATCCATGGGTGTGACCAGTGCCACCATACTGCCCGCAATCATGAAACCGCTCCTGCCGGAAAAAGAGAGCCGTAATGGTACTGGCGCCAAGATGCTTGCACAAGCGAAGTACTGTGCTGCCGCCATTCCCCTTGGCGCCGGTTTTCGCTACCCTTCAGACTTTGATCGGTACAGACAAGCTCGTGCGTCGGGTTTCAGCCTCCATTTTCGGCATCACAAGCCCTGATCCAGCGTTGCCGCCTCTCGCTCCCGCCCTGCCGGAGCACGTCGCAACCTGCCTTCCGGGGTTTTCTGAATTCGCATCCGCAGGCTCGCTCCCGGCAAAACGACCTCTGGACGTACCGACCGCTCATCGCTTTAGGAATGCTGCATGTCCACCCCCACAGTTCGCGAACAATTCCTTGTTATCAGTGCCCTCGGCGCCAACCCCATGGAGCTGACCAACGTCCTGTGCCGCGCCAGCCATGAAAACCGCTGCGCCGTTGTCACCTCTCGCCTGACCCGCCATGGCGAATGCAGTGCCCTGGTGCTGGAAATCTCCGGTAGCTGGGATGCCTTGGCACGCCTGGAAGGCAGCCTGCCTGTACTGGCCAAGCGACATGCATTCACGGTCAACGTGGTGCGCAGCGCGGCCCTGGAAAACCGCCCCCAGGCCCTGCCGTACGTCGCTTATGTCAGCTCGGCCTACCGCTCGGACATCATCAACGAGCTGTGCCAGTTCTTCATGGACCACAATGTCGAACTGGAAAACCTGACCTGCGACACCTACCAGGCTCCGCAGACCGGCGGCACCATGCTCAACGCCACGTTTACCGTGACCTTGCCGGCCGGCGTGCAAATCAGCTGGCTGCGCGATCAGTTCCTGGATTTTGCCGACGCGCTGAACCTCGATGCCCTGATCGAACCCTGGCGCCCACAGAACCCAATGTAAGGAAGCTTTCATGGCCGTTGCCATCGACCAACCGGTTGCCGATTTCGAAGCCCCCGCCACCAGCGGCCAGACCGTCAGCCTCGCCGGCCTGAAGGGCAAGCAAGTGGTGATCTACTTCTACCCCAAGGACAGCACGCCCGGCTGCACGACCGAGGGGCAGGGCTTTCGTGATCAATACGCTGCGTTCAAGGCCGCCAATACCGAAGTGTTCGGCGTGTCGCGCGACAGCCTGAAATCCCACGAGAACTTCAAGTGCAAGCAGGAATTCCCCTTTGAGCTGATCAGCGACAAGGACGAAGCCATCTGCCAGCTGTTCGACGTGATCAAGCTGAAAAAGCTCTACGGCAAGGAATACATGGGCGTGGATCGCAGCACGTTCCTGATCGACGCCAAAGGCGTGTTGCGCCAGGAATGGCGCGGCGTGAAGGTGCCGGGGCATGTTGATGCGGTATTGGCTGCCGCTCAGGCCCTGAATAAAGCCTGACCTTTAAAAGATCGCAGCCTGCGGCAGCTCCTACAGGATTACGCATTTATCTGTAGGAGCTGCCGCAGGCTGCGATCTTTCTACAATCTAAAGCAGCGGTGCCACCACCGGCTCCTTGCGCGGCCACGCATCCAGCACAGCCTTGAACAGCGTCGCCAGGGGAATCGCAAAGAACACCCCCCAGAAGCCCCACAACCCGCCAAACAACAGCACTGCGCAGATGATCGCCACCGGGTGCAGGTTGACCGCCTCCGAGAACAGCAATGGCACCAACACGTTACCATCCAGCGTCTGAATGATCCCGTAGACCGCCATCAGGTATATGAACTGATCGCTCCAGCCCCACTGGAACAGCGCAATCAAAAACACGGGCACGGTCACCACCACGGCGCCGACATAAGGCACCACCACCGAAATCCCCACCAGCAGAGCCAGCAGCGCTGCGTAGTTGAGTTCAAGAACAACAAAGGCGATGTAGGTCACGCCACCGCAAATGAAGATTTCGATGACCTTGCCGCGAATGTAATTGGCGATCTGCCGGTTCATTTCATGAGCGACCCGGGTGATCAACGCCCGCTCACGGGGCAGGTAACCGCGCACCCACTGGCCGATCATGGCCCGATCCTTGAGGAAGAAAAACACCAGGATCGGCACCAGCACCAGGTAGATCATGATGTTCACCAGCAACGGCAGGCTCGACAGCGAGAACGTCAGTGCCCACTGGCCAAACTTGCCGATTTCACCCCGCGCCACTTCGATGGCCCGCAACACCTGCTCGTCGGATACCAGGTGCGGATAGCGCTCGGGTAGCAACAGCAACAGCGACTGCCATTTGGCAAGCATGCCGGGCAATTCGTTGAACAAGGTGATCAGTTGGTGCCATAGCAATGGCACGACCACCACGATGAATACCAGCAACAGCCCCATGAACAATGCAAAGACCAGCCCCACCGCTGCCCAGCCCGGCACGCGCAAGCGCTCGAGGGTCACCACCAGCCCCTGCATCAGGTACGCCAGCACCATGCCCGCGAGCACCGGCGCCAGCATACCGCCCAGGGTCAGCACGACGGTGAATGCCAGAAATAGCAGGACAGCCAGCACCACCGCTTCTTCATCGGAAAAATAGCGCTGAATCCAGTCGCGTAACACTTTGAACATCAATAATCCTTAGGAGCAAACGCAGCCGAGTTCAGGCCTTTTTCAACCAGTAGCGGTAAACACCCGCATCATCTTCTTCACGAAGCAGGGTATGACCGGCCAATCGGGCAAAGGTGCGAAAGTCGCGCTGCGAACCCGCATCGGTGGCGATGACCTTGAGTACCGCACCACTGGCCAGCCGGTTGAGCTCCATCTTGGCCTTTAGCAACGGCAATGGGCAATTGAGGCCACTGGCATCCAGTTCAACGTCATGCTCTACAGCGTCGGTCATTGCATCACTCCGGGTCAGATGGTTGAGATGCCTAGAATATCTGGTCGCAACGCCGGTGTCCGGCTACAGTAAGGTCTTTGTCGACTAAGGCTTTGTGCATGACATTTTTGCGCCCTACCCTGCTGACGCTCGCTTGCCTGCTCGCCTCACCGGGCTTCGCCGACGACCTGCCGTCACTCGGCGACGCCAGTTCTGCCATTGTCTCACCGCAACAGGAGTACCAGCTCGGCCGCGCCTGGCTGGCCATGTTGCGCAGTCAGGTTTCACAGCTCAACGATCCGCAACTCAAGAATTACGTGGAATCCAGCGTCTACCGACTGTTGGAGACCAGCCAGGTCACTGACCGGCGCCTGGAGTTCATCCTGATCAACAGCCCGCAGCTCAACGCCTTTGCGGCACCCGGCGGGATCGTCGGGGTGAACGGTGGTTTGTTCCTCTACGCCCAGACCGAAGGCGAATACGCTTCGGTACTGGCGCACGAATTGGCTCACTTGTCGCAGCGCCACTTTGCCCGGGGCGTCGAAGCGCAGCAACGCATGCAAGTACCCATGATGGCTGCATTGCTGGCGGGTATCGTGGTGGCAGCCGCAGGTGGCGGTGACGCCGGGATTGCAGCCATTGCAGGCACACAGGCCGCCGCCATCCAGGAACAGCGGCGATTCTCGCGCCAGAACGAGCAGGAAGCCGACCGTATCGGCCTCCTCAATCTGGAAAAGGCCGGTTACGACCCCCGCTCGATGCCCAGCATGTTCGAACGCCTGGGGCGTCAGTACCGCTACGATGCCAAGCCACCGGAATTTCTGCTGACTCACCCGGTCACCGAGTCGCGTATCGCCGACACCCGCAACCGCGCCGAACAGTTTCCAGCGGGCGGCATCGAAGACAGCATGCGCTATCAACTGATTCGCGCGCGCGTCCAGTTGATCTATGAAGAAACCCCGGGGCTCGGCGCCAAGCGCTTCCGAGCCCAGCTCGACGAAAACCCGAAAAACGACGTGGCGCGCTACGGCCTGGCAATTGCCCAGATCAAGGGCGGTCAACTGAACGAAGCACGGGAAAACCTCAAGCTGTTGCTGGCCAAGTCACCCAACGAAATCATCTACAACCTGGCTCAGGTCGATCTGGATATCACCAATAATCGCCTGGCGGATGCCCAGTCCCGGGTTGACCGGTTGATGGGCCAATACGCTGGCAACTACCCGCTGAACCAGATTCGCGTCGACCTGCTGCTCAAGCAAAACCGTACTGCGGATGCGGAGAAAGCCCTCGAAGGCCTGCTCAAATCCCGTCCGGATGACCCGGACGTGTGGTATCAGGTTGCCGAGACGCGCGGCCTGTCGGGCAACATCATCGGCCTGCATCAGGCTCGCGCCGAATACTTTGCGCTGGTCGGCGACTACAAACAGGCCATTCAGCAACTGGACTTCGCCAAACGCCGGGCAGGCAGCAATTTCCCGCTGTCTTCGCGGATCGACGCGCGGCAACGTGAGCTGATGGAACAGGAGCGAATGATCAAGGACATGATGGGCTGACGCCCCGGTGACAAAAACTTCGGAAAAAAAAACCGCCTCTTTCGAGGCGGTTTTTTATTCAACCAACAACCGGGTTATTCAGCCAGCTTGAAGGTGATGAAGCTCGCACGCCCCTGACGCAGTACCCGCATCGACACCGAACGGTTCTTTGGCAGCGCCTTGGCGATGTCCGCGAACTCCTTGGTGGAACCGATGGCCTGGTTGTTCAGGTGGGTGATCACATCACCGGGCTGCAAGCCGATCAGGGCGGCAGGGCCGTCTTGCACTTCCTTGATCAGCACACCCCCCTTGAGGTCGTAGGTTTTCTTCTGCTCGTCAGTCAACTCGACCACGGAAACACCCAGGCGATTGCTGCTGCGCTCGATGCCGGATTTTGGCAGCGCGTCCAGTTCCTTGCCTTCTTCCGGAATCGCGCCGACCGTCAACTCGACATTCTTGCGCTTGCCGTCACGAATCACTTCCAGATCGGCCTTGGTACCAGATTTCAATGCGCCAACGAGGTGCGGCAGGTCGGCCGACATAACGATTGGTTGACCGTTCATGCTCAGGATCACGTCGCCCACTTGCAGGCCACCCTTGGCAGCCGGGCCATCATCCTGGATCTGGGCAACCAGCGCACCGGCCGGTTTCTCCAGGCCGAACGACTCGGCCAGGTCCTTGCTCACTTCCTGAATCACGACACCCAGCCAGCCACGGCTGACCTTGCCACCGGATTTCAGCTGATTGGAAACATCCATGGCCACGTCGATCGGGATCGCAAACGACACGCCCATGAAGCCACCGGAGCGGGTATAGATCTGCGAGTTGATCCCCACCACCTCACCGTTGAGGTTGAACAGCGGACCACCGGAGTTACCCGGGTTGATCGGCACGTCAGTCTGGATGAATGGCACATAGTTTTCGTTCGGCAGGCTGCGACCGACGGCACTGACGATGCCTTGGGTCACGGTGTGGTCAAAGCCGAACGGCGAGCCGATCGCGACAACCCATTGGCCAGCCTTCAGGTCCTGGGATTTACCGAGCTTGAGCACGGGCAGATCCTTGCCTTCGATTTTCAGCAGCGCCACGTCGGAACGTGGATCGGTACCGATCAGCTTGGCTTTCATTTCGCTGCGATCGGCCAGGCGAACGAGGATTTCGTCAGCATCGGCGATCACGTGGTTGTTGGTCAGGATATAGCCATCGGAAGAGATGATGAAACCCGAGCCCAGGGAAGTTGCCTCGCGCTGACGGTCACGAGGTGAGCGCGATTGTGGCGGCACGCCCCGTTCGAAGAATTCGCGCAGCATCGGCGGCAAGCCTTCGAGATCGGGCATTTGCTGGCTGACTTTGCGATCCGGCAGCTTTTGCGTGGTACTGATGTTCACGACTGCAGGCGAGGCCTGTTCGACCAGTTGCGTAAAGTCAGGCAATTCGACCGCTTGGGCGGTGACCGCCTGACCGAGCACCAGCACGGTGGCAATAATGGAAAGGTAGGATTTCAAGCGTGGTATCGACATACGGCTCCCGTTACGACGAGCATGGTTAAGCGATATGGAGCAAGGAACACCGGGAACGATACGCCGGTATTTTTGTTCCGGGAACAACAAACAAGGCCAGAGCCGAGGGGCTCTGACCTATAAGAAATTTACGGGATTTTTGCAAATTGAAATGCTCACGAAACATTTCGAATTCAGCTCACTGCTTGGTTGCAGCGGCGTCGGTGCGCATCGAAAGCGCTATCCGTTCAGCAGTACCGACCGGTATCTCGCCGACGACGGTCACCATCATGTCGCCCTGTGCCGTGGCCAGGCGCCGGGAAACCGCAACGGTCGGCCCCAACTGAGTACGGGTGTCGGTGACTGTTGCGCCATTCAACGGCTCGAGGAACACCGAAAAGCGCGTCAGGCCATCGTCATACATCAGGCTGTTGACCTGGGTCTTGGTCTGCGGATCCTTGCGAGCGGTGCTGCTGGTCAGCTCAAAGCCGGGCGGCAGCCAGTCGGAACGCCAGACCTGGGCAGACTTGACGGCAGAAGCCTTGTCACTTTCAAGATTGACCGGCTTGCAATCATTACTGGCCTGCAGGTCTTTTTCGGAAGGAACGTCAGCGGTATCCAGTTGTGTGAACTGGAAGCGCTCCAACAACCGCCCCTTGTCGTCCAGTAGCAAGGACTTCAGAGGCAGGCCGGTCTCTTTATCCAGATGCAGTTCAAAACCGTAGCGGTGCTGATCGCGGGGTGTCAGCGATACAATCACCGCCGCACGCCCGGCGACACGCGACTTGCCGATGACGGCGAGGTCATACCAATTCTTGAGCTTTTGGGGATCGAGTGCACGGGCAGCGGAGTTCGGTGAGTCACCAAGCCCTGCTATCAGCGTGCCGCTGACGCATTGGGTTTGCCCATCAATGCGAACGACTTCCTGAGCGGAACCGTCGAGCTGGATCAAGCGCTCGCGGACCTTTCCATCCTGGACGAGGTGCCAGATGTTATGGGTAGAAAAACTACCGTTACGCTCGTAGACGAAAGTACCCTGAAAGCTTTGCTGTTGCTCTGCCTGGCCCAGGCGGGTCAACCAGTCCCGGGCTTCATCGGCTTGGGCTGGAACGATGAACCAGCCGCTGAGCAGAAGCGAAAGTAGAGGTATGGCGCGCATGATCCTCCTTAACGGTTTTCCAGGCTTGCGGCACGAGCGTACGGCAGAGCGCTCTCAGTGCCTTTCAGTGCAGCCTGTTGTGCGTGTTGGCGCAAGTACCCTGGCAGACGCTGATCGTGCCAGCCTGGCTGACCTTGCAATACGCCGCTGGCCATTGGGCCGGTAGCATCCGAACTCTCATTGTAGCCTGCCAGAACGGCTGGGCCTTTTACTTGAGGAACGGCCAGTCCGGGCTGGGTGGATTGCTGGGCCAATTCGACGCCGGCGATCTCATCCTGGTTGTACAGACGCACACCGGCGAGCACCGCCAGGGTCACGGAAGCAGCAACCGCCAGACGACCCAGGCTGCGCCATGGACCACGGGAGGCTTTTGCCGGTACGGCTTCGTCAGCCAGGGCAGCAGAAACAGCCGCGGCGATGTCCAGGCGTGGAAGCAGCAGATCCTTGTGCATCACTGCCCGAGCGATCTGATAACGAGCCCAGGTATCACGGGTTTCAACATCGTCACAGGCATTCAATACCCGACGCAATTCCAATTCGTCCGCTTCGTTATCCATCACTGCGGACAGCGATTCCTGCAGGGCTTCACGACTCATGGCGTTCCTCTCTTGGCTGTCGCCGCTGTCTTTAGTTTTCCTGCAACAACGGCTGCAGGGCTTTGTCGATGGCCTCCCGGGCGCGGAAGATCCGGGAGCGCACGGTGCCTACCGGACATTGCATGACGCTCGCAATGTCCTCGTAACTCAGACCATCAAACTCACGTAAAGTTAAAGCCGTACGCAAATCTTCCGGCAGTTGCTGAATGGTTCGATGGACGGTGCCCTCGATCTCATCCCGCAGCAAGGCCCGCTCTGGCGACTCGAGATCCTTGAGGCCATGATCGCCATCGTAGAACTCTGCATCCTCGGAACTGACATCGCTATCCGGCGGCCGACGGCCGCGTGAAACCAGATAGTTTTTCGCCGTGTTGATGGCGATGCGGTAAAGCCACGTATAAAACGCGCTGTCTCCGCGAAAATTTCCAAGTGCACGGTATGCCTTGATAAAGGCTTCTTGTGCCACATCCTGGGCTTCATGGGTGTCGTGCACGAAACGCACGATCAACCCGAGAATTTTGTGCTGGTATTTCAGCACTAGCAGATCGAAAGCACGCTTGTCGCCGCGCTGAACGCGTTCGACCAGTTGCTGATCCTCTTCCTGGGTTAGCATGAACACTCCTCGATGAGCTCGGAGGAGGATTGCAGAAGTAAACCACCAGACTTGCAAACATAGACTCGGTCTTTTCGCAAAAGTTCTCCCCCTCCAGGCAAGTTTCCTGCGGGCTCTGATTTGGCACGCACGAAAAGCGCAGCACGAGTTGACCCGGCTGCGCGGATAATCTTGTCATCGGACTCTTCAGCAAGGATCGAACTGCAATCCCGCACTGAAGCCGACACTGTCCCTTGTTTCAGGCAACCGTCTATTGATCTTGGCCCTTTGGCAAAAGTTCCAAATATTTATAGCCGTGCCAACCCGACATTGTGCAACCGTGAAGGGAAAAAGACTGTTAAATCGGCGATACAGTCATTCTCGCGCCCAACGGGCAGAAAAACATCCGACGAAGCGACCGATATTTTGCGTCACGGTAGTTTCACAATGCCATGTCAGCTCGGGTATTGTGCCGCTCCCCCCCTCTATATACTAGTGGGCTGTGCGGCTGCATCGACTCGACAGTCCAGTTGCGCCACCCCCGATCCGGGTCGCTTTGAGCGGAATCCTGAAATGAGCCAACAGTTTCAACACGATGTTCTGGTAATTGGCAGCGGTGCTGCCGGCTTGAGCCTTGCGCTGACCTTGCCCGGTCATTTGCGCATCGCCGTTCTGAGCAAGGGCAACCTCGCCAATGGCTCGACTTTCTGGGCCCAGGGCGGCGTTGCGGCCGTGCTGGATGACACCGACACCGTTGAATCCCATGTCGATGACACTCTCAATGCCGGTGGCGGCCTGTGCCATGAGGACGCAGTGCGTTTTACCGTCGAGCACAGCCGGGAGGCGATTCAATGGCTGATCGACCAGGGCGTGCCCTTTACCCGCGATGAACAGTCGAGTACCGAAGATGGCGGGTTCGAGTTCCACCTCACCCGCGAGGGCGGTCACAGCCATCGGCGCATCATCCATGCCGCCGATGCCACCGGTGCGGCCATTTTCACCACCCTGCTCGACCAGGCAAGGAAACGACCGAACATCGAACTGTTGGAGCAACGGGTTGCGGTTGACCTGATCACCGAGAAACGCCTGGGACTCGAAGGTGATCGCTGCCTCGGCGCCTATGTGCTCAATCGCGGCACTGGCGAAGTCGACACCTACGGCGCCCGTTTTGTGATCCTCGCCTCCGGTGGCGCGGCCAAGGTTTACCTCTACACCAGCAACCCTGACGGCGCCTGCGGTGACGGCATCGCCATGGCCTGGCGTTCGGGCTGCCGGGTGGCGAACCTGGAATTCAACCAGTTCCACCCTACTTGCCTGTATCACCCGCAAGCCAAGAGCTTCCTGATCACCGAAGCCCTGCGAGGCGAAGGTGCGCACCTTAAGCTGCCCAATGGCGAGCGCTTCATGCCGCGCTTCGACCCACGGGCCGAGTTGGCACCACGGGACATCGTCGCCCGGGCCATCGACCATGAAATGAAGCGCCTGGGTGTCGATTGCGTCTACCTGGACATCAGCCACAAACCCGAAGCCTTCATCAAGGCGCACTTCCCGACGGTGTACGAACGCTGCCTGGAATTTTCCATCGACATCACCAAACAGCCGATTCCGGTGGTTCCGGCGGCGCACTACACCTGTGGCGGCGTAATGGTCGATCAACAGGGCCGTACCGATGTGCCGGGGCTATATGCCATCGGCGAAACCAGTTTCACCGGCCTGCACGGCGCCAACCGCATGGCCAGCAACTCGCTGCTGGAATGTTTCGTCTATGCCCGCTCGGCGGCCGCGGACATTCTCGAGCAACTGCCCCGGGTGCCGATGCCGGCCCCCCTTCCCGCCTGGGATGCGAGCCAGGTCACCGATTCCGATGAAGACGTGATCATTGCGCACAACTGGGATGAACTGCGGCGATTCATGTGGGACTACGTTGGCATCGTGCGCACCAACAAGCGCCTGCAACGGGCGCAACACCGCGTGCAACTGTTGCTGGATGAAATTGACGAGTTCTACAGCAACTACAAGGTCAGCCGAGACTTGATCGAACTGCGCAACCTGGCCCAAGTGGCAGAGCTGATGATTCTGTCAGCCATGGAGCGCAAGGAAAGCCGTGGCCTGCAT
The DNA here is from genome assembly GCF_949767755.1 of Pseudomonas sp. IT-P4. Classification (NCBI taxonomy): domain Bacteria; kingdom Pseudomonadati; phylum Pseudomonadota; class Gammaproteobacteria; order Pseudomonadales; family Pseudomonadaceae; genus Pseudomonas; species Pseudomonas sp. IT-P4. Next base: position 551,337 of record NZ_CATKPX010000045.1, on the reverse strand, counting down.
TACACCCTCGACTACCCGGACATGCTGCCGGTCGCACTGGACACTATTCTGGTGCCGCCCACCTACGTCGGCTGAATTTGAGCCGGACCCGCAGGCGTCGGTGCACATCCGCCGCCTGCGCATCCCGGGGCACGCAAATGGCCCGGACCCGGCGCTCGCCACGCAGTCGAAAACGCAGTACCACCACCAATGGCAGCGCCAGGCTGTCCGGCCTCAGTTGCACGGGCTGCCACCCCCTGGCCCGACTCCACAGCTGCCAGCCATCGGCATCGCGCCGCAAGCCGCAAAAGGCCTGCGGGTGGGTCAGCAGGATTTGCCGGGGCAACAGCCAGACTCCGTGAGCCACGCACAGCACGACGCCGAGCGCGCTGGCCCAGACCGGAATTGACAGTGAAAACAAAGAACCCAACGCGAACAGCTGGGCCAGAAGATATGCCGCCAGCAACTGCCGTGAGGCATGCCAGCGGCATTCGAACCCCTTACTTGGGCTGGACACGATCCAGGATCATGCGAACCATGCGTTGCAGCTCGGGATCTTCCGATTCGGCGCGTTCCATGAACCAGCCGAACATGTCCTGATCTTCGCATTCGAGCAGCCTGACGTAGCAGGCGCGATCCACTTCGTTGAGGTGCGGATAAACCTCTTTCACAAACGGCACCAGCAACACGTCAAGCTCAAGCATGCCGCGGCGGCTGTGCCAGTAGAGGCGATTCAGTTCAACATCTTCGACCATGGAGCGCTCCTCAAATAGGCCGCAAGTATACAGGCCCGCGCCCTATCGAACAGTCGGCTTTGGTCGGCCACCGACGAGCCTTTGTTAACTACCCATTTCGAAGACGGGCCCTTATGATGTCCACCAGACTTTTTATCCTGCGATGACCCATGGCCGATTCAGCTTTTTTCTGCACCCTTTCTCATGAAGGTGTTCTCGCGGTCCGCGGCGCGGACGCCAGCAAATTCCTGCAAGGCCAACTGACCTGCAACCTCAACTACCTGAGCGATTCCCGGGCCAGCCTCGGTGCCCGCTGCACGCAAAAAGGCCGGATGCAATCGAGTTTCCGCATCCTGCTCGAGGGTGACGGCGTGGTCCTGGCCATGGCCACCGAATTGCTCGAACCGCAACTGGCGGACCTGAAAAAATACGCGGTGTTTTCCAAGTCGAAACTGACCGACGAAAGTGCCGCCTGGGTCCGCTTCGGCGTTGACCATGGCGACGCCGCACTGGTCAGCCTCGGCCTGGACCTGCCGGCAGAAACCGACAGCGTCGTGCGCAGCGATGGGCTGATCGCTATCCGTGTCTCGCCTGACCGTGCCGAGCTGTGGGTCGCCGCCGGTCAAGCCGGCGCGATCAAAGGCAAGCTTTCGACGCTGCTGAGCGAAGGCGACCTGAATCAATGGCTGCTGGGCCAGGTCCGCGCAGGGATCGGGCAGGTCATGCCCGGCACCCGCGAGTTGTTCATCCCGCAGATGCTCAACCTGCAAGCGGTTGGTGGCGTGAGTTTCAAGAAAGGTTGCTACACCGGGCAGGAAATCGTCGCGCGGATGCAGTACCTGGGCAAACTCAAGCGCCGCCTGTACCGCCTGCAACTGGCTGCCGACGAACTGCCTGAGCCTGGTACACCGCTGTTTTCCCCGACTCACGGCAGCTCCATCGGCGAAGTGGTGCTGGCGGCCCGCGCCGGGCAGAACATTGAACTCCTGGCTGTGTTGCAAGCCGAAGCAGCAGAAAGTGGAGACATCCACCTGGGCGCGCCCGAAGGGCCGTCCTTGCAGCTGCTCGACCTGCCTTATGAACTGGACCGCGACCGCGAAATCCAGCAATAACGGCAGTATTTGACGCAACAGCTAGAGAGACTAAATGAGCGAGCTGGCGGAAAAGGTCCAACAGGATTTGGTTGAGGCCATCAATAACGATGACCTGGTTCTGCCAACGTTACCGGAAGTGGCCCTGCAGATTCGCAAGGCCGCGGAAAACCCGGAAGTCAGCGTCAGCACCCTGAGCAAAGTGATCGGCCGTGATACCGCGCTGTCGGCACGCCTGATCAAAGTGGTCAACAGCCCACTGTTGCGCGCAGCCCAGGAAGTGACCGACCTGCATACCGCGATCACCCGCCTGGGCATCAACTACAGCTGTAACCTGGCGATCGGCCTGGTCATGGAGCAGATTTTCCATGCCCGCTCCGACGTGGTGGAACAGAAGATGCGCGATGTCTGGCGCAAAAGCCTGGAAATTGCCGGCGTCAGCTACGCCTTGTGCCGCCGCTACACCCGACTCAAGCCCGATCAGGCGGCCCTTGGTGGGCTGGTGCACCAGATCGGCGTACTGCCGATCCTGACCTACGCCGAAGATCACTATGAGCTGCTGTCCGACCCGGTCAGCCTCAACCATGTGATCGACCAGATTCATCCGCTGATCGGCGAAAAACTGCTCAAGGTCTGGGAATTTCCAGACATGTTGGTGCAAGTGCCGCGGCTATACCTGGACTTCAAGCGCCAGTCTGCGCAGGTCGACTATGTGGATCTGGTGCAGGTGGCCAGCCTGTATTGTCTACAGGACAGCGATCACCCGCACACCCGTGCCGATGCGCTGAATGTACCGGCCTGCAAGGCACTCGGGATCGACTTTGACGACAAGGCGATGCGTGCCGATCTGGAAGAAACGCGCACGATGTTTTACTGATCAAAGACCGCGTTGCCCCCTTCGTCGGAACGCCGCCCGGAGCCAGCCCGCTCCGGGCGGCGTTCCGACGAAGGGGCCTGAACAGACGCTGCATCAATCCCCCGCAACAAAACTCACCCGCACCTTCAACCCCGCGGGCTCACCATCGTGCAGACTGATCTGCGCCAGATGCGCGCGGCAGATCTCACCGACAATTGCCAGACCCAATCCGGAACCGGCCACTTGCTGATTGCGTCGGTAAAAGCGCTCGAATACCCGATCGCGTTCTTCAAGCGGTATTCCCGGGCCATCATCTTCGACTTCCAGCACGGCGGGCGCCGAGACCCGCAGAATCACGTTGCCACCTGGCGGCGTGTGGGCCAGTGCGTTATCCACCAGATTGCTCAGCAGCTCGTTCAATAACGTCGGCTCGCCCCGCAGCCAGACCGGTTCATCCGCCTCCAGCGCCAGCGCGATACCACGTTTGTGGGCCAACGGCGCCATGGCCATGCCCAGTTCCCGGGCCAATTGACTCAGATCGAGTAACTGCGCGCCGCCTTCGGCAATCGCCCGGGCGCCATTTTCGACCCGTGCCAGGGAAAGCAACTGATTGGCCAGATGGGTCAAGCGATCGGTGCCTTGGGCGGCGGTTTCCAGCGTACTGCGCCAGGTATCGGGTTCGGCCGAGCGCATGCCCAGCTCCAGGCGCGCCTTGAGTGCCGCCAGCGGCGTGCGCAACTCGTGAGCGGCATCGGCGATGAATTGCGCCTGCTTCTCGAACTGGCCGCGCAAGCGCTCGGTAAAGTGATTGAGTGCGCGCACCAGCGGCCACAATTCGCGCTGCACTTCCACCAGAGGCAAGGGGCGCAGATCGTCCGGCTGGCGCTCTTCCACCGCCGTGCGCAAGCGCTCCAGCGGGCGCAACGCGGCACTCACCGCAAACCACACAAGCATCAACGCACCGATGGCCAGCATGCCCAGGCGCAGCAAGGTGTCGGCCGCCAGGCTGCGGGCCATGCTCACCCGCGCCTCATCGGTTTCCGCCACGCGAATTTCCGCCATGCCGTTCATGTTCGGCTCGCTCACGGGTTTGAGCAGGCTCACCACACGCACGTTCTGCCCACGGTACTGCGCGTTGTAGAAACGTGCCAGCGCCGGATAGTCATCGGTGCGCGGCGTTCCCGGCGGTGGCGCCGGCAGGTTTTCGTAACCGGAAATCAGCTTCTGATTGATGTCGTTGACCAGGTAGAAAATTCGCCCGGCACTGTCGTAGGCAAACGTATCGAGGGCCACGTAGGGCACGTCGGCACTCAGGGTGCCGTCGCGTTGGGAGACGCCAGCGGCGATGGTTCGCGCCGAGGCCAGCAGCGTCCGGTCATAGGCCGTGTCGGCGGCTTCGCGGCCGTTCCAGTAAGCGCTCAAACCACTGGCCAGCATCAACACCACCAGCAGCAGCGCCAGGTTCCACAGCAACCGCCAGCGCAGGCTGCTGGGCTTATGCATCGCGGCTTTCCAGCAAGTAACCGAGGCCGCGGAAAGTCACGATGGCGACCGGCTGGCCGTCGAGTTTCTTGCGCAGGCGGTGCACGTAGATTTCGATGGCATCGGGACTGGCCTCTTCATCGAGACCGAATACTTGAGAAGCCAGTTGCTCCTTGCTCATCACCCGACCGGGGCGCGCAATCAGGGCTTCGAGCACGGCCTGTTCGCGGGAAGTCAGGGTCAGCAATTCTTCGCCAAGGCTGAAACGCCGGGTTTCCAGGTCGTAGGCCAGCACACCGCAACGCTGAATGCGCTCACCGCCCAGCACGCTGCGGCGCAACAAGGCTTTGACCCGGGCTTCGAGTTCGGTCAATTCGAACGGCTTGGCCAGGTAGTCGTCGGCGCCGAGGTTGAGGCCGTGGACCCTATCCTTGACGTCGCTGCGGGCGGTCAGCATCAACACCGGCAGGTTCTTGCCCCGCGCCCGCAAACGCGCCAGCACTTCGAAACCATCCATGCGCGGCAAGCCGACGTCGAGGATCGCCATGGCGTATTCCTCGCAGCCCAGCGCCAGGTCGGCTGCCACGCCATCGTGCAGGACATCCACGGTCAGCCCGGTGCTCTTGAGCGCCTGGGCGACACTTTCGGCGAGCTGCAAATGGTCTTCGACGAGCAGGACACGCATGGATCTTTACCTCGTTCAGGGATGGCCGACGCCATTCTTTGGCGCGGAGTTTACAGCCGCAATTGCCGCTGTGAAGCCCAAAAAACCGTGAAAGCCCGATGAAAGGTTAGCGAAAGGTTGGGGCGTTAGAGTCGCCCCACGGATGGTTTCGACTGCCAACCATCGAATCGTAGTTTGAAAGCGTGCTTTGACATGTAACTACCGAAAAACGCCTCGAAGCGTTTTCGCCAATAAGAACAATAACCGAGGTACTGCATCATGCTGTCCATACAGCTTCAGGCTTACCCGTCCCACCCCTTCTCTCGTTCCCCCATGTTTACGCTTGTCAGCGCCGTGCGAAATCGTCGCACCTGAATCATCCCGAAAAACAAAAACTCCAGTGGAGACAAAAATGAATCGTTCAATGCGCCGTTTCGCCCTCGCCGCCAGCTGTGTGCTGTTCGCCGGCCAACTCATGGCCGAGCCAAAACGCCCGGAATGCATCGCCCCGGCCTCGCCCGGCGGTGGTTTCGACCTGACCTGCAAACTGGCGCAAAGCGCGCTGGTCAACGAAAAACTGCTGACCAAACCGATGCGCGTGACCTACATGCCCGGCGGTGTCGGCGCGGTGGCGTACAACGCGGTGGTCGCCCAGCGTCCGGCCGATGCCGGCACCCTGGTGGCCTGGTCCAGCGGTTCGCTGTTGAACCTGGCCCAGGGCAAGTTCGGTCGTTTCGATGAAACCAACGTGCGCTGGCTCGCTGCCGTCGGCACCAGCTACGGTGCCATCGCAGTGAAAAGCGATTCGCCCTACAAGACCCTCGACGATCTCGTGCAGGCACTGAAGAAAGATCCGAGCAAAGTGGTGATCGGTTCCGGCGGCACCGTCGGCAGCCAGGACTGGATGCAAACCGCGCTGATCGCCAAGGCCGCCGGGATCAACCCCCGTGACCTGCGTTACGTCGCCCTCGAAGGTGGCGGCGAAATCGCCACCGCCCTGCTCGGCGGTCACATTCAGGTCGGCAGCACCGACATTTCCGACTCCATGCCACACATCCAGAGCGGCGACATGCGCCTGTTGGCAGTGTTCTCCGACAAGCGCCTGGACGAGCCGGAAATGAAGGATATTCCGACCGCCCGCGAGCAAGGCTACGACATCGTCTGGCCAGTGGTTCGTGGCTTCTACCTCGGGCCAAAAGTCAGCGACGAAGACTATGCCTGGTGGAAATCGGCCTTCGACAAGCTGCTGGCTTCCGAAGACTTCGCCAAGTTGCGCGATCAGCGCGAGCTCTTCCCGTTTGCCATGACCGGCCCGGAACTGGACACCTACGTGAAGAAGCAGGTTGCGGACTACAAAGTGCTGGCCAAAGAGTTCGGCCTGATCCAGTGATCGTCTCTGTCTAGCGGCTGCGGCTCCCCTTTCACGGAGTCGCGGCACAGGAGTTCTCCCATGCTCTTACAACGCATTTTTGCTTCGGTGCTGTTGCTGGCCTGTCTCGGCCTGGCATTGATGGCGTGGCCGTATCAAGCGGCTTTTTCCTACGAACCGGTGGGGCCTCGGGCCTTTCCGCTGTTGATGCTTGGCCTGATGGGCTCGGCGCTGTTGTACATGGTGTTCCGTCCGGCGCCGATCAAGCACAGTGCTGACGAGCCGCCGCTGGATCGCGAAACCCTGACCAAAATCGGCATCTGCGTGTTGCTGTTGCTGGTGTTCGCCGGCACGTTCGAACCCCTGGGTTTCATCGTCGCCAGCATCCTGATCGGCGTGCCCATGGCCCGTCTGTATGGCGGTCGCTGGGTGCCAAGCATCGTGATCATCAGCCTGATGGCCGTCGGCCTCTACCTGCTGTTCGACAAGTTGATGGACGTTCCACTGCCGCTGGGCGTGCTCGACGTTCTGGAGAACTGATATGGATACTCTTGGCTATTTGGGTCAGGGTTTCGGCGTCGCGCTGAGCCCGTACAACCTGGTGACCGCGCTGTGCGGCACACTGATCGGCACCGTGGTCGGCCTGTTGCCGGGCCTGGGGCCGATCAACGGCGTGGCACTGTTGATCCCGATCGCATTCGCCCTCGGCCTGCCACCGGAGTCGGCACTGATCCTGCTGGCGGCGGTATATCTGGGATGCGAATACGGCGGCCGGATCAGTTCGATCCTGCTGAACATCCCGGGCGAAGCGTCCACCGTGATGACCACCCTCGACGGTTACCCGATGGCCCGTAAAGGCCTGGCCGGTGTAGCGCTGTCGTTGTCGGCATGGAGCTCGTTCATCGGTGCCTTTATCGCGACCTGCGGCATGGTGCTGTTCGCCCCGCTGCTGGCGAAATGGGCGATTGCCTTCGGCCCCGCGGAATACTTCGTACTGATGGTGTTCGCGATTGTCTGCCTCGGCGGCATGGCCGGCGACCGTCCTCTGAAGACGTTCATCGCGGCACTGATCGGCCTGTTCCTGTCGACCGTCGGCATCGACGCCAACAGCGGTGTGTACCGTTTCACCGGGGACAACATCCACCTGACCGACGGCATCCAGTTCGTCGTGCTGGTGCTGGGCCTGTTCTCCATCAGCGAAATTCTTCTGCTGCTGGAAAAAACCCACCACGGCCAGGAAGCGGTGAAAGCCACCGGGCGCATGATGTTCAACTTCAAGGAAGCGGCGTCGGTGTTCGTGGTGAACATCCGTTGCGGCGTACTGGGTTTCATCATGGGCGTGTTGCCGGGTGCCGGTGCGACCCTGGCCAGTGCCGTCGCCTACATGACCGAGAAACGCATGGCGGGTGCCAAGGGTACTTTCGGGCAAGGTGACATGCGCGGCCTCGCGGCGCCGGAAACCGCCATCGGTGGCGCGGCCTGCGGTGCGCTGGTGCCGATGCTGACCCTCGGCGTTCCAGGTTCCGGCACCACGGCGGTGATGATCGGCGCCCTGTCGCTGTACAACATCACTCCGGGTCCGCTGCTGTTCCAACAGCAGCCGGACATCGTCTGGGGCCTGATCGCTTCGTTGTTCATCGCCAACGTGATGCTGGTGATCCTCAACATCCCGATGATCCGCATCTTCACCCGCATCCTCGCCGTGCCGAACTGGGCACTGGTGCCGGTGATCGCGATCATTACCGGGATTGGCGTCTACGCGGTACACGCGACAACGTTCGACCTGTTCCTGATGATCGGCATCGGCATCTTCGGTTATATCCTGCGCAAGCTGGACTTCCCGCTGTCACCGGTATTGCTGGGCTTCATCCTCGGCGGCCTGATGGAACAGAACCTGCGCCGCGCCCTGTCGATTTCCAACGGTGCGCTGGAAATCCTCTGGTCGAGCCCGATCACCTTCGGTTGCTGGGTGCTGACGGCGATCATGCTGCTGATGCCGCTCATCCGCATCTGGCGCAAACGTTCGGCCGCGCAACGCGTTATTGCCGATGTCTGATCGGTCCCCCCTCAAACTCTGGTGGGGAACCCCGCTGGTCGGCCTGCTGGGCGGTTTCCTCGCCAGCCAGGTCGGCTGGCCTTTGCCGTGGATGGTCGGCTCGTTGCTGGCGATCATCCTCGTGCGCTGCCTGACACCCTGGCAATTGGCCGAAATCCCTGGCGGCCGCAAGTGCGGCCAGTGGATCGTCGGCATCGGTATCGGCCTGCATTTCACTCCAGTGGTGATGGAGCAGGTACTCAGTCATTTCGGTCTGATCTTCTTCGGTGCGTTGGTCACCAGCCTGTCGGCGGTCGTCGGCGTGTGGCTGATGCGCCGCACCGGTGAAGATCGCGCCACGGCGTTCTTTTCCAGCATGCCCGGCGGTTCCGGGGAGATGGTCAACCTCGGCGCCCGCAATGGCGCGGTGCTCAGCCGCGTGGCGGCGGGGCAGAGTCTGCGGGTGTTGGTGGTGGTGCTGTGCGTGCCGGCGGCTTTCAAGTATTTACTGGGCGATGGTGCCCCGGTTTTACATGCCACCGTTGTGGACTGGCGCTGGCTGGCCTTGCTGTTCCCGGCAGGCGCATTGGCCGCCTGGATCTGGGAACGCCTGCGCCAACCCAACCCCTGGCTGTTCGGGCCCTTGCTGGTCAGCGCGGCAGTCAGCATCGGCTGGGATCTGCACATCGGTTTGCCCAATGGTGGCAGCCAGATTGGCCAATGGCTGATCGGTAGCGGTCTGGGCTGTCACTTCAACCGGCAGTTTTTCCGGCGTGCGCCATCGTTCATGGGGCGCACTTTGGTCGGCACGGTGTTGACCATGTTGATCGCCACGGCAGCGGCGTTGGGCTTGAGTGCGCTGACCCATCTGGATCTGCGTTCGCTGACCTTGGGCATGATGCCCGGCGGTATTGCCGAGATGAGCCTGACGGCGGAAACCCTGCAACTGTCGGTACCGCTGGTGACGGCGATGCAGGTGATGCGGCTGTTGTTTGTGTTGTTTCTGGCGGAGCCGTTGTTCAAGTATTGGAACCGGAATCCGGATTCAGCCTGATAGACCTGTGGCGAGGGAGCTTGCTCCCGCTCGGCTGCGCAGCAGTCGTAAAGCCTGTATGCACGGTGTGTCAGAAGAAATCAGGTTGCAGAAATTGGGGCTGCTTCGCAGCCCAGCGGGAGCAAGCTCCCTCGCCACAAAAATCAGCACACTCCCATCAAACCGGCGGCAACCGCCACTCGATCGGCGACTCGCCATTCTGCTCTAGAAACTTGTTGGTCCGGCTGAAGTGCCCGCAACCGAGGAAGCCGCGATAAGCCGACAGCGGTGACGGGTGCACCGAGGTCAGCACCAGATGCTTGGTGGCATCGATCAGTTTCTGTTTGCTCTGGGCATGGGCGCCCCACAGCATGAACACCAGGTGCGGTTGCTGTTGGCTGACCACTTCAATGACTCGATCAGTGAAAAACTGCCAGCCCTTGTCCTTGTGCGCATTGGCGTTGGCGCGCTCGACGGTCATGGTGGTGTTGAGCATCAGCACGCCCTGATCGGCCCAGCTCTGCAGGTAACCATGGTTGGGGATGTCGATGTTCAGGTCGCGCTTGAGTTCTTTGTAAATGTTCACCAGCGACGGCGGTGCCGGTACGCCCGGCTGCACCGAGAAGCACAGGCCATGGGCCTGGCCCGGGCCGTGATAAGGGTCCTGACCGAGGATCACCACTTTGACCTTGTCCAGTGGCGTTGAATTCAGCGCATTGAAAATCATTGGTCCCGGTGGATAGATCTCCTTGCCGGCCGCCCGCTCCTGTTGCAGGAAGTTTCGCAACTCTGCCATGTAGGGCTGGTCGAATTCGGCACGCAGTGCCTCCTTCCAGCCCGGTTCGAGTTTGATACGGTCATCAGCAGTCATGGTTACATCCGGCAAAAACAATGGGGCGAACCCTAGGAAAGCGCATCACGCTTGTCAATTGATCTGATGCAGATCCGGCACTTTCCCACACAGCGATCATACTTAACCCTCAAATTCCCGATCGAGGTCACGATGAATCTGCACTTCGAAGAACTCACCGGCACCGACGGCGCACGCATCGGCATCGCCAGCCTGGATGCCGAAAAATCCCTGAACGCCCTGTCCCTGCCAATGATCAACGCCCTGCGCGACCGCCTGGAAGCCTGGGCCAAGGACCCGCAGATTGTCTGCGTGCTGTTGCGCGGCAATGGCGCCAAGGCCTTTTGCGCCGGCGGCGAAGTGCGCAGCCTGGTGGAAGCCTGTCGCGTCCATCCGGGCGAAGTACCGCCACTGGCTGCGCAGTTCTTTGCGGCGGAATATCGCCTGGACTTCAAACTTCATACCTACCCGAAACCACTGATCTGCTGGGGCCATGGCTATGTGCTCGGCGGCGGCATGGGACTGTTGCAAGGGGCAGGCACCCGCATCGTTACACCGAGCAGCCGCCTGGCCATGCCGGAGATCAGCATCGGCCTGTACCCGGATGTTGGCGCCAGCTGGTTTCTGTCGCGCCTGCCCGGCAAGCTCGGGTTGTTCCTGGGCCTGACCGGAGCGCACATGAACGGCCGCGATGCCATCGACCTGGACCTGGCCGATCGTTTCTTGCTCGATGAGCAGCAGCCGCAATTGATCGAAGGCCTGTTGCAATTGAACTGGCAGGAACAGACACCCATGCAGCTCAACAGCCTGCTCAAGGCCTTGCAGCAGGAAGCCGTGGCACAGATGCCCGAAGCCCAGTGGCTACCGCGCCGACAGCAGATCGACGAACTGCTGGATGTCAGCGACGTGCGTTGCGCCTGGAAGGCCATCAGCGCCTTGCGTGACCATACCGACCTGTTGCTGAGCCGCGCAGCCAAGACCCTGAGCGAAGGCGCGCCGCTGACCGCTCATCTGGTGTGGGAGCAGATCATCCGTGCCCGCCACCTGTCGCTGGCCGAAGTCTTCCAGATGGAATACACCCTGAGCCTCAACTGCTGCCGGCATCCGGAGTTCAGCGAAGGCGTACGAGCCCGGTTGATCGACAAGGACCAGAAGCCGCACTGGCACTGGCCGGACATCAACAACGTGCCGGACGCGGTAGTAGAAGCGCACTTTCACAAGGCGTGGGAAGGTCGACATCCGCTGGCGGATCTGTCGGAATACTGAAGACAGGGCATAAAAATGTGGGAGCGAGCCTGCTCGCTCCCACAGGTTTTGTATTCAGTTTAATGATTAGCGGTGGTTACCCCGCCCATTGCGATAGCCGCGACCGTCGTGACCGCGATAGTCGTTGTTCCCGCTCCCGCGGCTACGGCCGTCCCAGCCATGGTTCTGATGCATGCGGTAGTCACCCCGAGACGGCTGATTGTAACGAGGGGCCGACTGGTAATGGCGCGAGGGTTGATACATCCGCGGCTGCGAGTAATAGCGCGACGGTTGATAGATCCGCGGCTGTGAGTAATAGCGCGGTGTCGGCTGGTAGTAGCGCGCTGGAGGCGCGTAGTACCGGGGCGGCGGTGTGTAATAACCGCCACCATTGGAGTAGTAGGAACTCCCCCCGGCGTAATAGGTTGGCGATGGAGAGGTATAGACCTCGGAACTGTAGTAACTGCCTCCTTCATCGTAATAAGGCACGCACCCACCAAGGGACAATCCAAACACAGCTAGCAGAAGAATTCGACAGAGCATGGCGGCCTCCTGGACCGCGGGTAAGCCACACCAGCGACGCTGGCAGGCGACAGTCAAATGTTCGCTGACTGTCGAAACATCAGACACCGAATTCGGAATCTGGTGCGTCCGCGAAACAAGTAGAAACATCTGGCCGATGAAAGGTTTTTCATCCATTCGCGCCCTGATCAATGATGGCCACCGCGATGTCCACCGCCATGATGCCCACCGCCGTGGCCACGGTAGTAACCATGCCCACCGTAGTAATAGGTGCGATAGCCACCGTAATAACGTGGACCGTAGTAACCGTAGTAATAGGGCGAGTAGTAGCCGGGGTAGTAATAAGGTCCCCCGTAGGGGTCGGCAGGACCGGCGTAGTAGTAGCAGCCAGACAATCCAAGACCAAGCACTGCACCTAACAATAATCGTCGCAACATGGCGGCCTCCGTAAAGACCTGTAACAGCAGTCGAAACACATCGACTGACACCTGTTTTGACTGGCAATCCCCTGCCAAGTGCGACGTTGCACCCTCCTTCTGATCAGCGGCGGACAGGTTCCAATGCGGTGCACCAACGCACCATCACAAGGCAGTGCGCCTTTCCAACCGGCACCGTCGACCTTCCTGCCCCCCACGCTAGAGCGCTCGGGCCAACTTGGCACGCCTCTCGCTTTAGTAAAGCCGTGCAGGAGTCACTACAGGTTCGCGGCACCACAATTTGCAATGGCTGACTAGGGTTCCGGCTCGCAATCGCGAGTGACTGGTCCGAGAGTTGGCGACCTCCAGTTGAGGTTACACGGCGGGACAAAAGCCCGGGAGACAAGCCACCGTTAGCGGTGCCGCTGCCTTCCTGTCCGTCCTTGATCAACTGGAGAACCACCATGTCCCAGCTTCGTTTACCCGCCCTGCTCGCCGCGGCGTTCACCGCCTTCGTGAGCTTCTCGTCCCAGGCTGCACAGAAAGACCACTTCAGCGTGTGCTGGACGATCTACGCCGGCTGGATGCCTTGGGAATACGCCGGCAGCCAGGGCATCGTCGACAAATGGGCAAAGAAGTACGGCATCAAGATCGATGTGGTGCAGCTCAATGACTACGTCGAATCCATCAACCAGTACACCGCCGGGCAGTTCGACGGTTGCACCATGACCAACATGGACGCGCTGACCATTCCGGCCGCCGGCGGCGTCGACAGCACCGCGCTGATCGTCAGCGATTTCTCCAACGGCAACGACGGCATCGTGCTCAAGGGCGAAGGCAGGAAAGTCGCCGACCTCAAGGGTATGGACGTCAACCTGGTGGAGCTCTCTGTCTCCCACTACCTGCTGGCCCGGGCCCTGGATTCGGTGGACCTCACCGAAAAAGACCTGAAAGTGGTCAATACCTCCGACGCCGATATCTCGGCAGCCTTCAACACCGATCAGGTCAACGCCGTCACCACCTGGAACCCGATGCTCTCGGACATCAAGGCCAAGCCTGCGGTGACCGAAGTGTTCAACTCCAGCCAGATCCCCGGCGAGATCATGGACATGATGGTGGTCAACTCCCAGACCCTCAAAGACAACCCGGCGCTCGGCAAGGCACTGACCGGCGCCTGGTTCGAAGTGGTCGAGTTGATGAACGCGAAAAACGCCGCCAGCAAAGCCGCCCTGGAGCACATGGCCAAAGCCTCGGGCACTGACCTGGCGGGTTTCCAGGCGCAACTGGACACCACCAGATTGTTCGCCACCCCGAAAGAAGCCCTGGCGTTCAGTACCAGCAAGCAACTGCCGGAAACCATGCGCAAGGTCGCCGAATTCTCCTTCCAGCACGGCTTGCTGGGTGAAGGCGCCAAGGACACCAGCGCGGTCGGCATGGCCTTCGCCAACGGCGTGACCAGCGGCGACAAGGGCAACCTCAAGCTGCGCTTCGACCCGAGTTACGTGCAGATGGCCGCCGACGCCAAGCTGTAATCAGGAGAACTGGCCATGCGCCTGATCAACCGTCACCCGGACCGCCCGAGTCGCCTGCTGCTGGTGATCCTGCCGTTCGCCCTGGTGCTGTTCGCCTACTTCACGGGCTCGGCCGAGCGACTGGCGGAAAACCCCAACGACAAGCTGCTGCCCAGCGCCGTGCAGATGACCGATGCGGTGAAACGCCTGGCCTTCGTGGCCGACAGCCGCACCGGCGAATACCTGCTCTGGCAGGACACGGCGTCCAGCTTGCAGCGTCTGGCCATCGGCCTGGGCATCAGCGCCCTGGCCGGGCTGTGCCTGGGCATCGCCGCCGGCACCCTGCCGTTGTTCGGTGCGCCGTTGTCTCCCTTGCTGACCGTGCTGTCGATGGTGCCACCGCTGGCAATCCTGCCGATCCTGTTCATCGTCTTCGGCCTGGGTGAGTTGTCGAAAGTGATGCTGATCTTGATCGGCATTACTCCGGCGCTGGCCCGTGACCTGGAACAGCGCGCCCGGGAAATTCCCGTGGAGTTGCTGATCAAGGCCCAGACCCTCGGCGCCTCTACCTGGACCCTGATGCTGCGAGTGGTGTTGCCGCAACTGCTGCCACGCCTGTTGATCTCGCTGCGACTGATGCTCGGCTCGGCGTGGCTGTTCCTGATTGCCGCCGAAGCCATTGCCTCCACTGACGGCCTCGGCTACCGGATTTTCCTGGTGCGCCGCTACCTGGCGATGGACGTGATTTTGCCCTACGTGGTGTGGATCACCCTGCTCGCCTGGTTGATGGATTGGGGGCTCAAGCAGCTGACCCGCCGCGCGTTCCCTTGGTATGAAGGAGCGGCAAAATGAGCTTCATCACGGTGAAAAACGTCTGGCAGCAATACGCCGATCAAGTGGTGCTCGAAGGCCTCAACCTGAACGTCAACGAAGGTGAGTTCTGCACCCTCGTGGGTGCCTCCGGTTGCGGCAAATCGACCTTCCTGCGCCTGCTGCTCGGTCAGGAGCGAACCAGTCGCGGCGAGATCCTGCTCGACGGCCAACCCTTGGCCGTCGAGCCGGACGCCAGCCGTGGCGTGGTATTCCAGCGCTACTCGGTGTTTCCCCATCTGAGCGTGCTGGACAACGTCGCCCTCGGCCTCGAACTGCCGCGCTCGCCGTTGCTTGGTCGCCTGTTCGGCAGCGCGAAAAAACAGGCCCGTGAACAGGCTTCAGTGCTGCTGCACAAAGTCGGCCTGGGCCACTCGCTGGACAAGTACCCGGCGCAGCTCTCCGGCGGCATGCAACAACGGCTGGCCATCGCCCAGGCGCTGATCATGAAGCCGCGGGTGTTGCTGCTCGACGAACCGTTCGGCGCCCTCGATCCGGGCATCCGCAAAGACATGCACGCCTTGCTCCTGGAGCTGTGGCGCGAGACCCGATTGACGGTGTTCATGGTCACCCATGACCTGTCCGAAGGCTTCAGCCTCGGCACCCGCCTGCTGGTGTTCGACAAGGTCCGCCTCGACCCCCATGCACCCGGCCGCTATGGCGCGCGCATCACCTATGACATCCCTTTGAACAGCGACCGCCGCACCCACCGTGCCGCCGTCGACGCCCTGCCGGCGCCTTTGGCAGGCACGCTTCGTATCGCTTAGAGGAATTCTGAAAATGACAGATTCGACCCGACTGTTCCCACCCTTCGCCGAGGAAATGCTCCCCGGCGGCGGCCATCGTTCCTTCGTGCTCAAACGCGGCCAATTGCTGCGCCTGACCGACCTGCGTGGTGGCGCCAACGTCAGCCTGACGCTGCTCAACGCCAATGAAAAAACCGAACGGCTGAACCTGCCCGACAGCCTCAAGTGCCAACACACCGCCAAGCTCACCACCGGCCACTGCCTGTACTCGGACATGGGCCGCGTGCTGGCCGCCATCACCGCTGACACCTGCGGCTGGAGCGACAGCCTGGGCGGCGTGCTTTGCGCTGAGGAAGTGGCGCAAAAGTACGGCACGGGCCGCTACCAGGAACTGCGCAACGGCTTCTTCCGCAACGGTACCGACAACCTGTTGGTGGAGCTGGGCAAGTGGGGGCTGGGTCTGTCCGACCTGCTGATGACCCTCAACCTGTTCAGCCGCGTGAACGTCGATGACGCAGGGCGCTTCCATTTCGTCGAGGGCAATTCCAAGGCTGGCGACTACATCGAGCTGTACGCGCCGATGGACACCCTGGTGGTGCTAACAGCCCTGCAGCACCCGATGGACCCGGCGCCGGAATATGCACCGAAACCGCTGAAGCTCAGCTGGATGAACGCCGACGCCAGCGTCGCCGAACACTGCCGCACCTCGCGCCCGGAAAACGAGCGCGGCTTTATCAACACCGACCGTTTGTTTGCCTGAGGATCGCTGCCATGTCACTCGCTATCGCTACCGCTCCACAGTCACCTGAAACCGCCGTCTACCGCGCCACCATCCCCGCCGGCGAGCCCTGGCTGATGGAGGTCAAGGCCGGCCAGACCCTGCGCATCCTCGACCTTGAGGGCAACCAGGCTGTCGACACCTTGTTCTACAGCGTCGCCAATCCCAGGGAGCGCTACGACGTGCAGCGCACCCTGCGTCGGCAGAACAGCGTGTACCTGAGCACTGGCAGCGTGCTCTATTCCAACCTCGGCAAGCCGATGCTGACCATCGTCGCCGACACCTGCGGGCGTCACGACACCCTGGGCGGCGCCTGCGCGCAAGAGAGCAACACCGTGCGCTACGCCCTGGAAAAACGCTACATGCACAGCTGCCGCGACAACTACCTGCGCGCCTGTGCTCATGATGGCCGCCTGGGCAAGGGCGACATCGGGCCGAACATCAACTTCTTCATGAACGTACCGGTCACCGCAGACGGCGGCCTGACCTTCGAGGACGGCATCTCGGCACCGGGCAAGTACGTCGACCTGCGGGCAGAAATGGACGTGATCGTGCTGATCTCCAACTGCCCGCAACTGAACAACCCCTGCAACGCCTACAACCCCACCCCTGCGGAGCTGCTGGTATGGAACTGAAGTTCTCGCGGTTGCGTCGCTGGTTGTTCGCCTTGTGCCAGGCCCGTTCCGGTCAGTGCCTCAAACAGTAAAAACACCACAAATCCCCATGTGGGAGCGGGCTTGCTCGCGAAAGCGGTGTATCAGACACATCGAAGTCGACTGACACGCCCCCTTCGCGAGCAAGCCCGCTCCCACAGGGGATCAGCGGTGTCTGGAAGAGAATTGATTCTGCCACCGGGGACGACTCCGGTGCCTGTCGAAAAACTGCGGGACGGCCCGCATCCCAGTCGAGGCTGATGCGCTATCGCCTCCGGGGGTTATGCCATGTTCGAAAAAGTCCTGATTGCCAACCGTGGCGCCATTGCCTGCCGCATCCTGCGAACCTTGCGCGAGCTGCAAGTGCAGGGCGTTGCCGTGTACTCCGAAGCCGATGCCGCCAGCCTGCACATCCTGCAAGCCGATGAAGCCCACAGCCTCGGTGAAGGCGCGGCCGCCGGCACTTATCTGGCGGTCGACAAGATCCTCGCCATCGCCAAGTCCAGCGGCGCCACCGCGATCCATCCCGGCTACGGCTTTCTTTCGGAAAACGCCGCGTTCGCCGAAGCCTGCGCAGCCGCCAACATCGCCTTCATTGGCCCGACACCCGAACAACTGCGGGTGTTCGGCCTCAAGCACACCGCACGTGCCCTGGCCAGACAACACGGCGTGCCGATGCTCGAAGGCACCGAGCTGCTCGACAGCATCGATACCGCGCTGCTGGCCGGTGAGCAGATCGGCTACCCGGTGATGCTCAAGAGTACCGCTGGCGGTGGCGGCATCGGCATGCGCGTATGCCGCAGCGCGGCGGAGTTGAGCGAATCCTTCGAAGCGGTCAAACGCCTGGGTCAGAACAATTTCAGCGACGCCGGGGTGTTCATCGAGAAGTACATCCAGCGCGCCCGGCACCTGGAAGTGCAGGTATTCGGCGACGGTCAAGGTGAAGTGATCGCCCTCGGCGTGCGTGATTGCTCGGTGCAACGACGCAACCAGAAAGTCCTCGAAGAAACCCCCGCACCAAACCTGCCCGACGGCATGGCCGATGAGTTGTGCGCGGCTGCGATCAAACTGGCCAAGGCGGTGAATTACCGCAGCGCCGGCACCGTGGAGTTTGTGTTCGACAGCGAGGCCCAGCGCTTTTACTTCCTGGAAGTGAACACCCGTTTGCAGGTGGAACACGGTGTCACCGAACAGGTGTGGGGGGTCGACCTGGTGCGCTGGATGGTGCAACTGGCGGCCGGTGATCTGCCGCCCCTGAGCGAACTGATGCAAGGTTTGAAACCGGTGGGCCATGCGATCCAGGCGCGGTTGTATGCCGAAGATCCGGGCCGCGATTTTCAACCGAGCCCCGGCTTGCTCACCGCCGTGGATTTCCCCGCGGCCAATGGCATTGAACTGCGCGTCGACACTTGGGTCGAGGCTGGCTGCGAGATTCCGCCCTACTTCGACCCGATGATCGCCAAGGTCATCAGTTGGGCGCCGACTCGCGAAGAGGCCCGCGCCGATTTGCATCAAGCCCTCGGCGACAGTCAGCTGTATGGCGTGCAAACCAACCGCGATTACCTGCGGCAGATTCTGCTCGATGCGCCTTTCGCCAGCGGCCAGCCGTGGACCCGTTGCCTGGAAGGGCTGGTCTATCAGGCCAACACGTTCGAGGTACTCAGCGCCGGCACCCAGACCAGCGTTCAGGACTATCCCGGCCGTCTCGGTTACTGGGCGGTCGGCGTGCCGCCATCGGGGCCGATGGACAGTCGGGCGCTGCGTCTGGGTAACGGTTTGCTGGGCAATGACGAAGGCGCGGCGGCGCTGGAAATCACCATGAGCGGGCCGTTGCTGCGCTTCAATTGCGAGGCGGTGGTGGCGGTGACCGGGGCGGTGATTCCGTTGGCTTTGAACGGCGAAAGCGTACCGATGAACTCGGCACTGCTGATTCCAGCGGGCGCGACGTTGAGCCTTGGCACCATCGCAGGCGCAGGTGCGCGCAGCTATCTGTGCCTGCGTGGCGGCCTGCAGGTACCGGACTATCTGGGCAGCAAAAGCACCTTCACCCTCGGCCAGTTTGGCGGCCACGGTGGTCGCGCGTTGCGAGCCGGTGATGTGTTGCACCTGCCGGCCCTCAATGACCGCAGTGCCGGCCGGCAACTGGCTGAAGAACAGGTCACCGAGTTGCCGGCAGTTCGGCAGATTCGCGTGATCTACGGCCCCCACGGCGCGCCGGAATACTTCACTGAAAACTACATCGGCACCTTCTTCGCCACGCAGTGGGAAGTGCATTTCAACTCCAGCCGCACCGGCGTTCGCCTGATCGGACCGAAGCCTGAGTGGGTGCGTACCGACGGTGGTGAGGCCGGTTTGCATCCGTCGAACATCCACGACAACCCGTATGCGATCGGTGCGGTGGATTTTACCGGGGACATGCCGGTGATCCTCGGCCCGGATGGCCCGAGCCTTGGCGGGTTCGTGTGCCCGGTGACCGTGATCGAGGCGGATCTCTGGCAGTTGGGGCAGCTCAAGGCTGGGGACAAGGTGCAGTTCTCCCCCGTCGACATCAAGACCGCCCGCCCCCTGGCCTTGAAATGGGATCAATGTGGGAGCGGGCTTGCTCGCGAAGAGGGCGTGTCAGTCAACATTGATGTGTCTGAAGCACCGCTTTCGCGAGCAAGTCGGATCGCCGCACCGCCGCTCCCACAGGGTTTGGTGTCGCCTGTTGTATTGGATATTGGGCAGGACGACACGCGGTTGGTGGCGCGCCTTTCCGGCGACACCCACCTGCTGCTGGAAATCGGCGCCCCGGAACTGGACCTGGTCCTGCGCTTCCGCGCCCACGCCCTGATGCAGGCGCTGGAAAGCAAAGACCTGCACGGCGTGATCGACCTCACCCCTGGCATCCGCTCGCTGCAAATCCACTATCAGCCCGAGCAACTGCCGCTGTCCGACCTGCTCGGCATCGTCGCCGGCGAATGGGACGCCGTGTGCGCCGCCAAGGACCTGCAAGTGCCCTCGCGCATCGTGCATCTGCCGCTTTCCTGGGACGACCCGGCGTGCCAGTTGGCCATCGAGAAATACATGACCACCGTGCGCAAGGACGCGCCGTGGTGCCCGAGCAACCTGGAGTTCATCCGCCGCATCAACGACCTGCCGGACCTCGATGAAGTGCAGCGCACGGTGTTCGACGCCAGTTACCTGGTGATGGGCCTGGGCGACGTCTACCTCGGCGCGCCGGTCGCCACTCCGCTCGACCCGCGCCACCGCCTGGTGACCACCAAGTACAACCCGGCGCGCACCTGGACCGCGGAAAACTCAGTAGGCATCGGTGGCGCCTACATGTGCGTCTACGGCATGGAAGGCCCCGGCGGCTATCAGTTTGTCGGGCGCACGTTGCAGATGTGGAACCGCTATCGCGAAGTCGCCGCGTTCGAAGGCAAACCCTGGTTGCTGCGGTTTTTCGACCAGATCCGTTTCTACCCGGTCAGCGCCGATGAACTGCTGCGCATCCGCCGGGATTTCCCCCTCGGGCGCTTCGACCTGAACATCGAGCACAGTCAGTTGAACCTGGCGCAATACCAGGCGTTCCTGGCCCGGGAAGCCGAGACCATCGACGCGTTTCGCGATCAGCAAAAAGGCGCATTCAATGCCGAGCGCGAACGCTGGATCGCCAGTGGCCAGGCGCATTTCGACAGTGAAGAGCTGGCCCCGGAGGCCACCGAAGATGCACCGCTGGAAAACGGCCAGCAGAGCGTCGACAGCCACATCGCCGGCAACCTCTGGCAGGTCCAGGTAGAAACCGGTAGCCGTGTCGCGGCCGGCGATGTGCTGGTGATCCTGGAGTCGATGAAGATGGAAATCCCCCTGCTCGCGCCATTGGCCGGCGTCGTGCGCGAGATTCGCGTGCAACCGGGTTCGGCGGTGCGCGCCGGGCAGCGCGTCGTGGTGCTGGAACTTGACTGAACCCATTTTGAAAAGGACGCATGTCATGAACATCAATCTGCAACTCGACGCCCTGCGCAGCGCTTATCGCGAAGGCCGCACCACGCCACGGCAATTACTGCTGCAACTGCGGGACAAAGCCGCCGCGCTGAACCCGGACTATCACCTGTTCATCCACTTGCTCAGTGTCGATGAACTGGAGCCTTATCTCGCCACCCTCGACGGTCGCGACCTCGACAGCCTGCCGCTGTATGGCGTGCCGTTCGCGATCAAGGACAACATCGACCTGGCGGGCATTCCGACCACGGCGGCGTGCCCGGCATTCGCCTACGTGCCGGAGCGTTCGGCGACCATCGTCGAACAACTGCTGGCCCTTGGTGCGATTCCGCTGGGCAAGACCAACCTCGACCAGTTCGCCACGGGGCTCAACGGCAGCCGCTCACCGTACGGCGCATGCCCCAACAGCGTATTGCCGGAGTATCCGTCGGGCGGCTCCAGCGCCGGATCGTCACTGGCGGTGGCGCTCGGGGTCGCGAGCTTTGCGCTGGGCACCGACACCGCCGGCTCCGGGCGTGTGCCGGCGGCGTTGAACAACCTGGTCGGCCTGAAGGCCACCAAGGGCCTGATCTCGACAGCCGGCGTGGTTCCGGCCTGTCGCACGCTCGATTGCGTCACCACCTTCACCGCCACGGCGCGGGAAGCCAGTCAGTTACTGGCGCTCACCGCACGCCTCGACCCACGGGACGAATACAGCCGCAGCAACCCGCTGTGGAACGACGGCTCGGCATTCGGTACCCCACGCCCCTTCCGTTTCGGCGTACCCCGTGCACAGGACCTGCAATTCTTCGGTTGCCCTGAAGGCCCGCTGTTGTTCGGTGATGCCATCGACCGCCTCAAGGCCCTCGGCGGCGAAGCGGTGGAACTGGACCTGTCGCCATTTCTGGAGGCCGCACGCTTGCTCTATGAAGGCCCGTGGGTGGCCGAGCGCTACAGCGTGGCCGGGGAGTTGATGGCGCAAAACCCGGAGGCCGTGTTGCCGGTGATTCGCGCCGTGTTGGCCAAGGCACCCGCCGTCGATGGTGTGCAAACTTTCCGCGCCCAATACCGGCTGCAAGCGCTCAAAGCCCTGTGCGACACAGCACTGGAAGGCCTGGATTGCGTCGTCACGCCGACCATCGGCCGCCCGGTGACGCTGGCGGAGCTCGAGGCCGAACCGGTGCTGCGCAATTCGGAACTGGGCTACTACACCAACTTCATGAACCTGCTCGACTACGCCGCCGTCGCCGTGCCCGGCGCGTTCATGGACAACGGCCTGCCCTGGGGCGTGACGCTGTTTGGCCGCGCCTTCACCGATCAGTATCTATTGAGCGTGGCGGATGCCCTGCAGCGCCAGCAAGGCCTGGCCGCGCCTGCACCGGCGACGGTTGCCCGCCATGATCGGGCGCGACTGGTGGTCTGCGGTGCGCACCTGGACGGGTTGGCGTTGAACTGGCAGCTCAAGCAGCGCGGTGCCCGCCTGGTGGAAACGACATTCAGCTCACCGGATTATCAACTCCATGCCCTGGCCGGTGGCCCGCCGTTTCGTCCGGGCATGGTCCGCGTGAAGGATGGCGGCGTGGCGATTGCGGTGGAAGTCTGGGAGTTGCCGAGCAGCGAGTTGGGTTCGTTCCTGACCGGAATTCCGGCGCCACTGGGGTTGGGCAAGGTGCAACTGGCGGACGGTCACTGGGAGAGCGGGTTTATCTGCGAGGCCTATGGGCTGGAGGGCGCGGTGAACATCAGCCATCTGGGCGGGTGGCGCGCCTACCTGAAAACTCTCGCCGGATAGTGATCCTGTGGGAGCTGCCGAAGGCTGCGATCTTTTGATTTTGTTTTTTCAAGATCAAAAGATCGCAGCCTTCGGCAGCTCCCACAAGGACCGGTGTAACCACTGTGGTACGCAGGAACGACCATTCGCGGCGCACATGAAGCAGTTATTTCCCCGCAGTGCCATTAGAATGCAACCATCGGATGACTGCCAATGGAACTACCATGCCGCTTCGCTCGCCGCTGTACTCTCAACGTTCGTTGGTGCTCACGCTGGTCGCGTTGCTGGGCGCTGGTTTCCTCGCCACCTCCTTCCTCAGTTACTACGCCTCCCGGGCCTCGATCCGCGACAACATCGTCAACACCGAACTGCCGCTGACGTCGGACACGGTCTACTCGGAAATCCAGAAAGACCTCGTCAGGCCGATCCTGATTTCCTCGATGATGGCCCGCGACACCTTCATGCGCGACTGGGTGGTCAACGGCGAAAAGGACTCCGACCAGATGACCCGTTACCTCAACGAGGTCATGACCCACTACGGCGCCTACACCGCATTCTTCGTCTCCAACACCAGCCTGACCTACTACCACGCCAAGGGTGTGCTCAAGCAGGTCAAGGCCACCGAGCCCCGCGACGCCTGGTACTTTCGTGTGCGGGACATGAAGGATCCGTACGAGATCAACGTCGACCCGGACCTCGCCAACAAGGACAACCTGACCTTCTTCATCAACTACAAGGTCTACGACTACAACAGCCGATTCATCGGCGCGGCCGGGGTGGGCCTGACCGTCGACGCCGTGATCAAGCTGATCGACAAGTACCAGCAGCGTTATCAACGCAGTGTGTATTTCGTCGACAACTTCGGACGCCTGGTGCTCACCGGTGCCGAAGGGGGTCCGCAGGGTGCGCACATCGGGCAGAAGCTCGGCGAACTCGACAGCATGAAAGACCTGGTCAGCCGGCTGCCCAAACCCCACAGCGGCAGCTATGAATACTCCGTGCAGGGCCAGGGGCATTTCCTCAACGTGCGGTTTATCCCGGAGCTGAACTGGTACCTGTTCGTCGACAAACGCGAAGACAGCGCCCTCGGTGAAATCCGCCAGTCGCTGTACCTCAACCTGCTGATCTGCCTGCTGGTGACCTTGATCGTGCTGGCCCTGCTCAACCAGGTGATCAAACGCTATCAGGACAAGATCCAGGCCCAGGCCGTCCTCGACAGCCTGACCGAACTGCCCAACCGTCGCGGCTTCGACCTGCTGGCCGCGCAGGCCATGCACGAAGCCCGGCGCGAGCCCAGGCCGCTGACCGCTTTGCTGCTGGACCTCGACCGGTTCAAGGTGTTGAACGACACCTATGGCCACCTGGCCGGCGATCAGGTATTGATTGGCTTTGCCCGGGATCTGAAGAGCTGCCTGCGGCACTCCGACATCGTCTGCCGCTGGGGCGGTGAAGAGTTCATCGTGCTGCTCAAGGACACCGACGGCAGGACTGGCCTGATGATTGCCGAGAAAATTCGTCAGCACGTGGAACAACAGCGCTATGCCTACAACGGCCAGGCCTTGCATGTGACCGTCAGCATCGGTATCACCACCCTGCAGCCCGATGACACCTTGCACAGCCTGCTGTCACGGGCGGATCATGCGATGTATCGGGCCAAGCAAAGTGGCCGTAACCGAACCTGTGTGGAAATGTCTCACTCCAGCTATGAACCAGCCTGACCTCTGCCCCGCCTGCGGCGCCCCCAACGACTGCACCCTGGCCGATCCGCGAACCGCTGACCGCGCCTGCTGGTGCTACGGCGTCAGCATCGACCCGGCCGTGCTCCAGGCGCTGCCGGCGCAACTGCGCGACGCCTCGTGCCTGTGCCCGCGTTGCGCCGAGGTCGAGGCGCAGTTGCAAGCAGCGCCCGAATCGATCAAGTAAGATGCGCGCCCCTTTATTCACCGATCCTTAAGTCATGCGTGTCGACCGCTTCCTCAGCAACCTGCCGTGCTTCACCCGTAAGCAAGTACGCCTGTTGCTGGTGGAAAAACGCGTCCGGGTTGACGGAAACGTCGTCAGCGACCCGCACAGCGAAGTCCGCGAATTCAGCCGCGTCGAAGTCGACAACGAGGTGCTGCAAGTCGGCAAACCCCTGCGCCACTTCATGCTGCACAAGCCCGCCGGCTGCGTCAGCGCCACCCGGGATCCGCAACACCCGACTGTGCTCGATTTGATCCATGAACCGGACAAGGACGAACTGCACATCGCCGGACGCCTGGATTTCAATACCACCGGCCTGATGCTGATCACCAACGACGGCAGCTGGTCGCGGCGCCTGACCCAACCGCAGACCAAGCTACCGAAGGTCTATTACGTCGAAACCGAGCAGGACATCGGCCCCGAATACGCGATCACGTTCAGCCAGGGGCTGTACTTCGCCTTCGAAGACCTCACCACGCAACCGGCCGGGCTAGAGCTGCTCGGGCCAAAATGCGCGCGCCTGAGCATCGTCGAAGGCCGTTATCACCAGGTCAAGCGCATGTTCGGCCACTTCAACAACAAGGTGATGCGCCTGCACCGCGAACGCATGGGGCCGCTGCTGCTCGACGACACGTTGAAACCGGGCGAATACCGCCCGCTGAGCGCTGAAGAGATCGGATCGATCTAAGCCAGCGACCGCTCAGCAGAAGTTGTCGAACAATTTACCAAAGGCACTTGCGCATTGATGTGACCCCTGCTTGAATCAGGACGTCGGCCGAAATGTGACCGACGAGTCACCCCATACTTCTAAGAAACTTTTTGCCGGTAGGAACCCAAGGGTTCCGGCCTCATCCGGCAGACTGCCCGCCAATAACAATACCCGTCGACCGGACTGCAATGGATCGACATGGGCCTCTCAAATTCCAGGCGTATGCCTACCTGTCACAAAGCTCGTGCAATCTCATTTGCGCGCATACCCGCTTGCCAGGAGTCTTATGACATGAGGCCAGAAATCGCTGTGCTGGATATACAGGGTCAGTACCGGGTTTACACGGAGTTCTATCGCGCAGACGCCGCAGAGAAGACCATTATCTTGGTCAACGGCTCGATGGCCACGACTGCGTCGTTTGCACAAACCGTGAAAAACCTCCATCCGCAGTTCAACGTCGTCTGCTACGACCAGCCCTACGCGGGCCGGTCAAAAGCCCACAACCTGCATGAAAAAATGCTCACCAAGGAAATCGAAGGGCAGATCCTTATTGAGCTGATCGACCACTTCGCCGCCGAACACGTGCTGTCGTTTTCCTGGGGCGGTGCCGCGACCATGGTCGCGCTTTCCCAACAGCCGCGACGCATTGAAAAAGCGGTGATCAGCTCGTTCTCCCCGGAAATCAACTCGCATATGCTCGATTACCTCGAGCGCGGCGTGGATTACCTCGGCAACCGGGACGGGGACCGGGTCGGCAACCTGGTGAACAGCACCATCGGCAAACACCTGCCAACGTTGTTCAAACGCTTCAATTATCGGCACGTCAGTTCCCTGGCCGAGCATGAATACGGGCAGATGCACTTCCACATCAACGACCTGCTGCAAAGTGATCGCCAGTGCTTTTTCAAAGCTGCGGAGAAAATCAACGTACCGGTGTTATTCATGAACGGCGAATGGGACGAATACACCGCCGCCGATGGCGCCCGATTGTTCGCCAATCACGTGCAACACGCCACCTTCACTACCTTGCAGGCCACCGGGCACTTTCTCGACATGGAACACAAAGCCGCTTGCCGGGACAGCCGCAATGCACTGATGGGCTTCCTGAAGCCGGCACCGCATGAAAGCCGACCGCGTTACCACTACGTCCAGGACCACCATGCATTGTCCATCTGAAACAGCGTCATCGCGAGCAAGCCCCGCCCTGCTGCGTTAAACGTATTCTGCAGGCGCGAGGTTTGCCCGCGATCGACCGTCATGGGGTCCGGGCTTTTTGTCATATCGTGTTAAACCCGCTCCACGTAAAGAAAAACTTCAAATTCGCGGCCGTATCTGGTACAAAGTCACCGCTCTGAGCGGGTGTCGTATAATGGCATTACTCCAGCTTCCCAAGCTGATAACGAGGGTTCGATTCCCTTCACCCGCTCCAATCGAATTTTGATCTCACGTCAGGGTGTTTTTGACGGGGGATGTAGAGACAGAAAAAACCGGCCCAAGTGGCCGGTTTTTTTGTGGGCGTAATTTGATGGCGTCGGATTTGTGGATAGCTTGGTCGGTCACTTTCCGGTTATCGGAGAGTACATTCTTTCTTTCGCGGCTGTGGCGACTACTCTGAAAGCTATTAGCGTTTTTCTCCAAAAATACGAATTCAGTATCAAATTTCATCCAGCATTAGTATTTTTCCACCTACGAAATTATCGTTTCGCCACAATATTGAAGTTCTGTTAGCGTTTTTCCTGTCCCCGTAAAGGATTTCGTCAATGCAAGTCGGTTTCCAGACCCTCGCGAACCGTTACAACATCGCATTGGCGCAGCCTCTGCGCGTACAGTCGATGATTGGCACCGTACGTGTCAGCCGTGAAAGCGCCGGAAACGTGGAGAACAGGTATCCGCCACGCTACCGCCCTGCAGACGATTTCGCAGGGCATTTCGAGTTCGGTCTCAAATACGAAGAGATTCATCTCGAGTTCTTTGCTCGCCTGTTTGCGGCCATAGGCCCGCAGCCTGTTGAAGACTGGTGTCGACGGGAGCCTTTTGGCCAGTATGCCCGTCGCACAGGATTCCTCTACGAATGGCTGACAGGGGAACGTCTGGAGGTGCCTGATGTGACCAATGGCGCCTATGTTGATGTACTTTCACCACAAAATTACCTGACTCGTCGTGAGTCGTTGCGAACGCGGCGCTGGCGAATCAATAACAATCTGCCGGGGACACCCGACTTCTGCCCCTTGGTTCGTCGTACCGAGCCAGTGCGGGAGGCCTTGCAATTCGAACTGCGTGCGGCATTGGATGAGTTGGATCAAGCCTTTGGTTCCGACATCCTGATGCGAACGGCCAGTTGGCTGACGTTCAAGGAATCGCGCGCGAGCTTTCTCATCGAAAAGGAAGCCGACCAGGCCGATCGCATCCAGCGGTTTGCGCATGTCATTGCCCAGCACTGCGGCCATATAGATGCCCCATTGAGCAACGACACCCTTCGATCCCTGCAAGCCGGCATCCTGGGCCACGATGCCATCGGACTAGGCTTGCGACGCTCCCCTGTCTTCGTGGGACAAGCCACAATGCGCGAAGACATCGTGCATTACATTGCCCCGCACTTTGAAGATCTTGGCCCCCTCCTGGAAGGCCTCAACGAGTTCGAGGTCGCAACGCGTGGTGCCGAGTCAGTGGCACGCGCCGCAGTACTTGCATTCGGATTCGTGTACATCCATCCCATGCGTGACGGCAACGGCCGGATCCATCGCTTTCTAATCAATGACACCTTGATCCGGGATAAGGCAGTGCCCGACGGAGTGATTCTGCCCGTGTCAGCCACGATCACCAGCTCTATCGATTTCAGGGCCGGCTACGATCGTACGCTTGAAGTATTCTCACGACCGTTCATGCGCCGTTACGCGGCAGCCTATCGGTTTGGCGAACTGGTGACCTACGAGGACGGGACGCTTAGCAATTTCAACTTCGATGAATACGTAGACGCAAGCTTTGCCTGGCGGTACCCAGACCTGACCGAGCACGTTCTCTACACCGCACGCGTTGTCGAACATACGATTCGTACGGAGATGGCAGATGAGGCCAGAGTACTGGTGATCTTTCAGCGAGCGCAGGAACAACTCAAAGAAGTGATCGAAATGCCGGATCAGGATGCCAATCGCATCATCCGCTCGATCAAGGAAAACGGTTGGAAGGTCTCCGGCAAGCTGAAAAAAGGGTACCCAATACTTGAAGATGAGCGCATGGCGCAACGTGTTGTGGATGCAGTGCGTTCGGCGTTTGAGGATCAATTGATGGGGGCCGGTGAAGAGTGATCTCCGGTAGAACTGGATAGCTTACATCTGCAACTCAGGAGAAAGCCGGTCCGGGTGACCGGTTTTTTTGTGCGCGAGATTTGGTGATGCGCCTGTCAACGCTAGTGTTAAGCGCCCACTTTTAAAGGCCCAACGGAGATCAACGCCAGAAAAAGCAACGTCCTACACGACACTGGGAATTGTCCGTACACTTGCGCATTGCTGTGCCTTTGCCATGAGACCTATAGTCCGATCGCGCCCAAATGGCGTATCGGGTTTGGCGACTCGATGGCAAAGCATAGAAACCTCCGAGCTATCTCGGAGCGTTTCTGAACGCACTTGGCTACCTGTTTATGGTGGCTGTGCGTGGGAGACCTATGGGTCTGCCGGTTTGCCTTGTCCCGGTTCGCCAACCTGCGTACAGCTGCCACCCATTGTTTGGCGACACTGAGTGGTAGTTCACCTCAATTCAAGGAATCACTCATGAAAGAGTTCATGGCTTTAACCAGCAATGCCGACGACCTTCCCTCCCTGTATGTCAATACCACCCAACCCCTGCACTCCCTGCTCAGCACCGCCAGCTACAGAATTCGCGCCGTGACGCAGCTTCTTGAAAACCTCGCGATGCGCGGCGACCTGACCTCTGACTCGGTTGTACTCAGTGACTTTGCGTTGCTGTGCTGTGTGCCCTTGCGTGACGGTTGCGATGTACTGGATGTGATCGCTCGCCGAATGGACGCAGAACCGTCCTGACGTCACATCGGCCAAACGCGGTCAGTTAAGAGATAGCGTGGTCGATAGTGGCGAGGGAGCAAGCTCCCTCACCACAGGTTGCAATTACTCGTCGCCTCCCAGACGCTCATATCTTTTGCGTATAGATCACCGCAAGCGAGTAAAGAAGCCGTAGAGCTGCGTTGAGCCCGGCAACAGTTCCCTTATTCTCCCGGCTCATCCTTCGCCTCGAGATCAACATGCACAATTCAGAGTTGGGAATCATGATCATTTCATTGATCGGGTTGTTCGGCTTTGCCTCGTTTGCCTTTGAGTACTTGAGTGCCCGACGCTCAAAAAAGAACAAGCCGCAGTGATTTTTCCAAGCGGTAAAAAGGGACAGTTGACGCTCATCAACTGTCCCTGTTTTGCATCAGCGGGTCGCGACGATAAACAGTCGCGGAAACGGCAACAGCACCGAACCATCGGCCAGGGCCGGATACGCCCGCTCGATAGCAACCTGATATTGCTTCAGATACTGCGCCCGTTCCGCCTCGTCCAGCGGATCGAGAAACGGCC
Organism: Pseudomonas sp. IT-P4; assembly: GCF_949767755.1. Classification (NCBI taxonomy): domain Bacteria; kingdom Pseudomonadati; phylum Pseudomonadota; class Gammaproteobacteria; order Pseudomonadales; family Pseudomonadaceae; genus Pseudomonas; species Pseudomonas sp. IT-P4. The sequence goes on along the minus strand of NZ_CATKPX010000045.1, from coordinate 521,524 downwards.
GCAAGCCACTGCCCTTGAACCACTCCACCACGCCAGACGCGCCGCCTGCGAGCGGATGATGGTAAGTGGTGCGCCAGACATCGACGCGGGTGCAACAGGCTTTCAATATCGAATAATAGCCACTGGCATCGGCCATTTCGGTCCTCTGCCCGGCGGCGCCTGCCAGTTTGCCGACCCATGGGCCATCAGCGGCGACTTCGCGCATCAAGCGGTGCGAGTGTTCATTCAGGTTGTCAGGCATCTGGACGGCCAGGCTGCCACCCGGCGCCAGTTTGCTCACCAGCGACGGTAGCAAAGTCGCGTGATCCGGCACCCACTGCAACACCGCGTTGGCGAAAATCACATCGAAGGGACCACTGTCATTCCAGGTGTCGATGTCGGCGATGTCGAACTGCACTTGCGGCAAGCGCTTGCGAGCGGCTTCGATCATGTCGCTGGAACTGTCCAGCCCACGCACCTTGGCATCGGCAAAGCGCTCCACCAGCAACTCGGTGGAGTTGCCGGGCCCGCAACCGATATCGATGGCCGAGCGCACGTCTCCGGCGGGGACGGCCGCCAGCAGGTCACGGGCGGGACGGGTGCGTTCATCTTCAAAAGCGACGTACTGTTTGGCGGACCAACTCATTGCGTTCTCCTGTCGGTGCGTTGTCCTCGGGACGCTACGATACCGCGGTGAGCGCCACCAAATGTTTCAGAAAATCACCTTTTCGGTCATTTCGAATTTTCATCCCGCCGCCACTGTCTGAAAAATCAGGCGCCCCCCTCAAAAGGAACTCGGTCATGAAATTCGCAAAAATCGCGCAGAAACTCGCCCTCTGGGCCGGTAGCCCCAAGACGTTCATGAGCGCGTTGCTCCTGATTTTCCTGTGGGGGCTGAGCGGGCCAATTTTTCATTTCAACGATACGTGGCAGCTGATCATCAATACCTCGACCACCATCATCACGTTCCTGATGGTGTTCCTGATCCAGAACACGCAGAACCGCGACACCGACATCCTGCACTTGAAAGTCGACGAGTTGTTGCGGGTGAACAAGGAGGCGCAAAAGGCCATGCTCGGGCTTGAGGCGTTGGACCTCAAGCAACTGGAGGCGCTGCGCAGGCATTACCGCGCCATGGGCGAGAACCAGGTGTTCGACCTCGATGGCCTGAACCCAACGCATAATCCCAAGCCACATCTGGATCAGTGCTGAACAGAAAAACGGCGCGTGACTCAAGCCCCGCGCCGTTCATGTTCAAATCTTGCGCTCAACTTTTGGCTTGCAGCGCCTTGGCCATTTGCAGATGATTTTGCAATTTAGGCAGGGTTTCTTCGGCGAATGCCTTGATTTGCGGCACGTCGGTGGTCTGCGCCTCCTGCTGCAACTGATCGATGGCTTCCTGGGTGGTCTTCACCTGACTGGCGGTATAGGCCTCGTCGTAGGTCGCCCCGTCCATGACCTGTGGCATCAGGGCTTTGGCCTTTTCGACAATCTCTTCCCGGGGGGCGACCGGTATATCCAGTTGTTTGGCGATTTTCGCCAGGTGCTGGTTCGCGGTGGTACGGTCGTTGATGACGATAATGGTGTAGTCCTTGACCTCTTTGGACTCGGCCTTCTGGTGCGCCAGGCGACTTGCTTCAATATCGGCGATACCTTTTGCCGAGGCCTCGTCGATGAATTCGGCAGTCGACTGGGCAAAGACGCCGCTGGCAAACAGGCCCAGTAACGTGGCAAGACTGGTACTACATAATCGGGTGGCCATCCGGTTCATGGTCGCGCCCTCCTCTTCAAATTCAAGCGGGAGCTTTCGCCCCCGCCTCTCAATCAAAACCACCTGAACCCCTTAGCGGGATTTCTGACCGCCCTTGCGACCCATGTCGGGTTTCGTCGGGTCTTTATCGACGGTCGTGGTAGTGGTTTTCCCTCCCTTGCGACCGGCTTCAGAGGCCTTCGTTCGATCGTTGGCGAAGTTCCCCGAGTTCGAGTTTCTTGAATTAGGCATGATTCTCTTCCTCTTGGTAGTAGTCGCGGCGAGCTTGCGCCCGCATAGAATCTGAATTTGCGCGCTCCAAAAGGTTTAGAAAATTACGTGGATGCCACGACGAACGGTGCCCGGGTTTTCAGACGAGTCGCAGGTGATGCTCGCGTTTGGCGCAGTACATCGCCTCGTCGGCATGCCGGAACAATTGCTTCTCTTCGGTGCCGTGATCGGGGTATCGGGCGACGCCGATACTTGGCTGGATGTTCAGGCTATGCCCGTCCAGTCGCAGGGGCTGGGCCAGGACCTGACGGACTTTTTCAACCACGATATCGGTATCGTCCGCCGCGTGAATGCTGTGCAACAACACCACGAATTCATCACCGCCGATGCGGGCCACGGTGTCGGTTTCCCGCACGCAGCCCTTGAGCCGGTTGGCCACCGCTTGCAGCAACATGTCGCCGACCGCGTGGCCATGGGTGTCGTTGACTTGCTTGAAGCGGTCGAGGTCGACGTACAACAGCGCCATGCGCCCGCCGTCCTCCCGGGCCGCTTGCATTGATACCTTGAGCCGGTCGCGCAGCAGCTCGCGGTTGGGTAACTGGGTCAATTGGTCGTACTGGGCCATGTGTTGCAGGCGGGCGTGCAATTGCTTGCGCTCGATGGCGGTCGCGACCTGGGCGCAGACGTATTGCAGCAGTTCCTTGTCTTGCTCGGTGTAGCGCTCGCCGCCCGGAATGCTTTTGACGATCAGCGCGCCGATGGTGCCGTTTTGCGAATTCAGCGGCACACCCAACCAACAGGGTGCGTTCTGTTCGTCCTGCAGCATTTCGAAGCCGGCGGGAGGTGGGTACTGATCCGGGGTCAACAGGATCGGCAACCCCGTGCGGATTACCTCGGCACACAGACGCCCGGTCATGGTTCCGGGCTGTTCGGGCTGAGGCTCGTGGTCATCGACGTGATAAGGGAAATTCAGCTGCGCGCAGTGTTCGTCGTACAGCGCCACGGAAAAATTCAGTGCAGGCAACCATTCGCCGATGATCAGGTGAATGCGTTTGAACAACGCCAGCAGATCCTCTGCCGCATGGGCAGCCTCGGAAATCGCATACAACGCTGCCTGCCGGGATTCGGCCTGCTTGCGTTCGGTGATGTCGCGTGCCACCGCGATGCGCAACTGATCGTCCTCGGACCAGCGTGCCGACCAGAGGATGTGCACCACGCTGCCATCTTTGCGCAGGTAGCGGTTTTCAAAGTTGAGCTTGGGCTCGCCGTCCATGATTTCCCGGGCGGCGTCGAGGGTGCGCTGGCGGTCGCCCGGGTGCACCATGTCGATCATCGCCTCGCCGATCATCTCATCGGCGCTGTAGCCGAAAATACGCTCGCACGCCGCGCTGACAAAAACGAAGCGGCCCTGTTTATCCACCGCACAGACGGCATCCAGTAACAGATCGATATAACTCGCCAGCGGCGCGGAATTCCGGTTTTCCATGGTTCAGCGTGGGTGTCCCGATAATACAGCGCTCATCAATCATCCCTGCCCTGTCAGTCTTGCATCCTTGTGATCTCGTTCAAGCCTTGTTCGGCATCAGCCCCGGCAACGCATGTACCAACGCGTTGATGGCAAAACCGATGAACATCACCCCGCACAACCGGGTGATTGCCAATTCATGACGCTGGTACAGGCTGCGCACCCGCCGCGCACCGACAACGCCAATGAGAATGGCGTAGGCGAGCAACCCGCCGACGAAACTCAGTGCGATCAGCCCCGGCAGCATTGACCAGTTGAGCAGTTCCGCGCGGCTCGACAGCAATGCCGTGAACGTTGCCACCGCCACCGGATAGGCCTTGGGGTTGGTCAAGCCAAACACAATGCCGTGCCAGAACGGCTGTCGCGCCGGGCCCTGTGGCGCATCCGCGCTGCTGCGTCGGGCGCGCACCGCACGCCAGCCGAGCCAGAACAGGTACAGGCCACTGAGCACTCCGAGCACGTCGAACGCGGTACTGCCGATCTCCCGCGCACCGACAATCGCGATCAGCGCCGTGCTGCACCACACCACATCGCCGAGCAAATGCCCGCACAGAAACCCCGCCCCGGCCCGTCGTCCATGGGCCGCGCCTATGCCGAACACTGCCAGCACACCCGGCCCCGGGGTGATGCCGTAGATAAAACCCGAGGCAAGCACGGCCATTAGCAACGATGGGGTCATGGAAAGTCCTTATGAACGGCATGGTGAATGGCCACCAGTCTATATCAGGTCTTCAACTGTCAGCTGCCTGATCGCGACAGAAATTCTTCAGCGGTGGCCCCCTGCACGACTCGCTCATTCAACCAGTTCAATGCCTGATCCCCACCCCGCCGTTTATGCCACGCCAACACAAAGGTGAACGACGGAATGTGAAACGGCGGCGGCACGACAACCAATGAAGGCTCACCAATATCGCGCAAGCCGCGCGACGCGACGGTGAGGATCAGGTCGGTGCCGCTAATGAGCTGCGGGGCGACGTTCCAGTGCGGCAGGCTGATGGCGACACGCCGGCGTTCGCGCAAGGCGGTCAGCGCGCGTTCGATCTCCGGGGTGCCGCTGCCGCGCATTTCCAGCAGTACATGGGGCCGAGCCAGATAGGTGGGCAGGTCGAGACCACCGTCGGCGGGCAAGCTATTGCGGTCCACCAGGCAGGCGTAGTGCTCTTCGAAGAGTGGGGTGCTGCGCAATTCGTTGGGCATTTCCGGGAAAACCCCGGCGGCGACATCAATGTCACCATTGAGCACGCCTTCGAGCATGCTTTCGCGGCTGCCATGGCTGATTTGCAGGTCGATGCACGGCGCTTCGCGGCGCAAGGTTCGGATCAGTCCCGGCAAGACAATGGCGGCGCCGTAGTCGGACATCGCCAGGCGGAAGGTCCGCCGGGTGATCGCGGGATCGAAGGCGTTCGGCGCCAGCAGCGCTTGCACCTGGGCCAGGGCTTCGGCCAGCGGTGCCACCAGCTCCAGCGCTCGCGCAGTCGGTACAAGGCCGGCACCGGCGCGAACCAGCAGCGGATCGCCGAGCAGGTCACGCAAGCGCGCCAGCGCATGGCTGACTGCTGGCTGGCTCAAATGCAGACGCTCGGCCGCCCGGGTCACGTGCTGCTCGCTGAGCAAAGCGTCGAGGATCACCAGCAAATTGAGGTCGATGCGTCGTAGATCATTCATTTGCTGCATGTTCTGGATAACAAAACGGAATTTAAATCTGCGCGACGAATACCCTAGAGTCCAGCAAAACCTGTTGGAGATCGATCATGAGTACGTTGCATTGGGCCGGCCTGATAGGGCTGGCGATGATCGCCGGGGCGGTGGTGCCGTTTCAGAGCGCGATCAACGTCAACCTCGGACGCGGGTTGGGCCATCCGTTGTGGGCGACGCTCGCTTCGCTGTTGGTGAGCGTTATCGTGCTGCTGCCGATCATCGTTGCGATGCGCTTGCCATTGCCGTCACTGGCATTCATCAGCAAGGCTCCGCTCTGGATGTGGGCCGGTGGCGCTTTTGGGGTGATCTTCATTTCCCTGGCATTGGTACTGCTGCCCAAGCTGGGTGCCGCGGGGTTCATGGCATTGGCGCTGGCGGGGCAAGTCGTGGCATCGCTGTTGCTGGATCACTACGGCTGGTTTGGGTTGGTGGAGCGACAGGTCACTTTGCCAAAGGTGGTTGGGGTGGTGCTGTTGATGGCCGGGGTGGTGTTGATTCAGTTCAGTGACTCGGCGCAAAAAGCGATGACAGCGACTTCTTGAAGATCAAAAGATCGCAGCCTCCGGCAGTTCCTACGGGGATGCGTGGTCCGAGCAGGCGCTGCCGAAGGCTGCGATCTTTTAAAACTTGTCGAGTGTGCGCAACTTCTGCGGCAGCCCCCACAGCAACAGCGCCACCGCGATCAACGCACAGACACCAATGACATACAGCGCCGGTGTGGTGCTGCCGGTCAGGTCCTTGATCCGGCCGACCATCACCGGGCTGACGATGCCGCCGAACTGGCCCAGGGTGTTGATCACCGCGATCCCGCCCGCAGCGCCCGCACCGGCACCGGCCAGCAGTTTCGGCGGCAGGGTCCAGAAGCTCGGGATGGAGGCGATGATCCCGGCACCGAGCAGGCCCAGCGCGACAATCAGGAAAGTCGTGTGGTTGGCGAAGATTCCCGCGCAGAAGAACCCGATCGCACCGACCGCCACCAGACCGGCGACAAACTTGCGTCGCTCGCCAGTAGCATCGGACAGGCGTCCGATCACCACCATGCTGATGGCACCACAGATGTATGGGATGGCCGTCAGCAAGCCGATCATCACCGGGCTCTCGGTACCGGCGCTGCGGATCAGTTGCGGCGCCCAGAAATTCAAGCCGTAGGACGCCACCTGAATCAGGAAATAGATCAGGCCCAAGGTCAGGAAACCCGGAATCCGCAGCGCTGCGAGCAGCGATCCACCGCTCTTGTGCGGCTCATGCCGGGCGATGCGGCTGGCCAGCAGGGTCTTCTCCGATGAAGTCAGCCAATGGGCATCTTCGATGCGATCCTTGAGCAGGGTCAGCACCAGCAAACCGAGGCCGATACACGGCACGCCACCGAGCAGGAACAACCAGTGCCAGCCACGCATTTGCAGCACGCCGTCGAGGTGTTGCAGCACCAGGCCCGAGAACGGCGCGCCCACCAGGCCGGCGAACGCCGACGCCAGGAACAGCATCGAGGTGATGCGCCCGCGATAGTGCTGCGGGAACCACAACGTCAGGTAATACAGCACGCCCGGGGCAAAACCGGCCTCCATCGCGCCGATCACGAAGCGCAGCACGTAGAACTGCCATTCGCTGTTGACGAACACCATCAGCGCCGTGGCCAGGCCCCAGGACATCATGATCCGGGCGATCCAGCGCCGGGCGCCGACCTTGTACAGCATCATGTTGCTGGGCACTTCGAAAATTACATAACCGACCACAAACAACCCGGCACCGAGGCCGTAAGCGGTGTCGCTCAGACTCAGGTCGGCCTGCAGTTGAAACTTGGCGAAGCTGATGTTGATGCGGTCGAAAAAGGCGAACAGGTAGCAGACCATGATCAGCGGCATCAGGCGCCAGGCGACTTTGCTGACCAGGGCTTTTTCTTCGTCGTGGCTAACGGCCGGGTTTGCGCCGGCCTCCAGTGTTTTAAGGCTCATTGCAGTTCTCCAGGCGGACTTCCCGTGGGTGTCCGATTGTTTTTGTTGTCTGGTTGAGTATCTCAGCGGTAGTGCTTTTACTGTGGGAGCGAGCTTGCTCGCGATTGCGTCGGGTCAGCCAACATTGATGTTGACTGTGACTCAGTCATCGCGAGCAAGCTCGCTCCCACAGGGGCTCTGCGGTGTCAGGTGGGGATCGGGTGCAAATCGCAATTGCGCCCGGCCTTGGCCAGTTGACCGGGTACGTCATGACCGAGCAGTGCCGGCAGTCCCCGGGACAGTTTCAGCAGCAGCGGCAAATCAATGCCGGTATGAATACCGACTTCATCGCACAGGTTCACCAGATCCTCGGTGCAGATGTTTCCCGATGCCCCCGGCGCAAACGGGCAGCCGCCTAGGCCACCGAGAGCCGCGTCGAAGCGTCGGGCACCGGCCTCATAGGCAGCCAGCACGTTGCACAGCCCAAGGCCGCGGGTATTGTGAAAATGCAGGGTCAGGTCCACTGGCGATACACGCTGCAACACTCGCCGCACCAAGCGCTCGACCTGACGCGGATTGGCCATGCCGGTGGTGTCGGCCAGGGTGATGCCCTGGATGCCGAGTTCCTGATAGGCCTCGACGATTTGCAGTACGCGGTCCTCATCGATCTTGCCCTCGAACGGGCAGCCGAAGGTGGTGGCGATGCTGGCGTTGAGTCGCACAGGACTGTCGCCAACGAATTGCACAATCTCGCCGAACGCGGCCAACGAATCTTCACAGCGCATGCGCATGTTCGCCAGGTTGTGGGTCTGGCTGGCGGACATCACCAGGTTCAGCTCATCGGCACGGCACGCCAGCGCCCGTTGCGCGCCCTTCAGGTTGGGGATCAACGCGACGTAGATCACCCCTGGTTGCCGGGCGATGCCCTTGAACACCAGTTCGCCATCGCGCAGCGCCGCAATGGCCTTGGGCGACACGAACGAACCGGCTTCGATGCGGCTGAATCCGGCCTGCGACAGTTGATCGATCAGGGCAATCTTGTCGTCGGTTTCAACCCAGGTCGGCTCGATTTGCAATCCGTCGCGCGGGGACACTTCCTGCACGATCAGGCTGTCGGAATAATCGCTGATCATTGCACCACTCCTTCGACTTTCAGGCGTTCGATGTCCATCGCGGTCAGGCCCAATTGCGCGAGGATGCCGTCGGTGTGCTGACCCAAACCGGGACCGGACCAATTCACGCCGCCGGGGGTTTCGGAGAGTTTCGGCACGATGCCCGGCATCTTCACCGTGGCGCCACCGGGCAGCTCGGCATTGAGCAGCATGTCCCGCGCCTGATAGTGCGGATCGGCGACGATGTCGGCCACCGAGTAGATGCGGCCGGCCGGGACCTCGGCGGCTTCAAGGGCGGTCAGCACCTCGTCGATGGGCAGGCTGCTGGTCCAGTGGGTAATGGCGGCGTCGAGCAGATTGCTCTTGGCTGCACGCCCGTCGTTGTGGGCGAATTCCGGCGCATCGGCCAGATCGGGGCGGCCGATGGTTTGCATCAGGCGCTTGTAGATCGGATCGCTGTTGCCGGCAATCACCACGTAGGCGCCGTCGGCCGTCAGGTAGGTGTTGGAGGGCGCGATGCCCGGCAAGGCGCCGCCGCTGCGTTCGCGCACATGGCCCAGCATGTCGTATTCCGGCACCAGGCTTTCCATGACGTTGAACACGCTTTCGGCCAGGGACACATCGACGATCTGCCCGCCGCCCTGCCCGGTCTTGACCCTTAGCAGCGACATCAGCGCACCGATCACCGCGTGCAGCGACGCCAGGGAATCGCCAAGGCTCACGCCGACCCGCGCTGGCGGCGAACCGGGGGTACCGGTGGTGTAGCGAATCCCGCCCATGGCTTCGCCTATGGCACCGAAACCGGGACGATCGCGGTACGGGCCGGTCTGGCCGTAACCGGAGATCCGCACCAGTGTGAGGTTGGGATTGAGCGCGTGCAACACGTCCCAACCCAGGCCGAGTTTCTCCAGGGCGCCAGGACGCAGGTTTTCGATCAGCACATCGGCGCTGGTCGCCAGTTGCTTGACCAGTTCGATGCCTTCGGGGGATTTGAGGTTCAGCGCCAGGGACTTCTTGTTGCGCGATTGCAGGTACCACCACAGCGAGGTGCCTTCATGCAGCTTGCGCCATTTGCGCAGGGGATCGCCCTGGCCCATGGCTTCGATCTTGATCACCTCGGCGCCGAACTCGGCCAGCATGCGCGCCGCAAACGGCGCGGCGATCAGCGTGCCGATCTCGATCACTTTGATCGCACTCAAGGGGGCAGTCATCGCGGGGTACCTCTTGTTCTTGGAATATGCGCCAAGGCTAGAGGACAGGGGACTCGGGAATCCAACCTTCAGTTGGCAACGAGCGTTCGCGAAATGCGAACGCTCGGGGAGATTGTCGCGACCTCAGGGCCGCCTTCGCGGGCAAACCCGCTCCCACAGGGATTTTCAGCGCTACACAGATCCAGTCTGGGAGCGGGCTTGCTCGCGAAGAGGCCGGCCTAGTCAGCGAAGAACTATCAGGCTGGCCCCCGCAAATGCTCAAACAACATCCTGCTCACCGGCGACAGTAACGCCTCATCGCGCACCACCAGGATCAAGGCCCGATCGGACCATTCATCCGTCAACGGCACCGCGTGCAAACCCAGTGCCCGGCCAAACAATTCATAAGCCCTGTGCGGCAAAATGCCGATCCCCATGTTGGCCTGGATCATCCGGCACATCGCATCGAACCCCGGCACATGAATACGAACCCGCAGCACCTTGCCGGCCTCGCGCGCCGCCGCGTGGGTGCGCATGTTGATCGAACTGGCGGCATGCAAGCCAACGTAATCACTGCTCAGCGTATCGGCGAACGCCACGCTCGACCGGCCCGCCAATGAATGGTACGGCGGCATCAACACCACCAGCTTGTCCTGGCGATACAGCACGCTGTGCAGGCCCTTGATGTCACTGTCGATGGAACAGATCCCGAAGTCGGCCACCCCGTCGAGCACCCCCTGAATCACCCCGGAGCTGGGGCGCTCTTCGAGATCGGTCTTGACCTGTGGGTGACGTTCGGAAAAATCCCGCAGGTCCTCGGGCAAAAACTGAATGATCGCCGACAGGTTGGCGAGCATCCGCACATAGCCGCGCACACCGTGGCTGTGCTCCCCCAGCTCAAGCCCCATTTTCTCGACGTTAAACAACATCTGCCGGGCATGGTGCAGCAGGGTTTCACCGGCCGGCGTCAGGGACATGCCCTTGGCCTGGCGCACGAACAGGCTGATGCCCAGCGCCTCCTCCAGTTCCATCAAGCGTTTGCTCGCCGCCGAGACTGCAATCGCTTCGCGCGAGGCGGCGCGGGTCAGCGTACCCTCTTCATGCACGGCGACGAACAGTTGCAGGGTGATCAGGTCGAGACGGCGGATCAGGCTTTTTTGCAGCATCGGGTACTCGGCGAGTCGGCTCAGGCGAAGTCGCAGCATAGCGTTCTTCACCCGCGTCGTGCCGTGGTCCGGTCACCGGTCGTGATAAAGTCGCCGCCCACAGACCTTTTGCCGTGAGACGAAGACCGCAATGACCGATTTCCAGGATGTCGATGCTCAACTTGAAGACTGGAACGCCTTGCGCAGCACCGCTTCGTTCAGTGGTTTGCTGGTGGGCAACGGTGCCAGTCGCGCGGTGTGGGACGATTTCGGCTACGAGTCGCTGTTCGAAAACGCCCGCACCGTTGAAGAAAAACCCCTGAGCCCGTCCGAGCTGAGCGTGTTCGATGCGATGCAGACCCGCAGTTTCGAACAGGTACTGAGCGCCCTGAAAATCACCAGCCGGGTCAACAAGGCCTTGGCTGTCAGCTCCGCCGCCCCGCGCAATCGCTACTACGCGATCAAGGAAGCGCTGATCAACACCGTGCATGCGGTGCATATCCCGTGGCGGCTGGTGGTGCCTTCAACGCTGGTTACCATCAATCAGGAACTGGCCGGTTACCGCACGGTGTTCACCACCAATTACGACTTGCTCAACTACTGGGCGGTGCAACAGCAGCCTGAGGCGATCACCGATCTGTTCCAGGGTACCGAGCCCGGTTTCGACCTGAGCGACACCGCCACCGACAAAACCCGCTTGCTGTACCTGCACGGCGGTCTGCATCTGGTGCGCAACCAGGACGGTACGGCGCGCAAGCTGATGTCGACCGAGGGCACGTTGCTGGGCAGTTTCGCCATCAACAACACGATCAAGACCCTCGACGACGTGCCGCTGTTCGTCAACGAAGGGCCGAGTGCGGACAAGCTCAAGACCATCCGCAGTTCGGACTATCTGTCGTTCTGCTACGAGCAACTACTCGGTCACGGCCAGGCGCTGTGCATCTTCGGCCATGCGCTGGGGGAGCAGGACAGCCATATCATTCATGCCTTGCGCCAGGCAAAGCCGCAGGTGCTGGCGATCTCGATTTACCCGCGCAGCAAGGCATTCATCCAGCACCAGAAACGGCATTACGCGAAGGTGTTTGAGGGGACGGGGGTTGAGTTGCGGTTTTTTGATTCCAAGAGCCATGCGTTGGGCGGCACGAAGCTCACGGTTCCTGTCGAGGTTTAGCGGCGACGCGGCTGGCGCCATTGTCGGATCGCATTACCCCTGTGGGAGCGAGCTTGCTCGCGATGAGGCCATTACATTCAACACAGATGTTGATTGTCTGACCGCCATCGCGAGCAAGCTCGCTCCCACAGGATTTGTACTGGATGTGAAGGTAGCGTTCAAAGCACCGGCAAGGTCTTGTCCTTGACCACTTTACTCGGGCCATTAGTTTTCACGCTGGCAATGCCTTTCTCCATGGCGGCATCAGAGGAATAGGCCTCGCTGCTGCCGATGATCTCGTGGTTACCCGCCTTGAGGTTGAAATACGGGTGGCCATCCTTGGTGGTTTTCTTCTCGTAGCGCTCATCCAGCTGGCTGTTGGCCTGGACCGAGGCGATGCCTTTGTCGGCGGCGGCGTGGGTGGTGTACAGCTCGCTGGTCAGAATGGTCTCGGCGTTGGCTGCCTTGAGGACAAACCTGAACTGGCCATTGCTGCTTTTGCTCACTTCATACCATCCGGACATGCTGTTTCTCCTTGGCGATTGAGAGGTTTCGCGCTTCACAGTAAAGACCAAGCCGGGATTTCTGTCGCCTGAACGGCAGTTTTCACTACTTCACCACTGCCCGCACCACCGACAGCTCTGGCGCCGACGTCCGTCGCTGGCTCAAATACCGCGTACAACTCACCCGCAGGAACGACGCGAAATTGACCACCTCGCCGCGGTAGTCCATCACCTCTTCATACAGCTTGGCGATCAACTGATTGGTGGTCATGCCGTCGACCTCGGCGATTTCGCTGAGGATGTCCCAGAACTGATTCTCCAGCCGCAGGGTGGTGACCACCCCGCAGATGCGCAGAGAGCGGGAGCGCGATTCATAGAGTATCGGGTCGGCTTTGACGTACAGCTCGCACATGGACACGGCCTCGTTACAGCGTGATTTTGGTACCCAGCAATCCCAGGAAACCGGCCAGCCAGTTCGGGTGCGCAGGCCAGGCCGGAGCCGTGGCCAGATTGCCCTGGACATGGCCGTCCGTCACCGGAATATCGATATACGTACCGCCCGCCAGCCGCACTTCCGGAGCGCAGGCCGGATAAGCGCTGCATTCGCGACCTTCGAGAACACCCGCGGCCGCCAGCAACTGCGCGCCATGGCACACGGCAGCGATCGGCTTGCCGGCCTTGTCGAACGCGCGCACCAGTTCCAGGACTTTTTCGTTCAGGCGCAGGTACTCCGGCGCGCGTCCGCCCGGAATCAGCACCGCGTCATAATCGGCCGCGTTGACCTTGGCGAAATCGAAGTTCAGGGCAAACAGGTGACCGGGTTTTTCACTGTAGGTCTGGTCGCCTTCAAAGTCATGGATCGCCGTGCGCACGGTCTGGCCGGCGGCTTTGTCCGGGCAAACGGCGTGTACCGTGTGGCCGACCATCAGCAACGCCTGGAACGGCACCATCACTTCATAGTCTTCGACGTAATCACCGACCAGCATCAGAATTTTTTTCGCAGCCATGGGGAGAACTCCTCTGGAAGTGGGCGTGCAGGAGTATTCAAGGTAGTCCTTATCCGGTGGGGTGGGTAACAACCGGCTACTACGAATGCACAGGACCACTGTAGGAGCTGCCGCAGGCTGCGATCTTTTTTGGGTCAGCTCAAATAACCGTCAGCGCGCAGCAATGTTTCCAGGCAATGCTCGCTGATGTGATAGAAATCCTTCAACTCCTGAATCTTCGCCAGCAACTGGGCCGGGTCCACCGGCTCGGCGCGCTTGACCGCCAGGATCATCTTGTTCTTGTTGGTGTGATCCAGCGAGATGAACTCGAACACCTTGGTCTCGTAGCCGCAGGCCTCAAGGAACAACGCGCGCAAACTGTCGGTGACCATCTCGGCCTGCTGGCCCAGGTGCAAGCCGTACTGCAGCATCGGCTTGAGCAGCGCCGGGCTCTGGATTTGCAGGCGGATCTGTTTGTGGCAGCACGGCGAGCACATGATGATCGAAGCGCCGGAACGGATGCCGGTGTGGATCGCATAGTCAGTGGCGATATCGCAGGCATGCAGGGCGATCATCACGTCCAGCTCGCTCGGCGCCACGCTACGCACGTCACCGCACTTGAACACCAGGCCGGGGTGTTCAAGCCTGGCGGCGGCGGTGTTGCACAGGCTGACCATGTCTTCGCGAAGTTCGACGCCGGTCACCTCGCCTTCGGCCTTCAAGGTGTTGCGCAGGTAATCGTGGATGGCGAAGGTCAGGTAGCCCTTGCCCGATCCGAAGTCCGCCACACGCACCGGCTTGTCCAGCGCCAGGGGTGACGAGGTCAGCGCATGGCTGAACACTTCGATGAACTTGTTGATCTGCTTCCACTTGCGCGACATCGCCGGGATCAGCTCATGCTGCTTGTTGGTCACACCCAGGTCGGCGAGAAACGGCCGGTTCAGGTCAAGAAAACGGTTTTTCTCACGGTTGTGCTCGGCCGATGGCACTTCGCGCAATTGCTGAGGTTGGCTCTTGAACAGCGATGACTTGCCCTTTTTGCTGTATTCAAGCTGGGCTTCGTCGGTCAACGACAACAAATGCGCATTTTTGAACGACGCCGGCAGCAGCCCGGAAATGCTCGCCACACCTTCGGCCAGTGGCAGGTTCTTGGTGATATCGCGGGTCTTGTAGCGGTAGACAAAAGACAGGCAAGGCTGCGCCTTGACCGTCACCGGCTTGATGATGATCCGCTGCAGGTCCGTTTCATCGCCCACGTACTTGGCCAGCACCAGTTTGATGAACGCGTTGTGCTCCAGGCTCGATTGCAGCAGGTCGATGAACTGGGCGTGATGATCCGGCGCGAGGCTGGCGGGAGTGGCGGTGACGGACATGGAAAAACGGCCTCGGCAATACGAATCGGGGAATGCCGGGTATTTTAGGGGGGACGAGTGTTTTGGGCACGGAGTAATTTTGCGCCAGGCCCCGTTCCCGCCGATCGGGACCTGAATCCAACCATCGCTACATCATGGCTCCACCAGTCGAAGTTTGCGGTTGGTCGGCGAGTTGATGACGAACTTGACGATCAACCCTACCGGCACCGCCCACGTCAGACCGTTGACCGGATCAGTGACCACGGCGACAGTTTCGGAGCTTGCAGCCAGATCCAGACGTCGGCGATCGTTGCTGGACTTGAGTAATCCGTACGCGTGGCTGACCAGCCGCTCCGCCTGGTGCATCGGCATATCCAGACTCTGCAAATGCCTCACCGCACGGCAGAACAACACTTGATCATCAATCACACCCTCGCCTTCATGACGGGCCAGAAACGCCTGAGCTATGGCCAATAGTTCCGCATTCAAATGGGCCTGTTCATCAACCTCCTTCATGCTCAAGGCTCCTGTTGCGCTTGCGCCGCCGGAGCACTCTCGGCGACAGGCTTCGCGGCGCGGCGCAAATCAGGCCCGGCGCACGGCAAATGCACGGCCGGATTGGGCATGCCACTGGGGGAAAGCTCATGGGTCATTTCGAACTCGGCCCGCACCGACCAGCCACAGGCCTCCGACGTACATTGCAGGTACGCCACCCGCAGGAAAATATGCCGTCCTTCGCTGGTACGTATGCGCATCCTGCTCAGGCAGTGCGGGCACACCATCTTGTAAGTACTCATATATGTTTCCCTTGGGCCATCCGGTGGTAATCGAATTGATCAAACGCAATACTGTTTGAAACACAATTCGTAAAAGTCCGGTGCTGCAAATAACGTCCGCCAGACAAAAGGAAGTGCAACGGGCGGACACGTAATAGATACGAGCCAAGCTCGTAGGAAATCACCCTGATACCATTAGGAAGTTTCGACATCGTATTCTTCTGATTCATAGTTGATGATTGATTACTTACAAGAAAAAAAGTACTCATTACGCATACGTTAAGCACTCAAAAAGCATATGTCAAAAGGAAGAGGCTCAAATTGCGTAGCAAAAAATCACAAGCTGTTTTGGCCCGCCTGAAGCAAGTAACGGGTACAAAAACTGACGCTTCCCTGTCTACTGCACTACAGATCAGCCCCCAGACACTCAGTAGCTGGAAAGGCCGTGACAGCACGCCATACTCATTATGCGTAGACATTGCACAAGCTCGCGGCATCTCCCTTGACTGGTTGCTGCTGGGCGAGGGGCCGATGCTGCGGCAAACCCATGTCAACGCGACTGCAAATGTTGCGGAAACTGCAACAACACAGGAAAACACCATCCTTTCGCTGTGGCGATTGCTTGATGAGGATGACCGCTGCGCAATACAAAGCGCATTGGAGGAAAAGCGACGCCTGAGGGATCTGGAAACGCAACTTTCGGAAATGGCCGCCATCCTGGCAACACTTGGACACTCGAACAAAACCTGACTTGAAGTCCGACGCTTCAATGCTTGAAGGCATGCCACAAAACAATAATGTTGCCACTACTGCGAACAATCATTACGCATGAAAAAACACTCACCCCTGCATGCCATGGGCTCACCGGCAGGAATGTCAGCAATACATCGATGCCGGCATGGCAAAACACTGCGCCACACAAGCTGATCAATATCCTGTCGCGCCAGTTGTAACGCAGCTCGTCGCGCTGGTAACACGCCAGCCTGAACGCACTGATCAGGTGAGCCACCCCCGTCACCCACACCAGAGCCGCCATCTCAAAGGTCATTGCCCTCGCCCTCTGAGATGACGAAGGATGTCACCGAGGCCGGCGCCATCGATCCACTGCATGAGTTTGATGCTGATGGGAATGACCAGCAGCGCGCACAGGAAGGCCGTCACACCGGCTGTCAGAAAAGGCGCCAGTGGCTGGGCGACCGGGGCAAACAGGTAACCGACACCCGCCGACAACAGCCAGGAACCGATGCGTTGCCAGGCCTTGAAGTTGGCGCGAGTGGTCGTGACCAGCCACGCGCCAAGCGTCGCGCCGAACAGGACTTCTCCATTGATAACCGGCAACGTCGCAATACCCAACCCCACCATGAGTCCGCTGATACTGTTGTAGGTCGAATCAGTCAGGCTCATGGATTATCTCGCGACTGCGATGGATCAACAGTGATGGCTCCCGACTCCAGCGCTTTGAACACGGCAGCGTTGCGAGATCTGACGGCAAACTTGCGACGGATATTGGAGAAGTGGAAGTTGATGGTGGATTCCGAGCAACTCTGAATCCTGGCGATCTCCCAGGTGGTCTTGCCTTTGAGGCACCACTCCAGGGCTTGTGTCTCTTTCGTTGTCAGTTGCACTCGCGGAGTAAACATTGCGTTTGCGGGTGCATCCTCCACCCGGGTATCCAGCGATTGTTGCGTTTTCATAAGAACTCCCTCTATACAGAACGCCCATCGCAGGGCGCGCACCATGAGAGAGATGTTGAAGACAAGCTCCGCGGCGGACAACGCTCCGCAACTGTGTCGCGGCGCATTACAAAAGTGGATGAAGCCCTGGCTTAACCCAACACCACCAGACGATTCGGCAGCTCGTTGCGCACATGGGTCACCGGCACATGCACCTTGAGCAACTCGCCACAGGCCTCGACGCAACTGACAAAACCCTGCAACGTCTGCCCCTGTTTAACCTGCTGGGTGAACGTCGCGACGATCGCGTCCCAGTTCTTGTTGTCCAGGCGACTGGAAATCCCTTCATCCACCAGGATCTCCACATAACGCTCGGCCTCGGAAACGAAAATCAGCATGCCGGTGCTGCCCTCGGTGTGGTGCAGGTTCTGCTCCAGGAACTGCCGACGCGCCAGGTTCGAGGCGCGCCAGTGTCGCACCGAGCGCGGGACCAGATGGGTGGTGACTTTCGGCAGGCGGAACACCAGGCACAGCACGATGAAGATGGCCCACTGCACCAGCAGCAGGCTGTGCAGGGTCAGCCAACCGGTGAAGTAATGCACGATGCCCGGCACCAGCAG
The DNA here is from genome assembly GCF_949767755.1 of Pseudomonas sp. IT-P4. NCBI lineage: Bacteria > Pseudomonadati > Pseudomonadota > Gammaproteobacteria > Pseudomonadales > Pseudomonadaceae > Pseudomonas > Pseudomonas sp. IT-P4. The sequence goes on along the minus strand of NZ_CATKPX010000045.1, from coordinate 503,903 downwards.
CGCCAGCAGGCTGGCCCACAGCAACGGGATGTACGCATAGTCGTCGGCGCGGGCCGCGAGCACGGTCACCAGTTCTGCGTCGGTCTCGCGCTCGACCCGGGCAATGGCCTCGGCCACCTTGCGTTGTTCGTGTTCAGTCAGTAATGCCATGTCGTGAAGTGCCTGCTCGTTTTTATTATCACCAGCCGCCGGACGAACCGCCCCCGCCGAAACTGCCCCCGCCGCCACTGAAACCTCCCCCTCCACCGCCGCCGCCAAATCCACCACCGCCAAATCCACCCCCGGATCCACCGGAGCCGCCCCGGCCGGCAGGAAGGATACCGAGCATCTGGCACACAAAAACAGTCAGGATGAATAACATCACCAAAAACACGAACAACCCGGGATGCCGCGCGATGAAATCCTCCCCCGGATCGCCTCTGGATTCATACGCCGTGGAGGGTTCGTCCAGGGGGTTGCCGCCCAGCACCACCAGCATCGCCGCTACGCCGTCACTGATGCCTTTACTGAAATTGCCGGTCTTGAATGACGGGGTGATGACCTGGTTGATGATCACCGAACTCTGGGCATCGGTCAGGCGATCCTCCAGGCCGTACCCGACTTCGATACGCAGCCGGCGCTCGTCCCGGGCGATGATCAGCAGGGCGCCGTTGTTCTTGTCCTTCTGCCCGATGCCCCAGTGGCGCCCGAGTTGATAACCGAAGTCGGCGATGTCGGTGCCTTGCAAATCCGGCATCGTCACGACCACAAGCTGCTCGCCGGTGGCTTGCTCATGAGCCTGAAGTTGTTGGGTGAGCTGCTGGCGCACCGATGGCTCGATCATCTGCGCATTGTCGACCACCCTCCCGGTCAGCGCCGGAAAGTTCAGCTCGGCCCGGGCAGCGATCGCCACCACCCACAACAACAGCAACAGGACCGTTTTAAACACACGCATTGGCAACCTCTTCCGTTCCAAGCCTGGCTCTGTAGGAGCTGCCGCAGGCTGCGATCTGTTGATCTTGACCTTTAGCGCTCGCGAAAAAATCAAAGTCAAAAGATCGCAGCCTACGGCAGCTCCTACAGGGTTGATTCAGAATTTGACCTCGGGGGCCTTTTCCGAACCCGGCGTGGTTTCGAAGGTCTCGCGTACCGGCAGGTCGCTGTACATCACGGTGTGCCACAGGCGACCGGGGAACGTGCGGATCTCGGTGTTGTACTTCTGCACCGCGAGGATGAAATCGCGACGGGCCACGCTGATGCGGTTCTCTGTGCCTTCAAGCTGCGATTGCAGGGCGAGGAAGTTCTGGTTGGCCTTGAGGTCCGGATAACGCTCGGAGACCACCATCAAACGGCTCAAGGCGCCGCTGAGCTGATCCTGGGCCTGTTGGTACTGCTTGAGTTTTTCCGGATCATCCAGAGTCGAGGCATCCACCTGGATCGACGTGGCCTTGGCCCGGGCCTCGATGACGGCGGTCAGGGTTTCCTTCTCGTGGGCCGCATAGCCCTTGACGGTTTCCACCAGGTTGGGAATCAGGTCGGCGCGCCGCTGATACTGGTTCTGCACCTGGCCCCAGGCGGCCTTGGCCTGTTCGTCGAGGGTAGGGATGTTGTTGATGCCACAGGCGGTCAGCAACGAGGCCAGCATCAGCAGCGTGACGACCTGCAAACGCGAGCGGTAGGTTGGACTTACATTCATCAGGATGATGCTCCCTTGTGCATTTCATGAAAAAACCGACCGTGAAACCTTCTGGGCCGGCTCTTGGGGCATAATCGCCCGCGCCTCTGGATTGCAACGGGCCGATGGGCTAAAAAGAGGCCCTGCGCGAAAACGCATCCGCCATCTGGCTGTGTTTTTTGGCTCTGGTCTTTTGAGCAGGCACCCGAACAACAATAGACGCTCCCTAAATTTTGGCTGGCCGGCGTGTACATCGCCGTTTGGGCCCTTGAGAAAACTATTCATGAAGAAGCTGTGTTTGCTGGGCCTGTTCGTCAGCCTGGCCAGTCATAACGTATTGGCCGCCACGACGCCCGCACCCCTGGAGAACAAGGAAGCCTTCGTCAGCAACCTGATGAAGCAAATGACCCTCGATGAAAAAATCGGCCAGTTGCGCCTGATCAGCATCGGTCCGGAAATGCCGCGCGAAATGATCCGCAAGGAAATCGCGGCCGGCAACATCGGCGGTACGTTCAACTCGATCACCCGCCCGGAAAACCGCCCGATGCAGGACGCGGCCATGCGCAGCCGCCTGAAGATCCCGATGTTCTTCGCCTACGACGTGATCCACGGCCACCGCACCATTTTCCCGATCCCGCTGGCCCTGGCCTCGAGCTGGGACATGGACGCCATCGGCCTGTCCGGGCGCATCGCCGCCAAGGAAGCCGCGGCTGACAGCCTCGACATCACCTTTGCGCCAATGGTCGACATCTCCCGCGATCCGCGCTGGGGCCGTACTTCCGAAGGCTTCGGCGAAGACACCTACCTGGTGTCGCGCATTGCCGGTGTGATGGTCAAGGCGTTCCAGGGCACGGGCGCCAACGCCGCCGACAGCATCATGGCCAGCGTCAAGCACTTCGCCCTGTACGGCGCCGTTGAAGGTGGCCGCGACTACAACGTGGTCGACATGAGCCCGGTCAAGATGTACCAGGACTACCTGCCGCCGTACCGCGCCGCCATCGATGCCGGCGCGGGCGGGGTCATGGTCGCGCTGAACTCGATCAACGGCGTGCCGGCCACGGCCAACACCTGGCTGATGAACGACCTGCTGCGCAAGGAGTGGGGCTTCAAGGGTCTGGCGGTCAGCGACCACGGGGCGATTTTCGAGCTGATCAAGCACGGCGTTGCCGCCGACGGTCGCGAAGCGGCGAAGCTGGCGATCAAAGCCGGCATCCACATGAGCATGAACGACACCCTGTACGGCAAAGAGCTGCCAGGGCTGCTGAAGGCCGGCGAGATCCAGCAGAGCGACATCGACAACGCCGTGCGTGCGGTGCTCGGCGCCAAGTACGACATGGGCCTGTTCAAGGACCCGTACTTGCGCATCGGCAAGGCCGAGGATGATCCGGTCGACACCTACGCCGACAGCCGCCTGCACCGCGCCGAGGCCCGTGATGTGGCACGTCGCAGCCAGGTGCTGCTGAAAAACAGCAACGAAACCCTGCCCCTGAAGAAAACAGCGAAAATTGCCCTGGTCGGTCCGCTGGCCAAGGCACCGATCGACATGATGGGCAGCTGGGCCGCCGCCGGTCGCCCTGCTCAATCGGTGACCCTGTTCGACGGCATGACCAACGCCCTGGGCGACAAATCGACACTGATCTACGCCCGTGGCGCCAACATCACCAGCGACCCGAAAATCCTCGGTTACCTGAACTTCCTCAACTTCGACGCCCCGGAAGTGGTGGATGACCCGCGTCCGGCGAAGGTGCTGATCGACGAAGCGGTAAAAGCGGCCAAGAATGCTGATGTGGTGGTTGCCGCCGTCGGCGAATCCCGTGGCATGTCCCACGAATCGTCGAGCCGTACCGACCTGAACATCCCGGAAAACCAGCGCGAGCTGATCCGGGCCCTGAAAGCCACCGGCAAACCGCTGGTACTGGTGTTGATGAACGGCCGTCCACTGACGATCCTCGAAGAGAAGGAACAGGCCGACGCCATCCTGGAAACCTGGTTCAGCGGCACCGAGGGCGGCAACGCCATCGCCGACGTGCTGTTCGGCGACTACAACCCGTCGGGCAAACTGCCGATCAGCATCCCGCGCTCGGTAGGCCAGATTCCGACCTACTACAACCACCTGACCATTGGCCGACCGTTCACCCCGGGCAAGCCGGGCAACTACACCTCGCAGTACTTCGATGACACCACCGGTCCCCTGTACCCGTTCGGTTACGGTCTGAGCTACACCGACTTCAGCCTGAGCGACATGGCCCTGTCGTCGACCACGCTGAACAAGACCGGCAAGCTCGACGCCAGCGTCACAGTGAAAAACACCGGCAAGCGCGACGGCGAAACCGTGGTGCAGTTGTATATCCAGGACGTGGCAGGCTCGATGATCCGCCCGATCAAGGAACTGAAGAACTTCCAGAAGGTGATGATCAAGGCCGGCGAACAGAAAGTCGTGCACTTCACCATCACCGAGGACGATCTGAAGTTCTACAACACCCAGCTCAAGTACGCGGCGGAGCCGGGCAAGTTCAACGTGCAGATCGGCCTGGATTCAGAGGACGTGACGCAGCAGAGTTTTGAGTTGCTGTAATTAATCAAACACCGCAATAACCCTGTGGGAGCGAGCTTGCTCCCACAGTGGTTTGTGGTGGTCAAAAAATACGGGCTATCCCCGTCGATCCAGCAGATTCACCACCACCCGATCCACCCATCCCCACACCCGCTGCTTGACCCGTTTCCACAGCGGTCGGCGCTGCCATTCCTCCAGGCTGACTTGCTCGCTCAACCCAAAGTCCCGCTCGAAACTCGCCGCCACCGAGCGGGTCAATCCGGGGTCCAGGGCCTCCAGGTTGGCTTCCAGGTTGAAGCGCAGGTTCCAGTGATCGAAATTGCACGAGCCGATGCTCACCCAATCATCGACCAGGACCATTTTCAGGTGCAGGAAGCACGGCTGGTATTCGTAAATATTCACCCCCGCCTTGAGCAGTCGCGGGTAGTAGCGATGCCCGGCATAGCGCACGGACGGATGGTCGGTACGGGGCCCGGTCAGCAGCAACCGCACATCGACGCCACGGGCAGCGGCCCGGCGCAGGGAACGGCGGACTTTCCAGGTCGGCAAAAAATACGGTGTGGCCAGCCAGATCCGTCGTTGACCGCTGTTCAGGGCACGCACCAGCGATTGCAGAATGTCACGGTGTTGACGGGCGTCGGCATAGGCCACCCGACCCATGCCCTCTCCGACGGACGGCACCCGTGGCAGGCGCGGCAGACCGAAATGCGAGGCCGGTCGCCAGGCACGTCGATGGCGGTTGGCAATCCACTGACGATCGAACAACAACTGCCAGTCGAGCACCAGCGGCCCGGTGATTTCCACCATCACTTCGTGCCATTCGCTGACGTCTTCGCCCGGTGTCCAGAACTCGTCGGTGACACCGGTGCCGCCGACCACGGCCAGGCTCTGGTCCACCAGTAACAGCTTGCGGTGATCGCGGTAGAAATTACCAACCCAGCGCCGCCAGTTCAGGCGATTGTAGAAACGCAATTCGACCCCGGCCGCCATCAGGCGCTGTCGCAAGGTCAGTGTGAACGCGAGGCTGCCGTAGTCATCGAACAGGCAACGCACCCGCACACCGCGCTCGGCAGCCTGGACCAGCGCCTGGACCATGGCTTCGGCGCAGGCACCCGCCTCCACCAGATACAGCTCCAGTTCGACCTGTTCTTCGGCACGGGCAATCGCCACCAGCATGCGCGGGAAGAATTGCGGACCATCGATCAGCAGTTCGAAGTGGTTGCCTTCACGCCAGGGAAAAATCGCTCCGGCCATGTCAGCGCGCCGTGAATATCAGTACCGCACTCACCGGCACTGAAAGACTGATCGCCGACAGGCCGGCCATTTTGCGCAACGCTTCCAGCCCGGGAGCCAAATCGAAATCCTCGGCATTGATCACCAGCGGTTCGAGGGTCACCACCTGAAAGCGCCGGTCATCGAGCCGGGTCGCCAGCAATTGGGCGTTGTACGTGTGTTTCTGACCATGCAGGTCGACGGTCAGCGGCAGGCGCAACTCCAGTTGCGCGCCGGGAGCGAGGTCGTTGATCGGGCGCAGATCGATTTTCGTGGTGATCAAGGCGTCGGAAAACCGGTCGATCTGGAACAGTTCCTTGCGCATGCGCTCATCGCGCAGCGGGATGCCGCTGTTGATCGACTCCAGCTCGACTTCCACCTGCGCCAGCCCCTCGGGATCGACTTTGCCGTGCAGGACCAGGAAGCGCTGCACTTCAGAGACATTGGCATTCTTGGTGCTGACAAACGACAGGCGCGAAGACTCGCCGTCGAGGTACCAGTCGGCGCGGGCCGACAATGCGGCACCCGTCAGTAGCAGAAAAACGAGGGATCGGAGGGCGGAGCGCTTGAACATAGAGACTCGTCAGGCAGAGAAACCTGTGCTGAACCTTAACCGGCCTGACACAGGTTGCAAGAAATGTGTTGCCTTGAGTCTCTAAACCATCACAAGTTCCACTCAGGCCATCGCCTGTTGCACATTACCAATGGTCGCGGCCAGGCTGTTGAGGTGCAGGTTGAGTACCCGCTCCACCGGCGCCTGATCCATCGGCCAGTGCAGCGCCATGCTGCCGACCAGGCGGCCATCGGTGCGGATCGGCAGGGCCACCGCGCGAATCAGGAACGGCAGGCGCACCGGATACTCCCAATAACCCTCGGTGCGCTGCCCGAAGCCTTGATGCAATGCCTGCTCAGTGGTGTTGAACAAGGCTTCGTCCGTCACTCGCTCACGGCTGGCCAGACGCTCCACTTCATGGCTGTCCAGTTCGCCCAGGCACGCCCGGCCCATGGCCGAATGGAACAGGCTGGCGTGCTGGCCGACGATCTGACAGTTGTTCGGGTATCGCTTGCGCAGCACCGTGGGAATCGCGCTTTCCATGACCTCGATCCGCTCACCATCAAAACACGACAAGTCCGCCACCAGCCCGGTGCGCTCGCTCAACTCCAGCAACAGCGGCGCGGCGTTCTCCACCAGGCGCCGCTTGAAGCGCTGCTGGCTGTCACCAAACAGGCGCTTGGCGCACAACCGGTAGCGCCGATCGCTCAGGCCGCGATAGATCCAGCCCTGCTCCTGCAACGTCAGCAACATGCGCGACACCGTGGCCTTGGGCAGGTTCGTCAAGTAGTGCAACTCCTCCAGCCCCAACGCCTGATGCTCACCCAGCAACTCGACAATCGCCAGGGCGCGCTCGACGGAACGCACGCTGCCGGATTCTGCCTTGCTCTCCATAGGTTCGATCTCCCTAAGCGCAGATGGATGTTCACTTTGCGCAGCAAGATGCGGGCCTGTCGGCCAGTCTCAGGTATTTTGCAGACAGCCGGGCGGCCTGCGCTTGACCCATTGAGTCAACTGCTCATGGGCAAACGCCAGTTGCAACACCGCGCGGTCAGCCTGGGCCCGACCTATGATTTGCAGGCCCATCGGCAGTCCGGCCAGGTTGAATCCCACCGGCACATTCATGCTCGGCAACCCGGCCAGGGTCGGCCCGATGACAACCTCCATCCAGCGGTGGTAGGTGTCCATGGCCTGCCCGCCAACGACGCGCGGCCAAGGGGTTTGTGCATCAAAAGGAAACACCTGGGCGGTAGGCAGCAGCAGGAAGTCGTAACGTTCGAACAATTCGTTCAGCGCTCGATACCACTCGCTGCGACTGACCGAGGCCTGATAGACATCCGCCGCCGTCAGACGCAGCCCGCCCTCGACTTCCCATCGGGCTTCGGGTTTGAGTCGTTCGCGTTTTTGCGGATCGGCATACAACCCGCCGAGGCTGCCTTGCACCAGCCAGTGGCGATGCACCAGCCAGGTTTGCCACAGGCGTTCCATGGAGAAGTCCGGCTGGCAGGCCTCGACTTTGCAACCCAGGGCGGCGAAGTCCTGCAACGCCGATTCACACAGGCTCATGACGCCGGGCTCCATCGGCAGGTAGCCGTTGTAGTCCCCCAGCCAGCCGAGTCGCACATCCCGGAAATCCTGCTGCAACGACTGATGAAATATCCCCGGATCTTCAGTCAGCGACAACGGCACGCGCGGGTCATACCCGGCCTGGGTGCCGAGCAAACGGGCAACATCGGTGACCGTGCGGCCCATCGGGCCTTCCGTTGCCAGTTGCTGGACGAACATTTCCGGCCCGGGCCCGAACGGCACGCGCCCCTGGGACGGACGCAATCCATAGACGTTGTTGAACGCCGCCGGATTGCGCAGCGAGCCCATCATGTCGCTGCCGTCGGCCACCGGCAGCATGCGCAACGCCAGCGCCACCGCCGCCCCGCCACTGCTGCCGCCGGCAACCAGGGTCGGGTCGTAGGCGTTGGTGGTGGTGCCAAACACGCTGTTGTAGGTTTGCGAGCCGAGGCCGAACTCCGGGACGTTGCTCTTGCCGATGATGATCGCCCCGCAGTCGCGCACCCGCGCCACGCTGATGGCGTCGTGTTGCGGAACCTGCTCGGCGAACAGCGGCGAGCCCATTGTGGTGCGCAAACCGGCGGTGGCCGCCAGGTCCTTGACCGCTTGCGGCATGCCGTGCATCCAGCCTCGGGACTGACCCCGGTTGAGTTCGCTATCACGCTCGTCGGCCTCTGCCAGCAACGCCTGGGCCGGACGCAGGGACACCAGCGCATTGACCTGTGGATTGAAGCGTTCGATCTGCGCCAGATACGCCTGCATCACCTCGCGACAGGACACCTGCCGCCCATGAATGGCCCGGGACAGCGCATCGGCCTCCATTTCAACAATCGGATTGCTGCTCAAGGTTTCACCCCAAGATTGAGTTCAACGGATCTTTTTGCCCGTGGTGCTTCCTGCATGCAGTAGGTGCCGAGCAACGTCAGCAAGCAGGCGAACAACACGTAGAACGATGGCGCCACCGGAGTCGCCAAAACCTTGCTCAGCCAGGTGACGATCAGCGGCGCGAACCCGCCGAAGACCATGACCGCGACGTTGTAAGCCACCGACACCCCGGTGGAGCGCACTTCGATCGGGAACTGCTCGGCCAGTGCCGTCGGAGCCGGGCCGAAAAAACCACCGATCGCACTGCACAGCAACAGTTGCATCACCAGCAAACGCTCCACCGATGGCGCCGCCGCCACCCACACGTACAAGGGATAAACCATCAGGAAAAACGCCAGGGTGAAGGCCATCAACACCGGGCGGCGGCCGAGGCGGTCCGACAGTGCGCCAGACAAGGGAATGATCACGGTCATCAGCGCCACCGCGAGCATTTGCACCAGCAGCACCTGATCCAGCGGCAGGCCGAGATTCTTGTGGGCGAAAGTCGGCATGTTCACCAACACCACGTAGAACGACACGGTCGCGCCACAGGCCAGGCCCATGGACACCAGAATGCTGCGTCGGTGTTCGCGGATCACTTGCATCAGGCTTGGGCTCGCGCCTTTGGCCTGTTTGCGTGCTTCGAGAAATTCTTCCGGTTCTTCCATGTGCTTGCGAATCCACAAGCCCACCGGGCCGATCAGCAAGCCCAGCACAAACGGAATCCGCCAGCCCCAGCTCTCCAGTGCCTCAGGGGACAGCAGGTGGGTGAACAAGGCGACCATCGCCGCCCCGGAGAACACCGCCAGGCATTGCCCGACCAGTTGCCACGAGCCGTACAAACCCTTGCGGTGTGCCGGGGCGCTCTCCACCAGGAACGCCGTGGCGCTGGCGTACTCGCCACCTGTGGCGAAGCCTTGCAGCATCCGCGCAACCACGATCAACAGCGGCGCGCCCATCCCGATAGCGGCGTAGTTCGGCGCAAACGCAATCAGTGCGATGGATACGGTCATCAGGCGTATGATCATCTGCATCGCCGCCTTGCGCCCTTTGCGGTCCGAATACATCCCCAGCAGGATGCCGCCCACCGGACGCATGAAAAAGCCGACGCCGAAAGTCGCCAGGGCCATCAGCAAGGATGCGTATTCGTCGTCAGAGGGGAAAAATTGCCGGGCGATGATGCTGGCCAGAAAGCCGTAAACGATGAAGTCATACCATTCCAGCGCGTTGCCGATAACCGCGGCGACCACCTGCCGGGTGCGCGAAACGCCTGTGCTCGAAGTGTGCATGGGGAGCTCTCCAGAAACCTGTTGGGAAACGGCGGGCACGGCAGCGCGCACCCGGTCCAGCGGCAGTAGAAAGTGCCAGGAGTCAGGCAGGCTTGAGCCAGCTCTCGGTCAGCGCGCCCCAATACGCGGCACCGGTCAGCAGGATGTCGTCGTTGAAGTCATAGGCGGGGTTGTGGACCATCGGCCGCGACACGCCATTGCCGATGAACAGGTAGGCGCCAGGGCAGCGTTGCAGCATCCAGGCGAAGTCTTCGCTGCCCATGAGTTTGGGGGTGTTGCCGTCCACCGCATCAGCGCCAACCAACTCGACACCGACCTGCCGGGCGAACTCGGTTTCGGCCGCGTGGTTGACCAGCACCGGGTAGGCCGGGCGATGTTCGATGCGCGAACTGCATCCGAAACTCCGGGCCTGGGATTCGATGATTGCGCGCACGCGTTCGAGGGTCTGCTCGCGCACCTGGGCATTCAGTGCCCGCAGGCTCAGGCGCAGGATCGCCTGCTGTGGAATGACGTTGGCCGCCTCCCCGGCCTGCAACGCGCCCACCGTGACCACCGCCGCCTGCTGCGCATCGATGTTGCGCGCGACCACGGTCTGCAGGGCCATGACCACACTGGCCGCCGCCACCAGCGGGTCGACTGCCAGATGCGGCATCGAACCGTGGCCGCCGACACCTTCGATGGTGACGTTAAGCAAATCCTGGGAGGCCATCATCGGCCCCTCACGAAACCCCAGATGGCCGGCGGGTAGCCCCGGCATGTTGTGCATGCCGAACAACGCATCGCAGGGGAAACGTTCGAGCAGGCCATCGGCGAGCATCGCTTCGGCACCGCCCTGGCCTTCTTCGGCAGGCTGGAAAATCAACGTCAGGGTGCCATCGAACTGGCGGGTCGCCGCCAGGTAGCGCGCCGCGCCCAGCAGCATCGTGGTGTGGCCGTCATGCCCACAAGCGTGCATGCAGCCCTGATGCTGGCTGCTGTAGGTTGCGCCGGTGTTCTCGTTGATCGGCAGCGCGTCCATGTCCGCCCGCAAGCCGAGTCTGCGCGGGCTGCTGCCGTTACGCAGCACGCCAACCACACCGGTCTTGCCGATGCCGGTGTGCACCTCGTAGCCCCAATCCGCCAGGGATTTGGCCACCAGCGCCGAAGTGCGGTTTTCCTCGAAGCCGAGTTCCGGGTGGGCGTGGATGTCCTGGCGGGTGGCGTGCAGGTCGCTGGCCACGTCGTTGAGCCAGGCAAGGATGTGCTGATATCGGGTCATGACGATTGTCCTCGGGCCGGGTGTAGTCCCGTTCTTGTTGTTCGCTGTGATTTCGCGACAGCAGGTCGCGCTCACCGCCAGATAACCGCGAGTCGCGCGCAAGGACAATCGAATGTGGTTCCACAGAGTGGAACCTGAAGGGAAATCAGGGCCGCAAGCGGCAGCCCTGGCGCTCGCCGATCCACGCCGCACTGTTGCTGCGGCCCATGCCGCTGACCGTGACGCGCTTGCCGAACGGGTCATCGGCAAAGCCGCTGGCGGGCAGCCACTGTTTCACATAGCCGCGGCAGTACTCGGCGTCGTTGTTCATCACGTAGCGGCACGAACAGTATTCCTTGGCGGTGTAGGCGCTGATGATGTCGGGGAACGCCCACAGCGCAACCCGCTCATGCCAGACCCAGCCGAGCATGGCGATCAGCAGGATCAGCAACAGGGAACTGACCGGTCGACGGCGAATGAAACCGCTCATGGCTGCACCTTCCCGGCAAAGGCCTTGAGCGCGAGCTGCAGCAATTGGTTGTGCCGGTAACGACCGTCGCGGTCATCGCCGTAGCGGACGATCACCAGTTGTTCACTGGGGATCACATACATTGCCTGGCCCCAATGACCCAACGCGGCGAAGGTGTCGGCGGGGGCATCGGGCCAGGGTCGTGCCACGCCCTCAACAGCTCGATTGAGCCACCACTGGCCGCCGGGGACGGCATCGTCTTGACCGGCGTGATAGTGAGTGAACGGCTCGCGGTTGAACGCCACCCAGTCCTTGGGCAGCAATTGCTTGTCTGCCCAGCGCCCCTCGCGGGCCATCAACAGACCGACCCGGGCCAGGTCCCTTGCAGTGAGGTAGGCATAGGAAGAAGCGACGAAAGTGCCCGTGTCATCGGTTTCCCAAATGGCATGGCGAATGCCCAGCGGCTCGAACAGCGCAGTCCACGGATAGTCGGGATAGCGGCTGGGGCCGACGATGGTTTTCAATGCGGCGGACAACAGGTTGCTGTCACCGCTGGAGTAGCGAAATGCCTGGCCGGGCGCTGCGTACTCCGCATGGGCCGCGGTGAACGCCGCCATGTCGTGGTGACCACGGGTGTAGAGCATGGCCACCACCGAAGACTTTAGCGGCGCGTATTCGTAGTCTTCCTGCCAGTCCAGGCCCGAGGCCCAGTGCAGCAGGTCGGCCATGGTCATGTCGGGGTATTTTTGCAGGGGCGGATAAAACTTCGCCACAGGGTCGCTGAGTTTGAACAAGCCTTCGCCGTAAGCCACACCGAGGACCGTCGCCATCAGGCTCTTGCTGATCGACCAGGTCAGGTGCGGCGTCTCGGCCGTCGTCGGGCCGGCGTAGCGTTCGTAGATCAACTGGCCGTCGCGGATCACCAGCAAGGCATCGGTGCGAATGCCCTGGCGAGTAGTGTCATCGCGGGGTGGGAAGGCATAGGCTTCCAGGGCTTGAAGCGCCGGGCCAGCGGGCGTCGGGGCGGTCGGCCATTGCTCGGCGGGCCAGTTTTCAGCCTGGGCCGTGAGGCTGAGCAACAGCAGGAAAATCAGGGACAAGCCTTTGGGCATGGCGGGGGCTCACAGGGAATAACCGGATCAGCCTAGCCCAGTTAAATGACACTCACGCGACCCTTGTAGGAGCTGCCGAAGGCTGCGATCTTTTGATTTTGCTCTTTGGCCATACCGAAAAGAACAGGATCAAAAGATCGCAGCCTTCGGCAGCTCCTACCCGGAATCGTCAGAGGTCTGCCATTGCCTTGGCCAACCGCTTGCCCCGAGCCCCTGCCGCCAAATCCATCACCGCCTGATCCCGCTGCCACATCGTCGCCCACTCTGGAGGCCCTCCAGCCAGCGCTTCATTCACCTCAGCCTTGAGCCCATCGAACAGAGCAAACAACCCGCCAAGCATCACATGCCCGGCCGGATGGGTCGGTGGCTGGCGGCTGGCTTCCGCACACCCCGCCAGCAACCCCAGCAATCGCAGTTGCAAGCCTTGCGGCCAATCGCATTCCTGACCGACGCCATACAACCACGCCGTCATGGCGCTCAGTACATAGATGTCTTCCAGCGTGCGGAACGGTTTGACGTACGCGTCCCAACCATCCCCCGCGAGCAACTCGCACAGCGCGTTATCCAGAAACAGGCGGCCATGGCTGATGTCCGGCATCAACGGGATCGGCGCCAGCTTTTCCACCCGCACACCCGGCTCGTCGCGATAGATCACCGCCAGGCTCAAGCGTGGATCTGCGCCGGGCTCCTCACTGCGCGCAGCCACCAGCAGCCAGTCGGCTGCATTACCGGCGGTGACGAAATCCTTGCGTCCGCTCAGGCGCAAACCGCTCAACCGGGTTTGCATGTCGGCCGGGCGCAGGCTGCGCTGTTCGGTGGCGCACAGCGCACCCAGGCTCAGTGGCGCGCTTGGCCAGAGCATGCGCAAGGCCGCCTGATACCCCACCAGAAACGCCAGCCCCGGCGTCGCCATCAGCCGCCCGCCAAGCACCGCCAGTTCAAACGGTGCGACCGTGCCCAACTGCTGCAACAAAGTCGCGAAGCCTTCGGCCAGATCCGGGTTGGCGGGCAAGCGATCACGGCGGTTCAACAGGGTTTGCCAGGGCATAAGGGGCTCCTCGAGGGCTGTCATATAAGCATCACCAAAGCTTAATGGCGATGACACCGGGGCTACATAGCCTGACTTTGCACAACACGGCTAGACAAGTCGATTCGCTGTAGCCCAAAGACAGGTGAGCAGCCCGCACGGAGATTCGCCATGACTCAGATCGCCCGCATCAGCGACACCGGCAACGAACGCCGCCTGCAAGCCGAACGCCTGGTGGGCGCCGAGGCATTGCAGGAGGCCCAGGCCTTGCGCTTCAACGTGTTCAGCGGTGAGTTCAACGCCAAGCTGAAAGGCGCGGAACTGGGTCTGGACATGGATGACTACGACGTTCACTGCGCCCACATCGGTGTGCGTGACCTGAATACCGGCCGTCTGGTGGCGACCACCCGTTTGCTCGACCACACGGCTGCCAGCAGCCTGGGCAAATTCTACAGCGAAGAAGAATTCAGCCTCCACGGCCTGGTGCACCTGCAAGGCCCGATCCTGGAAATCGGTCGCACCTGCGTCGACCCGGCCTACCGCAACGGCGGCACCATCGCCGTGCTCTGGGGCGAGCTGGCCGAAGTCCTGAACCAGGGCGGCTACAGCTACCTGATGGGTTGCGCGAGCATTCCGATGCAGGACGGCGGTGTACAGGCCCACGCGATCATGCAGCGTCTGCGCGAACGCTACCTGTGCACCGAACACCTGCGCGCCGAACCGAAAAACCCGCTGCCGAGCCTGGCCATCCCGTCGAACGTGATTGCCGAAATGCCACCGCTGCTCAAGGCCTACATGCGCCTGGGCGCAAAGATCTGCGGCGAGCCATGCTGGGACGAAGATTTCCAGGTCGCCGACGTGTTCATCCTGCTCAAACGCGACGAGCTGTGCCCGCGTTACGCCAAACACTTCAAGGCGGCTGTGTAATGAGCCGGCTGCGGGTGTACGCGCGAATCGCGCGAGTGCTGCTGGTGGTGACGCTGGGCCTTTGTATGGCCAGTGTGTTCGGGCTGTTCGAGCGCCTGGGCCTGGCCCACTCGATGGCGCGTCGTCAGCGCTGGTCGCGTTTTTTCATGGCCCGCCTGAGCAACGCCCTGCCCTTCGACGTGACCGTCCACGGCGAGCTGCCGAAGACGCCGATGCTGTGGGTCAGCAACCACGTGTCCTGGACCGACATCCCGTTGCTGGGGATGCTCACGCCGCTGTCGTTCCTGTCCAAGGCCGAAGTGCGCACCTGGCCGGTGGCCGGCTGGTTGGCGGCCAAGGCCGGCAGCCTGTTTATCCGCCGTGGCTCGGGTGACAGCCAGTTGATCCGCAAGCAGATGACCCGTCACCTGGAACAGGCACACCCCCTGCTGATGTTTCCGGAAGGCACCACCACCGACGGCCGTTCGCTGCGTACTTTCCACGGCCGCCTGCTGTCCGCCGCCATCGACTCCGATGTGGCGATGCAGCCGGTGGCGATTCGTTATGTGCGTGATGGCCAGCCTTGCGCGCTGGCGCCGTTCATTGGCGACGATGACTTGCTTTCGCATCTGATGCGCTTGTTTGCCAATGACCGTGGCGGCGTGGAGATTCATCTGCTCAAGCCAATCGCTTGCGAAGGTCGGGAGCGCGCGGCCCTGGCGTTCGAGGCACAGCAGGCGGTGCAGAAGGCGTTGTTTGGAGCTGTCGCAGAACCTCAGCGCGCACCGATGCGCCCTGCCATTGCGGCTTGATTCAATCTCCGATTCAACAGTAAACCCTGTGGGAGCGGCGGTGCGGCGATCCCACAGGGGTTCTATGGTGTTGGATAGTTCCGGGCAAAATCCTGCAGCTGCGGATAGAACAACCGAAAGTCCTCGCTCAACGGTTCATACAACCGCCGCAACTCCTGCATCGCCGCCGCCAGCTCTTCCGGCCGGGTCAGGCGCCGCGAGATCCCGCGCAACACCTGCTCCAGCACTTCGAATTCCTGATACGAACCCAGCCAGTCATTGGCCACCATGTGCGGCGCAATCTTCGCCAGCCGCTCCGGCAGTTGTCGTTCGCTGGACAGCACCCGGTACACGTCTGAAGTGAACAGCTCCAGCGGCCGGTCGGCGTACAGAGTCCAGTCACGAGCCAGGCAATGGTCGAAAAACACGTCGAGCACGATCCCCGCGTAGCGACGACGGGTCAGGGAAAAACGCGACAACGCGACGTCCACCAGCGGATGGCGATCGGTGAACACGTCGATGCTGCGGTGCAACTGGATAGCCCCCTCGATTTCCGGAGCGAACTGCCCTTGCAGCCGTCCCTTGACGAAATCGCCATACAGACTGCCGAGCAATTGGCCAGGACGCTGGCCACCGAGGTGAAGATGTGCGAGATAGTTCATGGGCGCAGCTTAGCACTGCCCCCTTGTCTTGTTACACTCACCATATCGTTATAACTCGATATACCGAAATGTGAGCTGGTCAGAGCCAAATCATATTTGTATATCGCGAAATACCGATTTAAAGTTCGCCTCATCGCGATATAGCGTTTTAAACATCACGAGCCCACATCATGACCATCAATCTCGACGAAATAATAAAAGCCCTGGCACACCCAGTACGGCGAGAAATCCTGCACTGGCTCAAGGACCCGACCGTCGAATTTCCCGACCAGTCCCATAGTAACGAGCACGGCGTTTGCGCCGGGCAGATCGATCAACGTTGCGGCCTGTCGCAGTCCACGGTGTCCGCACACCTGGCGACCCTGCAACGCGCCGGCCTGATCAGCAGCCGTAAAGTCGGCCAGTGGCATTTTTTCAAACGTAACGAGGAAACCATTCAGGAGTTCCTCCGCATATTCAACAAAGAGCTCTGACCCTTAACGTCAGCCAGCCGACAAGGAATTAACCAATGCCCCTCTCGCTACTCATCCTCGCCTTGAGCGCCTTCGCCATCGGCACCACCGAGTTCGTCATCATGGGCCTGCTGCCCAACGTGGCGGCTGACCTCGGTGTGTCGATTCCCGGTGCCGGCTGGCTGGTGACCGGTTACGCCCTGGGCGTGGCCATCGGTGCGCCGTTCATGGCGCTGGCCACCGCCAAACTGCCGCGCAAGGCAGCCCTGGTGGCGTTGATGGGCATCTTCATTGTCGGCAACCTGCTTTGCGCAGTCGCCGGCGACTACAACGTCCTGATGTTCGCCCGTGTGGTCACCGCCCTGTGCCACGGCGCCTTCTTCGGTATCGGTTCGGTGGTAGCCGCCGGACTGGTGCCTGCGAACAAACGCGCTTCGGCCGTGGCCCTGATGTTCACCGGCCTGACCCTGGCCAACGTCCTCGGCGTACCGCTGGGCACCGCCCTCGGTCAGGAAGCCGGCTGGCGTTCGACCTTCTGGGCCGTGACCGTGATCGGTGTGATCGCACTGATCGGCTTGATCCGCTTCCTGCCGGCCAAGCGTGATGAAGAAAAACTCGACATGCGCGCCGAACTGGCCGCACTCAAGGGCGGCGGTATCTGGTTGTCCCTGAGCATGACCGCGCTGTTTGCCGCGTCGGTGTTCACCCTGTTCACCTACGTCGCCCCGCTGCTGGGTGAAGTGACCGGCGTCTCGCCCCGTGGCGTGACCTGGACCCTGATGCTCATCGGCCTGGGCCTGACGGTCGGCAACATCATCGGCGGCAAGCTGGCCGACAAAGGCATGGCCGCGACGCTGATCGGCGTGTTCATCACCATGGCCGTGGTGTCCACCGTGCTGACCTGGACCAGCGTCGCGCTGATCCCGACCGAAATCACCCTGTTCCTCTGGGCCACCGCGTGCTTCGCCGCCGTACCGGCGCTGCAAGTGAACGTGGTGACCTTCGGCAAGGCCGCACCGAACCTGGTGTCAACCCTGAATATTGGCGCTTTCAACATCGGCAACGCCGTGGGTGCCTGGGTCGGCGGCAGCGTGATCGCCCACGGCTTCGGCCTGACCAGCGTGCCCCTCGCGGCAGCCGTACTGGCGGTACTCGCCCTGCTGGTGACCCTGATTACTTTCCGTCAGAGCGGCAATCCCGATCTGGCCCCAGCTACTTCTAACTGATCTCCAAAAGAGAGCCATTAAATGACGACTATTTTCGATCCGATCAAACTGGGCGACCTCGAGTTGGCCAACCGCATCATCATGGCGCCACTGACCCGCTGCCGCGCCGACGAAGGTCGCGTGCCCAACGCGCTGATGGCCGAGTACTACGTGCAACGCGCCTCCGCCGGCCTGATCCTCAGCGAAGCCACTTCGGTCACGCCAATGGGCGTCGGCTACCCGGACACCCCGGGCATCTGGTCCAACGATCAGGTGCGTGGCTGGTCCAACGTGACCAAGGCGATCCATGGCGCGGGCGGCAAGATCTTCCTGCAACTGTGGCATGTGGGTCGCATTTCCCACGGTTTGTACCTGAACGATGAAGCCCCGGTCGCCCCGAGCGCCATCCAGCCCAAGGGCCACGTCAGCCTGGTGCGTCCGTTGGCCGACTTCCCGGTGCCGCGCGCCCTGGAAACCGCTGAAATCGCCGACATCGTCGACGCTTACCGCGTCGGCGCCGAGAACGCCAAGGCCGCCGGCTTCGACGGTGTGGAAATCCATGCCGCCAACGGTTACCTGCTCGACCAGTTCCTGCAAAGCAGCACCAACCAGCGCACCGACAACTACGGCGGCTCCCTGGAAAACCGTGCCCGCCTGCTGCTGGAAGTGACTGACGCGGCGATCGAAACCTGGGGGGCCGGCCGTGTGGGCGTGCATCTGTCGCCACGCGCCGACCTGCATGACATGGGTGACGACAACCTGGCCGAAACCTTCACCTACGTCGCTCGCGAACTGGGCAAGCGTGGCATTGCCTTCATCTGCTCGCGGGAGAAAGAAGGTGCCGACAGCCTCGGTCCACAACTCAAGGAAGCCTTCGGCGGCCCCTACATTGCCAACGAGCGTTTCACCAAGGACAGCGCCAACGCGTTGCTCGCCAGCGGCAAGGCCGATGCAGTCGCATTCGGCGTACCTTTCATTGCCAACCCTGACCTGCCGGCACGTTTGAAGGCTGATGCACCGCTGAACGAAGCGCGCCCGGAACTGTTCTACGCCCCGGGTCCGGTTGGTTACATCGACTACCCGACGCTGTAATCGACAACTGTTGAAAACCAAAAGCCCCGACTCGAAAGAGCCGGGGCTTTTTAATATGTGACGGTTTGACACTGTCCCCACGATCATCGGCAGGTACTCACAGCACTCGACACAAATTCCCTACAATTTACTGAGCTTGCTACCTGTCAACCTGCCGACTGTAAGTATATAAAAGCACCCCATTGTGGAAGGGCGCGTGAAGAACTGTTCATCTTCGGCTTCAACGGTTGACACACAAGGCGCCGATTACGCATTTTGCTTTATTTGCGCAGGCTGGGGCTAAAGCGCAACAGATCCAGACCGGTATCGACCCAACGCTCGGCTTCGGCGTGCAATTCAAAACTGTCGGGGGCCAGCAGCCACTGGTACAGGATGCCATCAATATAAGCATGCAAGCTGATCGCGGCGCGGGCAGTGTCGAGGTTTTCCGGCAACTGGCCACGGTTCACGGCATTGCTCAGGGCCAGGCCGATCCGCACATTACATTCGAGGCTGGCTGACACCCGTTGTTGGCGCAGATCGCACATTTCATTGGTGAATTCGCACTTATGAAAAAGAATCTCGTTAATGCGTCGGGTTTTCGGGTCCAGCGCAATTTGATGAAACAAATGAATCAACAGCTTGCGCATGCAGCCCAGGGGATCGAGTTCGTCTTCGCTCTCGCTGGCCTTGGCCATTTCTTCCAGCGGCTCATGCAGGGTGTCGAGCATGGCCTGCACCAGATCCGCCTTGTTGCTGAAATGCCAGTAGATGGCCCCTCGAGTGACGCCGGCCAGGGTCGCGATGTCCGCCAGGGTGGTACGCGCCACGCCTCGCTCGTAAAAGGCCTTTTCGGCCGCCACGAGAATTTGCGCGCGGGTTTCCTGAGCTTCCTCTTTGGTACGACGGACCATGGCAGTACAACCTCAATCAGGGTGCTTCAGCGATGCCTGAACATCGGCTGAATAAAAGTGGGGCGAACGTTCTGGGGGGGCGTCCCCGGCCTACAATTTCAACCTTTCAACGGCTTGTGTAACGGCGCGGGTACATAGCCTGGGTATTTACAAACAGCCATGTACGTAAGTATATTCCTTAGCAAGCTACTTATCCACTCGGCAAACATTTTTCAACCTTCCACCTTTCTAGTGCGCACCTTGCGCGCCTGACCCGAGGATTTTCATGCAATTCAAGCCAGCTGTTACCGCTCTGGTCGCCGCCGTCGCCCTGGCATCGCTGCTCAGCGGATGCAAAAAGGAAGAGGCAGCACCGGCCGCCCCACCGCCTCAGGTCGGCGTCGTGACTCTGCAACCGCAAGCTTTCACCCTGACATCCGATCTGCCAGGCCGTACCAGTGCGTTCCGCATTGCCGAAGTCCGCCCGCAGGTCAACGGCATCATTCTCAAGCGCCTGTTCAAGGAAGGCAGTGACGTCAAGGCCGGCCAGCAGCTCTATCAGATCGACCCGTCGATTTATGAAGCAACGCTCGCCAGCGCCGAAGCCAACCTGCGTTCGACCAAGTCGATTTCCGACCGCTACAAGCAACTGGTCGACGAACAAGCCGTAAGCCGTCAGGAATACGACACTGCCGTGGCCAATCGCCTGCAATCGGAAGCCGCGCTGCAGACCGCACAGATCAACGTGCGCTACACCAAGGTCTATGCCCCGCTGACCGGCCGCATCGGCCGCTCCTCGGTGACCGAAGGCGCGCTGGTCAGCAATGCCCAGGTCGACGCGATGGCGGTGATCCAGCAAATCGACCCGATCTACGTCGACGTGACGCAGTCCTCGGTCGAGTTGCTGCAACTGCGCCGTGAGCTGGAAAGCGGTCGCCTGCAAAAGGCCGGCGATAACGCAGCCTCGGTCAAGCTGACCCTCGAAGACGGCAGCGAGTACAAGCTGGACGGCAAGCTGGAGTTCTCCGAAATCTCGGTTGACCAGACCACCGGTTCTGTCACCCTGCGCGCCATCTTCCCGAACCCTGACCACACCCTTCTGCCTGGCATGTTCGTGCACGCCAAGTTGCTGGCCGGTGTGAACAGCGCGGCGATCCTGGCCCCGCAACAAGGCGTGACCCGCGATCTCAAGGGGACGCCAACCGCACTGGTTGTCGGCCCGGACAACAAGGTCGAACTGCGTCAACTCAAGGCCAACCGCACCGTCGGCAACCAATGGCTGATCGAAGACGGCCTGAAGGCCGGCGATCGCCTGATCACCGAAGGTCTGCAATTCGTCAAACCCGGCATCGAAGTCAAGGCCAGTGAAGCGACCAACGTAGCCGCAAAGAACCCGGCCCCCGCCCAGGCAGCTGATAAAGCGTCTGGCGGCAAAGGGGAGTAAACCATGTCGAAATTTTTTATCGACCGTCCGATTTTCGCCTGGGTAATTGCCCTGGTGATCATGTTGGTCGGGGCACTATCGATCCTCCGGTTGCCGATCAACCAGTACCCGAGCATTGCGCCTCCGGCGATTGCGATCTCCGTGGCCTACCCGGGTGCTTCGGCACAAACGGTTCAGGACACCGTGGTTCAGGTGATCGAGCAACAGCTCAACGGTATCGACCACCTGCGTTATGTCTCGTCGGAAAGTAACTCCGACGGCACCATGACCATTACCGCGACCTTCGAGCAAGGCACCAACTCCGATACCGCGCAGGTTCAGGTCCAGAACAAGCTGAACCTGGCCACCCCGCTGCTGCCGCAAGAAGTGCAGCAACAGGGTATCCGCGTCACCAAGGCGGTGAAGAACTTCCTGTTGGTGATCGGCGTGGTGTCGCGTGACGGCAGCATGACCAAGGACGACCTGTCCAACTACATCGTGTCGAACATGCAGGACCCGATCTCGCGGACCGCCGGTGTCGGTGACTTCCAGGTGTTCGGTTCGCAGTACGCCATGCGTATCTGGCTCGACCCGGCCAAGTTGAACAACTTCAACCTGACCCCGATCGACGTCAAGACCGCTATCGCCGCGCAAAACGTCCAGGTGTCGTCCGGCCAGCTCGGCGGCCTGCCTGCCCTGCCCGGCACCCAGCTGAACGCAACCATCATCGGCAAGACCCGCCTGCAGACCGCGGAGCAATTCGACAAGATCCTGCTCAAGGTCAACAAGGACGGTTCCCAGGTTCGCCTCAAGGATGTCGCCGAAGTCGGCCTGGGTGGCGAGAACTACAGCATCAACGCCCAGTTCAACGGCGCCCCGGCTTCCGGCCTGGCGGTGAAACTGGCCACCGGTGCCAACGCTCTCGACACCGCAAAAGCCCTGCGCACGACCATCGACAGCCTCAAGCCCTTCTTCCCTGAAGGGATGGAAGTGGTGTTCCCGTACGACACCACCCCGGTGGTGACCGAATCGATCAAGGGCGTGGTTCACACCCTGGTCGAAGCGGTCGCACTGGTGTTCCTGGTGATGTTCCTGTTCCTGCAAAACTTCCGCGCCACCATCATCACCACGATGACTGTGCCGGTGGTATTGCTCGGTACGTTCGGGATCCTCGCGGCCGCCGGCTTCAGCATCAACACCCTGACCATGTTCGGCATGGTGCTGGCCATCGGCTTGCTGGTGGACGACGCCATCGTCGTGGTGGAAAACGTCGAACGGGTAATGAGCGAAGAAGGCCTGTCGCCCAAGGAAGCCACCAAGAAATCCATGGGCCAGATCCAGGGCGCACTGGTCGGTATCGCCCTGGTGCTGTCGGCGGTTCTGTTGCCGATGGCGTTCTTCAGCGGCTCCACCGGTGTGATCTACAAGCAGTTCTCGATCACCATCGTCTCGGCCATGGCCCTGTCGGTACTGGTCGCGCTGATCTTCACCCCGGCGCTTTGCGCCACCATGCTCAAACCGATCCCGAAAGGCGAGCATGGTGTACCCAAGCGTGGTTTCTTTGGCTGGTTCAACCGCAATTTCGACCGCGGCGTTCGCGGCTACGAACGCGGTGTCGGCAATATCCTGCAGCGCAAGATCCCGTATCTGCTGGCGTACCTGCTGATCGTGGTGGGCATGATCTGGCTGTTCACCCGCATTCCAACGGCGTTCCTGCCGGAAGAAGACCAGGGTGTACTGTTCGCCCAGGTGCAGACCCCGGCCGGCTCCACGGCCCAGCGCACCCAGGTGGTGGTGGATGAAATGCGTGAATTCCTGCTGCGCCCTGGCAAGGATGGCGGCGAAGGCGATGCGGTGAACTCGGTGTTTACCGTGACCGGCTTCAACTTCGCCGGCCGTGGCCAGAGTTCGGGCATGGCGTTCATCATGCTGCGTCCGTGGGACGAACGTAACGCCGACAACAACGTGTTCAAGGTGGCGGCCCGTGCCCAGCAGCACTTCTTCACCTTCCGCGATGCCATGGTGTTCGCCTTCGCGCCACCAGCGGTACTGGAACTGGGTAACGCCACCGGTTTCGACGTGTTCCTGCAGGACCGTGCCGGTATCGGCCACGAAAAACTGATGCAGGCGCGCAACCAGTTCCTCGGCATGGCGGCGCAAAGCAAGATCCTGTCCCAGGTCCGTCCGAACGGCCTGAACGACGAACCGCAATACCAGTTGGAGATCGATGACGAGAAGGCCAGCGCCCTGGGCGTGACCATCGCTGACATCAACAACACGTTGTCGATTGCCTTGGGCAGTAGCTACGTCAACGACTTCATCGACCGCGGTCGTGTGAAGAAGGTTTACGTGCAAGGCCAGCCCGGTGCTCGCATGAGCCCTGAAGACCTGCAGAAGTGGTACGTGCGTAACGCCACCGGCACCATGGTTCCGTTCTCGGCGTTCGCCAAGGGCGAGTGGATCTACGGTTCGCCGAAACTGGCCCGTTACAACGGCGTGGAAGCGATGGAAATCCTCGGCGCCCCGGCTCCGGGATACTCCACCGGTGAAGCCATGCTCGAAGTCGAAGCCATCGCCAGGAAACTGCCGGCGGGTGTCGGTATTTCCTGGACCGGCCTGTCGTATGAAGAGCGTCTGTCCGGTTCGCAAGCACCGGCGCTGTACGCCCTGTCGCTGCTGATGGTGTTCCTGTGCCTGGCGGCGTTGTATGAAAGCTGGTCGATTCCGATCGCGGTGATGTTGGTGGTGCCGCTGGGGATCATCGGTGCACTGATGGCCACTAGCCTGCGCGGTTTGTCCAACGACGTGTACTTCCAGGTAGGTTTGTTGACGACTATCGGTCTGGCGGCGAAAAACGCCATTCTGATTGTCGAATTTGCCAAGGAACTGCACGAACAAGGGCGTAGCCTGCGCGATGCAGCGATCGAGGCCTGCCGCATGCGTCTGCGACCGATCATCATGACCTCGCTCGCCTTCGTCCTCGGTGTGGTACCACTGGCGATATCCACGGGCGCAGGTTCCGGTAGCCAGCATGCAATCGGTACCGGCGTGATCGGCGGTATGATCACGGCGACTGTGCTGGCGATCTTCTGGGTCCCGCTGTTCTTCGTCACCGTGTCGTCCATAGGCCAGCGCAAAATCGCCGACCAGGATGATGCTACTGAAACTCCTAAAGAGGCTGGCCAATGAGCAAGTCGCTACTCTCCCTGGCAGTCGCCGCCTTCGTGCTCGGTGGCTGCTCGCTGATACCTGATTATCAGCAGCCCGAAGCGCCGGTGGCGGGCCAGTACCCGCAGGGCCTGGCATACTCGCCGGCCCAGGCACCGGCGCAAGCGGCTGCCGAGCAGGGCTGGAAGCAGTTTTTCCATGACCCGGCGCTGCAACAGCTGATCCAGGTGGCCCTGGAAAACAACCGTGACCTGCGTGTCGCGGCCCTGAACATCGACGCGTTTGCGGCTCAATACCGCATCTCCCGTGCCGATCTGTTCCCGGCCGTCTCGGCCAACGGCACCGGCAGCCGTCAGCGGCTTCCGGCTGACGCTTCGCAGACCGGCGAAGCAGGCATCACCAGTTCCTACTCGGCAACTGTTGGCGTCAGCGCCTACGAACTCGACCTGTTCGGTCGGGTGCGCAGCCTGAACGAAGAAGCGCTGCAGAAGTACTTCGCCACGGAAGAAGGCCGCCGCAGCACGCAGATCAGCCTGGTGGCCAGCGTGGCCAATGCCTACCTGACCTGGCAGGCCGACAAGGAACTGTACAAGCTGACCCAGGACACCCTGGCTGCCTTCGAGGAGAGCTACAAGCTCACCGCCCGCAGCAACGAAGTCGGCGTCGCCTCGGCCCTGGACCTGGCGCAGTCGCGTACCTCGGTGGAAAACGCCCGTGCGCAACTGGCCAAGTACACCCGTCAGGTCGCCCAGGACGAAAACAGCCTGGTGCTGCTGCTCGGTACCGGCGTCCCGGCCAACCTGCAAGCAGCCAAACCGCTTGACGACGACCTGCTGAGCGACGTTCCGCCCGGCCTGCCGTCGGACCTGCTGCATCGTCGTCCGGACATCCTTCAGGCCGAGTACAACCTCAAGGCCGCCAATGCCAACATCGGCGCGGCGCGGGCTGCGTTCTTCCCGAGCATCAGCCTCACAGCCAATGCGGGCAGCCTGAGCCCGGACCTGTCCGGTCTGTTCAAGGGTGGCTCGGGCACCTGGTTGTTCCAGCCGCAAATCAACCTGCCGATCTTCAACGCCGGCGCCCTGAGCGCCAGCCTGGATTACTCGAAGATCCAGAAAGACATTGGCGTGGCGAACTACGAGAAGTCCATTCAAACGGCCTTCCAGGAAGTCGCCGACGGCCTGGCCGCCCGCCAGACCTACGTCCAGCAGTTGCAGGCGCAGAAAGATTTCGTCAATGCCAACCAGGACTACTACCGCCTGGCCGAGCGTCGCTACCGCATCGGTGTCGACAGCAACCTGACCTTCCTCGATGCCCAGCGTCAGCTGTTCAGTGCGCAACAGGTGTTGATTACCGACCGTCTGGCGCAGTTGGTCAGCCAGGTCAACCTGTACAAGGCCCTGGGTGGTGGCTGGAACGAACAGACGGCGAAGAACGAGCCGTTGAAAGAAGAAGCGCCGAAGATGAAGTACTTCTGATAGCGCTGTGAAAACACGAAGCCCACCTTTTGGTGGGCTTTTTGTTGGCAGTCTGAAAATCTTTGTTGTCCTATGGCCGGCCAACACACCACAAAACCCGAATCAATCTTGCGTTCGATAATCGCCCAAAACCCGTTTTTTACGATTGAACCATCCAGTACATTCCACGCACCATCCGAACCACAAAACCAATAACAACAGGTTCGACACCATGCCCCCGCGCCCTGCCCTCTCCGGCTGACCCGCTTCGTTTTGTGCTGATTTCAAATATTCGTCTGCAACCCCGGGTTGCGGCATCACCGCGCTTTATCCCCAAGAATTAGAGAGACCCGAGCTCATGACGTCTTCCACCGCGCAGTATTTCGTTCCCGGCCTGATCGCCACCGCCCTGGCCAGCGCCGCCCTGCCCGCCTACGCCGAGGAGTCGGGTTTTGTCGAAGGGGCCAAGGTCAACCTGAACCTGCGCAACTTCTACATCAACCGCAACTTCACCAACCCGACCAAGGCTCAGGGCAAGGCTGAAGAGTGGACGCAAAGTTTCATCCTCGACGCCAAATCCGGCTTCACCCAGGGCACCGTCGGGTTCGGCATGGATGTGCTCGGTTTGTATTCGGTGAAGCTCGACGGCGGTAAAGGCACCGGCGGTACACAACTGCTGCCGCTGAATCATGACGGTCGCCCGGCAGACAACTTTGGCCGCACCAACGTGGCGTTCAAGGCCAAGCTGTCGCAGACCGAAGTCAAAGTCGGCGAGTGGATGCCGGTGTTGCCAATCCTGCGTTCGGACGACGGTCGCTCGTTGCCGCAAACCTTCCGTGGTGGCCAGATCACCTCGAAGGAGATCAATGGCCTGACGCTCTACGGCGGCCAGTTCCGCCAGAACAGCCCACGGGACGACAGCAGCATGGATGACATGTCGATGACCGGCAAAGCCGCGTTCACCTCCGACCGTTTCAACTTTCAGGGCGGCGAATACGTGTTCAACGACAAGCGCACCCAGATCGGTCTGTGGAATGCCGAGCTCAAGGACATCTACAGCCAGCAATTCATCAATCTGATCCACAGCCAGCCGATCGGCGACTGGACCCTGGGCGCCAACCTGGGTTTCTTCTACGGCAAGGATGACGGCAGCGCCCGGGCCGGCGAGCTGGACAACAAGACCCTGTATGGCCTGTTTTCGGCCAAGCACGGCGGCCACACCTTCTATGTCGGGCTGCAGAAACTCACCGGCGACAACGCCTGGATGCGGGTCAACGGCACCAGCGGCGGCACACTGGCCAACGACAGCTACAACTCCAGCTACGACAATGCCCAGGAGAAATCCTGGCAAGTACGCCACGACTACAACTTCGCCGCCGTGGGCGTACCGGGCCTGACCCTGATGAACCGCTACATCAGCGGTGACAATGTGCACACCGGCACTATCACCGACGGCAAGGAATGGGGACGGGAAAGTGAACTGGGCTACACCGTGCAAAGCGGTGCGCTGAAGGACCTGAACCTGAAGTGGCGCAACTCGACCATGCGCCGCGACTACAGCAACAACGAGTTCGATGAGAACCGCGTGATCATCAGCTATCCGATCAGCCTGCTTTAAAAATCAAAAGATCGCAGCCTGCGGCAGCTCCTACAGGTGTTCACTTACCCCTGTAGGAGCTGCCGCAGGCTGCGATCTTTTTTGAAGCTGCCACCCTATTCCCGCGACTCAACCCCCAACTCATCCCACACCGACTCGGCCAGGTGGAACGTCGCATTGGCCGCCGGAATCCCGCAATAGATTGCACTCTGCATGATGACTTCCTTGATCTCGCCACGGCTCACGCCATTGTTGGCGGCGGCGCGCAGGTGCAGTTTGAGTTCGCCCTCGCGGTTCATGCCGATCAGCATGGCGATGGTGATCAGGCTGCGGGTGTGGCGCGGCAGGCCCGGGCGGGTCCAAATGTCGCCCCAGGCGTGGCGGGTGATCATTTCCTGAAACTCCGAGTTGAACTCGGTCAGGGCGGTCAGGCTGCGGTCGACGTGGGCGTCGCCGAGGACCGCGCGACGGATTTCCATCCCCTCGTCGTAACGTTGTTTCTCATCCACAGGAAAACCCTCAGTCAGCCGACAGGAACGCCAGCACGCGCTCGCTGAACGCATTGCCTGCCTGGACGTTGGACAAGTGCGCGGCGTAGAACTCGGCGTACTCGGCCCCGTGCACATGCTCTTGAATAAAATGCCCACCGGACGGTGGCGTTACCGCATCTTCGCTACCGGCAATCACCAGCAACGGCACCTTGATCGAAGACAGCTGATCGCGGAAATCGGCATCGCGCACCGCCCCGCAGTTGGCCGCATAGCCTTCTGGCGAAGTGGCCGCGAGCATGTCGGTAATCTGCTTGGCTGCCGCCGGGTTGGCTTCGGAGAAATCCGGGGTGAACCAGCGGGCAATCGACGCATCGCGCAGGGCAACCATGGCCGCCTGTCCATCGCGCAGCACCATCTCAATGCGCGGGTTCCACACCGACGGATCGCCGATTTTTGCCGCTGTGTTGCACACGATCAGTTTGTTCAGGCGCCCGCCGGCATTGATCCCCAGCCACTGGCCGATCAACCCGCCCATGGACAATCCGCAGAAATGCGCGCGCTCGATGTGCAAGGCATCCAGCAAGGCGAGCACGTCGCGGCCCAGTTGCTCGATGCTGTACGGGCCCGGCGTCACCAGCGACTGGCCGTGACCACGGGTGTCGAAACGCAGCACGCGAAAATGCTCAGTGAACGCCGGGATCTGCGCGTCCCACATGTGCAGGTCCGTGCCCAAGGAGTTGGACAGCACCAGCACCGGCGCATCGACCGGTCCATCGAGTTGGTAATGCAGTTCGCCCTCGGCGAGTTGTACAAAAGCCACAGCAAGTCTCCTTCAGGCAGTCAATGCAGAATGTTCAGCCACCGCCCGCTCGACCCAGGTCTGGGCCTGACCGAGATAGTGGGCGGGGTCCAGCAGATGATCGAGTTCAGCCGCCGACAGCTCGGCGGTCACTTGCGGTTCGTCGCCGAGGACCGCGCGCAGGTGACGTTGTTCGGCAACGGCGCGTTTGCAGCATTGCTCCAGCAGATGGTGCGCGGTATCGCGCCCAACCCGCTGCGCGAGGACGATGCTCACCGCTTCGGCGAGCACCAGGCCCTGGGTCAAATCGAGGTTGCGAGCCATGCGCCCGGCATCCACTTCCAGTCCTTTGGCGATCAACAGCGCTTGCTGCAGGCTGCCCGACACCAGGCAGCAAATCTCCGGCAGGGTTTCCCACTCGGCATGCCACAGGCCCAGGCTACGCTCGTGTTCCTGAGGCATGGCGCTGAACAGCGTCGACAGCAGACCCGGCACACGCGTCGCCGCGCCAATCAGCACCGCCGCGCCCACCGGATTACGCTTGTGCGGCATGGTCGAGGAACCGCCCTTGCCCGGCGCCGAGGGTTCGAACACTTCGGCGGCCTCGGTTTGCATCAACAGGCTGATATCACGCCCGAGCTTGCCGAGACTGCCGGCGATCAGGCCGAGCGCGGCGCCGAACTCCACCACGCGATCACGCTGGGTGTGCCACGGCTGATCGGGCAAGGTCAGTTGCAGCTCCTCGGCCAGCGCTTGGGCAATCGGCATGGCCTGCTCGCCAAGGGCCGCCAGGGTTCCGGACGCGCCACCAAATTGCAGCACCAGCAGACGCGGCTTGAGTTCGGCCAAACGTTGACGACTGCGGGTCACTGCCCCCAGCCAGCCGGCGACCTTCATGCCAAGGGTGACCGGCGTCGCATGCTGCAGCCAGGTGCGTCCGGCCAATGGCGTGGTCGCGTAGCGCTGGGCCTGGGACGCGAGGGTCTGCCCCAGTTGTGCCAGGTCGCCTTCGATCAGTTCCAGCGCGCGGCGCAGTTGCAGCACCAGGCCGCTGTCCATCACGTCCTGGCTGGTCGCGCCCAGATGCACATAGCGTTCGGCTTCGGCATCGGTGGCCGCGATCTGTTTACCCAGCGCCTTGACCAACGGAATCGCCGAATTCCCGGCCGTGGCAATCGCCTCGCCCAACGCCGCAAAGTCGTAAAGCCCGGCACGGCAAGCCGCTTCAATCGGCGCGACAGCACTCGACGGAATCAACCCTGCCCGCGCTTCGGCCCGGGCCAGTGCCGCTTCGAAATCGAGCATGGCCTGGACCCGGCCCTGATCGCAGAACACCTCACGCATATCGCGGGCAGTGAAATAGGCATCGAACAATTGATTGCCCGGTCGCTGGTTCATAAACAGTTCCTGAAGGCGCGGGCCTTTGCGACCCGCGCGTGAAGATCAAAGGTCTTGCTGCAGATACTTCGGCTGTTTCGGCAGGCGCAGGCTGAACAGGAATGCCACCGCCATCATCACCGTAACGTACCAATAGAAGGAGTTTTCCATGCCCACGGCCTTGAGGCTCAAGGCCACATATTCCGCCGAACCACCGAAGATTGCATTCGCCACCGCATATGCCAGGCCGACACCCAGTGCACGCACCTCGGGCGGGAACATCTCGGCTTTCACCAGGCCACTGATGGAGGTGTAGAAACTGACGATTGCCAGCGCCACGGTAATCAGCACGAAGGCCAGGAATGGACTGGTCACGCTTTTCAGGCTCAACAGGATCGGCACGGTGAACAGCGTGCCGAGGGCGCCGAACCAGAGCATCGAGTTACGCCGGCCGATCTTGTCGGCGAGCATGCCGAAAATCGGTTGCATGCACATATAGAGGAACAACGCGCCGGTCATGATGTAGCTGGCGGTCTTGGCCGGCATGCCGGCGGTGTTTACCAGGTACTTCTGCATGTACGTGGTGAAGGTGTAGAAAATCAGCGAGCCACCGGCGGTGTAACCGAGTACGGTGATGAACGCGGCTTTATGGTCGCGAAACAACGCGCTGATGCTGCCGGCATCCTTGTTTTCGCGCATTTCCTTGCTGGTGGTTTCTTTCAGCGAACGACGCAGATACAGCGAAACCAGCGCCGCCATGGCACCCACCACGAAGGGAATCCGCCAGCCGTAGGCACGCAGGTCATCTTCGGTGAGGAACTGTTGCAGGATCACCACCAGCGACACCGCGAGCAACTGGCCGCCGATCAGGGTCACGTACTGGAACGAGGCGAAGAAACCGCGCTGGCCCTTGAGCGCCACTTCACTCATGTAGGTCGCGGTAGTGCCGTACTCACCGCCCACCGACAAGCCTTGCAGCAAACGGGCGAACAGCAACAGGATAGGTGCCCAGACCCCGATGCTGTTATAGGTCGGCAGGCAGGCGATCAGCAGCGAGCCGAAGCACATCATCAGAATCGAGATCAACATCGAATTCTTGCGTCCGTGCTTGTCCGCCAACCGCCCGAAAATCCAGCCGCCAATCGGTCGCATCAGGAACCCGGCGGCAAACACGCCAGCGGTGTTGACCAGTTGCACCGTGGGGTTATCGGACGGAAAAAAGGCCGGTGCGAAATAGATCGCACAGAAGGCGTAGACGTAGAAGTCGAACCATTCGACCAGGTTGCCGGACGAGGCACCGACAATGGCGAAGATCCGCTTCTTGCGTTCTTCGCCGGTATAAAGAGCTATGGGCGCAGTGGGTGTTGTCATTGTTTTTTCACTCTTTGGGGACAGTGAGAGTCTAGACACACTTAGCAACACTCCCGTTCCACAATACGTCAGCAACAAAAATCCACTGTGGGAGCGGGCTTGCTCGCGAAGGCGTAGTGTCAGTTGATAAAAATGTTGCCTGACATACCGCTTTCGCGAGCAAGCCCGCTCCCACAAGGGGATGGTGTTCACTTAATAGTCGAAGAACACCGTCTCGGCATCGGTGCCCTGCAGAATCACGTTCCACTGGTACACACCCGCCGCATCCCGCTTGGCCAGCAGCGTATTGCGACGCTCGGCCGGCACGCATTCCAGCAACGGATCGTTGACGTTGGCGGCTTCGCCATCAAAGTAAATCCGCGTCAGCAAGTGCTTGACCAGGCCACGGGCAAACACCAGTACCACCAGGTGCGGAGCCTGGGTCGTGCCTTTGAGCCCCTCGACCGTACCGGGCTTGATGGTGGTGAAACGAAAACGCCCTTCGGCATCCACCGGCACCCGGCCAAAGCCTTCGAAGTTCGGGTCCAGGGGTTTGTCCTGGTCGTCTTCCGGGTGGTCATACTTGCCGGCGGCGTTGGCCTGCCAGACTTCCAGCATCGCGTCGTTGACGATGTCGCCATTGCCATCGACCACTTGCCCGGTGATCGCCACCCGTTCGCCCAGGGTTTGTTCGACGGTCAGGTTTTCGCGGTTCAGCCAGGTCAGGCCGATGTGGTAGTACGGCCCGACGGTGTGGGACGTGGTAGCAGTCAGCGTCATCTTATTTCTCCATCGGCGTGGCGTCGCGGCCGCGCAAAACGATGTCCCAGCGATAACCGAGGGCATAGGAAGGGATGGTTTTTTCCAGATCGAACGCGGCGATCAAGCGCTCCTTGGCACTGGTATCGGGCACGCAGTTGTAGATCGGGTCGTACGCCAGCAACGGGTCGCCCGGGAAATACATCTGCGTCACCAGACGCGTCAGGATGCTCGGCCCGAACAGCGAGAAATGGATGTGCGCCGGGCGCCACGCGTTGTGGTGGTTGCCCCACGGATAGGCACCAGGCTTGATGGTCTGGAACTGGTACCAGCCATCGGCGTCGGTCACGGTGCGGCCGGTGCCGGTGAAATTCGGGTCCAACGGTGCGTCGTGCAGGTCGCGGGCATGGGCGTAGCGACCGGCGGCGTTGGCCTGCCAGATCTCCACCAGAATCCCGGGCACCGGCAGACCGTTTTCATCCAGCACGCGACCGTGGATGATGATGCGCTCACCCTGTGGCTGTCCCTCGTGCTGGGCGGTCAGGTCGCTGTCCTTCTCATTGACGCGCTCGGCGCCGATGGTCGGACCGGTAATTTCCGACAACGAATGCGGCAGGAACACCAACGGTTTCGACGGCGAGCGCAGGTTGGTTGATTGGTAGGTCGGATGCAGGTACGGCGGTTGAGTGCCTTCCTGCGGACGACGGTAACCAGGCTTGTCAGTCATGAAACATTCCTCAGTTCTTATAAGTCTTCAGAGCGCGTCAGACGCGCTCGATCGCCAAAGCCAGACCTTGGCCAACACCGACGCACATGGTCGCCAGACCTTTCTTGCCGCCGGTTTTTTCCAGTTGATGCAAAGCGGTCAGTACCAACCGCGCACCGCTCATGCCCAATGGATGGCCCAAGGCAATCGCGCCACCGTTCGGGTTGACCTGGGCCGCGTCGTCCGCGATCCCCAGTTCACGCAGCACCGCCAGACCCTGGCTGGCAAAGGCTTCGTTGAGTTCGATCACGTCGAAATCGCTGACCGCCACACCGAGGCGTTCGATCAGTTTACGCACCGCCGGCACCGGGCCAATGCCCATTACACGCGGGGCAACACCGGCGCTGGCCATACCCAGCACTTTGGCGCGGGCAGTCAGGCCGTGTTTTTTCACCGCTTCGGCCGAGGCCAGGATCAACGCGGCGGCGCCGTCGTTTACACCCGAGGCGTTGCCGGCGGTGACGGTTTTGTCGGGGCCGTTGACCGGTTTGAGTTTGGTCAGGGCTTCCAGGGTGGTGTCGGCGCGAGGATGTTCGTCCTGGCTGACCACGGTTTCACCCTTCTTGTGAGCAATGCGCACTTCAACGATTTCTTCGGCGAAGAACCCGGCGGCTTGCGCAGCGGCCGTGCGTTGTTGACTGCGCAGGGCGAACGCGTCTTGATCGGCGCGGGACACCTTGTAGTCGTCGGCCACGTTGTCAGCGGTCTGCGGCATAGCGTCCACGCCGTACTGCGCTTTCATCAACGGATTGATGAAGCGCCAGCCAATGGTGGTGTCTTCGAGCTTCATGTTGCGCGAAAACGCGGTATCGGCCTTGCCCATCACGAACGGCGCACGGGACATCGATTCGACGCCACCGGCGATCGCCAGCTCCATCTCGCCGCTGGCGATGGCGCGGAACGCGGTGCCGATGGCATCCATGCCCGAAGCGCAGAGGCGGTTGAGGGTCACGCCAGGAATACTTTCCGGCAGGCCCGCCAGCAACAGCGCCATACGCGCGACGTTACGGTTGTCTTCACCGGCCTGGTTGGCGCAGCCGAGGAACACCTCGTCCACGGCGTTCCAGTCCACCGACGGGTTGCGCTCCATCAAGGCCTTGATCGGCACGGCAGCCAGGTCGTCGGCACGCACCGTCGACAAGCCACCGCCGAAGCGGCCGATGGGGGTACGAATCGCGTCGCAGATATAAACGTCACGCATCACGCTTCTCCGGGGGCTTGGCCGTGTGCGGCAGCGGTGCGGGCCTCGAGGTCGCGCAGCGCGGTCAGTTCGACTTCAGTCGGCTCGGCGGTTTGCTCGACATGGTCGGCAAAGCGAATCGCCCAACCGGTGGCCGCAACCACTTGCTCGCGGGTCACGCCCGGGTGCAGTGCGGTGACCACGAATTCGTGGGTGCCCTCCTCCGGTTCCATGATGCACAGGTCGGTGATGATCCCCACCGGACCGGCGCCTGGCAGGCCGAGACGCTTGCGCGAATCACCGCCCTCGCCGTGGCCGACCGAGGTAATGAAGTCCAGTTTGTCGACAAAGGAGCGCGACGACTGCTTGAGGATAATCAACACGCTCTTGGCGGATCCGGCAATCTCCGGCGCGCCACCGGCACCTGGCAGACGCACTTTCGGCGAGTGGTAATCACCCACGACGGTGGTGTTGATGTTGCCGAAACGGTCGACCTGCGCCGCG
The DNA here is from genome assembly GCF_949767755.1 of Pseudomonas sp. IT-P4. NCBI lineage: Bacteria > Pseudomonadati > Pseudomonadota > Gammaproteobacteria > Pseudomonadales > Pseudomonadaceae > Pseudomonas > Pseudomonas sp. IT-P4. The sequence goes on along the minus strand of NZ_CATKPX010000045.1, from coordinate 469,455 downwards.
CCGAGGAAGCCGACGTCAATGCGCCCGCCCTGCAGCCAGTAACGGAAAATCTCGCCGGTCGGGACTACGGTGTCAGCGGTTTCCGCCAGTTCACCGTCACCAATCGACAGCGGCAGTACGCTTGGCTTGGCACCGATTGGACCCGATTCGTAGATCAAGACCACATCAGGCGAGGAAGTCAGGCGCGCCAGGTTGGCCGCTTTCGACGGCAGGCCGATACCGACGAAGCACACCGAACCGTTCTTCAGACGGCGAGCGGCGGCGACGGTCATCATTTCATTGGTGGTGTAAGTCATTACTTCGCCTCCGAAGCGGCGGCCAGTTTGGCCTGGAACTCGCTGAAGTCAGCGCTGCCGTGGATGTATTCGTTGATCCACGCGGTGAAGGTTTCACGGTCGCGGGCAATCGGGTCCCAGGCCTGGTAGAAGCGGTTGTCGCGCTCGTTGTAACCGTGGGCGTAGGAAGGATGCGCACCACCAGGTACGTGGCAAACCGCGCTCAAGGCCCAGGTTGGCAATACACAGGAGTTCATCGGTGCATTGAGGTCGTCGACGATTTCCTCAACGGTGACGATGCAGCGTTTGGCGGCCAGTGCGGCTTCTTTCTGCACGCCGAGGATGCCCCAGAGCAGCACGTTGCCCTTGCGGTCGGCTTTCTGCGCGTGAATCACGGTAATGTCCGGGCGCACCGAAGGCACGGCGGCCAGCACTTCGCCAGTGAACGGGCAGGTAACCGATTTGATCAGTGGATTGACCTTCGGCAGGTCGGAACCGGCGTAGGCACGCAACACCGCGAATGGCAGGCCGGAAGCGCCGGCGACGTAGGCATTGGCCAGGTCGGCATGGCTGTGTTCTTCGATTTCCAGCGCGTGGGGCCACTGTTTCTCTACGGCGTCACGCAGGCGATGCAGGGAGCCGACACCCGGGTTGCCGCCCCAGGAGAAAATCAGCTTGCGAGCACAACCGGCACCGATCAACTGGTCGTAGATCAAGTCAGGGGTCATCCGCACCAGGGTCAGGTCTTTCTTGCCCTGGCGAATGATTTCGTGACCCGCCGCCGTCGGGATCAGGTGAGTAAAGCCTTCGAGCGCGACTGTATCGCCGTCGTTTACGAATTGCTTCACCGCGTCGTGCAGCGAAAGGATTTCAGCCATTGGGGCAGGCTCCCGTTTATTGTTAACCGACAGTGGAAGAAGGCGCCGATGCGCAGCGCCGGAATGACTGAAGATTAAGCCCGTGCAAAACGCCAAACAATCCGATAATCGACTAACCGTTCGATTATCGAACATATTGTTGCCTGGCTATCTTTATAGCCTGCCCCCCAAAAGATCGCAGCCTGCGGCAGCTCCTACAGATTTACACATTCCCCTGCAGGAGCTGCCTCAGGCTGCGATCTTTTACTGCTACACCACTATTTCAAACCGGAATCAGGTCGCATCCGCATGACTGACCATGCCCTTGATCACCACCGCCGTCGTTGCCAGCGCCGCCGGAATCACCAGCGCCGTCAGCACCTGCTCGAAGTTCCAGCCAAGCCCCAGCAGCGTCGCACCCATCCACGCCCCGAGAATGGCGCCGAAGCGGCCGATGCCGAGCATCCACGACACGCCGGTGGCCCGCCCCTGAGTCGGATAGAACCGCGCCGCCAGTGACGGCATTGCCGATTGCGCACCGTTGACACACATCCCGGCCACCAGTACCAGGGTCGCCAGGATTGTGATGTTGCCCAGGCTCTGCCCTACCGCGTAGGCAAACACCCCGGCCAGCAGGTAGAAAGTGCCGATGACCTTGTGCGGATTGAACCGGTCCATTGCCCAGCCCACGCCTACCGCACTCAAAACGCCACCGAACTGGAACAGCGCGCCGATGAAGGCGGCCTGCTCCATGCTCGCGCCACTGTCACGCATCAGGGTCGGCAGCCAACTGGTCAGCAGGTAAACGATTACCAGGCCCATGAAGTAAGTCAGCCACAACAGCAAGGTGCCGGTGCTGTAGGTACCGGAGAAGATCACCGCGAACACATTGCGTGCCTTCACGGATTTCTGTTCCGGCACGCTGAAGCTGGACGCCTGGGCCACTACCGTCGGGTCGATCGGCGCCAGTGCCTTGCGCACTTTGTCCGTGCCGCGGTTGCGCACCACCAGGTAACGCGCCGACTCCGGCAGCCAGAACAGCAGAACGACGGCGAGGATCAGCGGCAGAACTCCGCCGATCAGCAACAGGCTGTGCCAGCCAAAGGCCGGAATGAGCTTGGCCGAGATAAATCCGCCGCCAGCCATGCCGAGGTTGAAGCCGCAGAACATGCTGGTCACCAGCAGGGACTTTTTGCGCTCAGGGGTGTACTCCGACAGCAGCGTGGTGGCGTTTGGCATGCCGGCACCCAGACCCAGGCCGGTCAGGAAGCGCAACACCAGCAACTGATCGACATTGGTGCTGTAGGCCGAGGCCAGGCTGAAGGCACCGAACAAGAGCACCGCGCCGACCAGTACGACTTTTCGCCCGAAGCGGTCAGCCAGAGGGCCGGAGCCCAGTGCGCCGAAGACCATGCCGATCAACGCCGCACTCATCACCGGGCCGAGACTGGCGCGGTCGATACCCCAGTCCTGGGACAGGGCCGGGGCGATGAAACCCATGGCCGCGGTGTCGAGGCCATCGAGGAAGACAATCAGGAAACACAGGATCACCACGCGCCACTGGTAGCGCGAAATGGGTTGGGCATTGATGAAGGACTGCACGTCGAGGCAGTTACCTACAGCAGACTGAGGCTGGTTCATTATTTTTATTCCACGGATCGCAGTCGAACGGTGTCAGCAGATGCTGACGAAGCCGCGACAGTAATGATCCGGAGGAAACAGCGTCAATTCGATAAACGCGACTCTGTGCGTTTATCGAACAGCTTAGGCAAACAGCTGGGCGCTGAGGTCTCGGCTGGCACTCAACAAACCGGGCAGGAAACGCTGCTCCAGTTCATTGCGGCTGACCCGCCCCGCATGGGTGCTGACGTTTAGGGCCGCAACCACCTGCCCGGAAGCGTCGTACACCGGGACGGCAATCGAACGCAGCCCTTGCTCGAGTTCCTGGTCGACGATGCACCAGCCTTGCAGTCGTACTTCTTGCAGGCATTCGAGTAGCGCCTCGGGGGTGTGGATCGTGCGGCTGGTCTTGGCCTGCAATTCGGCGTGGTCAAGGTATTCGCCCAGGGACGTGTCATCCAGCGCGGCCAGCAGGATGCGCCCCATCGACGTGCAATAGGCCGGCAAGCGCCCACCCACTGACAGATCCACCGAAATCAGGCGCTGGGTGGTCGCGGAGCGGGCGATGTACAAAATGTCATCACCCTCCAGCGTGGCCATGTTGCAGGCCTCGTGCAGTTGTTCGCTCATGCGGTCCAGGTAAGGCTGGGCGGAAACCGCCAGCGGCGTGGATGACACATAGGCATGACCGAGGGTCAGCACTTTGGGCAGCAGCGAATAGGTGCGGCCGTCGGTGGTGGCGTAGCCGAGCTTGATCAGGGTGTGCAGGCAACGGCGCACGGCGGCGCGGGGGATTTCCGTGCGGTGGCTGATCTGGGCGATGGTCAGGTGCCGCTTGCGCTCCTGGAACGCTTGCACCACGGCCAGGCCACGGGCCAGGGACGTCATGAAATCCGGGTCGCCGGTCAGCGCCTGGATCCGTTTGGCTGGTGAGGCAACGATGGGAGGAGCCACTGAAGCGAAGGAATTGCGCATTTGATCGTTCATACAAGGTCCTTTTACCCATTCGGATCAGCGACTATTACAAAGGGCTGGCGCCTGACGCTCAAGCCCGGCCTGCCAACTCCGTGCGATTATCGAACGATCGACCGATAATCGCAATCCACCCTATGAACAACCCGATCCACCGACACCCGGTTTTCGCCGACTCTCACCCCTATGTTTACGTTGACTCGGCACAGGACTTAATGGGGCAATCCAATTACCGAAACTTACCTGACTTAATGGCGTCAGAAAGGCATCGCAGCGATCTGGTATCAGTCGACGCTCTACTTCATTGTAAAGTTGCAGGCAACAAAACGGTCACACACCAAGAACAACTTTTAACTCTTTGGAGATAGTGTTCTTCAAATCGGCCGCTATAATACAATTTAGTAGCGCTCCGGTTTTTTACTTGCCGAACCCGCTGCCCGGCAACGCGCTGATCCATCGCCGTTGCCCGTTGCAAGCGCCAGATTCGCATTGCACAGCCTTGCCGATGCGCTTGCCGAACCAGGAAACTGAAGCTACGTCAGCTGTTTATCTCTGGTGCCGTGGCCGCCTGTGACATGGAAGTATTGATCACGTTGTTGTCAAAAACGATGCCTTGACGGCATTGTCTCATTCGACGAACGTGATCAAACGATTTGATGCAGCGCGTTTTCACCAGAATTTATCCCAACTCAATCAGGTAGCACTGTGACGAAAGACGAACTGCGCGCGGAACTAGAGCGCCAGGAACAACGTTACAAGGAAGTTTACGGCGGAGAAGTCACCACTTACGCCGCTCAGCCCGAACCGGAACGCAAACCCTGGCGTAAACGCGCCACTGTTCAGGATCAGGTTTTCCAGCAGGAAATTCAAAAAATGGAAAAGGAACTCAAAGCCGAAGAGCCATGACTGCTTCGGCCTGATCCTGACAAAGGCCTGCCTCTGCACCCGCTAAAAGCGGGATGTATGGATGCTGCCTTTCGCGCCCGCTACGAGCGGGCAGCGGCCATCACCGTCGCCGAATCCGACAGAATTCCGGGATCTGACCTATTTCTCAGATTTTTCTCACATCCGTTCAAGCCCCTCTTAACGGGCCGTGAAGGTTTTGTGACAGTGTATTTTTTCAATTAAATCAATGACTTAAAAAACGCAGCAAAACCGTGGGTTTTCAGGTACGGCGGCAAAAAAATTCGTTGAAGAATGTTACCGATGAGCAGCTAGTGCATTGATTAGCAGTCTTTTCTGGCATAATCGCGCCCCCTTATGACCGGGTCAGAAAACCTTCATGATCGATTTATTCAGCGGACTGGATGCTTGGGTGCTTGTGAGCCTCTTGCTCGCCCTGGCCTTTGTCCTCGCCTTCGAGTTCATCAACGGCTTTCATGACACCGCTAACGCGGTGGCGACCGTTATCTACACCAAAGCCATGCCGCCTCATCTGGCGGTGTTCTTCTCCGGTGTGTTCAACTTCCTCGGCGTGCTGCTGGGCGGGGTCGGCGTGGCGTATGCCATCGTCCACCTGTTGCCGGTAGAACTGCTGATCAATGTGAACACCGGTCACGGGCTGGCCATGGTGTTCTCGTTGCTCGCCGCCGCCATTACCTGGAACCTGGGCACCTGGTACTTCGGTATTCCCGCGTCCAGTTCCCACACGCTGATCGGTTCGATTCTCGGTGTGGGCCTGGCGAACGCCTTGATCAACGACATACCGTTGGCCGATGGCGTGAACTGGCAGAAGGCGATCGATATCGCCATGTCGCTTGTGTTCTCGCCGATGGCCGGCTTCCTGATCGCCGCGCTGATCCTGATCGGCCTTAAATGGTGGCGTCCACTGTCGAAGATGCACAAGACGCCGGAACAGCGCCGCAAGATCGACGACAAGAAGCACCCGCCATTCTGGAATCGCCTGGTACTGGTGATCTCGGCCATGGCCGTGAGTTTCGTGCACGGTTCCAACGATGGCCAGAAAGGTATCGGCCTGATCATGCTGGTCCTGATCGGTATCGTGCCGGCGCAGTTCGTCCTCGACCTGAACAGCACGACCTACCAGATCGAGCGGACTCGCGACGCCACGTTGCACCTGAGCCAGTTCTACCAGCGTAATTCCGAAACACTGGGCGAGTTCCTGGCCCTGGGCAAGAGCCTGGATGGCGATCTGCCGGAGAAATTCCGTTGCAACCCGCAACAGACCGAACCGACCATCACCGCCCTGCTCGGCACCCTCAAGGGTGTAGCCGACTACCACTCGCTGCCGTCGGAAAGCCGCATCGAAGTACGTCGCTACCTGCTCTGCCTGGACGACACGGCGAAGAAAGTCAGCAAGCTGCCAACGCTCGCCCCCCGTGAAAAGGCTGACCTGGACAAACTGCGCAAGGACCTGACCACCACCACCGAATACGCTCCGTTCTGGGTGATCCTGGCGGTTGCACTGGCCTTGGGCCTGGGCACCATGGTCGGCTGGAAACGCGTGGTACTGACCATTGGCGAGAAAATCGGCAAGCAAGGCATGACCTACTCCCAAGGCATGTCGGCGCAGATCACCACCGCCAGCCTGATCGGCATGGCCAACATCTTCAGCCTGCCGGTTTCCACCACCCACGTGCTGTCCTCGGGCGTGGCGGGCACCATGGTCGCCAACAAGAGCGGCCTGCAAAGCGGCACCGTCAGAACCATCCTGCTGGCCTGGGTATTGACCCTCCCAGCCACCGTGGCCCTGTCGGCCGGGTTGTTCTGGCTGGCCTCGAAGGCCCTTGGCAGCTGATAAGCAGCCAAACCAGAAAAGGCGCGCTCCGCAAGGAACGCGCCTTTTTTATTGCTGCCAAAACACCACACTCCCCCTGTAGGAGCTGCCGCAGGCTGCGATCTTTTGATTTTATTTTTAAGAAGCAAGATCAAAAGATCGCAGCCTGCGGCAGCTCCTACAGGGAATATCGTACAAATCTGCAGACAAAAAAAAGGGCAACCGAAGTTGCCCAAAATGCCTTGCGTGCTCATTACATCTGGAAAGAACTGCGGTTATTTCCGCTTGTGCGAATCCTTCCAGATAAAAAGTCCGAACCCTGCAAAAAATACAAACATGAGGCTGACAGTCAGCACTCCGGCGATCACCACGTTGTCGAAAAACATGACGCGTCTCCTGTACCTGCCCTGTTGCGATAGGGCTAAGTTAACCAAACGGGCAGGAGAGAATATTGACCGGGATCAATGTCGCCCGAGACTGGGCAAGAGGAAGGGAGAAGTTTGACCCGCATCAATGAATGCGGGGGGATTTCAGCGTTTTTTCGGTTTGTTCTTCGGCTTTTTTTTAGCCTTGCCCAACGGCATGGCCTGTTCGAACGCCTGGCGAACTTCATTGAGCCGCTTTTCATTGAGGTCATGAACGCGCTTGGCGCGCTCGGCATTGAGGTCAATCAGTTTGTCGTCTTGGCTCATGGCGGTCAGTGCATCGCTTGAAATGAGTTTCAGCTGCCGTAGCGGTCGGCAACCCTGCGCTAATAATGCGGCTTGATGACTGAGCTGACCAGCCTGCGCTCAAATCTCGATATCGACCCACAGCCCCTGCCGCGGCTGATCTTCCATCAGCGGTGCCACCGGCACGGTGTTATCGGCATTGAGTTCATCCCCGGGAATCGCCATGTGAGCCTCGGGGTCATGATCGGCCTCGTGGCGACGTCGTTCCTGCTCCTGTCTGCGGCGCTGTTCCTCGCGCAGCACCAGCCCGTCCTCTTCAGGATTGCGCTTTTGCAGGTCGATCGTACTTTCACTGGAGCTTTCCTGCACCGGCACCACCGGAGGAATATCCGGACGCTGACGGATCGGGTCGGTCTGTGAAGTGATCGGCACGGCACTCAAGGGGAGCATCGGTGGCAGCATGGTTTTCAGTCTCCTGTCAGCAGGCTGTCGGCTGCGGGGATGGCGACTTGAGCCATCGGTCGCAAACTGTGACTCATTTGGCACTCATTAGTGCACCGGGCGGCGCGTCATGCACAGGTGGACTAACGTATGACTGTGAGTTTTTCTGAGAGTCCTTTGGCCCTGAAGCCCTCATTCCGTTAAGATAGCCCGCTTTTTCAGGTGGGAGTCAGGCAGCATGGCGCAGCAGTATCAACCGGGGCAACGCTGGATCAGTGACAGCGAAGCCGAGCTGGGTTTAGGCACCGTTCTGGCACAGGACGGCCGCTTGTTGACCGTGCTCTATCCGGCCACTGGCGACACTCGCCAGTACGCGCTAAGGAATGCGCCCCTCACCCGTGTGCGGTTTTCGCCCGGTGATTCCATCACTCACTTCGAAGGCTGGAAGCTGACTGTTCGCGAAGTCGATGACGTCGATGGCCTGCTGGTTTACCACGGCCTCAACGGACAGAACGAAGTGGTCACCCTGCCGGAAACCCAACTGTCGAACTTCATCCAGTTCCGCCTGGCCAGCGACCGTCTGTTCGCCGGCCAGATCGACCCGCTGGCCTGGTTCTCCCTGCGCTATCACACCCTGGAACACACCAGCCGCCAGTTGCAGTCCGCCCTTTGGGGCTTGGGCGGCGTGCGTGCGCAACCGATCGCGCACCAGTTGCACATTGCCCGCGAAGTCGCCGACCGTATCGCGCCACGGGTTCTGCTGGCCGACGAAGTGGGCCTGGGCAAAACCATCGAAGCCGGCCTGGTGATCCATCGCCAATTGCTCTCGGGCCGTGCCAACCGCGTGCTGATCCTGGTTCCGGAAAACCTGCAGCACCAGTGGCTGGTCGAGATGCGCCGCCGCTTCAACCTGCAGGTCGCTCTGTTCGACGAAGAACGCTTCATCGAAAGCGATGCCAGCAACCCGTTCGAAGACACCCAGCTTGCGCTGGTCGCGCTTGAGTGGCTGGTGGACGACGAGAAGGCCCAGGACGCGCTGTTCGCGGCAGGCTGGGACTTGCTGGTGGTCGACGAAGCTCACCACCTGGTGTGGCATGAAGATCAGGTCAGCCCTCAATATTCGCTGGTCGAGCAACTCGCCGAAACCATTCCCGGCGTGCTGCTGTTGACCGCCACCCCGGAACAACTGGGCCAGGACAGCCACTTCGCTCGTCTGCGCCTGCTGGATCCGAACCGTTTCCATGACCTGCAAGCCTTCCGCGCCGAGAGCGAAAATTATCGCCCGGTGGCCGAAGCCGTTCAGGAACTGCTCGACAAGGGACGCCTGTCGCCTGAAGCGCACAAGACCATCCACGGTTTCCTCGGCAATGAAGGCGAAGCCCTGCTGACCGCGGTCAATGATGGCGACACTGAAGCCAGTGCCCGTCTGGTGCGCGAACTGCTCGACCGACACGGCACCGGCCGCGTACTGTTCCGTAACACCCGCGCCGCCGTGCAGGGTTTCCCGGAGCGCAAGCTGCACCCGTACCCGCTGCCGTGCCCGGACGAATACCTCGAACTGCCGTTGGGCGATCACGCCGAGCTGTACCCGGAAGTCAGCTTCCAGGCCCAACCGGACGCCAGCGAAGAGGAACGCTGGTGGAAGTTCGACCCGCGCGTCGAATGGCTGATCGACCAGCTGAAGATGCTCAAGCGCACCAAAGTACTGGTGATCTGCGCCCACGCCGAAACCGCCATGGACCTGGAAGACGCCCTGCGCGTGCGTTCCGGCATCCCGGCCACGGTGTTCCACGAGGGCATGAACATCCTCGAGCGTGACCGCGCCGCTGCCTACTTCGCCGATGAGGAGTTTGGCGCGCAAGTGCTGATCTGTTCGGAAATCGGCAGTGAAGGTCGCAACTTCCAGTTCTCCCATCACCTGGTGCTGTTCGACCTGCCGTCCCACCCGGACCTGCTGGAACAACGCATCGGTCGTCTGGACCGGATCGGCCAGAAGCACATCATCGAACTGCACGTGCCATACCTGGAAACCAGCCCGCAAGAGCGCCTGTTCCAGTGGTACCACGAAGCGCTGAACGCATTCCTCAACACCTGCCCGACCGGCAACGCCTTGCAGCACCAGTTCGGCCCGCGCCTGCTGCCACTGCTCGAAGAAGCCGACGATGGCGAATGGCAGGCGCTGATCGACGAAGCCCGCACCGAGCGTGAACGTCTGGAAGCCGAGCTGCACACCGGTCGCGACCGTTTGCTGGAGCTGAACTCCGGCGGCGCGGGCGAAGGCGATGCGCTGGTGGAGGATATCCTTGAGCAAGACGATCAGTTCGCGCTGCCGATCTACATGGAAACCCTGTTCGACGCCTTCGGCATCGACAGCGAAGACCATTCGGAAAACGCACTGATCCTCAAACCGAGTGAAAAAATGCTCGATGCCAGCTTCCCGCTGGGCGATGACGAAGGCGTGACCATCACTTACGACCGTAACCAGGCGCTGTCTCGCGAAGACATGCAGTTCATCACCTGGGAGCACCCGATGGTCCAGGGCGGCATGGACCTGGTGCTGTCCGGTTCCATGGGCAACACCGCCGTGGCGCTGATCAAGAACAAGGCACTCAAGCCGGGCACCGTGTTGCTGGAACTGCTGTATGTCAGCGAAGTGGTTGCCCCGCGCTCGCTGCAACTGGGCCGTTACCTGCCGCCGGCCGCCCTGCGCTGCCTGCTCGACACCAACGGCAACGACCTGTCGGCCCGCGTGTCGTTCGAGACCTTGAACGACCAGCTCGAAAGCGTGCCGCGTGCCAGCGCCAACAAGTTCATCCAGGCCCAGCGTGACCAACTGACGCCACGGATCAACGCCGGTGAAGCGAAGATCCTGCCGCGCCACACTGAACGTGTCGCCGAGGCGCAACGTCGCCTGGCCGCCGATACCGACGAAGAACTGGCGCGCCTGACCGCCTTGCAAGCGGTCAACCCGACCGTGCGCGACAGCGAACTGGTGGCCCTGCGCAAACAACGCGAGCAAGGCCTGGCCATGCTCGACAAGGCTGCGCTGCGACTGGAAGCGATTCGAGTATTGGTGGCGGGTTAACAACCCTCTTCCACCGCTATAAAAAGAAGGCCCGCAGTGATGCGGGCCTTTTTTGTTTATCTGGTTTTTGTAGTGATGCGCAGGGCCTCTTCGCGAGCAAGCCCGCTCCACACTTGATCTGTGGCGTTCACAAAACCAATGTGGAGCGGGCTTGCTCGCGAAGGCGGTTAAGCAGTCACTGCAGAACTGTCAGGCTCAACCACCGCCACCAACCCTTCCTTCATCCGCTTGGCATCGCGCACGAAACACCGTGAAGCCAGGAACAGAAACACCACGGTGAACAACAGCGCCACCGGAATCAGGTACATCGCGTCATGCAGGCCGACTGCTTTAAACGCCTCGGTCATCTGTTCCGCGCCCGCCGCAAGCATCGCCGTGTGGGCGAAGTGATCCGACAAGGCCCCGACCACCACCGGCCCCAGGCCACCGCCCAACAGGTACAGCCCGGCAAAGAACAGCGCCATCGCCGTTGCCCGCAAACGCGGTTCGACCACATCCTGAATCGCCGTGTACACGCAGGTGTAGAAGTTGTAGGCAAACAACCAACCCAGGCTAAACACCGCAACAAACACACCGATCTCGATTCGCCCGGAATGCAACGCCCATGCGGTGCAAACCGTCGAAATCACCAGGCTGAAGGCGGCAAACAACAGCCTCCCGTTGGCGACCCGCTGGTGAATCTTGTCCGCAATCCAGCCTCCGAGGGTCAGGCCGACCAAACCGGTCACGCCGACAATAACCCCGGTGGCGACCGCGGCATCCTGCAACGGCATGAGGAAGTAGCGTTGCAGCATCGGTACCAGAAACGAGTTGCAGGCATAGGTAGCGAAGTTGAAACACAGGCCGGCCATCACCAGCCACAGGAAGGTTGGCACAGCCAGTACCCGCCGGATCGGTCGATCGATCTTTTCCTGCGAAACCTGAACGCTCTCGGCGGCGCCGCGCTTGGGTTCCTTGATGAAAAACATGAAGATCGCCAGGATCAGCCCGGGCACCGCCGCGATAAAGAACGGCGCGCGCCAGCTATCAAAGGCCTTGACCATCCAGCCAATGGTGAAGAACGCCAGCAACAGCCCCAATGGCAGCCCCAACATGAAGATCCCCATGGCCCGCGCCCGGCGGTGAGCCGGAAACAAGTCGCCGATCAGCGAGTTGGCGGCTGGCGCGTAGCTGGCCTCGCCAATGCCGATGCCCATGCGCACGATCAGGAAGCTCCAGAAACTGCCCACCATGCCGTTGACGGCGGTCAACCCGCTCCACACCGCCAGCCCCCAGCCCATCAGTTTGCTCCTCGAACCGGTATCGGCCATGCGCCCCAGCGGCAAGCCGGCAATGGCGTAGACGATGGTGAATGCCGTCCCGATGATCCCCAACTGGAAATCACTGAGGTGCCATTCCATGCGAATGGGTTCGATGATGATGGCCGGGATGGTGCGGTCGAAAAAATTGAACAGGTTGGCCAGGAACAACAGGAACAGAATGCGCCAGGCATTGGCCGCTTGGGTCGAGTTCTGCATGGGTCCGTCTCTTTTATTGTTTTTGGGGCGTCACTGCCCCCGGACTTTGCAATCTAGACAGGCCGGCCACGACTGTCTTTCATTATTCGCCAGGCTGATATCAACCCATCGCGCACCGCCGCTCCCACAGGGTATTTCGTAGCCCGTCCAGCCTATGAAAAATACCTTTGAGCCCCCCTTCCCAAGCCGTTGGCGAAGCCTAGAATAGCGGCCTTGTTTCCCCCCTGTGTCTCCACTTTTCCTTAGATAATTGCCCATGTCCGAAGCCAGTCCGTGTCTGAATTGCGGTGCCTGCTGTTCTCACTTTCGCGTGTCATTTTTCTGGGGTGAATGCGCCTCGTCCGGGGGGACGGTACCCGATGAGCTTGTCGAGCAGATCAGCCCCAGTCGGGTCGCGATGCTCGGCACCGGCTGCAAACCCGTACGCTGCACCAGCCTGGTCGGAGACGTGGGCAGTACGGTGCAGTGCTCGATTTACGAAAAACGCTCCAGCACCTGTCGGGAATTCGACGCTTCCTGGGTCGATGGCCTGGCCAATCCCGATTGCGATGCGGCCCGTGCCGCTTTCGGCTTGCCGGCACTGCAACCTGCGTTCGAGACGCCTCAGAAGCAAATCGCCTGACTACTAGCACTAATCGCTATCAGGCTAATGTCAAAATCATTGGCACCAATGTGCCACTACCGCTTGCGCTCCATCCACGCCCTCTATACTCCAAGGCATTCGCCGTCGCCACTTGCGCCGGCCTGAAGGATAACGATGGGGCATGCTATGGAGTGGCTTGGTTTGCATTTCATTACCGAGCTACCAGAGAGCGGGCAGGTCATACTCAATTGCACACATGACCCTTTTCTGGTGCTGCTCGCTTATCTGGTCGCCTGTGTCGGCTGTTTCGCGACACTGGACATGGCCGAACGGGTTGCTCACGCTGAGAAATCCGCGTCCAAGACACTCTGGCGCTGGGTGGGCAGCGGATGCCTGGCCGGCGGTATCTGGGCCATGCACTTCGTCGGGATGCTGGCCTTCCAGGCGCCTGTCGATCTTCACTACCAACTGCCTGTCACGCTGTTTTCGCTGACCATCGCGCTGCTCGCCGCGTGGCTGGCCATGCATACCCTCAGCCTACCGGACTTGAGTTTGCAGCGCTGTCTCAAGGCATCGATCGGAATCGGCCTGGGCATCGCGACCATGCATTACGTGGGCATGACGGCCATGCACTCCGAGGCCTCGGTCTATTACCATCCGGGCCTGTTCGCCCTTTCCATCGCGATCGCGATCGGTGCCGCGCTGGCCGCCTTATTGCTGGCATGGTATCTGCGCGACGGCGTCGGCATGCTGCATCAGCTCTTTAAATGCTGCGCCAGCCTGGTGCTCGGGGCGGGTATCCTCGGCATGCACCTCACGGCCATGGCCGCTTTCAACCTGGTGCTGCCCAGCGACAGCGTGCCGGTGCAATCCGGCGAACACAGCCACCTGCAACTGGCACTGACCGTGACGGTCATGGCCCTGCTGATCATCGGCAGCAGCATCAGCGCGGCACTGGCGGACAAAAAACTGCAACACAAGGACCACGACCTGCAACGGGTCAACTCCCTGCTCAGCCAACTGGACCAGGCGCGCATGTCGCTGCAACAGGTGGCGCACTACGACGCGCTGACCAACCTGATCAACCGCCGCGGGTTCAACCAGATCTTCGCCGAAAAACTCATCGAGAAAACCAACGAAGGTGGAATGCTGGCGGTCCTGTTCCTGGACATCGACCATTTCAAGCGGATCAACGACAGCCTTGGCCACGATGCCGGTGACGAACTGCTAAAGGTGCTTGCCGGGCACATCAAGAGCTCGATTCGCAGTCACGAGGACGTGGTCGCGCGCTTCGGTGGTGACGAGTTCTGCCTGCTCATCGATCTGCGTGATCGTGAAGAAGCGCGGCATATGGCCCAACGCATCATGCTCAAGATGAAGGAGCCCATCGAGCTGGCCGGCAGGCGCATGGTCATGACCACAAGCATCGGCATCAGCCTGTTTCCGGAGGACGGCAAGACCTGTGAGGAACTGTTGAAGAACGCCGATCTGGCGCTGTATCAATCCAAAGGCAGCGGTCGCAATGGACTGAATTTTTTCAGCGCCAACCTGAAGACCCGCGCCACACTCGAGCTGCAACTGGAAGAGGAGTTGCGCCACGCCCTGCGTGAAGACACCGGTTTGATGCTCTATTACCAGCCCATCTATGACCTCAAGACCGGCCAGGTCAGCAAACTCGAAGCCTTGATCCGCTGGCAACACCCGGTCCACGGTTTTCTCGTACCGGATCGTTTTATCGCCATCGCCGAGGCCAACGGCCTGATCGCCGAGTTGGACAATTGGGTGCTGCGCAAGGCCTGCGAAGACTTGGGCGAGTTGTCGCGCCAAGGCTGTGAGGACCTGAAGATCGCCGTGAACTGTTCGCCCCTGAACCTGGCGCGCGAAGAACTGGCCGATGAAATCGAATACGCATTGCGAGCCTCCGGTGTGCAGCCCCACCGGCTCGAACTGGAGGTTACCGAAAACGCCTTGATGGGCAATATCGCCAACACCCTGGTGCTACTGCGGCAGATACGCGCTCTCGGCGTTTCGCTGTCGATCGATGACTTCGGCACCGGCTATTCATCCCTGGCCTACCTCAAGCGCTTGCCGCTTAACACGCTGAAAATCGACCGTTCGTTCATCCAGGACATTCCCAAGGCGACCCAGGATATGGAGATTGTCCAGGCCATCATCGTCATGGCCCATACCCTGCACCTGCAAGTGGTCACCGAAGGGGTCGAAACCTTCGAGCAGTACCAATTCCTGGAAAACCACGGTTGTGACTTCGTTCAGGGCTATCTGCTGAGCCGGCCAGTGCCACTGGCCGAGTTGCTTCCGGTGCTGAACGAAATCAACCAGCGCAAGGACACCTGCACCGTCACGACGCTGAGCCTGGCTCACGGTACATCTGCACTAATGTAGACGGGTCCTTTTCAAGGAAACCCTGACTTCCATGCAGGCGCATCAACTGCGCGGCCAGGCCGCTGATCGGTGTTGCCGAGCCTTGCTCACGGGAAAACTTCACCGCTGTATCCAGATCCTTGAGCAAGGTGCGCACATGCCACTTGACTGGCTCGAAACGGTTTTGCGCCATCTGCGGGGCCAGGATCTGCAAGGGTTTCGAATCGGCAAAGCCGCCGGCCAGCGCTTCGGCGATCAGGCTGGCATCGACCCCGGAACGCTCCGCCAGCGCGACCACTTCGGCAATCACCAATGCATTGCAGGCGACGATCATCTGATTGCACGCCTTGGTCACCTGCCCTGCCCCGACGCCGCCCATGTGTGTTACACGCTGCCCCAGGTTCAACAGCACAGGCCGGACCCGCTCCAGATCCTGTGATTCACCGCCGACCATGATCGCCAGGCTTCCAGCCTCGGCACCGACCACGCCGCCGGACACCGGCGTGTCGAGCCAGCCCATGCCCGTTCTAGCGGCAAGTGCTGCGGCCATTTCCCGCGTGGCGTTGGGCTCCAGGCTGGAGAAATCCACCAGCAGCTGGCCCTTTTTTGCGCCCTCCACAACGCCTGCCGGACCAAATACCACCTCGCGTACGACCGAAGTATCCGCCAGGCACAGCATCACCACGTCAGCGTGCCGGCACAGCTCGGCCGGACTGGCGACCTGACGCGCGCCCGCCTCCACCAGCGGCCTGCACTTGTCCGGATTGCGATTCCACACCGCCAGCGGGTAACCCGCGGCCAGCAGGCGCCGGCACATCGGCAGCCCCATCAGGCCGATCCCGGCAAACCCTAGCGAAGGTAGCGTTGACATCATTTTGCCTCTTCTTGATTAAAGATCACCGAATATTGGCCGATTCATCATGACTTAGGAAAGGATTCACCCCGAGCAATACTCAGGCTAAAGACCAAGGCATGGTCCAAGTACGCGCTGAAAAAAGACGCGATTGTATTCCGTGACGGTTCGACGACTGCGAGTCGGCCAACCAATCAGCCCAGGTAGATGGCGAACAATGACTTCTAAAAACAACCCGGCCACTGCGGTAACCGATCTGACGTTGAGCCCCGCGGCCAACAGCCCGTCATCACCGAAGCCATTGATTCAATCGCGCCCGTTGGCGACCCAGCAATACCTCTACTTCACCGAAACCAACACCGACCGCATCCTCGACAACCTCGACGGCCTGCGCGACATGGTGTTCCCGCGCGCACCGCACCTGGAAGGCGACAGCGAACAGCACAGCGATCAGGAATTCCCGTCGGTGTGCCTGATCGGCCTGGGCCGCTGCGGCTCGAACATTGCGCTGGACGTGGCGGAGCTTGTGTATAACGCCCGCAAGTTCTACCTCAATGAATTCAACAACGAAGATCGCCTGTCGCCGGACAAGCGTTTTACCGAAAAGGGCTACAGCCCGGCCCAGTGGATCCGTAACAACCTGCGCCTGGGCCAGAACAAAAACACCAAGCCAGTGTTTCTGGTCGAGCCGCTGGTGATGCTCGGGGACCTGGACAAAGACATCGCCGGACGCATCCGTTTCTCGCGCAAGGGCGAAAAAAGCGGCTTCCTGCGCGACTACAGCAAAATGAAAATCATGGACCTGTCGGAAGTCCATGCCGGTGGCGCCGGTAACGCGCCGATCCTCGGCCAGTACCTGGCCAAGATCATCCTGAACAAGGACACCCAGCGTTTCTCCAGCCCCGACTGGAAGATGATTCACTCGTACCTGATCGACAGCTGTGGCATCAAGGCCAACCAGTCGCGCCTGTATTTCTCGATCTTCAGTGCCGGCGGCGGTACCGGCTCGGGCATGGCCTCGGAATTCGGCCTGGCCCAGCAGCATTCGTATATGAACAAGACGTTCGACACCAAGCCGATGGACGAGCACGACAGCAAGAGCGGCCACTCCTTCGTCTTCGAACCGATCTTCACCAGTGGCATCTGTGTACTGCCGAACATTTCCGATCACCGCAGTGAAATGTCCGAGGCGTTGCACATCAACGCCGGTCGACTGCTGTGCAAATACCTGTCGGAAGAGTGGGACTTCTCCTACAACTTCGCCAACGAAGACAGCAGCGAAGCCAGCGTCATGGGCCGCATCCGCCCGTGGAACGCGATGATGCTGATCTCCAACGACATCATGCGTTACGCCGAAGAGAACGATGACGGCAACATCCAGAACATTGATGTCAATGCCATGGAAAAGCACGCCAACCAGTACATCTCGCAGCAGATCTTCAACATTCTGACGGCGCAGGCAGTTACGACTGACTACGACCAGAACTATTTCCGTCGCGCCGGCATCGATATCGGCGAAACCATCCGCCTGGACGCCAATGACCTGTTCATGAGCCTGGCCGGCCCGGTGGCGATTGCCTACGCCGAGTCCGTGGTGCCGGAAACCCCGGCACCGAGCAGCGACAAATTCAAAGTGTTCGAGAAAGAGCCGCAGCGCCTGAACATCGACGACCTGTTCTTCCGTTCGATCGATCTGCCGCACTTCAACAAGGTCACCCAGGCCATCGAAGGCATCAGCCTGTTGCCGATCGAGTCCAAGCGCTATCGCGCGTCGCTGGAACAGTACAAGAACTCGGGTTACGACGCGGCGGCCCTGCATGACCTGCACTTCTTCAAGAATTGCTCGTCGGTGGTGTCTATCGTTTCGTTGCCGAAGGACTACAAGCTGTCCTACATGGATTTGAACCGGTTGAAGACCCACCTCAACAGCCTGTTCCCCAACACCACACTCAAGCGCTACGCGTTGGTGATCGGTGCTTCGGCCAACCTGTCGCTGACCACCCTGATCGCCAAGAGCCCGTGCCTGTCGGACGACTTCCTGACGCTGATCGTGGCGTTCATCAAGCGCTGCTTCGCGAAAAACCCGTACCGATTCGACGAGACCCTGGACAACTCGATCCTGGACTTCATCATCAACGAACAATTCGATGAAGACCGCATCGACGAATTGCTCAACGAATTCGAGAACCCGGCGAAGATCCTCGATACCAACTGGTACGCGATCAAGCCGATGTACGAGAAGAAGTACCGCGAACTGATCAACGACAAGGAAAAATTTGTCTCGATCAATGACATCCGCCTGTCCCGGGATTGCGTGAAGAAATCGATCAAGTACCTGCGCGAGATCTACCGTCACCGCATCGGCAAGACCAAGGTTATTTCGTTGAATAACCATACGGGCAAGACGGCTTGATGAGGTATGCCTGAAAAGATCGCAGCCTTCGGCAGCTCCTACGGGCTGCGGTTCACATGACACCGCAGCGCGCCTTTGTAGGAGCTGCCGAAGGCTGCGATCTTTTGATCTGATCTTTTGATCTTTTATCCAACATTCAGAAACAATTGAGCAGACGTTCAGCTGCCCTCCCAACTGTTCCCGTTACGTTTACGTCACCGTGAGGCTGTGGCCTTTCTCTACGGCAACATGCCATCACGCTACTCGGCTACACACTTTTCCCTCTGAAAGAAGCGCACCAATCAGGTGCAGCCTTTTATACCTGCGCTCTTTCCTGGATCAGAATCCACGGCGAAACAACCACGGCCCACAACTGCGGATCACGCTCAAAAAGATCCAGCGCCCGCGTTTCAGACAGCTTGGCGACCTTGTCAGCGGCCAGCCAGGCAGCCACTTTCTCCCCTTCATCCTGGGCCACGGCCTCGGCGGCGGCGATCAGATCCAGGCCAGGATCGACCCACAATAGGGCACCCTTGGCGAAGAACGGCTCCAGCTCTTTCCAGGTAATAGATGCGGTTTCACCAAGCAGCTTGGCATAGAGGGTGCTAGGTTCTTGATTCATGGGACTGTCCGGAAAAGAAATCGACGTAGATGATAACGTCGGTGGTCTGGCAGAAAAACCCGGATGCAATTGAGTGACCGAAATGAAAAGCGCAGGAAAGCCAGGGAATGCACTGAATATGGCTATAAGCCCCTCAACACCCCGCCGCAATTCTGTCTTTTACTTTCAATAAAGCGACACTTGCAGGTTTTGTCCCCCGGCGCTGCCTTCCCAGGCTGACAATCGGCGCTCTACACTGTACCGGTACAGTTGCCGAGGGACTTTTCCGGGGAATGTCGCAGATATCTGACCCGGTTCTGCTGCTTTCGGCGCCAGGACTATAAAAACTACAACAGTAAGAGTGGAGCACTATGACTAAGGCTACTAAGCAGATTTCCAAACTGTTTGCCGCTATGGTTCTGGCCGGGGTTGCCAGCCATTCGTTCGCAGCTGACACCATCAAGATCGGCATCGCCGGCCCCAAGACCGGCCCTGTAGCCCAATACGGCGACATGCAGTTCAGTGGCGCCAAAATGGCCATCGAGCAAATCAACGCCAAGGGCGGCGTGGACGGCAAGAAACTCGAAGCCGTTGAATACGATGACGCCTGTGATCCGAAACAAGCTGTGGCAGTCGCGAACAAGGTCGTCAACGACGGCGTCAAGTTCGTAGTCGGTCACCTGTGCTCCAGCTCCACTCAACCGGCTTCGGACATCTACGAAGACGAAGGCGTGATCATGATCACCCCGGCTGCCACCAGCCCGGACATCACCGCCCGTGGTTACAAAATGGTGTTCCGCACCATCGGTCTGGACAGCGCCCAGGGCCCTGCCGCCGGTAACTACATTGCCGACTTCGTAAAACCGAAGATCGTTGCTGTTCTGCACGACAAACAGCAATACGGTGAAGGCATCGCCACCGCCGTGAAGAAAACCCTGGAAGGCAAAGGCGTGAAAGTCGCCGTGTTCGAAGGCGTCAACGCCGGCGACAAAGACTTCTCGTCGATGATCTCCAAGCTCAAGCAAGCCAACGTCGACTTCGTCTACTACGGCGGCTACCACCCGGAGCTGGGCCTGATCCTGCGTCAATCCCAGGAAAAAGGCCTGAAAGCCAGGTTCATGGGTCCGGAAGGCGTGGGTAACGACTCCATTTCGCAGATCGCCAAGGATGCTTCCGAAGGCCTGCTGGTGACCCTGCCGAAATCCTTCGACCAGGATCCGGCCAACGTTGCCCTGGCTGATGCGTTCAAAGCCAAGAAAGAAGATCCGAGCGGTCCGTTCGTGTTCCCGGCCTACTCGGCTGTGACCGTGATCGCCGACGGCATCAAGGCTGCCAAGTCCGAAGACTCCGCCAAAGTGGCTGAAGCCATCCACGCCGGCACCTTCAAGACGCCTACCGGCGACCTGAGCTTCGACGAAAAAGGCGACCTGAAAGACTTCAAATTCGTGGTTTACGAGTGGCACTTCGGCAAACCAAAAACTGAAGCCAAGCCTCAGTAAGGCATTGCCTGACTGACTGCCAACAAAGCCCACGGCGTGCCGTGGGCTTTGTTTTACGAACGTATCTGGGCCGCGCTGGCGTGATCCGCCAGTCTCCCCACCTGAAAATCTCAAAACCGTCATCAGCGGTTCGCTGGCAAACCCCGGATTCGAAGTGGATGCAGATCCACGGGGCCCGGGCGGGAAAATGACTCCACCAGTGAAATGCGTATCAGGTTTTTAGGAGCGCTGTAATGCCTGACATCTATCACTTCTTCCAACAGCTGGTTAATGGCCTGACCATTGGCAGCACGTATGCCCTGATCGCCATCGGCTATACGATGGTCTACGGCATCATTGGAATGATCAACTTCGCCCACGGCGAGGTGTACATGATCGGTTCATACGTGGCGTTCATCGCCATCGCCGGGCTGGCCATGCTGGGACTCGACAGCGTGCCGCTGTTGATGACCGCAGCTTTTCTCGCCACCATCGTTGTAACCAGTGCCTACGGCTACAGCATCGAACGGATCGCCTACCGCCCCTTGCGCGGCAGCAACCGTCTGATCCCGCTGATCTCCGCCATCGGCATGTCGATCTTCCTGCAGAACACCGTTCTGCTGGCGCAAGACTCCAAGGACAAATCCATCCCCAACCTGATTCCGGGCAACTTTGCCTTTGGGCCAGGTGGCGCACATGAAGTGCTGATTTCCTACATGCAAATCGTGGTGTTCGTGGTGACCCTGGTCGCCATGCTCGGCCTGACCCTGTTCATCTCCCGCTCTCGCCTGGGTCGCGCCTGCCGCGCCTGCGCCGAGGACATCAAGATGGCCAACCTGCTGGGTATCAACACCAACAACATCATTGCCCTGACCTTCGTCATCGGTGCGGCACTGGCAGCCATTGCCGCCGTGCTCCTGAGCATGCAATACGGCGTGATCAACCCGAACGCCGGTTTCCTGGTTGGCCTCAAGGCCTTCACCGCAGCCGTGCTGGGCGGTATCGGCAGTATTCCGGGCGCCATGCTCGGCGGGCTGGTACTTGGCGTGGCGGAAGCCTTTGGTGCCGATATCTTCGGCGACCAGTACAAGGACGTCGTGGCGTTCGGCCTGCTGGTCCTGGTGTTGTTGTTCCGGCCAACCGGCCTGCTGGGCCGTCCGGAGGTTGAGAAGGTATGACTAGGAATCTTAAACAGGCACTGTTCAGTGCCTTGCTGGTGTGGGCCGTGGCCTACCCGGTACTCGGTCTGAAGCTGACCATCGTCGGCATCAACCTCGAAGTTCATGGCACCAGCGACGCCACCCTGATCACCATCGCGGTGTGCTCGGTACTGATGTTCCTGCGTGTGCTGTTCGACCAGCAGATCAGCTCGGCCTGGCGCTCTTCGCCGAGCATGCCGCTGATCCCGGCCAAGGCCAGCAACTTCCTGACCCTGCCGACCACTCAGCGTTGGGTCATCATTGCGCTGATCGCCGGTGCCCTGGTCTGGCCGTTCTTCGGCTCTCGCGGTGCGGTGGACATCGCCACGCTGGTGCTGATTTACGTGATGCTCGGCCTCGGCCTGAACATCGTGGTCGGCCTGGCCGGTCTGCTCGACCTCGGTTACGTCGGGTTCTATGCCGTCGGCGCCTATAGCTACGCGCTGCTGTCGCACTACTACGGCCTGAGCTTCTGGATCTGCCTGCCGATCGCCGGCCTGATGTCAGCCACCTTCGGCTTCCTGCTCGGTTTCCCGGTGCTGCGCTTGCGTGGCGACTACCTGGCGATCGTGACCCTGGGCTTCGGTGAAATCATCCGTCTGTTCCTGCGTAACCTGACCGGCCTCACTGGCGGTCCGAACGGCATCAGCAACATCGAGAAACCGACGTTCTTCGGCCTGACCTTCGAACGCAAGGCTGCGGAAGGCATGCAGACCTTCCATGAGTATTTCGGCCTGGAATACAACTCGATCAACAAGGTGATCTTCCTCTACCTGGTTGCGCTGTTGCTTGCCCTGGGTGCGCTGTTCGTCATCAACCGCTTGCTGCGCATGCCCCTGGGCCGTGCCTGGGAAGCGTTGCGTGAAGACGAAATTGCCTGCCGTGCATTGGGCCTGAACCCGACCATCATCAAACTGTCGGCCTTCACCCTGGGTGCGAGTTTCGCCGGTTTTGCCGGTAGCTTCTTCGCTGCCCGTCAAGGCCTGGTGACGCCGGAGTCCTTTACCTTCATCGAGTCGGCGATCATCCTCGCCATCGTGGTGCTGGGTGGCATGGGCTCGCAGCTGGGCGTGATCCTCGCTGCCGTGGTGATGATCCTGCTGCCGGAAATGATGCGTGAGTTCAGTGAGTACCGCATGTTGATGTTCGGTGCCTTGATGGTACTGATGATGATCTGGCGCCCTCAGGGTCTGCTGCCCATGCAACGTCCTCACATGGAGCTGCGCAAATGAGCCGCGAGATCCTCAAAGTAGAAAACCTGAGCATGCGCTTCGGCGGCTTGCTGGCGGTCAACGGCGTTGCCTTGAGCGTGAAAGAGAAACAAGTGGTTGCGCTGATCGGCCCCAACGGCGCCGGCAAGACCACCGTGTTCAACTGCCTGACCGGCTTCTACAAGCCGAGCGGCGGCAGCATCCTGCTCGACGGCGAGGCGATCGAAGGCCTGCCCGGCCACAAGATCGCCCTCAAGGGCGTGGTGCGCACCTTCCAGAACGTGCGGTTGTTCAAGGACATGACGGCGGTCGAGAACCTGCTGATCGCCCAGCATCGTCACTTGAACACCAACTTCCTGTCCGGACTGTTCAAGACCCCGTCGTTCCGCAAGAGCGAGCGCGAGGCCATGGAATACGCCGAGTACTGGCTGGACAAGGTCAACCTGCGCGAGTTCGCCAACCGTCCGGCCGGCACCCTGGCCTACGGTCAGCAACGTCGCCTGGAAATCGCCCGCTGCATGATGACCCGCCCGCGCATCCTCATGCTCGACGAACCGGCCGCCGGCCTGAACCCGAAGGAAACCGAGGACCTCAAGGCGCTGATCAGCATGCTGCGTGAAGAGCACAACGTCACCGTGCTGCTGATCGAACACGACATGAAGCTGGTCATGAGCATTTCCGACCACATCGTCGTGATCAACCAGGGCACGCCCCTGGCCAACGGCACGCCGGAACAGATCCGCGACAATCCTGAAGTGATCAAAGCCTACCTGGGGGAAGCGTAAATGCTGCAGTTCGAAAACGTTTCCACCTTCTACGGCAAGATCCAGGCCCTGCACAGCGTCAACGTCGAAGTCCGCCAGGGCGAGATCGTGACCCTGATCGGCGCCAACGGTGCCGGCAAGTCCACGCTGCTGATGACGCTTTGCGGTTCGCCGCGCGCCCACAGCGGCAGCATCCGCTACATGGGTGAGGAACTGGTCGGCCAGGACTCCTCGCAGATCATGCGCAAGAGCATCGCGGTTGTGCCGGAAGGTCGCCGGGTGTTTTCCCGCCTGACCGTGGAAGAAAACCTGTCCATGGGCGGTTTCTTCACCGCCAAGGGCGACTATCAGGAACAGATGGACAAGGTTCTCGGACTTTTCCCACGCCTGAAAGAGCGCTTCAACCAGCGCGGCGGCACCATGTCTGGCGGCGAACAGCAAATGCTCGCCATCGGCCGTG
Source organism: Pseudomonas sp. IT-P4 (assembly GCF_949767755.1). Lineage (NCBI taxonomy): Bacteria > Pseudomonadati > Pseudomonadota > Gammaproteobacteria > Pseudomonadales > Pseudomonadaceae > Pseudomonas > Pseudomonas sp. IT-P4. The sequence goes on along the minus strand of NZ_CATKPX010000045.1, from coordinate 445,357 downwards.
CGCTGATGAGCAAGCCCAAGCTGTTGCTGCTCGACGAGCCTTCCCTGGGCCTGGCACCGATCATCATCCAGCAGATCTTCGACATCATCGAACAGCTGCGCAAGGACGGTGTGACGGTGTTCCTGGTCGAGCAGAACGCCAACCAGGCGCTGAAAATCGCTGACCGTGCCTACGTTCTGGAGAACGGCCGGGTGGTGATGCAAGGCACAGGTGAAGCCCTGCTGACCGACCCGAAAGTGCGCGAAGCCTACCTCGGTGGTTGAGCCATTGCGGTAAACAAAAAAACGGCCTTTGCGGGCCGTTTTTTATGCCTGCGAATGAGATCGGTGTAGGAGCTGCCGAAGGTTGCGATCTTTTGATCTTAAAAAACCAAAGTCAAAAGATCGCAGCCTTCGGCGGCTCCTACAGGGTCCGTGTGATGGTTCAAAGCCGATCCAGCACCTCCCCACTGCGCTTGAACCACCCGATCAGATAATCCGCCAGTACCTGCGTGCGCTTGGGCAATCCGCCCTGATACGGATGCACCAGGTACATCGGCATGCTGCGGGTCTGATAATCGCGCAGGAGCCATCGCAAACGCCCGTCGGCCAGTTCCGTTGGCAAACAGTAGGACGGCAAGCGCGCAATACCGGCGCCGACCAGCGCGGCTTTCTTCAACAGGTTGTAGTGGTTGCTGGCGAACGGCCCCGACACCCGCACCCGCAATAACTCGTGCTGCTGGTGATACAGCCATTCTTCGCGACCGCTGTAATGGCTGTTGAGCAGGCAGCGATGTTCGGCCAGCGCCTGGGGGGTTTGCGGTTCACCGTATTGTTCCAGATAGGCCGGGCTGGCACAGGTCAGTTCTTGCCACGCCAGCAGTGGACGCGCCACCAGTCGCTGGTCAATGGCCACGTCGGAACGAATCGCCAGATCGAAGCCGTCGCGGGACAGTTCTCGGTAACTGTTGTTGAGCTCCAACTCGATCTGTACCTGGGGATACTTGGTGGAGAACTCCAGCAACAGGCCATCGAAGAAGGTTTCCCCGAGCGACACCGGTACCGTCATCCGCACCGGGCCGGCCATGTCGTCCTTCAGACGCGCCAGGGCCTGGCGGGCCCGCTCGACTTGCACCACCAGCGCCTGGGCCTGGGGCAACAACGCAGCACCGGCGGCGGTCAGGCTCAAGCGGCGGGTGGTGCGTTGCAACAACACCACGGAAAACTGCGCTTCCAACTGGCTGATGCGCTTGGACAGCTGGCCTTTGCTGCAACCGAGCTGCTGCGCCGCCAGGGTAAAACTCCCCGCTTCGATCAATACCGCGAACGCCGCCAAGTCATCCATCTCGCTCATGGATTGTTTCCATTTGAAAACCAAAGGTTGCCTATTAGTGCGCTTATCCGGAGAAAAAACCACCCTAAACTGAAACCTCGTTCAACCCACACGAGGATCCCCCCCATGAAAATTCTTTTGATCGGCGCAAATGGCACCATCGGTTCGGCCGTCGACAGGGAACTGTCGCAACGTCACGAAATCATCCGCATCGGTCGCACCAGCGGCGACTTTCAAGTGGACATCAGTGACAGCGCCTCGATTCGCAAACTGTTCGAGCAGACCGGCAAATTCGATGCACTGGTGTGTGCCGCCGGCAACGTGACCTTCGCACCGCTCAACGAGATGACCGAAGAGAGCTTTGCTCTGGGCCTGAAAGACAAGCTCATGGGCCAGGTCAATTTGCTGCTGATCGGTCGTGAGTTCGCCAATGACGGAGCTTCATTCACCTTCACCACCGGCGTGCTCAGCCACGATCCGATCTACAGCGGTGCCTCGGCAGCACTGGTCAACGGTGCGCTGGACAGCTTCGTCCGCGCCGCCGCCATCGAACTGCCCCGCGGCCTGCGTGTGAATTCGATCAGCCCGAATGTCCTGGTCGAAGCCATGGGCAAATACGCGCCGTATTTTCGTGGCTTCAAGCCGGTTCCTGCGGCGGATGTGGCTTTGGCCTACGCCAAAAGCGTGGAAGGCCTGCAAACAGGTCAGACCTTTCACATCTGAAAAGCAAAAGATCGCCAGCGCCTACAGAGGCGTGCGCGTATTCCGTAGGAGCTGCCGAAGGCTGCGATCTTTCCGCGCCAATACAAAGTGGAGACGATAACGGGTTGTGATGAACGGTCAGGCTGAGTAACGTGGCGGCACTTGTCAGGAGACCCCAAGATGCGTGTTGCCCGTTCCTTAGTCCTCGTTGCCCTGCTTCCGCTGTTCGCCGCTTGCCAGTTGTTCGAGGGTGAGCGGCAGAACGCCTCCCATGTCGGCCAGACACGCATGCAAGGCCAGTTGACCGCGGCGGACGGCAAACTGCTGTTCCAGCCGTGCAACCAGACAAACCGCTACGTGGTCAACGACACGGGCGGTACCAGCGTCCTGCAGCAGGCCGCAAACCTGGCGGACAAGCAGGGCAAGCTGTTTGCCGACGTGCGCGGGCGGGTTGTGGCCGGCAGCGGTGGTGACGGCCAGCTCGATCTGGAGCAGTTGTACCGCGTCGAGCGCTCGGGCAACGCGTGCGACGATCCGAATTTCAAGCTGCTGATCCTGCGCGCCGCCGGCCACACCCCGCAGTGGAGCGTGAAAGTCAGCGGCAAAGGCATGGTCCTCGACCGGGCCGGCCAGCCGCCGCTGGCCGTGCCTTACGTCGAGGAGCAACTGGGCGATGGCCGTTTCAACCTCAGTACCGAAGCCAACAACCAGAACATCGAACTGTGGGTTGCACCGCAACGTTGCGTCGACAGCAGCACCGGCAGCATCCAGCACATGAGCGCCGAACTGCGCATCGACGGTCAGGTGCAGCGCGGCTGCGGGTATTTCGGCGGATCGCGCGACGACTGATCGTTTAAGCCTCACGGGCCTGCGCCTTTGAGGCTTATAATCGCGGGCTTCAAACGCCCTGGCGCAGTTGTGCGCCCCGCGAACCGGATCCCGCCATGTTACGAATCACCGAACTCAAGTTGCCGATCGACCATCCCGAAGAAGACCTGCGCCCTGCCATCGTGCAGCGCTTAGGGCTTGCCAGCGATGACCTGCTCGATTTCACCTTGTTCAAGCGCAGCTACGATGCGCGCAAAAAGTCCTCCGAACTGTGCTTCATCTACACCATCGACCTTGAAGTTCGCGATGAGGCGGCGGTACTGCACAAGTTTGCCGATGACCGTAACGTCAGCGTGGCGCCGGATGTCAGCTACAAAGAAGTCGGCCAGGCACCAGCCGACCTGAGCGCGCGGCCGATCGTTGTCGGCTTCGGCCCGTGCGGGATTTTCGCCGGGTTGTTGCTCGCACAAATGGGCTTCAAGCCGATCATCCTCGAGCGCGGTACCGAAGTACGCCAGCGCACCAAGGACACCTGGGGCCTGTGGCGCAAAAGCGTGCTCAACCCGGAATCCAACGTGCAGTTCGGTGAAGGCGGCGCGGGGACGTTCTCCGACGGCAAGCTCTACAGCCAGATCAAGGACCCGAAATTCCTCGGCCGTAAAGTCCTGCACGAATTCGTCAAGGCCGGTGCCCCGGAAGAAATCCTCTACGTCAGCAAGCCGCACATCGGTACGTTCCGCCTGACTGGCGTTGTGGAAAACATGCGTGAGCAGATTCGCGCCCTGGGCGGCGAAGTGCGCTTCCAGCAGCGTGTCACCGATGTGTTGATCGAAGACGGCCAACTGGTCGGCGTCGAACTCAATGGCGGTGAGCAGATCCACTCCAGACACGTGATCCTCGCCCTCGGCCACAGCGCTCGCGACACCTTCCGCATGCTCCACGGCCGTGGCGTGTTCATGGAAGCCAAGCCGTTCTCGGTGGGTTTCCGCATCGAGCACCCACAGTCGTTGATCGACCGTGCGCGCCTGGGCAAGTACGCCGGCCACCCGAAACTGGGCGCCGCCGACTACAAACTGGTGCACCACGCCAAGAACGGCCGTTCGGTCTACAGCTTCTGCATGTGCCCGGGCGGCACCGTGGTGGCGGCGACGTCCGAGCCGAACCGCGTGGTCACCAACGGCATGAGCCAGTACTCGCGTAACGAGCGCAATGCCAACTCCGGTATCGTCGTCGGCATCACCCCGGAAGTCGATTATCCGGGCGGCCCGCTGGCCGGTATCGAGTTGCAGGAACGCCTGGAATCCCACGCATTCGTGCTCGGCGGCAGCAACTACGAAGCCCCGGCGCAACTGGTCGGCGATTTTATCGCGGGCAAACCGTCCACCGAACTGGGCAGCGTCGAGCCGTCCTACAAGCCGGGCGTCGCCCTGGGTGATCTGGCGCTGGCGCTGCCGGCATTCGCCATCGAAGCGATTCGCGAAGCCTTGCCGGCGTTCGAGAAGCAGATTCGTGGTTACTCGCTGCACGACGCAGTGCTGACCGGCATCGAGACCCGCACTTCCTCGCCGCTGCGCATTACCCGTAACGAGTCGTTGCAGAGCCTGAACGTGAAGGGCTTGTTCCCGGCCGGTGAAGGCGCCGGTTATGCGGGCGGGATTCTGTCGGCGGGTGTTGACGGGATTCGCATTGCCGAGGCTGTGGCTCGGGATATCCTTGGCCTGGAGGCTTAAGGTTTAAAGTAAAAGATCGCAGCCTTCGGCAGCTCCTACAGGATTTACACCATCTCCTGTAGGAGCTGCCGAAGGCTGCGATCTTTTCATTTGTGTCAGATATTGGCGCGCAGCACGCTCGCCGGCAACGGCTCCCCCCGCTCCACCGTCGCCGCCACAACAGCCACCAAACCGCTCAACTCATACCCCTGAGCCTTGAGCCAGTCCTGATCGTAATAGGTCGTGGCGTAGCGCTCGCCGCTGTCACACAGAATCGCCACCATCGAGCCCGTCTCCCCCGCTGCGTTCATGTGCTGGGCGGCCATCAGTGCGCCGATCAGGTTGGTCCCGCTCGACCCACCCACATGCCGTCCCAGACGCTCCGCCAGGTAGTGCATGGCCGCCAGCGACAAGGCATCCGGCACCTTGACCATCGCGTCGATCACCTTGGGCAGAAACGACGCTTCCACGCGTGGCCGGCCGATGCCTTCGATACGCGAGCCGTGGTCCAGTCGCAGGCTGGCATCGCCGGTCTGGTAGTAATCGAAGAACACCGAACGCTCGGCATCGGCACACAGTACGCGGGTGCCATATTGGCGATAACGCACATATCGGCCCAGGGTGGCCGTGGTGCCGCCGGTTCCGGGGCTGGAAATCAACCAGCTCGGCTCGGGATGCTGCTCGAAACGCATCTGCTGAAAGATCGACTCGGCAATGTTGTTGTTCGCCCGCCAGTCGGTGGCGCGCTCGGCGTAAGTGAACTGGTCGATGAAGTGTCCATCATGTTCTCGAGCCAGACGCTCGGACTCCGCATAGATCCGGGTCGGATCGTCCACCAGGTGGCTTTGGCCACCGTAGAAGGCGATCTGCGCGATCTTTTCCTTGGACGTGGTCGCCGGCATCACCGCAATGAACGGCAAGCCCAGCATGCGCGCGAAGTACGCTTCGGAAATCGCCGTGGAACCGCTGGAAGCTTCAATGACCGGCGCACCGGGCTTGAGCCAGCCGTTACACAGCGCATACAGGAACAGCGAACGGGCCAGGCGATGCTTGAGGCTGCCCGTGGGGTGGCTGGACTCATCCTTGAAGTACAACTCGATGCCTGGAAAACCCGGCAGCGGCAAGGGGATCAAGTGGGTGTCGGCGCTGCGCTGGAAATCGGCTTCGATGATCCGGATCGCTTCGCGGGACCACTGTCGGTTGTCGCTCATGATGGTTTTCTCGTTGTATCGGGCAGGAGTCTGCCTTTTGAAAAGGCTCATCCAACAAGCTTAGGAAAAAACCCGCGTCCGGCACAGGTACAGCTGAAATCCAATACGCCCGGCAACTGCTAGGCTCAGGTCAATGCTGAGGGATCAGTCTGTAACGACATATAACAAAAAAGAATATAACTTTTGTTTTAACAACTAACAGTACTTGTTAGGGTGTAACACCTTTTGAATTCACAGATGGAGAGCGACCTTGCCTCTGCGTAGCACTTTCACGCGTTTCTTTCAGTTGGAAGCTGCCAGCGGTCTGTTACTGATCGCCGCTGCCGTTCTGGCTCTGATTATCAACAACTCGCCGCTGTCGTGGCTGTACAACGGCCTGCTGGACACTCCCGTGGTGGCCCAGATCGGCGCGCTGAAAATCGCCAAACCGGCGTTGCTCTGGATCAACGACGGCCTGATGGCGCTGTTCTTCCTGCTGATCGGCCTGGAAGTGAAGCGCGAAGTCCTCGACGGCCAGTTGTCCAAACCGTCGCAAATCGTCCTGCCCGGTGCCGCCGCCATTGGTGGCATGGTGGTGCCGGCGCTGATCTACTGGTACCTCAATCGCGACACGCCAGCGGCCCTCAACGGCTGGGCAATCCCGACCGCCACCGACATCGCCTTCGCCCTTGGCGTGCTGGCGCTGCTGGGCAAACGGGTTCCGGTATCGCTGAAACTGTTCCTGATGACCCTGGCGATCATCGACGACCTCGGCGCGATCATCATCATTGCGATTTTCTACTCCGGCGCGCTGTCGACCCTGTCCCTGGCGCTGGCCGCGACCTGTATTGCGGCGCTGATCGGGATGAACCGGCTTGGCGTGGTCAAGCTCGGGCCGTACATGATCATTGGCTTGATCCTCTGGGTCTGCGTGCTCAAGAGCGGTGTCCACGCCACGCTGGCCGGCGTGACCCTGGCCTTCTGCATTCCGCTGCGCACGAAAAATGCCGAGCCTTCGCCATTGCTGACCCTGGAGCACGCCCTGCATCCGTGGGTGGCCTACGGCATCCTGCCACTGTTCGCCTTTGCCAATGCCGGCCTGTCCCTGAGCGGTGTCACCGTTGAAAGCTTCACTCACCACGTCCCCATGGGCATCGCCATCGGGTTGCTGTTGGGCAAGACCGTCGGCGTCTTCGGCCTGACCTGGCTGGCGGTGAAAACCGGTATCGCCACCCTGCCCCAAGGCGCCAATTGGGGTCAGATACTGGGCGTGGCGATTCTCTGTGGCATTGGTTTCACGATGAGCCTGTTTGTCGGCTCGCTGGCCTTCGAGCCGGGCGTGAGTGATTTCGCCGGGATGGACCGCATGGGGATCTTGACCGGTTCGATTCTGGCGGCGCTGATCGGTTATGTGGTGACGGCGATGGCAAGCCGCAAGAACAGTGCGCTGACCTCCTGATAAACCGCAATAAACCCTGGCGCCAATCAAGACTCGCCTGAGCCGCAAAACAAAAAACCCGATCAGTCACCTGATCGGGTTTTTTGTTTATCCAGTGTTTGCGTTTAGTGCGAAACGCGGCTGGTGCCATTCACACTTGCGATGCGCACACGCTCGCCAACACGGAACACTTCGTTCGGCTGAACTTCCTGTACGTAGGCGCGCATGCTGCCATCGTCTTCGCGTACGGTGATTTCCACACCCTGGGTGCGGGTCAGGCCTTCTTCCGCGGCCGAACCGATAAGGCCGCCGGCGACTGCGCCAATGACCGCAGCAACAATACTGCCCTTGCCGCCACCGATGGAGCTGCCGCCAACGCCACCGACCACTGCGCCTGCAGCGCCGCCGATCGGGGTCTTGGTGCCTTCGATTTTCACCGGGCGCAATGCTTCGATAGTGCCCATGCGAACGGTCTGCACCCGACGCGCCTCGTCACGGGAGTAGGAGTCACCGGTCAGGCTCGATTGGCAACCAGTGAGCAACATCGCCATCGTGGAAAAGGAAGCAACCAGCAGGACAGACTTACGCATAGCATCAACTCCAAAGAAACAGTTGTTCATTAAACTCCGCGGCTTGACGCCTGTCACGGCATCGCCCGGGTAAAATTGGTTTGATTCAGGCTCCGTTAAGGCGCCTCCACGAACTCACACAGTAGCGGCAAATTCGCAAAACTGCCCCACTGGCCAAGGATTTCAATGGACTACTTTATCATCGTCGTCACGACTGTTGCCGGTTTGTACTTCCATTGGTGGCTGTACGTGCGGATCAAACGCTGGATGGACCGCGACCTGGCGCTAGCGCTGGCGGGCAAGGACGAGCAGAAAAAAGCCTTCATGCTCGAACGATTGGCGAGTGCCCGGGCGCAGAAGATCAAGCGTCGAGACCTGCCGAAGTGGCTGGAGGCCGCTGCGGCAGGCTATCCCGATCGGTAGACTGCTCAGGGTGCCAGACGTTCAAGAATCCAGTCGGCGCCCTGCTGGCGGTAATTGAGGCGGTCGTGCAGGCGGCTTGGGCGGCCCTGCCAGAATTCGATGCGTTCCGGCAGCAGGCGATAACCGCCCCAGTGTTCCGGGCAATGGGGCTGGGTGTCGCTGAAACGTTGCTCGGTATTCTTGAGCAGCGCTTCGAGTTCGCCACGACCGGCGATCACCCGGCTCTGCGGTGACGCCCAGGCCCCCAGGCGACTGCCCAGCGGACGGACCTGATAATAGGCGTCGGACTCCTCAGGCGTCACCTTCACCACCCGTCCTTCGATACGCACCTGGCGCTCGAGCGCCGGCCAGAAAAACGTCATGGCCGCGAACGGATTCGCGGCCAGATGCTGGCCCTTGGCGCTTTCGTAGTTGGTGAAAAAGGTGAAGCCCTGCTCGTCCAGGCCCTTGAGCAACAGAATGCGACAGTGCGGTCGACCGTCCTGGTCAACGGTGGCCAGGGTCATGGCGTTGGCTTCCACCGGTGCCTGCTCGGTTTTCACCGCGTCGGCGAACCACTGGTGAAACAGTGCGAACGGCTCGGCCGGGGCTTGTGCCTCGGTCAGGCCATCACGGGTGTAGTCACGACGCATATCAGCCAGGCCCTGGGTCATGGCGCATTCCTTTTGGTTAACGAATCACTGCTTTGCAGTATCAGTGGCGACGACTTTCTTGTCAGCCGTGGAGGCTTTGGCTGGTGTGGTCTTTTTTGCCGGCGTTGCGGTTTTCGCAGGTGCTTTCTTGGCCGACGCTTTTTTCGCGGGCGCTTTTTTCGTCGCTGGAACAGCAGCCTTTTTAGTCGCAGGGGCCGGTGTCACAGGCTTGACGACCGGCTTGGCGTCCGCGGCAGCGACCATGGTCACAGGTGCCGGAGCCGGCATGTTGTACTTGCTCAGCAGCGCGACCATGGTGTTTTGCGGGGTCACCAGCAGTTCCACGCGACGGTTCAACGCACGCCCTTGCACGCTGTCATTGGCGGCACGCGGCGCGTCACCGCCCAGGCCACGCAGCATCAGGCGATCACGCTGCAAACCACTGAGACGGAAAATCGCCGCAACGGACTGGGCACGCTCCTGGCTCAGCTTGACGTTGGCCGGCGCCGCGCCGGACGTATCGCTGTGGCCGAGGATCAACACAGCGGTCTTTGGATCGGCTTCAAGGATCTTGGCAACGCGGGTGAACGGACCGAGTGTGACCGGCAGCAGCATGGCCGGACGATCCGGGTTGAACGAGCCTTCGACCGGTGCAGTCACTACCAGCACGTTTTCGCGGCGCTCGAGTTGCATGTTGCTGCCCTTGACCGCCTCGCGCAGTCGCGGTTCGTAGTCGTCAAGCCAGGCCTGGGTGACTTTCGGGTCAGGCATCGGCATAACTTTGGCTGTACTCTGCTCGCTACCGCCGAATGGCCACCACCACTTGCTACCGCTATCGGTTTCAGCCTTGGCCGCCGCAACGGGTTTGACTGCGGGCTTCACCTCCGGCTTGGCCACGGGCTTGCCGGCGCTGTCGTCGGAACCGAACGGCCAGTACCAGTGGCTGCCGCTTTCAGTCTTGGCGACAGATGCCGTCACGTCTTTCTGTGGAGTCTGTGCGCAACCGGTAATAGCGAAGCACAGGGCCAAAGCGAGGGTTTTATTGGATGACATTGGATATCCACAAAAATGAAGTCAAAAAAATCAGGCCACATTGGCCGGTAGAAGCAGACGGTTTGAAACTGAAAAGGTTATCGGGTTCCAGCCCTGGAACCCGATAGCCGCTTTTACAGACAAGTGGCCAGAACCCGCACCAGCTTTTGCGCGCGCGGGTCCATCAAGACGTACGGCCCCAGGGTATTTGTCACAAATCCGAAAGCCACATCGTGCTCCGGATCGGCAAAACCGATGGAGCCGCCGGCACCCGGATGACCAAACGCCCGCGGGCCAAGGCCGAAGGTGGCATTGGCAACATCCGGTTGATCAAGCATGCAACCCAGGCCGAAACGGGTCCGGGTCAGTAAAGTCTTGTCCTCGCCGAGGCTGTGCTCGCGAGTCAATTCATCGAGCATTTCGCTTTCCAGCAGGCTGCCGTCCAGCAGGCCGGCGTAGAATCCGGCCAGGCTGCGGGCATTGCCATGACCATTGGCGGCCGGCTGTTGCATGCGTCGCCACTCGGGTTTGTTGGTGCTGGTCATGATCGACGGCGGGTTAGTGAATGCCCGGGTCGTCATGGCCGTTGGCTCACGCATGGTCACTTGCAGCAGGCGCTGGGCCGCGGCATCGCCGACATTGCCCTTGCCCCGCGCAATGTGGGCCACGCGATGGAACTCTTCGTCGGCCAGGCCCACATGGAAGTCCAGGCCCAACGGTTTGGCGACCCGCGCGACGATGGATTCACCCGGCCCGCGACCGTCGGCACGGCGCAGCAATTCGCCGATCAGCCAGCCATAGGTGATCGCCGCGTAACCGTGGCCTTCGCCCGGCGTCCACCACGGCGTTTCGGCGGCCAGGGCGTCGACCATGGTTTGCCAGTCGTAAAGGGCTTCGGGGGCCAACAACTCGCGCAATGCCGGTAGACCGGCCTGATGGCAGAGCAGTTGACGCAGGGTGACGGACGCTTTGCCGGCAGCGGCAAATTCAGGCCAGTAGCGCGCAACCGGGGCATCCAGTTGCAGCTTGCCTTCGGCCACCAGCTGCAGCGCGGTGACGGCGGTAAAGGTCTTGGTGCAGGAGAACAGGTTGGCGATGGTGTCGCTATGCCAGGCCTCGGCCCCGTCCTTGTCGGCAGTGCCGGCCCACAGATCGACAACGGTTTCGCCACCGACCTGGATGCACAACGCGGCGCCACGCTCCTGGGGATCGTCGAACAGCGCCGCGAACGCCTCTCGCACCGCTTCGAACTTAAGCTCGTAATGACCCTGAATCTGCACCCGCAACTCCCCGGATTAACGCTCTACAAAGTGGTCGGCATTGTTCCAGCCCTTGAGGGTTTTGGGAACAGGGTTGGGCCGGGCGGTCGCTCTGCCATCAACTTGAAATGCAGTGGTGATGCCAATGACGCCTTCGCGAGCAGGCTCGCTCCCACAGGAGAATGCATTCCAAAGTGAGAGCGAGCCTGCTCGCGAAGAACGATGACACGGTTTCAGCGATTAATGGCCTTTGCCGGAGTGCCCACCCGCGCCTTTCCCCGGCCCCTTGCCGGCCTCGGCCTTGCGGCCGCCCTCGGCGTCGTGGCTGGCTTTGTCGGCGGCGGTTGCAGCCTTCTCGGCCTCTTTGCCCAGTTGCTCGACTGTCGCCAGGTTGCTCTTGCGAACACTGTCGACAAAACCCTGGAACGGTAGATCAGTGATGCCCACCAACCCGAAGTGACCGTTTTCACCGTCAAGCAGGCGTCCGGTTACAGGTTGATCGAGGTACTGGAACCAATGCACGCCGACAATCGACGGCTCGCTCAATGCCTGCTTGAGGAAGTTGGCGTACGCCGGACCGCGGTCTTCCTCCTTCGCCAACGGCGTAACGCCGCCCCAGAACGGGCCACGATCGGCCGAACCGAAATTGAACTCGGTGATCAGCACCGGTTTGTCGAGACTGCGCAGCTTGGCGAAGTCGTAACCATCCTGGGGTTGCAGGGTGTACATGTTGAAACTCAACACGTCGCAGTACTGGGCGCAGGACTCCAGGGCTTGCGGCGTGCTGATCGCGAAGCGGCCGCCGAGCAGCAACTGGTTCGGCGCGTGCCACTTGAGTGAGTCGGAGATGGTCTTGAAGTAAGTGTCGGCAAAGACCTTCTGGAAGTATTTGAAGTCGGCTTCGATTTCCGGGTGCTCGGCGCTCGGGAGCGGCGGTACGAACCCCGGATCCTCCATCAGTTCCCAGGCTGGCAGCTCAATGCCCCAGGCCTTCGACAGGCCCGCCTGATTGCGGTACTTGTCACGCAGTTGCTTGAGGAATGCGCGCTTGGCCGGCACGTCGGTGGTCATTTTCAAGGTGCCGTAGGCCAAGGCATAACGGGCTTTCGGGTCATCGCCGGGACCGGCCCAGGCCAGTTCGTTGTCGGCGTAGTAACCGATCAGCCAAGGATCGTCACGATGGTCGCGGGCAGCAATCGCCACTGCACGCTCGGTGGCCATGGCGAAACGCGGGTCGAACGGATCGGGCATGCCCCCCCACCAGTCGGTGCCGGTGCTGATGCTGGCGTAGTCGCCAACGATCGACAGCGGCATGGTGTAGGGCACACGATCAGCGTCGCCCAGTGCGGGTGCGCTCCAGTTGCCGATGGTGTTGAAGCCCCAGGCCTGCAAGCGATCAAGGGTGTGACTGGCCCAGCGCTGCTCGTCGAACGCGGCTTTGCAGGGTTCTACAGGTGTTGGCGTTGCTGCTTCTGCCTCAGTTTTGGCCGCTTCGGCGACACCGGATTCGGCAGCCGCAGGCACGACCGGTTGCTCGGCAGCTTTTTCCGCCGTTGCTTCAACCGCATCGGCCTTGGCGGCGGCCGCTACGCCGGCCTTACTGTCGCTGCTCGAGTCACAAGGGTTGCCATGAAGGCGCTGCAAGTTGGCGCCGTAGAAATCGTACCAGCGACCTGCACTGTACCCACGACCCTGATCGGCACCGTTGCCGCCACGGTTGTCGCCTTCGCCATAGTGGCTGGCGAGTGCGTCATCTGCTTTGGGCAGGGATTCGAACATCCATTCGCGACCGGCAACGTAGGTCTGGTTGACATCCGGAGCCACGGTATTGACCCCCAGGGAATAAAACGGGTGCCCCTCGGGCGTCACCAGATACCAGCGACCGTCACGTTTTTCGGTTCGGAAAAAACCGCTGGCCTTGAACGACGGGCCTTTGGCTAACCCACCGAACTTATCCAGAGAAGACTTCTGACGCTCGGCCAGCCAGGTTTTCAGTTGCTGCTGCTCCTTGCTGGCGGCGCTTTTCAGCTGTTCGTCGCTGCTGACTTTTTCCGGCCATCTGGCCCGGGTCGACTGGCCGTAAGCATCCACCAAACCGCCATAAACGGCCTGGGTGACCGACTCGCCGTCCTGCACACCAAAGCGTTCCAGCAGGATGCTTTGCGCGGCTTTGGGCTGGTCCATCGACAGGCTCACCGACACCACCTGGCTGCGATCCAGCTCACCGGCGCTGCTGGCCAGCAACACTCGCTGCCCCTCAACGGTCATCGGCATCGGCGGGCCAGCCTTCATGCCCAGGCTCAGCGGTGATGTCGCTTGCAAAGGCACCAACAGGGTTTGCGCAGGCCCCGCCGGCAGATCGACGCGACTGACCAGTGTCTTGCCGTCGTTGCTCTGGATGGTCACGTACAGGGTCAAGGCCCAGTCCATCGCGCTCTGGATCCGCAGGCTCATGACGCCCGACTGCGACCAGTCCCAGGCGCCGGTTTGCGGGGTCAGGCGCAACGTCGGCCGGGCGACCGGGTTGAACGTCACCCGGCGCAGCACTTCGCCTTCGGGGGTTTGCTCGGCGTTGGATTGCGGCAGGCTGGCGTCCTGAGTCGCCACCTGGACCACGTCGGCGGGGCGCACGAAGTTGAACAGCGTCTGCTGGCCGGCGGGGGCGGCCAACAGCGGTGTTGCGAACATCAGGGCAAAAACAGCAGGCAACGAACGGCAAATCATGAGAACGAAATTCTCCCTAACGACCTTCAATGGGCCAGTGGAAAAGCGATGGCAGAGAGATAGACAACGCGGCGGGCAAAACTGCCCACCGGTGCTTCAGGAAATTTCTCGACGGAACGGCGGCAACGCATTGAGGATGGCTTTGCCATAGCGCTGGGTCACCAGGCGCCGGTCGAGCAAGGTGATAGTGCCGCGGTCTTCTTCGGTGCGCAGCAAGCGACCGCAGGCCTGGACCAGCTTCAGCGAGGCATCCGGCACGGAGATTTCCATGAACGGATTGCCGCCCCGGGCTTCGATCCACTCGGCCAGCGCTGCTTCGACCGGATCATCGGGTACCGAGAATGGAATCTTGGCAATGACCACGTGCTCGCAATAGGCACCGGGCAAGTCGACCCCTTCGGCGAAGCTCGCCAGGCCGAACAACACGCTGGAATCCCCACCATCGACCCGCGCCTTGTGCTTGTTGAGGGTTTCCTGTTTCGACAGGTTGCCCTGGATGAACACTTGCTTGCGCCAGTCGCGGTCGAGGCCGTCGAACACGTCCTGCATCTGTTTACGCGAGGAAAACAGCACCAGCGTGCCCCGCGAGCCTTCGACCAATTCAGGCAGGTCACGAATGATCGCGGCGGTATGCGCCGCTGCATCACGGGGATCGGCGTTCAGGTTCGGCACCCGTAGCACACCGGCGTCAGCGTGATGGAAGGGGCTTGGCACCACGACCGTCACGGCTTTTTTCGGCAGGCCGGCGCGCATGCGGAAGCGGTCGAAGGTGCCGAGGGCCGTCAGGGTCGCCGACGTCACCAGGCAGCCATACGCCACGTTCCACAGGTTGCGGCGAAGCATTTCCGCCGCGAGGATGGGGCTTGCGTTGACCTCGATGTCGAACAGCGAACCGCTTTCGGCCAGGGTCAGCCAGCGGGCCATCGGCGGGTTGTCTTCCGGGTCCTCGACGGTGAAGGCAGTCCACAATTCCCAGTTGCCGGAAGAACGCGACAACAGACTACCGAATAGCGGATACCACTCCTCGGCCTGGTTGCTGGCGATGCCAATGTTGACCTCGCCATCCATGCCTTCTTTGAGCAACTCGGTCAGGCGGGTGAACAGATCGGTCAGCCGCGCGAAACCCTTCTTCAGTTCGATGCCCATTTCACGCATGTGCTCGGGGATCACCCCGCCGACGAATCGGTGACGCGGGCGCTCGCGGCCTTCGACGTCTTCGCCGGGCTTGAAATCGGCGATCTGCTCGCAGGCGGTGAACATGAACTGCTGCTGGGTCTTGATCTCCCGCGCCAGCTCCGGCACCTGCTCGATCAACTTGCCCAGGTCCCCCGGCAGCGGGTGCTGGGCCAGAAGCTTGGTGAGGTTTTTGGCGGTGGTCTCCAGCCAGTCGGCGGTGGAGCGCAGGCGCGTGTAATGGGCGAAGTGGCCGATGGCCTTGTCCGGCAGGTGATGGCCTTCGTCGAACACGTAGATGGTGTCGCGCGGGTCCGGCAGCACGGCACCGCCGCCCAGGGCGAGGTCGGCCAGCACCATGTCGTGGTTGGTGACGATCACGTCGACCTTGCCCATGCCTTCGCGGGCCTTGTAGAAGGCGCACTGGCCGAAGTTCGGGCAATGACGGTTGGTGCACTGGCTGTGGTCGGTGGTCAGGCGCGCCCAGTCGGCGTCTTCCAGGGCGGTGGACCAACTGTCGCGGTCGCCGTCCCACTTATTGCCGGCGAGTTTCTCGATCATGCTGGTGAACAGCTTCTGGCTGGCCTCGTCGACCTCGATCTTGAAGCCTTCTTCTTCGAACAACTGAGCAGTGGCGGTCTGCGCGTGGCCTTCCTGGAGCAACATGTCGAGCTTGGACAGGCACATGTAGCGCCCGCGCCCCTTGGCCAGGGCGAAGCTGAAGTTCAGCCCGCTGTTGCGCATCAGGTCAGGCAAGTCCTTGTAGACGATCTGCTCCTGCAGGGCCACGGTGGCCGTGGCGATCACCAGGCGCTTGCCGGCGGCCTTCGCCGTGGGAATCGCCGCCAGGCTGTAGGCCACGGTCTTGCCGGTACCGGTGCCAGCTTCCACCGCGACAATCGCGGGGTCGCCACTGCGCCGGCCTTCGTCGTCGGTGTCGATATCACCCAGGACCTTGGCGACTTCGGCGATCATCAGGCGTTGGCCATAACGCGGCTTGAGGCTCTTGGCTTCGAGAAAACGCGAGTAGGCGCCCTGGATCGTGGTTTTGAGTTCAGTGCTGATCATGGATTGTCGGGCGCAAAAACGCTGGATAAATTTTCAGTGGTTCGGTTTGGTCGCTATCATACCCCGCTAATGAATCCCGCGCAGAACGGAGTAACCCAATGACACCTTTTAGCCTCATTTATAGCCTGCATGTACTGGCCGCCCTGGTCTGGGTCGGCGGCATGTTTTTCGCCTGGATGGTCCTGCGCCCCGCCGCGGTGACGGCACTGGAAGGCCCTGCCCGGCTGAAGCTGTGGGTAGAAGTGTTTCAAGGATTTTTCCGCTGGGTCTGGGTGGCGGTGGTGCTGTTGCCGGTCAGCGGCGTGGGCATGCTGCACATGCACTTCGGTGGCTTTGAAACTGCGCCACGTTATGTGCAGGTGATGATGGGCTTGTATGTGGTGATGACCGCGCTGTTTATCCGGATTCAGGCGCTGATGCTGCCGGAGCTGCGCACTGCCGTGGCCGAGCAGGATTGGCCCGTTGGTGCAGCGGTGCTGGGGCGGATCCGCAAGTTGGTGGGGATCAATCTGTTGGTGGGATTGGCCTTGGTAGCGATTGCTGCGGCTCGGCCGATGTTCTGAATCTGCCGGGCGGTTGTGGCAGGGGGGGGATTGCCCTCTCGCCACAGAGGGCCTGGTAAGTTTTACAAGCGCTGAACCGTCACCGAACCCGCAGCCCCTTCCGGCCCGGGCTGCCCGTCAGCCCCGGGTTTACCGCTCTTGCCGCCATCGGCCTTGTAGATCAGGCAACCCTTGGCCTTGCCACCCGCGCCCGGTTTGCCGCCAGGGCCGGCCAGGCCACCGGCACCGCCCGCCACCTGGACCTTGATCCGGTCCGCCGGGAAGTCGTGCGGCACTGCCAGCTTGACCAGCGCCCCCGGTGCTCCCGGCTGGCCATTGCTACCATCACTGCCATCGGCACCGCGCCCCGCCTGCCCCCAGGTGCAGCCCGGTTCCTGGCCGTTGGCCCCGTCAAGGCCAATGAACCCCGGTGCGCCCGCACCACCGCGAGCATCAACGTTCAATTGCGCTGCGTTCAGTGTCTTGATCTGCAAATCAAGGCTGCGTCCGGATCGAGCGGCCTTCTGGTAAGTCCCGGGTGAGCCACGGGAGGTGATCTGGCTGCCTTCGGACAAATCAGCGCGACGAACCTTCAGCGCCAGCGCCTGTTCCCCCGGCACGATGGCAATGCGCGCTTCACGCCCCAGATGCAATTCACCCACGGTGACTTCCGTGACGTTCGAAGGAATCAGCAAGGTGCCGTAATCGGCCACCACCAGGCGTTCCAGTTGCAGGGTGCTGGCGGTGTTGGGCAAGCGCATCAGCGAGTTGGTTTCGACACTCACCACCTGTGCGCTGGCCAATGGGCTGATGAGTGCGACGAGCAGACAGAGTTTACGCATGGGAAGCCTTCGAAGCGCTGGGAGCTGGAATGGTTTGCAGGTGGAATACGCCGAAAATGACGATCTTCAGGCGGTCAAGCCAGGGATGGGCGCGACCTCGAAGGCTGCGATAGCACAGCAACGCTTCCAGAAGATGGATGAACCCCAACAGGCCGCCGGCCAGGTTGACCAACGGGTGCAGCGGAAAGACAAACGGTGTGAGCAGATTGACCAGCACTACCGCCCAGAACAGCAAGGTCAGTAACCGCCCCAGTCCCCATATGACGTTCATACGCGCCCCCGATGAGAATTATTGTTTGCGCGCACAGTAACGGCTTCCACGCGGGATAAGCCAGAGGGCAACGGAAAAATCTTCATGAAGGCCGCCAAACGGCCGTCGTAGCGATCATACCCGTCGCCCGACGGCTCTATCTCTTGGCTCAGCGGTTTATATGCAGTTCCACGCGACGGTTTTTCGCACGACCTTCTTCGGTTTCGTTGCTGGCAATCGGTTGGCTCTCACCCCGGCCTTCGCTGGTGACTTTGTTCGGCGCCACGCCCTGGCTCAACAGGTATTCCGCCACGCTGCTGGCACGCCGCTCCGACAAGGCCTGGTTATAGGCATCCGAACCGACGCTGTCGGTATGGCCGACCACCTTGATGCTGACCACATCGGCATCCTCGAACTTGCTCATCAACGCATCCAGTTGACTCTTCGCTGTCGGGGTCAGCTCGGATTGATTGAAGACAAACAGTACATCGCTCAGAGTAATGACTTCGGATTGCGCAGGCTCGACCTGGACGCTGTCCGGGTATTGCGGCACCGGGCAGCCCCGATGGTCGACCGGGGTATTGGCAGGGGTATCAGCGCAACGGTCGCGTCGGTCGAAAACGCCGTCTCCATCTTCGTCGCCATCCTGGGCATAGCAGATCAAGCCGCCGGACAAGATACCCAGCGCTGCCCCGCCCGCGGCCCAGGCACCGCTCTCGATTGCGCCCAGACCACCACCGACCAGGCCGCCGATGAGGCTGCAAATTGGCCAGGTGCGTTGATTGAGGGGGGCAGTGCCATCGCTGTGGGTCGCGCAGCCGGTCAAGAGGCTGCCAAGTAGCAGAACCGGCAAGACGGTCCTTGTGAGAACGATCATATTGAAAGCTCCTGTGTCCGGCCAATACCGGTTACACAGGAGTAAAGACCCGCATCCGCGACTGCACAAGGCGCGGATGCGAGGGGGACTTAACGCTGGATTTTGATTTCGGTACGACGGTTCTGTGCACGACCGTCAGCGGTTTTGTTGTCAGCAACCGGCTGGCTTTCACCGGCACCGACAACCGACACGAAGTTGCTGCGAGGTACGCCTTGCTCGATAAGGTATTCAACCACCGAGTGGGCGCGTTTTTCCGACAGTTTCTGGTTGTAGGTGTCACTGCCCACGCTGTCGGTATGGCCGGTCACGGTCAGTTGAGCGGTAGGGGCTTCGGCTTTCAGGCGAGTGGCAATCTTGTCGAGTACCTGTTTGTCGGACGAGGTAAGCGTGGCTTTGTCAAACTGGAAGTGAACATCGCGGATGACGATGGTTTCTTCCTGAACCACAACCGCTTCTTCGACCACAGGCGCTGGTGGTGGGCAACCGTTGGCATCGACCTGAACGCCTTTTGGCGTGCCTGGGCACTTGTCGCGACTATCCGGTACGCCATCGCCGTCTTCATCGCCATCACCGTGCACCCAGCAATAAGCCGCTGCCGTACCGCCGACGAGCAGAGCACCATACCCTGCCCATGCCGAGCTTTCGGTCGCACCGATGCCCGCCCCCACGACACCACCAACTGCCGCACAGGTCGGCCAGTCGGTTTTCTGCAAACCTGCGCAACCAGTCAAGACACTGGTTAGCAGAACCAAGGGTAATGCTGTCCGAACTATGCTCATCTAGTTTTCTCCTGAGGGATCGGCTTAGAACCGATTCAGGTAGTAAAGACCCGAGTTTTAAACTCCGCCAGCAATAGGCCATGCTGTTTATTCGCGTATTAACGGCAGGTTGGCGCTTTTGTCGCCAGGGTGCTCTAGGCCCGAACGTTAGGGCAGGCTAGTCTTGGCAGATCTGATTGAGGATCTTCGATGACTGCAGGTATTTCTTCACGCACGCCACAACAGGCACTGGCCGCGTTACTTGACCGATATGCCCCCGCACGCCTGTTGTTGATCGGCGCCAGCGAATTCCCGGCACTGGAGGCTTTCAAACTCGCTCACCCGGACAGCTGTGTCGCTTCCGCGGCCCCCGGGCCACTGCCGGCCGAGTTGGCGGCCCGCCGTTTCGACCTGGCCCTGGTAGTCGATTGCCTGGAGCATTTGCCCAAGCGCGACGGCCTGAACCTGCTGGGCGGCATCCGCAACCTCAACGCCAGCCGCATCGCAGTACTGGTGGACCTGCCGGCCTGTGGCTGGCAGGAAACGGACTTTTTCTCCCTGGCCCTGCAAGCCAGCGAACGCTTCCAACGGGACGAACAGGTGCTGACCCTGTTCACCTACGATCTGCTTGAATACAAACAAGTCCCCGACTGGCTCAACTCGCGCTTCTGGGCCAATCCGGAAAACTTCGGGAAATACTGGTGGTAATGCAATGAGTACATCCATTTGCCCATGCGGCAGCGGCACCCTGCTCGACGCCTGCTGCGGTCACTATCATGCCGGACACCCGGCACCGTGCGCAGAAGCATTGATGCGCTCGCGCTACAGCGCCTATGTGCTGGGGTTGGTCGACTATCTGGTAGCCACCACCCTGCCCGCCCAACAGGCCGGCCTGGACCGTCAATCGATCAGCGACTGGAGTGCGCAAAGCACATGGCTGGGCCTTGAGGTCGAAAGCTCCGAAGTGCTGGGCGGCCAACCTGAACACGCGTTCGTGACCTTCACCGCGCGCTGGCACGACAGTAATGGCGAGCACAGTCATCGAGAGCGCTCATCGTTCGTACAGAACACCGGGCGCTGGTATTTCATCGACCCCACCGTGCAACTCAAACTCGGGCGCAATGACCCCTGCCCGTGCACGAGTGGGCAGAAGTTCAAGAAGTGTTGTGCGGGGTATTTCAGCAGCTAGGACAAGCAATGACTGTCCACCGCGCAAGAGCGGCCGAAGGCTGCGATCTTTTGGGTCTAGACTGGGCTCAAGGGAGAAACACCACGATGATCATCCGCCGCGGCGCACGCTGTCTGCTTACGCTGTTCCTGACACTGGGACTCGGCGGCTGTGCATCGTGGTTCGCCGACGACTTGCCGGACCCCGAGGTCCATCTGGTGAAGATCGAGGTGGTCAGCGCCAAATTGCTGGAACAGAAATTCCTCCTGCATTTTCGCATCGACAACCCCAACGACAGCGATCTGACGGTGCGCAGCCTGGAGTACCGCGTTCATCTGGGTGACATACTGCTGGCCGATGGCGAGTACGAACACTGGTTCACCATCAGCCCCAGGCACAGCGCTTACTTCAAGGTGCCGATCCGCACCAACCTGTGGTCCAAGGTCCGTGAAATGGCCAAACTGCTGAAAAAATCCGATCAGCCCATTCCCTATCGTCTGGAAGGTGAACTGGAAACCGGTATATTCATCGCCCACTACGTGCACCTGGCGCGCAATGGCGTGATAATCGCCGCCGATTTAATTCCGGAGCAACACCGATGACCCAGCAACCCCATGTCCACGGCCCTGACTGCAACCACGATCATGATCATGACCATCACCACCATGATCACGACCACGGCCATGTCCACGGTCCGAACTGCGGCCACGCTCACCAGGAACCGGTGCGCAACGCATTGAAAGACGTCGGCCGCAACGATCCGTGCCCATGCGGCAACGGCAAGAAATTCAAGAAGTGCCACGGCGCTTGATGCTTCTGGCGAAGACTTGCTTCGCCTGTTGAATCGCCATCCTCTCCTGTGGGAGCGAGCTTGCTCCTACAGGTGCTTAGTCGGCTGACAGAATCTGTGCACTGCTGACCACCGTCGCATACTCACCGTGCAAATTCCCCAGCGACATCCCATGCACCTCTTCGGCGCTATGGGCATGGCCGAAGAAATCAGCCTTGTCGAAGGTAAAGCACGCATCCTCGGCCACCCAAGTATCAAACCCCAGGTTGCCCGCGGTACGCGCCGTGGACTCCACCGAGTTGTGGGTTGCGACACCGACGATGATCAACTGCCCGATCCCCGCCTCGCGCAACTGCGCCTCCAGCCCGGTCGAACAGAACGCATCCGGCACCTGCTTCTGGATCAAGCGTTCACCGGCCATTGGCTCAAACCGTTGCTGAAACTCCACCCCCGACTGCAGTGGCCAGAATACCGAGTCCTCCGAGCGGGACAGGTGTTGCACATGGATCACCGGCCGGGCGGTACGCCGCCAATGGCCGAGCATTTCCAGCATGCGCGCTTCGGCCTCCGGATTATTCCTGCGACCGAGCCTTGGATGCAGGATGCCTTTTTGTTGATCGATGATGATCAGTGCCGCGTTTGCCTTGAGCTCCATGCCGACTGTCTTCCTGGATTGTTGAGCGTGTCGCACTTCAATATCACCAGTTACGGCTGGCAAGCCACTGTTGAGGCTGCGATCTTTGACAAATCCTGAAATAACCTCTTACCCCGCTTGCGCGGCCATCGCCTGCTCACTAACGTAGCGCCTTTATTGCGCCACCACCCCCGCAGGAGCTTTGCCATGGCCTCGCCAGCCCTTACTCATTTTCTACCCCGGTTCGGCGTTGCCGCTGCAGTGGCCGGTGTGTTGAGCCTGACCGGTTGTCAGAACTTCAACGCCCAGGACACCCTCCCGCCAACCTCCGGCGTACAACCACTCAAAGGCCTGGCGCAGAGCGTTTCGGTGCGTCGCAATGCCATGGGCATGCCGCTGATCGAAAGCAACAGCTTCCACGACGCGCTGTTCACTCTCGGTTACGTGCATGCCAGCGACCGCATCACCCAGATGGTCACCCTGCGCCTGCTGGCCCAGGGCCGTTTGGCCGAGATGCACGGCGCCGACCTGCTGGATGCCGACCGCTACATGCGGGCGGTCAACCTGAAGAAAAGTGCTGGCGAGCTGTACAAGGCTTCTTCGCCACGCCTCAAACGTTTCTTCGAAGTCTATGCGCGCGGGGTCAACGCCTACCTGTTCCGCTACCGCGACAAACTGCCGGCGGATCTGGCGGCCACCGGCTACAAGCCTGAATACTGGCAGCCGGAGGATTCGGCGCTGATTTTCTGCCTGCTGAACTTCAGCCAGTCGACCAACCTGCCGGAAGAAGTTTCCTCGCTGGTACTGGCCCAGACCGTCACCACCGACAAACTGGCGTGGCTGACGCCGTCGGCTCCCGACGAAAAACTGCCGGTCGCCGAAAGCGAAAAACTGCAAGGCCTCAAGCTCAACGGGCAAGTACCGGGGCTGGCTGAACTCAGCAAAGCCACCGGACAACTATCGGACCTCAACCTGCTAGGCGCCACCTCGTCGAACAACTGGGCCATCGCCGCGCAACGCAGTCGCAGCGGCAAGAGCCTGCTGGCCAGTGACACTCACGGCCCGCTGGGCGTGCCTTCGCTGTTCAGTTACGTGCAGATTCGCGCGCCGAAGTATCAGGCGTCCGGCGTGACCATCGCGGGGCTGCCGATGGTGCTTGGCGGTTTCAACGGCAAAGTGGCGTGGAGCATGACGTCCGTGATGGGCGACAACCAGGACCTGTTCCTGGAGAAAATCAAGCGCCAGGGCAACGGGCTTACCTACGAAAACGCCGGGAAATGGCAGCCGGCGATCGTGCGCAACGAAACCTATTTCGTCAAAGGCCAGCGGTCGATTCGCGAAGCGGTGTACGAAACCCGCCATGGCCCGCTGCTCAACAGCGCCCAGGGCACCACGCTGGCCAATGGTTTCGGCCTGGCCTTGCAGACGCCGAACTTCACCGACGACAGAACCCTGGACGCGTTCTTCGACCTGTCCCGCGCCCAGAGTGTCGAGAAAGCCTCGGATGCCAGCCGCGAAATCCGCGCCATTGCGCTGAACCTGGTGTTCGCCGACGCCAGTCACATCGGCTGGCAAGTCACTGGCCGTTACCCGAACCGCCGCGAAGGCGAAGGCCTGCTGCCTTCGCCGGGCTGGGAAGGACGATACGATTGGGACGGTTATGCCGACCCGATGCTGCACCCGTACGACCAGGACCCGGCCCAGGGCTGGCTCGGCACCGCCAATCAGCGAGTCATTCCCCATGGCTACGGCATGCAGTTGTCCAATTCCTGGGCCGCTCCGGAGCGCGGCGAGCGCCTGGCCGAACTGGCCGGCGCCGGCAAGCACGACAGCCGCAGCCTGATCGCCATGCAATACGACCAGACCACTACCTTCGCTGCCAAGCTGAAGAAAGTGTTCGAAGCGCCGGGCATGGCCCAGCCACTCAAACAAGCCATGGACGCCTTGCCGCCGGCCGATCGCACCAAGGCACATGAAGCCTACAGCCGCTTGATGGCGTTCGATGGCAAGCTCAGCCCGAGCTCCACCGATGCGGCGATCTACGAATTGTTCCTGCAGGAAAGCACGCGGCAGATCTTCCTCGACGAACTGGGCCCGGAAACCAGCTCGGCGTGGAAAGCCTTTGTCGCCGACGGCAAGTTGTCCTTCGCGGCCCAGGCCGATCACTTGCTCGGGCGTGAGGACAGCCCGTTCTGGGATGACGTGCGCACCGCGCAGAAAGAAGACAAGCCGGCGATCCTCGCTCGCAGCCTCGCCGCCGCGATCAGCACAGGCGACAGCCAGTTGGGCGGCGATCACAGAGCCTGGCAGTGGGGCAAACTGCATCGCTATGAATGGAAAAACAGCAGCGGCCAGACCGTACGCGGACCGCTGCCGGCCGGTGGCGATCACACCACGCTCAACACCGCCGCCTTCGCCTGGGGGCAGGACTTCAACACCACGCTGGCGCCAGCCATGCGCTTTATCGTCGACTTCGGCCAGTCCGAACCGCTGATGGCGCAGAACGGCACCGGTCAGTCCGGCAACCCGGCCAGCCCGAACTACCTCAACAGCATCGAGCCGTGGCTCAAGGGCCAGTACATGAGCCTGCCGATGCAGCCGCAGAACTTCGACAACGCCTACGGCAAGGCGCGGTTGACGCTGACCCCAGGAAAGTAACCGCGCCCTTTAGTTGTGCGAGCTTGCTCGCGATAGCGGTCTGACATTCACATTGAGGTTGAATGTCAGACCGCTATCGCCGTTGCGCTGACGCGAGGATGAGTCGTGTCACCCGGTGGAGAGCCTGGTGCCCCTGCTCAGTCAAACCGTTTTTTGTGGCGAGATGATTTGGTGCACCCATTTCCCTGCGCCCGTTTTCGTGCATAAATCTGTCTCCGGCCATTTCCAAGCACCTTTTAAAACGCTTGTTCGGCACTCTGGTTCGGAAATTGCTACTTTCAACAGGTCTTACGCTTTCCAGTAACAATAATTCTGCGCCACAAGCGCTCATATTGGTTTTTAGGGATTGAATAATGAAAAAAGCATTGCTGACCCTTTCTGCACTGGCGTTGTGCATGGCTGCCGGCTCCGCCATGGCGAAGGAGTACAAAGAACTGCGTTTCGGCGTTGACCCTTCCTACGCACCGTTCGAATCGAAAGCGGCCGATGGCAGCCTGGTAGGCTTTGACATTGATCTGGGCAACGCGATCTGCGCCGAGCTGAAGGTCAAGTGCAAATGGGTCGAAAGTGACTTCGACGGTATGATCCCGGGCCTGAAAGCCAATAAATTCGACGGTGTGATCTCGTCGATGACCGTTACCGAAGCCCGTGAAAAAGTCATCGACTTCTCCAGCGAACTGTTCTCCGGCCCAACCGCCTACGTGTCCAAGAAAGGTTCGGGCGTGACCGAAGACGTCGCCTCGCTCAAGGGCAAGACCGTCGGCTACGAACAAGGCACCATTCAGGAAGCCTATGCCAAAGCCGTTCTGGACAAGGCCGGCGTGAAAACCCAGGCCTACGCCAATCAGGACCAGGTCTACGCCGACTTGACTTCCGGTCGTCTCGACGCAGGGATTCAGGACATGTTGCAAGCCGAACTGGGCTTCCTGAAGTCGCCACAGGGTGCCGACTACGACGTCAGCAAGCCGGTCGACAACACTTTGCTGCCAGCCAAAACGGCCATCGGCATTAAGAAAGGTAACACCGAGCTGAAAGCACTTTTGGATAAAGGTATCAAAGCGTTACACGATGATGGCACCTACGCCACCATTCAGAAGAAACACTTTGGCGATCTGAATCTGTACAGCGGCAAATAATGCCCGGCGCCCATCTTTCGATGGGCGCTTTTTTCATCCGATCAGGTTGCTGATTTATGTTCGAAAACCTATTAGAAAATCTGGGGCTCTCTGCCTTCAGCCTCAAGGGCTTCGGTCCGCTGCTGATGCAAGGCACCTGGATGACGATCAAGTTGTCGGCGTTGTCACTGTTGGTAGCCGTGTTGCTCGGGCTGATCGGCGCCAGTGCCAAGCTGTCAAAAGTCAAACTGATGCGCGTGCCTGCCCAACTCTACACCACACTCATTCGCGGCGTTCCGGACCTGGTCCTGATGCTGTTGATCTTCTACAGCCTGCAAACCTGGCTGACCTCTTTTACCGATTACATGGAATGGGAATACATCGAGATCAACCCGTTCAGTGCCGGGGTCATCACCCTGGGCTTCATCTATGGTGCGTATTTCACTGAAACCTTCCGTGGCGCGATTCTCGCCGTCCCACGGGGTCAGGTCGAAGCGGCCACCGCCTATGGCCTCAAGCGCGGCCAGCGTTTCTGGATCGTGGTGTTCCCGCAGATGATGCGTTATGCCCTGCCGGGTATCGGCAATAACTGGATGGTGATGCTCAAGGCCACGGCCCTGGTGTCGATCATCGGCCTCGCCGATCTGGTCAAGGCTGCCCAGGACGCCGGTAAAAGCACCTATCAGCTGTTTTACTTCCTGGTGCTTGCCGCGCTGATCTACCTGCTGATCACCAGCGCATCCAACTTCATTCTGCGCTGGCTCGAACGTCGTTACTCCGCCGGTACCCGGGAGGCCGTACGATGATCGAACTTCTGCAGGAATACTGGAAACCCTTCCTCTATAGCGACGGCAACAACATCACCGGCCTGGCCATGACGATGTGGCTGCTCAGCGCTTCGATCTTCTTCGGTTTTATCGTGTCGATCCCGCTGTCCATCGCCCGTGTATCGCCGCGCATCTACATCCGTTGGCCGGTGCAGTTCTATACCTACCTGTTCCGCGGCACGCCGCTCTATATCCAGTTGCTGATCTGCTACACGGGGATCTACAGCCTGGCCGCCATTCGGGCCCAGCCCGTACTGGACGCATTCTTTCGCGATGCGATGAACTGCACGATCCTGGCCTTCGCCCTGAACACCTGCGCCTACACCACGGAGATTTTCGCCGGGGCCATTCGCAGCATGAACCACGGCGAAGTCGAAGCGGCCAAGGCTTACGGCCTGACCGGCTGGAAGCTGTATGCCTACGTGATCATGCCGTCGGCCTTGCGTCGCTCGTTGCCGTACTACAGCAACGAAGTGATCCTGATGCTGCACTCGACCACCGTGGCCTTCACCGCGACCATCCCGGACATCCTGAAAGTCGCGCGGGACGCCAACTCGGCGACTTTCCTGACCTTCCAGTCGTTCGGCATCGCCGCGCTGATCTACCTGACCGTCACTTTTGCGCTGGTCGGCCTGTTCCGCCTTGCCGAACGCCGATGGCTGGCCTTCCTCGGGCCGACCCACTAGGACTCAACCAGTTTCAGGAAAAACAGATGCGCCACCAGAAACATGACCTGCTGGCCCCGCTGCCCGGGACCGCACGACAAATCCACAGTTTTCACTTCGGCCCCCAACCGGCCAACGGCAAGATCTACATCCAGGCCTCCCTGCACGCCGACGAAATGCCCGGCATGCTGGTGGCCTGGCACCTCAAGCAACGCCTGGCGGAACTGGAAGCCGCCGGTCGCCTGCGCAGCGAAATCGTGCTGGTGCCCATCGCCAACCCGGTGGGCCTGGAACAGGTACTGATGGATGTGCCGCTGGGTCGCTACGAACTGGAAAGCGGCCAGAACTTCAACCGCTGGTTCGTCGACCTCAGTGAGGAAGTCGGCAACGCGATCGAAGGCAAGCTCAGTGACGATCCGCAGCACAACCTGCAACTGATCCGCAGCAACCTGCGCGATGCGCTGGCCCGGCAGACCGCCGGCACCCAATTGCAATCCCAGCGCCTGACCCTGCAACGACTGGCCTGCGACGCCGACATGGTGCTCGACCTGCATTGCGATTTCGAAGCGGTCGCTCACCTCTACACCACGCCGGATGCCTGGCCGCGGGTCGAGCCGCTGGCCCGCTACATCGGCGCCCAAGCCAGCCTGCTGGCAACCGATTCCGGTGGTCAGTCGTTCGACGAATGCTTCACCCTGCTCTGGTGGCAGTTGAAGGAACGCTTCGGCGAGCACTTCGACATTCCGCCGGGCAGCTTTTCAGTGACTGTCGAACTGCGCGGCCAGGGCGACGTCAATCACCCGTTGGCCAGCCGCGATTGCCAGGCACTGATCGACTACCTGATCCATTTCGGCGCGATCGCCGGCGAAACCGCGCCCCTGCCCGACCTGCCCTACCCGGCGACACCGCTGGCCGGCGTAGAACCGGTGGCCACACCGGTGGGCGGCCTGCTGGTGTTCAGCGCGCTACCGGGCCAGTACCTGGAAGCCGGGCAACTGATCGCCGAGATCATTGATCCGGTCAACGATCTGGTCACTCCCGTTCATTGCGCCACAGCCGGGCTGATGTATGCCCGTTCGCTGCGCCGCATGGCCACTGCCGGCATGGTGATCGCCCATGTCGCGGGCACCGAAGCCTATCGCAGCGGCTATCTACTTTCGCCTTGAGGATGCACGCCCCATGTACAAACTGACCATCGAAGGCCTGCATAAAAGCTACGGCGACCATGAAGTCCTCAAAGGTGTTTCGCTCAAGGCCAAGACCGGCGACGTCATCAGCCTGATCGGCGCCAGCGGCTCGGGTAAAAGTACCTTTCTGCGCTGCATCAACTTCCTGGAACAACCCAATGACGGCGCCATGAGCCTCGACGGGCAGAACATCCGCATGATCAAGGATCGCCACGGCATGCACGTGGCCGACGCCGATGAGCTGCAGCGGATTCGCACCCGCCTGGCCATGGTGTTCCAGCATTTCAACCTGTGGAGCCACATGACGGTGCTGGAAAACATCACCATGGCGCCGCGCCGGGTGCTGGGCTGCGACAGGAAAGAAGCCGAGGATCGCGCCCGGCGCTACCTCGACAAGGTGGGGCTGGCTTCCCGTGTGGCTGACCAATACCCGGCCTTCCTGTCCGGCGGTCAGCAACAACGGGTAGCGATTGCCCGCGCACTGGCCATGGAGCCCGAGGTCATGTTGTTCGACGAGCCGACTTCGGCGCTGGACCCGGAACTGGTAGGTGAAGTGCTCAAGGTGATCCAGGGCCTGGCCGAAGAAGGCCGGACCATGATCATGGTGACCCACGAAATGAGCTTCGCCCGCAAAGTGTCGAGCCAGGTGTTGTTTCTGCACCAGGGCCTGGTGGAGGAAGAAGGCGCGCCGGAAGACGTGCTGGGCAATCCGAAAAGCGAGCGGTTGAAGCAGTTCCTGAGTGGCAACCTGAAATAACCGCCGGGAGGAGAAGTGGAAGCCGGTTTGCCGGCTTCCAACATCAGTCAACCGTTATGCCGCCGCCTCGTCTTCCAACCTGAAACTGCCATTTTCCACTTGCAGACCATTAGCGTCCGTCCCACTGAAGCGCCCGGCAAACTGCGCGTCACCCCCCACCGTCAACTCGAGCGTTCCTGGGTAAAGCTCTGCCTCCGAGGTGCCGATCACATGGATGACCATGGGAGATCCCTCGTTGAGCCCCAGGCTGAAGCTGCCAGTCTGGATACTCACCGGCAAGTACACGTAGAACGCAGTCCCCTGACCGTTATCCGCCTCAATGCAATAAATGCCTGACCGCTGATGGAAATCGAGCCCATCCGTTACGCGAAACTGCGTGGAGCCGTCTGTCGTGATTACATCGGCGCTCAAATGTCCCGATCGATTTGCGCTCACACTCATCTGAATATTCCTTTTCATATTCGAAGTTAACTGTCTGATGCCCCAGTTAAAGGCCCCAGGGCACGCAGCTCCCGGATAGAACCACGGCCATGCCTGTCGATTGGTTTCCCCGACAGACACAGTTACTTCCGAATATGTACAGGCCGATTCAGACGCTACGTTCGTCTATAGCAACAACAGGCACAGGCCTGCTTGCTGAAGACAACAGGCACAGTTCAACAGCCATAAATAGCGGAAACCGAAAATCAGGCGACAGGCGCAGGCGGCGGCTCATCCGGCAGCGTAGGCTCACCCGGTTCGTTAGGCTGCTCATTCGGGGTATCAGGATCAGGCTGGCCGGGAATACCCCCTGCCATGCTGACGGGCGGGTGCGCCAACAAGGACCAGGCCAGAACGCCAACCTGATTGGGTTCAAGCCTTGCCAGTTCGGCACTGATTCGCGGATCGATCTTCATTCGGCACTCCTGAGCGATGGCCCGACCCGCCTTGCGCGGATCGGAACAGTACACCCCATAGAGTGTACGCCCGCTCAGGAATTCCCGACATTTGTCAGACGGTTGACTCAGGTGCGTGGCAGGGTCACGCCACGCTGGCCCTGATACTTGCCGCCACGGTCCTTGTAGGACACTTCACACTCTTCGTCAGACTCAAGGAACAGCATCTGCGCCACGCCTTCGTTCGCGTAGATTTTCGCCGGCAGATTGGTGGTATTGGAGAACTCCAGGGTCACATGGCCTTCCCACTCAGGCTCGAGCGGCGTGACGTTGACGATGATGCCGCAGCGCGCGTAGGTGCTTTTACCCAGGCAAATGGTCAAAACGTTGCGCGGAATGCGGAAATATTCGACGGTGCTGGCCAGGGCGAACGAGTTCGGCGGAATGATGCACACGTCGCTATGGATATCGACGAAGCTGCCGGCGTCGAAGTTCTTCGGGTCGACGATGGCCGAATTGATGTTGGTGAACACCTTGAAATGATTGGTGCAACGCACATCGTAGCCGTAGCTCGACACGCCGTAGGAGATCACACGGCTATCGTCGCTGCCGCGCATCTGGCGCTCGACGAAAGGCTCGATCATGCCGTGTTCCTGCGCCATGCGGCGAATCCACTTGTCCGATTTGATGCTCATGGCGGGTGTCCTGAATAGCGAGGTCGAAAAATTCTGTCCGGCATCTTACCGGGCGCGCCGCCGGGTTCAAAGTCCGCGGTGCAATTCTCGCCGAACAGGCAGGAATTACGGGCTCTGGCGACGAACCGTCACACCGCCGATCCTTAAAACAGAGAAACCTGTGCAAGAAGCATTGGCACGTCCCGGAAAAAGGGTTAAGGTGGCGTCACTGTGCTGCTTGTGTCACTGAGAATCTCTACACGATATGTTGAATTTCGATCCAACCATCTACAAGAATTTTTCCTGCTCTTTGCACTCAGTCTCGGCCAGGGTTCTTCCTGAGTCGCAGTTATCTTTGTTCAAGGAGTTACACCATGTCTAATCGCCAAACCGGTACCGTTAAGTGGTTCAACGATGAAAAAGGCTTCGGCTTCATCACTCCACAATCCGGTGACGACCTGTTCGTTCACTTCAAAGCTATCCAATCCGACGGCTTCAAAAGCCTGAAAGAAGGCCAACAGGTTTCTTTCATCGCTACCCGCGGTCAGAAAGGCATGCAAGCTGAAGAAGTTCAAGTTATCTAACTTGTACTTGCTTTAGTAAAAAGCCCCGCCCTCAACAGCGGGGCTTTTTTGTGCCTATGTGTTTTTCATAGGTAAAAAACATCGCAGCCTGCGGCAGCTCCTACAGGGTGAACATAACTCCCCTGTAGGAGCTGCCGCAGGCTGCGATCTTTTAGCGTCCTACCAAGTCACGCCAAACCCTGCGGTGTAGCGTGTCTTGTCCAGATCCGAATCGTCGGTGCCGCTGATGATGTCGCGCTCCGCCTTCAGGTTCAGCGAAGCCCAGTCAGTCACCTTGTAGCGCAACCCCATCTCGGCATCGAGTGCGTAGTCGGCTACATCCGACAGCGGTTTGCCAACCTCGCCATTGGTAAAGAACTCGACACGCTTGCCAACCAGATAGCGGTTGTAGTCCCACGTCATGGCCAGGGCGTAGAAATTTTCATTGCTGCCATCGGAAAATTCATAATCCGTGCGGTTGACCAGCGAGCCCAGGGAGAATGCTCCGAGTTCGTTATCCCAGAACTGATAGCCGGGACCGGTACCGACCGTGCGCTGCCGGGAAAGATCCTCGACCTTGTCGCGCTTATAGACCAGACGTCCCTGCCAGAACCATTGCTCGGTCAGGAATCGGTCGATGGAGTACTCGGCCCGCCAGTTGTCCGTGGTCACCACGTCGTCCTGGAACTCACGGTTGTATTCACCTTCAGCGGTGTGCCGCCAGCGACCGTGTCGCGCACTGGTCTTGAAATCGATGTCGTAGTCATCGGTGTCGTTTTCCGCCCGTTGATAATCCAGCGCGACATCGACGTTGCCTTTCCACACCAGATCCTCGACCACCGGTTTTGGCTTGAGAATCTGCTGAATGCTTGCCAGTTCGACCGTCTTAGGTGTATCGCCGTTGGCCAGCGTGACCTTGCCGGCGTCCGCCGCTATCAGCGACTTGGCCTTCTCGCCAGTGTAGGCATCCTGCTTGACCAGCAACTCCTGATCGCTGTCCAGGGTCTTGACCTGTTTCCAGTCGATCGTCACCGCACCGGCGTACTCGGTCTGGATCAGCAGCTTGCCGCCATCGAACAGCGTGATCTTGCCGCTCAGCTTGTCACCGTTCTTCAACCACACGGTATCGGCGAGCAAGGGAGAGGATGCGCCAAGGACGGCGAGACACAGCAGGGATCTGGACAACATAAACAAAATACAGGCTCAGGCTTGCGAGAAAAGTCGGCATTATCCGTAGGAACAAGGCCATGACAAGGACTGACCCGACTATTTCTGTTGAGTTCATTTCTCAACTTCCTGCGCAGGAATTACTCTACAGAGGGTAAAGCAATCTCCCCGAGGACTGACGGACGTGACCGATCCAACCGAAGACCCCGAGAGTGCAGCGCAAATCCGACGCACGGCGCTGTATCTGACACTGGCCCAAGTACCCAAGGGCAAAGTCGTCAGCTATGGCCAACTGGCCGAGCTTGCAGGACTGGGTCGCGCCGCCCGCTGGGTCGGTCGCACCCTCAGTCAACTGCCCGGCGACAGCAAGCTGCCCTGGCACCGTGTTCTCGGTGCAAACGGGCGTATCAGCCTGCCGGCGGGCAGTCCTTCGGGTGATGAGCAGCGCGCACGATTACGCATGGAGGGCATCAGTATCCAGAACAATCGTGTTGATATTCAGCGCCATGGCTGGCGTCCGGTAGAGCACAGCGGTTAGAGTGCGCGCTTTGTTTCCGTATTTCTTGAGGCAGACTCCAGCCCATGCCCCGTAAAACCTGGCGCGCCGCGCTCGCCGCTTATGCCAGCCCCTCGACACTCGTGCTGTTACTGCTTGGTTTCGCCGCCGGCTTGCCCTACATGCTGGTGTTTTCGACACTTTCAGTCTGGCTGCGTGAAGCTGGCGTGGCGCGTGAAACCATTGGCTATGCAAGCCTGATCGGCCTGGCGTATGCCTTCAAATGGGTCTGGTCACCCCTGCTCGACCAATGGCGACTGCCATTGCTCGGCAAACTCGGTCGACGACGATCCTGGCTCGTGCTGTCTCAGGCACTGGTCATCCTCGGCCTGATCGGGATGGGTTTCTGCGACCCGCAAAAGCATTTGTCGTGGCTGATCGCCATTGCCGTCGTCGTCGCTTTCGCATCAGCGACCCAGGACATCGCGGTCGACGCCTACCGCCTGGAAATCGCCGAAGACAACCGCCAGGCCGCACTCGCCGCCAGCTACATGTCCGGTTACCGGGTCGCTGCGCTGCTGGCTACCGCAGGCGCGCTCTACTTCGCCGAAGGCTTTGGCTCCACCGGCTTCAACTACAAGCATTCGGCCTGGGCCGGCACTTACATCCTGTTCGGTGCCCTGATGGTTCCGGCACTGCTGACCAGCCTGTTCATGCGCGAACCGCCGGTGCCATTGCGCACACAACTGCAGGCCGGTCGTTACAGCTTCGCGCATCAATTGGCATCGGTCTTTGTGCTGATCGTGCTGCTGGTTTCGGTGCCGGCCATGTTCACCCAGCTTTACAACACCGACTTCGCCAGCGTGTTGTTCCAGGGCGTGAGCCTGCTCGACCTGTTGCTGGAGGACCGCGCCTTCCTGCGCGCAATCCTCTACACCACCCTCACCGCCCTGTGCCTCTCGGCCATGGGCCGTCGTGGCCTGGCGCCTGTGTTGACACCGGTCAACGACTTCATCCTGCGATACCGCTGGCAAGCGCTGCTGCTGCTCGGCTTGATCGCCACCTATCGGATGTCCGATACGGTCATGGGCGTGATGGCCAACGTGTTCTACATCGACCAGGGCTTCACCAAGGACCAGATCGCCAGCGTCAGTAAAATCTTCGGCTTGATCATGACCCTGGTCGGCGCCGGCATGGGCGGCCTGTTGATCGTGCGCTTCGGCATCCTGCCGATCCTGTTCATCGGCGGTGTCGCATCCGCGGCGACCAACATCCTGTTCCTGATGCTCGCCGACATGGGCCCCAACCTGAACATGCTGGTGCTGACCATCTCCCTGGACAACTTCAGCTCGGGCCTGGCGACCTCGGCGTTCGTCGCCTACCTGTCGAGCCTGACCAACCTCAAGTTCTCCGCCACCCAATACGCCCTGCTCAGCTCGATCATGCTGTTGCTGCCACGCCTGATCGGCGGCTACTCCGGGGTCATGGTGGAAAAATTCGGTTACCACAACTTCTTCCTGATCACCGCCCTGCTAGGCGTCCCGACCCTGCTGTTGATCGCCTTGCACTGGTTCCAGGAGAACCGCCGTGAAGGCCCGACACCGACGCCGGAACCGATGCAGACCCCGGTCGCCGAAGAGTCGTAGCCCCTTACGCAGGAAAAATCGCGGAGGGCCGAGTGAATCGCGCCCTCCTGCCACACCGCCGACCGCACGCCTGTACGCCAGCGGATCTCGCCCGTACAATGCTCCGTCATTTCTCGTCATCAGCAATCGATAACGGCCAACCATGCGCACCAGTCAATTTTTGCTCGCCACACAGAAAGAAACGCCTTCCGATGCGGTCGTGATCAGCCACCAGCTGATGCTGCGCGCCGGCATGATCCGCAAACTTGCCTCGGGCCTGTACACCTGGCTGCCGATGGGCTTGCGGGTAATGCGCAAGGTCGAAGCCGTCGTTCGTGAAGAAATGAACGCCGCCGGCTCTCTCGAAGTGTTGATGCCGAGCACTCAACCGGCTGAGCTGTGGCAGGAATCCGGGCGCTGGGAAGAGTACGGCCCTGAATTGCTGCGCTTCAAGGATCGCCATGGTCGCGACTTCTGCGCAGGTCCCACCCACGAAGAAGTCATCACCGATCTGATGCGTAACGAATTGAGCAGCTACAAGCAGCTGCCGATCAACCTGTACCAGATCCAGACCAAATTCCGTGACGAAATCCGCCCACGCTTCGGCTTGATGCGCGGTCGCGAATTCATCATGAAGGACGCCTACTCGTTCCACGCCGACCAGCCTTCGCTGCAGGTCACCTATGACCGCATGCACCAGGCCTACTGCAACGTGTTCACCCGTTTGGGCCTGAAGTTCCGCCCTGTAGAAGCCGACAACGGCTCCATTGGCGGTGCCGGCTCCCACGAATTCCACGTACTGGCCGAGTCCGGTGAAGACGACATCGTGTTCAGCAACGGTTCTGACTACGCGGCGAACATCGAGAAAGCCGAAGCCGTGCCTCGCGAAACTTCCCGCGCCGCACCGAGCGAAGAACTGCGCCTGGTCGACACTCCGAACGCCAAGACCATTGCGCAACTGGTCGAAGGCTTCAACCTGCCGATCGAGAAAACCATCAAGACCCTCGTGGTGCACGCAGAAGAGAAAGGCAAGCTGATTGCCCTGATCATCCGTGGCGACCATGAGCTGAACGAAATCAAGGCCGGCAACCAGCCAGGCGTTGCCAGCCCGCTGGTCATGGCTTCGGAAAGCGAACTGCGCGACGCCATTGGCGCCGGTGCCGGTTCCCTCGGCCCGTTGAACCTGCCGCTGCCGATCATCATCGACCGTTCGGTCGAGCTGATGAGCGACTTCGGCATCGGTGCCAACATCGATGACAAACACTACTTCGGCGTGAACTGGGAGCGCGACCTGCCTGTTCCGACCGTTGCCGACCTGCGCAACGTCGTGGCCGGCGACCCGAGCCCGGACGGCAAGGGCACCCTGGAGATCAAGCGCGGCATCGAAGTCGGGCACATCTTCCAGCTGGGCAACAAGTACAGCAAAGCGATGAAATGCGAAGTGCTGGGCGAGAACGGCAAGCCGGTCACCCTGGAAATGGGCTGCTACGGTATCGGCGTGTCCCGCGTGGTGGCGGCTGCCATCGAGCAGAACAACGACGAAAAAGGGATCATCTGGAGCGACACCCTCGCACCATTCCAGATTGCCCTGGTGCCGCTGCGCTACGAGACCGAGCAGGTTCGCGAAGCCACCGACAAGCTGTATGCGGAACTGACCGCTGCCGGCTTCGAAGTGCTGCTGGATGACCGCGACAAGAAAACCAGCCCGGGCATCAAGTTCGCAGACATGGAACTGATCGGCATTCCACACCGGATCGTGGTCAGCGACCGCGGCCTGGCCGAAGGCAACCTGGAATACAAGAGCCGTACCGAGGCCGAGGCACAAGCGCTGCCGGTCGCCGACGTGCTGTCCTTCCTTCAGGCCCGCATCCGCCGCTGATAGCAGATATAGAGACGTCATGTTCAAGCGAAACACCTTAGGCCTCGGTGGCGCCGCCTTGTGCGGCGCCCTGCTGGTCAGCGGCTGTGCCAATCACATGTCACAACGCAGCGAGCACGAGGAACGGGTCGAGCGCAAATTGCTCGATCACAGCCTGCAGATCGATGTCGGTGAGCCCAAGGTGCTTGAGCTTCCGCAACGGCGGGTGAAAATCCACGAGCAGAAGACTTTCGAAGTCACCGAGTACGAAGTCACGCGTCACTACGACCGCTACACGCCGTACCAACCCTGGCGGGAGATTTACGAAATCCCGCTGGGCGCGGTGGCCGTGGTGGCGGGTGTCGGTGCCAACGTGGTCAACGTATTCGCCCTCGGCAATCTGCCGGACAGCGTGACCAAGGACTGGCTGAGCTACGGTTTTGCCGGGCTCAACCCGTTCATGAACGTACAGTCCCACGGTCGCGCGCAGCAGAACCTGGCCGGTATTGATGAAGTCCAGCGCGACAAACGCACGGAGTATTCAAGCCTGCCCTGGAGCGAGCGCCCGGTAGAGGTCAAGGCCGGCAAGGAAACGTTCGAACTGACCACCGACAAAAACGGCGTGTTGCGCCTGAACCTGTTGGACAACCCGTTCGCCGAACATGACATCAATCATCTGAGCCGGTTGCTGATCCGTGTCGAGGATGCCCAGGACGACGTACACACTGACTCCTCGCTAGCCGTCAGCAGCACCTTGCGCAGCAAGCTCTATGAGGCCCACGGACTGATTTATGACGATCTCGAAGGCGACGAAGTCAATCAGTGGGTCCACCGGGTCAAGCGCCTGTCGGAACTGGGTCTTGAAGAAGAAGCCAGCGAACTGGAACAGAGCCTGATCGAACTGACGCGCAATGATCCAGAATTGCAGGCCGAATTCCTCAAGTCACTGGCCCGCAATGGCGAGCGACTGGTGGCGAATCCGGGGCTGAACTAAACGCCAAAAAAGATCGCAGCCTGCGGCAGCTCCTACAACAGATCGCGTTCTTCTGTAGGAGCTGCCGCAGTCTGCGATCTTTTGTGTTTCAGAATTTACCGCTCAAACAACTCCATCTGCTCGAACCCGCCCCGCAAGTCCTCCAGCCGCACGCCGACACCCAACAACCGCACCGGTTTACCACCGCGATTGAAGGCCTGGGTCAGCATTAACTGATAACTGCCCAGATCCCGCCCTGCCCCGGCCTGCTCCAATGTCGTCTGGGTGAAGTCGTGAAACTTCACTTTGACGAATGGCTTGCCCGGACGATAGCTGCTGTCGATTCGCGCCATGCGACCCGCCAGGGTCTCCAGCAGTTCGGGCAACTTGTCCAGGCAACTCTTCAGGTCCGGCAGGTCAACGTCGTAGGTATTTTCAACACTGATCGACTGACGACGACTATCGTTGTGTACCACACGGTCATCGATCCCACGGGCCAGGCTCCAGAGTCGCTCGCCAAAGCTGCCGAATTCACGCACCAGCGCCAACTTGTCCCACTCGCGCAATTGCAGGCAATCGATGATCCCCAGCTTGCCGAGCTTGTCGGCGGTGACTTTGCCGACACCGTGCAACTTGTTCACGGGTAAACCACTGACAAAGTCCTCGACCTGATCCGGGGTGATGACAAACAGGCCGTTGGGCTTTTTCCAATCACTGGCGATCTTGGCCAGAAACTTGTTCGGCGCCACACCCGCCGACACGGTGATATGCAACTGGTTGGAAACCCGGCGCCGGATGTCCTGGGCGATTCGCGTCGCACTGCCTGCGAAATGCGCGCTGTCCGACACATCGAGGTACGCCTCATCAAGCGAGAGCGGCTCGATGATCTCGGTGTAATCGCGAAAAATCGTGTGGATTTCCCTGGACGCTTCTCTATAGGCATCCATGCGTGGCTTGACGATGGTCAGGTCCGGGCACAGCTTCAAGGCATGCCCGGAGGACATCGCCGAACGCACCCCGTACGCTCGCGCCTCATAATTGCAGGTGGCGATCACCCCGCGCCGGTCCGCCGACCCGCCCACCGCCAGTGGTTTACCGGCGAGGCGTGGGTCGTCGCGCATTTCGATGGCTGCATAGAAGCAGTCACAATCGACGTGGATGATCTTGCGTTGAGTCATAGCAAAGCCGTGTTCATGGCAAAGAAAAGGCGTCATGGCGTGCCGGATAAACAGTATCTCACCGACACCTGTATATAGCACCAGTAGTCTGAATGTTCTTTTCCATTCGTAGGAAGAGTCGATTGTGAATTTATTTTTTCAATCGAAAAATTACTTTCAATAGACGCGCAGGCCTTGTCCTGCCTGCCTCACAGACCTGTCGATCGCCCCTTTTGAATGCTAACCGATTGAACAGGAAGAGGTTTTATCGGAATTGGAGGTTGACACCCGAGCGCATCTCTATAGAATGAGCCACACAGACGCGGGATGGAGCAGTCTGGTAGCTCGTCGGGCTCATAACCCGAAGGTCGTCGGTTCAAATCCGGCTCCCGCAACCAAACATCAAGAAAGGCTACTCGAAAGAGTGGCCTTTTTTGTGCGCGCTTGTTTTGTAGCGCCCAATGCCGGAACAAGGCCTGGGGCTCAACGGGACCGAAACCGGAAATCGTTCTGATTCCGAAACTTAGGCCATCCCTGCGACCGTTTGCCGCGATTCAACGTTTATTTGACCTGCTTCAGGATTAACGGTTGACACCCCGGCGTATCTCTATAGAATGCCGCCACACAGACGCGGGATGGAGCAGTCTGGTAGCTCGTCGGGCTCATAACCCGAAGGTCGTCGGTTCAAATCCGGCTCCCGCAACCAAACATCAAAAAAGGCTACTCGAAAGAGTGGCCTTTTTTGTATCTGTTGAAAAAGTCCTTTCGCAACAATGACCTGTCACTGTGTAGCAAGCCGTTTTGGAAGCCCCAATGCGCCGGGTTCGAACTATGCTCTATCGCAGGCTGAAGCCTTCACGACTGATGACGCGCCGTCCCCCGCTTCCGGTGATAGGCGTTAATATTTGTGATTATTTTTTTCTACAGGGATTGGTAACTTGGCTGGATACCTCCATCCTGTCGCGCACAATCCAAGAGGTGATTGATGCGCGCCAACTCGTCTGATTCACAAGACACTGTCACAGCGGAACAACCGATCAATGCCGAGCGCCTGCGCCTGCTTGATCGATT
Source organism: Pseudomonas sp. IT-P4 (assembly GCF_949767755.1). Lineage (NCBI taxonomy): Bacteria > Pseudomonadati > Pseudomonadota > Gammaproteobacteria > Pseudomonadales > Pseudomonadaceae > Pseudomonas > Pseudomonas sp. IT-P4. The sequence continues at coordinate 405,770 of NZ_CATKPX010000045.1, read as the reverse complement.
GAGCAAGTACCGTCAACCCATTGGCCTGGCGGTCACCCTGCTGCTGTTCGCGATCGCGCTGATTGCCTGTCGCCACCTGTTGAGCGAACTCGACCTTTACGCGCTGCACGATTCGATCCTCGATGTTCCAAAACCTGCCTTGATGGGCGCACTGGGCGCTACCGTGGCGGGCTTCATCATTCTGCTCGGCTACGAATGGTCGGCCAGCCGCTATGCCGGAGTGAGCCTGGCACCGCGTGAATTGGCGCTGGGTGGTTTCACGGCCTTTGCCATCGGCAACGCCATTGGTCTTTCAATGTTGTCTGGCGGTTCGGTTCGCTATCGCCTCTATGCCCGTCATGGCCTGGGGGCGGCTGAAGTCGCGCGCATGACGTTGTTCGCCAGCCTCTCACTGGGTTGTGCCCTGCCACCCCTGGCCGCCCTGGCAACGCTCAGTGACCTGCCAGCCGCGTCCACCGCCCTGGGTCTCTCCGAGACGTTGCTGGGTGTGGTGGCGAGCGCCGTGCTCGTGCTGTTTTCGGTGCTGGCCATCGGTATCTACCGTCGTCGGCTGCCGGAACAGCCTTACCCGGACAACCTGCTGGTCAGGGTCGGACGCCGCACCTTGCGCCTGCCCGGGCGTCGCCTGACATTCCTGCAATTGATCATCACCGCCCTGGACGTCGCCGCCGCTGCCACGGTGCTCTATCTGCTGCTGCCGGAAACACCGCCCTTCGGTGCTTTCCTTCTGGTTTACCTGCTGGCCCTGGCCGCGGGCGTGCTCAGCCATGTGCCGGGCGGCGTCGGGGTGTTCGAGGCCATTTTGCTGGCGGCCTTTTCCGACACCCTGGGCGCTGCGCCACTGGCGGCTGCCCTGCTGCTCTATCGTTTGATCTATGTGGTCTTGCCCTTGCTGGTGGCCTGCCTGTTGTTGCTGATCAACGAAGGCCAGCGCCTGTTCCAGACACGCCAGACGTTGCGCGCGGCCTCGGGCCTGGCGGCTCCGATACTGGCGGTGCTGGTGTTCCTGTCCGGTGTTGTCCTGCTGTTCTCCGGCGCCACCCCGGAAATCGATACCCGCCTGGAACACATCGGTTTTCTGATCCCCCATCGACTGGTCGATGCCTCGCACTTCGGTGCCAGCCTGGTCGGCGTACTTTGCCTGTTGCTGGCCCAGGGGCTGCGTCGCCGGCTGTCGGCCGCGTGGATGCTGACCACCATTCTGTTGCTGGTGGGTGCCCTGCTCTCGCTGCTCAAAGGCTTCGACTGGGAAGAAGCCAGCCTGATGGTGCTGACGGCGAGCCTGCTCGGGGTATTCCGCCGCTCGTTCTATCGCCCGAGCCGCCTGACCGAACTGCCCTTCTCGCCCTTGTATCTGGTGGCCAGCCTCTGCGTACTCGGTGCGTCGATGTGGCTGCTGCTGTTCGCTTACCAGGACGTTCCCTACAGCCACCAACTCTGGTGGCAGTTCACCCTGGACGCCGACGCCCCTCGCGGCCTGCGTTCGCTGCTCGGCGCCGCTGTGCTGCTGGTGGTGGTGTCCCTGACCTGGCTGCTGCGCACCGCGCGCCCGGTTATTCACCTGCCCACGCCCGACGAACTGGAGCGCGCCAGCAAGATCCTCATGGCATCGGCCCAACCGGATGGCGGCCTGGCCCTGACCGGTGACAAGGCGCTGCTGTTTCACCCCAATGACGAAGCCTTCCTGATGTACGCCCGTCGCGGCCGCAGCCTGGTGGCGCTGTATGACCCGATCGGCCCGGGCCAGCAACGGGCGGAAATGATCTGGCAGTTCCGCGACCTGTGCGACATCCACCACGCCCGTCCCGTGTTCTATCAAGTGCGTGCAGAGAACCTGCCGTACTACATGGACATCGGCCTGACCGCGATCAAGCTCGGCGAAGAAGCCCGGGTCGACCTCAAGCGTTTTGATCTCGAAGCCAAGGGCAAGGAGATGAAGGACCTGCGCTACACCTGGAACCGTGGCACCCGTGACGGCCTGTCCCTGGAAATCCATGAGCCGGGCCTGGCGCCGATGGAAGAACTCAAGGTGATTTCCGATGCCTGGCTGACCGGCAAGAACGTCCGCGAGAAAGGTTTTTCGCTGGGCCGCTTCAGCGATGACTACCTCAAGCATTTCCGCATCGCGGTGATTCGTTTCGAAGGGCGCCCGGTGGCGTTCGCCAACCTGCTCGAGACCTACGGCCATGACCTGGCCAGCCTCGACCTGATGCGTGCGCATCCGGATGCCCCGAAGCTGACCATGGAGTTCATGATGGTCGGCCTGATTCAACATTATAAAAACCATGGATACGCGCGTTTCAGCCTGGGCATGGTGCCGTTGTCGGGGTTGCAACCCCGTCGCGGCGCGCCATTGACCCAGCGCCTGGGCTCGATGGTATTCCGCCGTGGTGAGCAGCTGTACAACTTCCAGGGCTTGCGCCGCTTCAAAGACAAGTTCCAGCCTGATTGGGAACCCCGTTATATGGCCGTGCCCGCCGGACTCGATCCGCTGGTTGCGCTGGCCGACACTGCCGCCCTGATCGCGGGCGGCTTGACCGGATTGGTGAAACGCTGATGATTCAACGCTCCTTGCGGTATGTATTGGGCACGCTGGTGATAGTGACCCTGATTCTCGGAGGCAGTTTCTGGTACCTGAAACGCCCGGCACCGGAACCGACCCTCCAATTGCTGACCCCGGCCGATGGTGCGGTGATGACCCGTGTCATCCCCGGCACCACGCCACGCGCCCAGGTGCTGGTGGCAGTCAACGAAGAGCAGAAACTCAGCGACAAGCAATTGATGACCCTGAGCCGTAGCGGTTCGGCGCAAATTGTCCAGGTGATCCTGCCCAAGGACTGCCTGCTGCAAAGCCGTGCCCTGCAATCGGGGCTGCGGGAACTCAAAGGCCCGGCGACCCTGGTCAGCGGCATCGGCCCTGGCGCCGTGCTGGCCTGGCGCTGGTTGTCCGAGCAAAAGGACGACAAGGCCCAAGCCGTCTCGGTCGACCTGGCCCTGGAAAAGGGTGGCTGCACGCACCTGTTGCCCAAAAGCGCCGCCCACGGCCACTGGCTGGCGGCGTGGAACGACAACCCGGACGACACCAGCGCCGGCTTTGTGCGTGATCAACCGAACGCCGAAACCAGCATCAGCGACTACGACATCAACCTGCCGCAGGTGCTGAACAACGAACTGCGCAAGATCCTCGTCGGCGGCGACAAAGCCGCTGGCGGCCTGCAGATCCCGGTGGTCGAAGTGCCAGCAGGCCAGGCCAGGGACACCGTGACCCTGTTCCTGTCCGGTGACGGTGGCTGGCGCGACCTCGACCGCGACGTGGCGGGCGAGATGGCCAAGATCGGCTACCCGGTGGTCGGCATCGACACCCTGCGCTACTACTGGCAGCACAAGAGCCCGGAGCAAAGCGCGCTGGACCTGGCTGAACTGATGCAACACTACCGGCAGAAATGGGGCACCAAACGCTTCATCCTGACCGGTTACTCGTTCGGTGCCGACGTACTGCCGGCGATCTACAACCGCCTGGCCGAATCGGAACAGCAACGCGTCGACGCGATCATCCTGCTGGCCTTCGCCCGTACCGGCAGCTTCGAAATTGAAGTCGAAGGCTGGCTCGGCAACGCCGGCAAGGAAGCCGCCACCGGCCCGGAAATGGCCAAGCTGCCAGCCGCCAAAGTAGTGTGCATCTACGGTGAGGAAGAAACCGACGAGAGTGGCTGCACCGACAAGACGGCGGTGGGCGAAGCCATCAAACTGCCTGGCGGTCATCACTTCGACGAGAACTATCCGGCGCTGGCCAAGCGCCTGGTGGATGTGATTGAGAAGCGGCAGGTGAAGGAAGCCGAAACGACCGCTCAGGAGTGATCTGATAGAGCCTCCCAAAAAGATCGCAGCCTTCGGCAGCTCCTACAGGGTGTACACATTCCAATGTAGGAGCTGCCGAAGGCTGCGATCTTTTGAACTTACTCTTGCCCTAGAACACAAAAGCCCCCGCTGCCGCAACGGCAACGGGGGCTTGTTGATGAGGTTTACATCTCCACCTGCGTCCCCAACTCAATCACCCGGTTCAGCGGCAGATTGAAGAAACGCAAATTGCCGTTGGCGTTCTGCAACATAAAGGCGAACAGCGCCTCACGCCAGCGCGACATGCCTTCGAGCTTGGAGGCGATGACCGTTTCGCGGCTGAGGAAGTAGGTGGTGCGCATCGGGCTGAAGTCCAGCTCATCGAGGTGGCACAGTTTCAGCGCTTTCGGTACGTCCGGTTCGTCGGTAAAGCCGAAGTGCAGGATCACCCGGAAGAAACCTTCGCCATAGGCATCGACCTCGAACCGTCGTGTTGGCGGCACCCGCGGGATGTCTTCGTACACCACCGTCAGCAGCACCACTTGCTCGTGTAGCACCTGGTTATGCAGCAGGTTGTGCAACAGCGCGTGGGGCACGGCATCCGGGCGTGCCGTCAGGAACACGGCGGTGCCCTGAACACGATGGGGAGGCTGTACGGCAATGCTGCTGATGAAGATCGGCAACGGCAAGCCACCCTCATCGATACGCTCGACCAGCAACTGCTTGCCGCGTTTCCAGGTGGTCATCAGCACAAACAGCGCGAAACCGGCGATGACCGGGAATGCACCGCCCTGAACGATTTTCGGCACGTTGGCGGCGAAGTACACACCGTCTACCAACAGGAAACCCAGCAGGACCGGCACCACCAGCACCGGAGGCCACTTCCACAGTAGCAGGATCACCGCGGATACCAGAATGCTGGTCATCAGCATGGTCCCGGTCACCGCCACGCCGTAGGCCGAGGCCAGGGCGCCGGAGGATTCGAAACCCAGCACCAACAACACCACGCCGACCATCAACGCCCAGTTCACCGCACCGATGTAGATCTGGCCCTGTTCGGCGCTGGAGGTGTGCTGGATGTGCATGCGCGGGATGTAACCAAGCTGGATCGCCTGGCGGGTCAGGGAGAACGCACCGGAAATCACTGCTTGCGAGGCAATCACCGTGGCCATGGTCGACAGCCCGACCAGCGGGATCAATGCCCAGCTCGGTGCCAGCAGGTAGAAGGGGTTACGGGCAGCTTCCGGGTCGCCCAGCAGCAAGGCCCCTTGACCAAAATAGTTCAACACCAGCGCCGGCAGCACGAGGATGAACCAGGCACGAGCGATTGGCTTGCGGCCGAAGTGGCCCATGTCCGCGTACAGCGCTTCGGCACCGGTCAATGCCAGCACCACGGCACCGAGAATCGACACCCCCATGCCCGGATGGACCATGAAGAAACGTACGCCCCACACCGGGTTCATCGCCTGGAGGACTTCCGGATGCTGGCTGATGCCATAGACGCCCAGTGCGCCCAGTACGAGGAACCAGGTCACCATGATCGGCCCGAACAGAATGCCGATGCGCGCCGTACCATGGCTCTGGATCAGGAACAGCGCCACCAGCACCACCAGTGAGATAGGCACCACCCAATGGTCGATCCCGTCGAACGCCAACCCCAGGCCTTCAATCGCCGACAGTACGGAGATCGCCGGGGTGATCATGCTGTCGCCATAGAACAAGGCCGCGCCGATCAGCCCGCAGACCACCAGCAACGTACGCAATTTGGCGTGCCCCGCCGCCGCCCGCCGGGCCAGTGCGGTCAAGGCCATGATGCCGCCTTCGCCCTGGTTGTCGGCGCGCAGCACGAACATCATGTACTTGATCGACACGACCCAGATCAGCGACCAGAAGATCAGTGCCAGAATCCCCAGCACCCCGTCATGGTTGACCGGTACGCCGTAGCCTCCGGAAAACACTTCCTTGAGGGTGTACAACGGACTGGTGCCGATATCGCCATAAACCACCCCGACTGCCGCGACCAGCATGCCGATCGGCTTGACCGCCGAATGCTCGGCACCCGCAGCCTGACTACTTGCCTGACCCATCCACCACTCCTACTTCTCAGACCCTGGCCTCTTTGAAAGAAGCACTATGCTTTGTCGTGCAGCATGCGCTGTTTTACTTCACGTTACAGACGTTTTGTTGACAGTAAAAAATCAGTAAAGCGTAACGGCGCGAAGCATAGCGCAGCACTCGTCGTATTTCCCTGCATAAAGCTGGTCAAGTGAGCGACTCATCGCTAGAATTGCGCACTTTTTGATCAGAGGCGCAGTTCAAGCGCCCGTCCGTCGGTTTTGCCCTATGCGGCAAACGACGTCACAAAATACCGAGGTTAGACATGTCCACCACTCCTGCGCCGGCCAATCCAAAGGTTGGCTTCGTATCCCTGGGTTGCCCAAAAGCACTGGTCGACTCCGAGCGCATCCTGACCCAGCTGCGCATGGAAGGCTATGACGTGGTGTCCACCTACCAGGACGCCGACGTCGTGGTCGTCAACACTTGCGGCTTCATCGATTCGGCCAAGGCCGAGTCCCTGGAAGTGATCGGCGAAGCCATCAAGGAAAACGGCAAGGTCATCGTGACCGGCTGCATGGGCGTCGAAGAAGGCAACATTCGCAACGTACACCCGAGCGTGCTGGCCGTGACCGGTCCGCAGCAGTACGAGCAAGTGGTCAACGCCGTGCACGATGTCGTGCCGCCACGCCAGGACCACAACCCGCTGATCGACCTGGTGCCACCACAAGGCATCAAGCTGACCCCGCGCCACTACGCCTACCTGAAGATTTCCGAAGGCTGCAACCACAGCTGCAGCTTCTGCATCATCCCTTCGATGCGCGGCAAACTGGTCAGCCGTCCGGTGGGCGACGTACTCGACGAGGCCCAGCGCCTGGTCAAGTCCGGCGTCAAAGAGCTGTTGGTGATTTCCCAGGACACCAGCGCCTACGGCGTCGACGTGAAATACCGCACCGGTTTCTGGAACGGCGCTCCGGTGAAAACCCGCATGACCGAACTCTGCGAAGCCCTGAGCACCCTCGGCGTCTGGGTTCGCCTGCACTACGTTTACCCGTACCCGCACGTTGACGAGCTGATCCCGCTGATGGCCGCCGGCAAGATCCTGCCGTACCTGGACATCCCGTTCCAGCACGCCAGCCCGAAAGTGCTGAAGTCGATGAAACGCCCGGCCTTCGAAGACAAGACCCTGGCGCGGATCAAGAACTGGCGCGAAATCTGCCCGGACCTGATCATCCGTTCGACCTTCATCGTCGGCTTCCCGGGCGAAACCGAAGAAGACTTCCAGTACCTGCTGAACTGGCTGACCGAAGCCCAGCTCGACCGCGTCGGCTGCTTCCAGTACTCGCCGGTAGAAGGCGCACCGGCCAATGACCTGGACCTGGAAGTCGTGCCGGACGACATCAAGCAGGACCGTTGGGAGCGCTTCATGGCGCACCAGCAGGCCATCAGCTCGGCGCGCCTGCAAATGCGCATCGGCCGCGAGATCGAAGTGCTGGTCGATGAAGTCGACGAGCAAGGCGCGGTGGGCCGCTGCTTCTTCGATGCCCCGGAAATCGACGGCAACGTATTCATCGACAACGGCAGCAACCTCAAGCCGGGCGACAAGGTCTGGTGCAAAGTGACCGACGCCGACGAATACGATCTGTGGGCTGAACAGATCTAAACGCAAAAAATACGCAAAGCCCCGCTCTCTTGACGAGATGCGGGGCTTTTTTACGGCTATTGTTTGAGGTTGAAAGGATTCCTATCAACCACTGCACAAGAGGCAGACGGGCATGCGTCAGCATTCAGTCATCCACACGCCAAAACTCGGCGACTACGAAGAATTGACCCGGGTCTGGGAGGCCTCGGTACGCGCCACCCACGACTTTCTGCCGGACAGCTACATCGAACTGCTGAAGAACCTGGTGCTGACCCGCTACCTCGACTCGGTGATGCTGATCTGCACCAAGGATTCGAACCAGCGCATCACCGGGTTCGCCGGCGTCGCGGCCGGCAAGATCGAAATGCTCTTCATCGACCCTGACCATCGCGGCCAGGGCCTGGGCAAGAAACTGTTGCGCTATGCCCTGGAACACCTGAACGCCGACGAACTGGACGTCAACGAGCAGAACCCCCAGGCCCTCGGCTTCTACTTCAAGCAGGGCTTCGAGGTCATCGGTCGCTCGGAGGTCGATGGCATGGGGCAGCCGTATCCGTTGTTGCACATGCGTATGCGTCAGGATCAACAAAATTCACACCATGGCTGACACAACACCGATACCCGTGTAGGAGCTGCCGAAGGCTGCGATCTTTGCTTTTAAGATCAAAAGATCGCAGCCTTCGGCAGCTCCTACAAATGGAACCGGGATTAACCGGCGCCAGGCAGGTACAATGCCCACCCCCTTTTTGTTACGGCCATGACATGACTGACCCGATTCGTCTCTCCAAACGCCTCATCGAACTCGTCGGCTGTTCCCGTCGGGAGGCTGAGCTGTTCATCGAGGGCGGCTGGGTCACCGTCGACGGTGTGGTCATCGACGAGCCGCAATTCAAGGTCGACACCCAGAAAGTCGAGCTTGATCCAGAAGCCAAGGCCACCGCGCCGGAACCGGTGACCCTGCTGCTCAACGTGCCCGCCGGCATGGACACAGACACTGCCATGGCCACCCTCGGCGCCGAGACCCTGAGCGAAGAGCACCGCTACGGCAAGCGCCCGTTGCGCGGGCACTTCCTGCGCCTGACCGCCAGCACCGACCTGCAGGCCAACGCCAGCGGCCTGCTGGTGTTCACCCAAGACTGGAAAATCCTGCGCAAACTCACCGCTGACTCCAGCAAGATCGAGCAAGAGTATGTGGTCGAGGTCGAAGGCGAGATGGTGGCCCACGGCCTGAACCGCCTGAACCACGGCCTGACCTACAAGGGCAAGGAGTTGCCGGCGGTCAAGGCCAGCTGGCAGAACGAGAACCGCCTGCGCTTTGCCATGAAGAACCCGCAGCCGGGCATCATCGCCCTGCTTTGCCAGGCAGTCGGCCTCAAGGTCGTCGCCATCCGTCGCATTCGCATCGGCGGCGTGTCCATCGGCAAAGTGCCTGTGGGGCAATGGCGCTACCTGTCCGGCAAAGAGAAGTTCTAAGGCTTTTCTCGCCGCCACACATTTCGGCGCCGCGCCTGGCCGCGACGCCCACAGCCGAATATCAGGACTGCACACATGATTCATAACGACGTACTGCGCAGCGTGCGCTACATGCTCGACATCAGCGACAAGAAAGTCATCGAGATCATCAAGCTCGGCGGCATGGACGTGACCCTGCCAGACCTGCTGACCTACCTCGACAAAAAAGAGGAAGACGAGGAAGGCTTCGTACGTTGCCCGGACGAAGTCATGGCGCATTTCCTCGATGGCCTGGTGATCTTCAAGCGTGGCAAGGACGAAAGCCGTCCGCCTCAGCCGATCGAAGTGCCGGTGACCAACAACATCATCCTGAAAAAGCTGCGGGTGGCGTTCGAACTCAAAGAAGACGACATGCACGCAATCCTCAAGGCCGCCGAATTCCCGGTGTCCAAGCCAGAGTTGAGCGCACTGTTCCGCAAGTTCGGCCACACCAACTATCGCCCGTGTGGCGACCAGCTGCTGCGCAATTTCCTCAAGGGCCTGACCCTGCGCGTTCGCCCGCAGTAAACGCCCGCCGGCCTTGAACTGCACGCATGCAGTTCAAGGCCGGGCCATATGGCCCCTCATTCCGCGTAAAAATAGTGGCTCCGCTTCTGGCGGCTGACGACTAGGGTATTAAGACCTCAGTTCTCAGGATTCGCCATGCATCCCTACTTTTCCCTGCAAGGCCGCACCGCCCTGGTGACCGGCGGCACCCGTGGTATCGGCAAGATGATCGCCAAGGCCTACGTCGAGGCCGGCGCCACCGTGTACGTCTGCGCCCGCGACGTCGAAGCCTGCCAGCAAACCGCTGACGAACTCGGTGCACTTGGCCGCTGCCGCGCCATCGCGGCCAACCTCGCCACCGAAGAGGGCGTCCTGCAACTGGCCTCGCGCCTGGGCGAGCAGATCACCCATCTGGACATTCTGGTGAACAATGCCGGCACCACCTGGGGCGCACCACTGGAGAGCTACCCGATCAAGGGCTGGGAGAAGGTCATGCAGCTCAACGTGACCTCGGTGTTCAACTGCATCCAGCAGTTCCTGCCCCTGCTGCGCAAGGCCGGTTCCGAAGCGAATCCGGCGCGGATCATTAACATCGGGTCGGTGGCCGGGATTTCCTCCTTCGGCGAGCAGGCGTATGCCTACGGGCCGAGCAAGGCCGCGTTGCACCAACTGTCGAGGATTCTGGCGCGCGAACTGGTGAGCCAGCACATCAACGTCAACGTGATCGCCCCGGGGCGCTTTCCGAGCAAGATGACCCGGCACATTGGCAATGATGAACAGGCGCTGGCGCAGGATACGGCCCTGATTCCAATGAAGCGCTGGGGGCGCGAGGAAGAGATGGCGGCGCTGGCGATCAGTCTGGCGAGCACCGCCGGGGCCTACATGACCGGAAATATCATTCCGCTGGATGGCGGGTTCAGCCTTTAAAAGATCGCAGCCTGCGGCAGCTCCTACGCCGTACGAATTCCTCTGTAGGAGCTGCCGAAGGCTGCGATCTTTTGATCTTTACGGCATCATGCCCTACCTGATTCCGCCTCGATCCCAAACCATGACCTACAGCGTTTACCCATCGGCTTCGTGCGCTCCTGCTTCAAGGAGAAGTTCGCCATTCCGCGCCAGCCGCAACTGGCCCCGGCCGCCCGTGGGGTGCTTGAACTGGTGGCGCCGTTCGATCAAGGGGACGCGGTGCAGGGCCTGGAGCAGGTCAGCCACGTGTGGCTGCTGTTCCTGTTCCACCAGGCCCTGGAGGAAAAGCCTCGCCTGAAGGTTCGCCCTCCTCGCCTCGGCGGCAACAAGTCCATGGGCGTGTTCGCCACCCGTGCCACCCACCGCCCCAATGGCATCGGGCAGTCGGTGGTGAAACTGGACAAGGTCGAAGCCGGTCGGCTGTGGATCTCGGGCATCGATCTGCTGGACGGCACGCCGATTCTCGACATCAAACCCTACGTGCCCTACGCCGACATCATCGATACCGCCGCCAACAGCATCGCCAGCGCTGCGCCGCAACTGATTCCCGTGCAGTGGACGGACACAGCGCTGCAACAGGCTCACGGGCATGCCCAGCGCCTTGCAGAGCCCTTGGTCGAGTTGATCGAGCAATGCCTGGCGCAAGATCCACGCCCGGCCTATCAGACGCCTGCACCCGAGCGGGAATACGGCGCGCAGTTCTGGGATGTCGATGTGCGTTGGCACTACCCGACACCGGAGCTGATCCGCGTCCTGGAAGTCATTCCTGCAATAAGCTGAACAACAGAAACAACTGTGGGAGCGAGCCTGTTCGCGAAGGGGTAACAGTCGACATTGACGTCGACTGACACACCGCTATCGCGAGCAGGCTCGCTCCCACAGGTAAAACAAAGTTGTTACTGGTGCTTACTTCTCGACGAATGCACGCTCGATCAGGTAATCACCCGGCTCGCGCATCCGCGGCGAAACCTTCAGGCCGAAGCTGTTGAGCACTTCGCTGGTCTCGTCGAGCATGCTCGGGCTGCCGCACAGCATGGCGCGGTCGTCCTGCGGGTTGATCGGTGGCAGACCGATGTCGCTGAACAGCTTGCCGCTGCGCATCAGGTCGGTCAGGCGACCTTCGTTCTCGAACGGCTCGCGGGTCACGGTCGGGTAGTAGATCAACTTGTCACGCAGCGCATCGCCGAAGAATTCGTTCTGCGGCAGGTGCTCGGTGATGAACTCGCGGTATGCGACTTCGTTGACGTAACGCACGCCGTGGCACAGGATCACTTTTTCGAAACGCTCGTAGGTTTCCGGGTCCTGGATGACGCTCATGAACGGCGCCAGGCCGGTACCGGTGCTGAGCAGGTACAAATGTTTGCCAGGCTTCAAGTCATCCAGTACCAGCGTGCCGGTAGGCTTCTTGCTGATGATGATCTCGTCGCCTTCCTTCAGATGCTGCAACTGCGAAGTCAGCGGACCATCAGGCACCTTGATGCTGAAGAACTCGAGATGCTCTTCCCAGTTCGGGCTGGCAATCGAGTAAGCGCGCATAAGCGGGCGGCCGTTGGGCTGTTGCAGGCCGATCATCACGAACTGACCGTTCTCGAAGCGCAGGCCCGGATCACGGGTGCACTTGAAGCTGAACAGAGTGTCGTTCCAGTGGTGAACACTGAGGACACGCTCGTGGTTCATGTTGCTCATGTACGTGGGACTCCTGGAGATTTTGCCTGCGCCAGTGATATGCGCAATTGCATCGCATTCTAAAGGCAGAGACAATATCTGTTAAATGGATTATTAAGATAAGGGTTATCGGTTATATCGATATGCGATTTACTCTCCGTCAACTTCAAGTATTCGTCGCCGTCGCCCAGCAGGAAAGTGTGTCCCGTGCCGCGGGCCTGCTCAACCTCTCGCAATCGGCGGCGAGCACCTCGATCACCGAACTGGAGCGCCAGTGCAGCTGCCAGTTGTTCGACCGCGCCGGCAAACGGTTGAGCCTCAACGCCCTCGGAAAACAACTGTTGCCGCAAGCGGTGGCGCTGCTGGACCAGGCCAAGGAAATCGAAGACCTGCTCAATGGCAAGTCCGGTTTCGGCTCTCTGGCGGTGGGCGCGACCCTGACCATCGGCAATTACCTGGCCACATTGTTGATCGGCAGCTTCATGCAACGCCACCCGGAAAGCCAGGTGAAACTGCATGTGCAGAACACTGCCAATATCGTGCAACAAGTGGCCCACTATGAAATTGATCTGGGTCTAATCGAAGGCGACTGCAGTCACCCGGACATCGAAGTACAAAGCTGGGTCGAGGACGAACTGGTGGTGTTCTGCGCCCCCCAGCATCCGTTGGCCAAGCGTGGCACGGCCACCATGGACGAGTTGAGCCACGAAGCCTGGATCTTGCGCGAACAGGGCTCGGGCACGCGGTTGACCTTCGATCAAGCAATGCGCCATCACCGCACTTCGTTAAACATTCGCCTCGAGCTTGAGCACACCGAAGCGATCAAGCGCGCAGTGGAATCAGGTTTGGGGATTGGCTGCATTTCCAGGCTGGCTTTGCGCGACGCATTCCGCCGCGGCAGCCTGGTGCCTGTCGAGACGCCGGATCTGGATCTGGCGCGACAGTTTTATTTCATCTGGCATAAACAGAAGTATCAGACCTCGGCGATGCGCGAGTTCCTCGAACTGTGCCGCGCCTTCACCGCCGGGGTCCAGCGCAGCGACGAGATCGTGCTGCCGACGATCGCTTAAAGCAGAATCACCGCCCACACCAGGGCAATCATGCTCAATGCCACGAACTGGGCGGCACTGCCCATGTCCTTGGCATTCTTGGACAGCGGGTGCCGTTCAAGGGAAATGCGGTCGATGGCCGCTTCCACCGCCGAGTTGAGCAACTCGACGATCAACGCCAACAGGCATACCGCGATCAACAACGCCTGTTCGACCCGGCTGATATTCAGGAAGAACGACAAAGGGATCAGGATGACGTTGAGCAACACCAATTGCCGAAAGGCGGCTTCACCGGTGAAGGCTGCGCGCAGGCCGTCCAGAGAATAACCGGAAGCATTGAGAATACGTTTCAGGCCGGTCTGGCCTTTGAAAGGTGACATAGAGTGGGCAACTGGCAAAAAAGAAGTGGGAAAGCTAGTTCAACCAAAGTCAAAAAAGCGTGAATTTGCCAGCCTTTAATGGCTGGAAATTGACTCAAGTTGTTGCAAGAGCAGCGCGGCCTGAGTCCGGGTCCGTACATTCAGTTTACGGAAAATCGCGGTCACGTGCGCCTTGATAGTCGCCTCGGAAACGCTCAGCTCGTAGGCGATCTGCTTGTTCAGCAGGCCTTCGCAGACCATGGTCAACACGCGAAATTGTTGCGGGGTGAGGCTGGCAAGACCTTCGCTGGCCGCCTTGGCCTCATCCGAGACGCTGACCGCTTCAAATGCCTGCGGCGGCCAGAACACGTCGCCATCGAGAACGGCGCGCACGGCTTTCTGGATCACACTCAAGTCACTGGATTTGGGAATGAAGCCACTGGCGCCGAACTCGCGAGACTTGACCATGATGGTTGGCTCTTCCTGGGCCGAGACCATGACCACCGGAATCTGCGGGTACTGCCCGCGCAGCAGGACCAGCCCGGAAAAACCGTAGGCCCCCGGCATGTTCAGGTCCAGCAGTACCAGATCCCAGTCGGACTTTTCCGTCAGGCGCACTTCCAGTTCGGCGATGCTCGCCACTTCCACCAGACGCACGTCCGGGCCGAGGCCCAGGGTCAACGCTTGATGCAAGGCACTACGAAAAAGTGGGTGGTCATCGGCAATCAGGATTTCGTATGTGGCCATTTTTCAAATGATCCTGTTTTTCATGGGACGCCCGATGCATTCGGACCTCGCCAAAGCAAGTCAAGACACAGCCACGCAGCTGCACTGACAAGGCACGCTCAACGCAAAAAACGGCGTCGAAAATTCCGGCAGCACCCTAATCGGCGCCAAGCATGCCCAGCGAAGCCTGGGTGGTCAAGCAGCATGGCCGGTACACTTTATTGCAGTATGCGCGACAATCAGTCCATCAATGGAGTGACCGACCGGACATAGGGCATCAACTCGGCGTGCGCCGGGGTCGAAACGTTCATGTCCAACTGGTGTTTGGCGTCGAGGTAATGCTGGCTGAACACATCGAAGTAGGCGTCCAGCGCCGATGCCGCGGCGATATCGCCTGCGAGGTCGAGGCACAGCGCCGCCACTTCCGCCGTGCACAGATGTTCGCTGCGGGTCGAGCGGCGCAACCGGTAGCGGGAGAGTTTCTCCGGCAGAAGGCTGAGGATCGGCAATCGATCGAAATAGGGGCTCTTGCGAAAGATCTTCCGCGCTTCGGTCCAGGTCGCATCCAACAGAATGAACAACGGGCGCTTCGTGCCATCGACGTCCACAGTGTTTGTCACGCGTTCAGGTTCGACGTACTCCCCCGGAAACACCAGGTAAGGCTGCCATTGCGGGTCGGACAACAGCGCCAGCAACTTCGGATCGGTCTCGGTACGGGACCAGATGAAGGCATGGTTGTCAGGCACCACGTCGGCGATCAGCCAACCGGTGTTGCTCGGTTTGAACACTTCCTTATTGGTCATGATCAGGCACACGCCGGAACGGGTAGCGACCTGCGGGCGCCATGCGCACAGGCAGTGGCTCTCGATCACCCGGCAGTCACGGCAGCGCGTCGCGCGCCAGCCGCGGGCCTGAATCGGCTTGATGCCCTCCTCCTCACGCTGATCGCGCAAGCGGGCTACGGCATTCAAGGCAAAGCGCGCGGGGGTATGACTCATGGCGGGCAACGCCCACACAGAAGGGAAATCGACACGAAAAACACTCGACAGGGTAAAAAGTGCCAGCAGTTTACCAGAGCGCCCGGCGCAAGCCTGTACCGTCCAGCCCGCCTCCCCTATAATTCGCCGCCACTGAACGCACAGTCACGTGACGGGTCCAACCCGCATCACTGAACCAGGAGAGTTTCATGCTGCGCCTTATCGTTCCTACCGCGGCCATTTTGCTGGCGTCATCCTTCAACGCCCAGGCTGCGTCCTTGAAAGACACGGAACTGAACAAAATGCTGCAAAACGTCGCCGCCCAGAGCAGCGTCGGCACTCCTCGAGCGATCAACGAAGACATTCTCGATCAAGGCTATACCGTTGACGGCAAACAGCTGATCAACCACCTGAGCGTGCAGAGCAGCCACGCCGACAAGATGCGTGCAGACCCGAAAGCCGTGTACTTCCAGTTGGGAGCTTCTGTCTGCCGAAACGAAGGGTTTCGCAAGCTGATGGCCAAGGGCGCGATCATGCGTTACGACTTCACCGAGGTGAAGACCAACCGCCCGGTCGGCTCCGCAAGCTTCCAGGAATCGGATTGCCTGCAACCGGCGAAGAAGAAAAAGTAATCACCTGGATTTGGCGCGCCGCTGTTCATCTTCGGCGCGCAGTTCCGCCAGCAGCGCCTGCAAGTAATGCGAACGGCGTTCGCCACCGCGCAAACGACGGCAGCACTCATCCTCGAGACTCAAATGATGGGTCTCGGCTGATGACTTCAGCAATCGATACAGTTGCGTATCGATCTCCAGAACGACTCTGGCCATGGTTTCCCGCCTCCCTGCACCTCACTCATGTTTGAGTGATAAATCCTTGAATCGCTTGTACCGTGCGCCTTGCCGTTGACGCAAAGTTGTCGTGTTGCACCTGTAACTTAGTAAATCAGAGTGCAGCACATGCGACGTGCGTTCAGACGAGCGGTGAAAGCACCTTGCAAATCGTCAATAAGCGGTTGCCAGGAAAGACTTTGTGGCGCAATGATCAAGGCAGCGCAAATCACTGTGAAGACCTGGATTTCAGGGTATCCACCTATACTTCTTCAAGGCTGGAAAGGGGCTGGCCGTTGCTTGTCGTGTAGTGCGAACGTTTTTTTCATTCAAGGGAAAACAGAGCCTGTTTGGATGATCCGATGCCTTTCGGGTCAAGTAGATCGCCCAGGCATGGGCCTGGGCAGACAGCGACACATGAAGTGTCGTGGCACCGACTTACATTGTCGGGCCGAGGGTTCTGTGCAGAAGGAGAAGTTGAATGCCTTACCAACCGAATGACCTCCTGAGCCGTCATTTTGAAGAAAGCGGCCACGACCTCATCAGCAAGGTCGAAGAACAACTCAAGCTGATTTCACCCAACAGCCCGAACATCCCGATCTACCGCGACATGATCCTGACCGTGCTGCGCATGGCCCAGGAAGACCACAACCGCTGGAATGCCAAAATCACCCTGCAAGCCCTGCGCGAACTGGAACAGGCTTTCCGCGTGCTCGAACAATTCAAGGGGCGACGCAAGGTCACTGTTTTCGGCTCGGCCCGCACGCCCATGGAACATCCGCTCTATAGCATGGCCCGAGAGCTCGGTGCTGCGCTGGTGCGCTCGGACATGATGGTCATTACCGGTGCCGGTGGCGGCATCATGGCCGCCGCCCATGAGGGCGCCGGCCTGACACACAGCCTGGGCTTCAACATCACCCTGCCCTTCGAGCAGCATGCCAACCCCACTGTCGACGGCACGACCAACCTGCTGCCTTTCCACTTCTTTTTCACCCGCAAGCTGTTCTTCGTCAAGGAAGCCGACGCCCTGGTGCTGTGCCCTGGTGGCTTCGGTACGCTGGATGAGGCGCTGGAAGTGCTGACGTTGATCCAGACCGGCAAGAGTCCATTGGTGCCCGTGGTACTGCTCGACGCGCCGGGCGGCAAATTCTGGCAAGGCGCACTGGACTTCATCCACCAGCAACTGGAGGCAAACCACTACATCCTGCCCACTGACATGAAGCTGGTGAAACTGGTCTACAACGTCGATGAAGCGGTAGAGCACATCAACCAGTTCTACAGCAACTTCCACTCCAGTCGCTGGCTAAAGCATCAGTTCCTGATTCGCATGAATCACACACTCAGCGACCACGCGCTCGAACACATGCAGCAGGCTTTCGCCGACCTGTGCCTGAGCGATCATTTCCATCAACACGTTTACAGTAGTGAGGAACATGACGAAGCCGAGTTCAGCCATCTGGTGCGGCTGGCCTTCAACTTCAACGCCCGCAATCATGGCCGCCTGCGCGAGCTTGTGGACTACATCAACCTGCCGGAAAACTGGGCACAATCAAAACCCCAGGTACAACAACGCACCCGGGAGCCGTCAAAGGTTTCGTGAGGCATAAAAAAAAACGGCCCGCTATCGAGATAGCGGGCCGTTTCAGTTCAATCGTCCATCCCTCGACCGCTGAACAGGCGATTGATCATTTCCATGGAGTATCCACGGTACGCCAGGAACCTGCCTTGCTTGGCTCGCTCCCGGGCGTCTGCCGGCAATTGCCCTGAGAACTTGCGTCGCCAGGTATCGATCAATTGCTCCTGCCAGTCGATACCGCTCTCACGCAGGGCGAGTTCAATATCGGTGCGCTGCAGGCCACGTTGGCCCAACTCTTCACGAATGCGTAAAGGGCCATAACCGGAACGGGCGCGGTAGGAAACGAAACTTTCGAGGTAACGGGTTTCGGACAACAACCCCTCTTCCGTCAACCGGTCGAGTGCTGTTTCGATCATCTCAGGGAGGGCGCCGCGCTGACGCAGCTTACGCGTCAGCTCGACACGACCGTGCTCGCGCCGTGCGAGCAGGTCCATTGCGGTTCGCCGCACCGCGACGAGTGTATCGAGTACGGCGGTCATCGCTTCGATCAGATATCAGCGTCAGCCAGGTCGTCTTCGGTCTCTTTGACCGCAGAAGCTTTGGCGTCTGCTACCGACGAAGGGGACAGCAGCTTGTCACGTAGTTGCTTCTCCAGCTTTGCCGCGACTTCCGGGTTATCCGCCAGGAACTTGGCCGAGTTGGCCTTGCCCTGACCGATCTTGGTGCCTTCATAGGCATACCAGGCACCGGACTTCTCGACGAAACCGTGCAGAACACCCAGGTCGATCATCTCGCCGTTGAGGTAGATGCCCTTGCCGTAAAGAATCTGGAACTCGGCCTGACGGAACGGCGAAGCCACTTTGTTCTTCACAACCTTGACGCGGGTTTCGCTACCGACGACCTCATCACCTTCCTTCACCGCGCCGGTACGACGGATGTCCAGACGAACCGATGCGTAGAACTTCAGTGCGTTACCACCGGTGGTGGTTTCCGGGCTACCGAACATCACGCCGATTTTCATACGGATCTGGTTGATGAAAATCACCAGGCAATTGGCGTTCTTGATGTTACCGGTGATTTTACGCAGCGCCTGGGACATCAGACGGGCTTGCAGGCCCACGTGCATGTCACCCATTTCGCCTTCGATTTCAGCCTTTGGCACCAGGGCAGCCACGGAGTCGACGATGATCACGTCAACCGCGTTGGAACGCACCAGCATGTCGGTGATTTCCAGGGCCTGCTCGCCGGTGTCCGGCTGGGAAACCAGCAGGTCGTCGACGTTGACGCCCAGCTTGCCGGCGTACTCAGGGTCGAGGGCGTGTTCGGCGTCGACGAATGCGCAGGTCGCGCCGGCTTTTTGAGCCTGGGCGATCACGGACAAGGTCAGCGTGGTTTTACCGGAAGATTCAGGACCGTAGATTTCAACAATGCGGCCTTTTGGCAGGCCGCCGATGCCGAGAGCGATGTCCAGACCCAGAGAGCCAGTGGAGATGGCCGGGATCGCCTGACGGTCCTGATCGCCCATACGCATTACGGCACCCTTGCCGAATTGACGTTCGATCTGACCCAGGGCCGCAGCCAAGGCTTTCTTCTTGTTGTCGTCCATTAAAGTCCTCACGTAATCAATAAGGCCTGACGGCCAACACCTGTATAAGTAGCCAGTATTATTCCACAGCGATTCCGGATC
Source organism: Pseudomonas sp. IT-P4 (assembly GCF_949767755.1). Taxonomy (NCBI): domain Bacteria; kingdom Pseudomonadati; phylum Pseudomonadota; class Gammaproteobacteria; order Pseudomonadales; family Pseudomonadaceae; genus Pseudomonas; species Pseudomonas sp. IT-P4. The sequence goes on along the minus strand of NZ_CATKPX010000045.1, from coordinate 386,406 downwards.
GCCTACCCCTGATTTGAGATTTCTGCCGCGGCATACCGCAGCAGCCCCTCTAGCGCGGCCTTCACCGTTTGTCGGCGGACGTCGTCACGATTACCCGGGAAGTGCTGCCGTTCACAGAACACCTGGTCTCCGACGCCCCAGGCCAGCCACACCGTGCCAACCGGCTTGTTCGCCGTTCCACCATCGGGACCGGCGATGCCACTGACCGCCACGGAGAAATACGCGCTGTTTTTTTTCTGCGCCCCCCGGACCATGGCCTCGACCACCTCGCGACTGACCGCGCCCACGGTGGTGAACAACTCTACCGGGACATCCAGTTGCAGGGTTTTCTGCCGGTTGGAGTAGGTGACATAACCGGCCTCGAACCAGGCCGAACTCCCGGGGATACGGGTGATTGCCTCGGCGATGCCGCCGCCGGTGCAGGACTCCGCCGTGGTGACGTGGGCATTGAGAACCTGCAGGCGTCTGCCGAGTTCGGCGGCGAGCTGGGTGATTTCGTTCACGGTCATCTCCTGATCGGGCGGGATGAGGTTAACCGTACACGAGCAGACCGCACTTGCAAGCGACAGGACCGATCAAAATGTAAAGAACCAGAGGCTCTGGAAAAGGCCTGTCGGGGAATCAATCTTCGACGTCACCGGACGGAAGATGTCCGATCCCCATACGCTTGGCCATCCAGCGCTCATACAACCCTAGAACCACGTCTGTACCGGCCATCGCCGCTAAACAACCACCCGCACAGGCAGCCCAGATGGAAACATTGGCGGCATGCAGCAGCATGATGACCGAGGCGCCGCAGATCATGCTGGAGCCAGACCGCAGGCCCAGGCGTCGGACAAGGGGCCAGCCACGAACGCCCTCTTTATCGGCACGCCACATTTCACCGGTAACGCCACCAAGTATTGGCAGACTGATGAGCAGCCACAGAGGCATGTCCAGCAATGCATATTGCTCAACGGTCATTTCATGCCTCCTTGAGTGAACGGTCACTCCGCGTTCTTGAATAGACAGGCAAGCAGATTATGCATTGATGCATAATCAGTCAATGCATTAACGCATTGAAAAATGATCCGATGTTTTCAGCACGCGAAAAAAAACCGCTCGGGAAGCGGTTTTTATCTGAGCGCAAGGGCGTTAGCGAGCGTACATGCCCCACCAGAAGACATGGCCGAGGATAACAATCGGCTCCTCCTGGACTTCTTGAAAGGTGTAGTCCTCGTCCGGATGCTCGTCACGATTGAAGCTGCGCAAGCGAATACCGGTCGGCAGGCGATACAGCTGCTTCACCCGCAATTGGCCGTTGTGATTGATTGCATAAAGGTCGCCGTCAACGATATCGCCAATGCCGCACTTGCCGGCATTGACCCCGACCGTGGCGCCGTCGCGCAGTACCGGCAACATGCTGTTGCCCCGCACTGTCACGCATTTGGCCTGGTCGAACTGCACACCGTTATGGCGCAGGCTTCGCTTGCCAAAGCGCAGGCTAGAGCGCTCGCTTTCTTCGATGACGAATCTTCCTGATCCCGCGGCCAATTCAACCTCGCGAAGAAAGGGGACCGACACCTCGTCGTCATCGACAGGGGTATCGTCATCCCACAGACTTATATCCTTGAGTTCCGAATGCACTGGAGCGCGCCCGGCATTAGCGGCAAACGAGACGTCCGCGCGGCCACGCAACTGGTCGGTGCTCAAGGAGAAATACTCGGCGATCTTCGAAATATGTTTATCCGAAGGATCGACGATCTTCCCGCTGAGAATGCGCGAGAGCGTGGATTGAGGCACGCCGGTGCGACGGTGAAGCTCCGTGGGGGAGATCCCGTGCTGATCGAGCAATGCTCTTAATACGGTAGACACGTTGCGTTTTTGCATATCTCGCATAGTGCTTGCTCTTCTCGATGAAGACAATGCCGATTTGCATAATCGATACATATCACGTTTTTTGCATCGTAAAAGATGTCACCCGGCCGTGGCGCCTGCGTCGGGCAGACCGCCCATGGTAACCTTGCGCCCATCGCGGAAAAGCCCGGCCATTGCCCCGCTTTTGCCCCACCTCTTTCAACGAGCTTCCTGACAATCCGATGAATAAAGCCGTCTCCGACCTGTCCTCCCACACCCCCATGATGCAGCAGTACTGGCGCCTGAAAAACCAGCACCCGGACCAGCTGATGTTCTACCGCATGGGCGACTTCTACGAGATCTTCTATGAAGACGCGAAGAAGGCCGCCAAGTTGCTGGACATCACCCTGACCGCCCGTGGACAGTCGGCTGGCCAGGCGATTCCGATGTGCGGGATTCCTTACCACGCCGCCGAGGGTTACCTGGCAAAACTGGTGAAGCTTGGCGAATCGGTGGTGATCTGCGAGCAGGTCGGCGACCCGGCCACCAGCAAAGGGCCGGTGGAGCGGCAGGTCGTGCGCATCATCACACCGGGGACGGTGAGTGACGAGGCGCTGCTCGACGAGCGTCGGGACAACCTGATCGCTGCAGTCCTGGGCGATGAGCGCCTGTTCGGCCTGGCGGTGCTGGACATCACCAGCGGTAACTTCAGCGTGCTGGAAATCAAGGGCTGGGAAAACCTGCTGGCGGAACTGGAGCGGGTCAACCCGGTGGAGCTGCTGATCCCGGATGACTGGCCCAAGGACTTGCCGGCGGAAAAACGTCGCGGTGTGCGTCGCCGCGCGCCGTGGGATTTCGAACGCGACTCGGCGCTCAAAAGCCTGTGCCAGCAATTCTCGACTCAGGATCTCAAGGGCTTCGGCTGCGAAAACCTGACCCTGGCCATCGGCGCCGCCGGTTGCCTGCTGGCCTACGCCAAGGAAACCCAACGCACCGCCCTGCCCCATTTGCGCAGCCTGCGTCATGAGCGCCTGGACGACACCGTGGTGCTCGATGGCGCCAGCCGTCGCAACCTGGAGCTCGACACCAACCTGGCCGGCGGCCGCGACAACACCCTGCAATCGGTGGTGGACCGCTGCCAGACCGCCATGGGCAGTCGCCTGCTGACCCGCTGGCTGAATCGCCCGTTGCGCGACTTGACGGTGCTGTTGGCGCGTCAGAGCTCGATCACTTGCCTGCTCGACAGTTACCGCTTCGAAAGGCTGCAACCGCAGCTCAAGGAAATCGGCGACATCGAGCGGATTCTTGCGCGGATCGGCCTGCGCAATGCCCGCCCCCGCGACCTCGCCCGCTTGCGTGACGCCCTCGGCGCCCTGCCAGAACTGCAAGTGGCAATGACGGAGCTCGAAGCCCCGCACCTCCAGCAACTCGCCACCATCACCAGCACCTACCCGGAACTGGCGGCACTGCTGGAAAAAGCCATCATCGACAACCCGCCCGCCGTCATTCGTGATGGCGGCGTGTTGAAAACCGGCTACGACAGCGAACTCGACGATTTGCAGTCGCTGAGCGAAAACGCCGGGCAATTCCTGATCGACCTCGAGGCACGGGAAAAGGCTCGCACCGGCCTGTCGCACCTGAAGGTCGGCTATAACCGCATCCACGGTTACTTCATCGAGCTGCCAAGCAAGCAGGCGGAATCGGCACCGGCCGACTACATTCGCCGCCAGACGCTCAAAGGCGCCGAGCGTTTCATTACGCCGGAACTCAAGGCGTTCGAAGACAAGGCACTATCAGCCAAGAGCCGCGCCCTGGCCCGCGAGAAGATGCTCTACGAAGCGTTGCTCGAAGACCTGATCAGCCAGCTGCCACCGTTGCAGGACACCGCCGGCGCCCTGGCCGAGCTGGATGTCTTGAGCAACCTGGCCGAACGAGCACTGAACCTCGACCTGAACTGCCCGCGCTTCGTCAGCGAGCCGTGCATGCGCATCACCCAGGGTCGTCACCCGGTGGTCGAACAAGTGCTGACCACGCCATTCGTGGCCAACGATCTGAGCCTGGACGACAACACCCGCATGCTGGTGATCACCGGTCCGAACATGGGCGGTAAATCCACCTACATGCGCCAGACCGCCTTGATCGTGCTCCTGGCGCACATCGGCAGCTTCGTGCCGGCAGCCAGTTGCGAATTGTCGCTGGTCGACCGCATCTTCACCCGGATCGGTTCCAGCGATGACCTGGCCGGCGGGCGTTCGACCTTCATGGTGGAAATGAGCGAAACCGCGAACATCCTGCACAACGCCACCGAGCGCAGCCTGGTGCTGATGGACGAAGTCGGGCGCGGCACCAGCACCTTCGACGGTCTGTCCCTGGCATGGGCGGCGGCCGAGCGCCTGGCGCACCTGCGTGCCTACACGCTGTTCGCCACCCACTACTTTGAACTGACCGTCCTGCCGGAAGCCCAGCCGCTGGTGGCTAACGTGCACCTCAATGCCACCGAGCACAACGAACGCATCGTGTTCCTGCACCACGTGCTGCCCGGGCCGGCCAGCCAGAGTTATGGCCTGGCCGTTGCGCAACTGGCAGGCGTACCGAGCGAGGTCATCACCCGTGCTCGCGAGCATTTGAGCCGCCTGGAAGACACCGCCCTGCCCCATGAAACACCGGCACCGGCCAAGGGCAAACCAGCGGCTCCGCAGCAAAGCGATCTGTTTGCCAGCCTGCCGCACCCGGTGCTGGATGACCTGGCCAAGCTCGACCTGGACAACATGACGCCACGTCGTGCTCTCGAAATGCTCTATACACTAAAGACACGGATCTAACGCAGCGGCTTGCAAGCTGTTAGAATCTCGCGCGGTTTGGGATGCTGCTGGCTAATAGCCTGGCCAGCAGACTATCGCTCCCGAACCTGGCGACCCCTACGAGAAGGGGCGCAGCAAGCCGCGCCTGAGGAGAAAATTAGAAATGACCTTCGTCGTCACCGACAACTGCATCAAGTGCAAGTACACCGACTGCGTAGAAGTCTGTCCGGTGGACTGCTTTTACGAAGGCCCGAATTTCCTGGTGATTCACCCGGATGAGTGCATCGATTGCGCGCTGTGCGAACCTGAATGCCCTGCCGTGGCTATCTTCTCCGAAGATGAGGTTCCGGCCGGCATGGAAAACTTCATCGAGCTGAACGCTGAGTTGGCCGATATCTGGCCAAACATCACCGAGAAGAAAGATTCGATGCCTGATGCAGAAGAGTTTGATCGCGTCATCAACAAATCTGTAGGCAGCAAGCTCAAAGACCTCGAGCGCTGATTACCCCCCGCGTTCTCTGAAAAGGCCCCACAAGGGCCTTTTTGCTTTTCTGCAGGCAAAAAAAAGGGGCGGTTTGACCCGCCCACATTTTTTCCCTATTCCCTGTGTTCCTTTTCATCGTCCTGATGAATCGCGTCCTGCGATATCCATATCCCTCATCCTTGAAGGACGTGTCTGTCCGTCGACACAACCTCAATACTAGAGTGTTCCCCTGCGGGATCAATGGCCCCTTGGCGCGAATTCCAACTGTCACACGTCATTAATAATAAAAAATAGTTATATAAATCAAAAAGATGAACACACAAAACGTTCAACATGGACGATTGCCAGGGTGTAAAAATAACGAACACTTACGCAAGTGTAAGCCTGGGCTTACAGCACGAAACCAAAATCCCGAGAGGATTCGGTCTTCTGCTCAGGCAATAAAAACCCCCGAACCAGTCGGGGGTTTCATTGCCTGAGCAGTGAGTGCCTTATTGGAACAGCGACTCGCTCGACAGACCATTTTTTTCCAGGATCTCGCGTAGCCGCTTCAAGCCTTCCACCTGAATCTGTCTGACCCGCTCGCGGGTCAGGCCGATTTCCAGGCCTACGTCTTCAAGGGTGCTGCTTTCATGACCGCGCAGGCCAAAGCGGCGTATGACCACTTCGCGTTGCTTGTCGGTCAGTTCCGAGAGCCATTGATCGATGCTCTGGGACAGGTCATCGTCCTGCAACAGTTCGCATGGATCGGTTGGACGGTCGTCAGTCAGGGTATCGAGCAGTGTTTTATCCGAATCCGGACCCAGCGAGACGTCGACCGAAGAAACCCGTTCGTTAAGGCCAAGCATGCGCTTGACCTCTCCCACCGGTTTTTCCAGCAGGTTGGCGATTTCTTCGGGTGAGGGTTCATGGTCGAGTTTTTGCGTCAGCTCCCGCGCGGCCCGCAGGTACACATTCAGCTCCTTGACCACATGAATCGGCAGCCGGATGGTCCGGGTCTGATTCATGATTGCGCGCTCGATGGTCTGGCGAATCCACCAGGTCGCATAGGTCGAGAAGCGGAAACCGCGTTCCGGATCGAACTTCTCCACCGCCCGGATCAAGCCGAGGTTGCCCTCTTCGATCAGGTCCAGCAGCGACAGCCCACGATTGACGTAACGCCGGGCGATTTTCACCACCAGCCGCAGGTTACTTTCAATCATGCGTTTGCGCCCGGCCGGATCGCCACTTTGCGACAGGCGCGCAAAATGAACTTCTTCTTCGGGTGATAGCAGGGGAGAGAAACCAATTTCATTGAGATACAGCTGCGTGGCATCAAGTGCCCGCGTGTAGTCAATGTACTTGTGTTGTTTCAAGGATGCGGAGTGTTTGGATTTGGCACGAACGGAAGGTGGAGCCGCCCCTTCATCATTCGACATCGAATCCGTATCGATGCTGCTCTCCATCAGGAGAACCTCATCGTCGATGTCAAACTCCGGCACTTCTTTACTGAGAGCCATTGTTATAGTCCTTTGGTGAGTTCGACCTCAAGCTCAAGCGGCGCCTTTATCCCTGGCAACGCTGGAGCCTGTCCCCTCTACGCGACGGAACAGGCTGGTAAGCGATCAACGACGTGGCAGGAATTGCAGCGGATCTACAGGTTTACCTTGGCGGCGAATCTCAAAATGCAGTTTCACCCGGTCTGTACCCGTTGACCCCATTTCGGCAATTGTCTGTCCGACCTTGACCTGCTGCCCCTCCCGAACCAACAACCTGCGGTTATGTCCGTAGGCACTGACGTAGGTTTCACTGTGTTTGATGATTACTAATTCGCCGTAGCCCCTTAAGCCACTCCCGGCGTATACCACCGTCCCATCAGACGCAGCTAAAACAGGCTGTCCCAAATCTCCGGCGATATCAATTCCTTTATTCAAACTACCGTTTGAAGAGAATTTTCCAATCAGAATGCCATTAGATGGCCATCCCCAGCCGGTCGGGGCTGGCCCGGGAGGGGGCAACGGAGCGGGTGCAGGCTTGCTCGCGACGGACGGTACAACCGTCGTGGTGCTGGTGGTCGTACCGTTTGCCGAACGACGGATGACCGTGGTTTTACTCGACGACGAAGGTGTTGAGCTGGACGAACTGACCACCGCCGTCGACGTTGAATCGGTACGACCATCAAAGCGAATCGTCTGACCCGGGCGGATGGTGTAAGGCGCGGGAATGTTGTTGCGTGCCGCCAGGGCCTTGTAGTCCCAGCCGTAACGGAAGGCAATGGAAAACAGGGTGTCCTTGGGCCGAACCACGTATTGTCCGGTGGTCACGGCCGGACGCTGGGTTGCGGCGTTGTTGCGGTCGACGACACGAACATCGCTGGACTTGTTGCTGGAACAACCGACCAGCAACGTGCTCAAGACAAGGCCAGTCACCAGGCGCTGAAAGCTCGTTTTACTCATACGCTGCGCAATGACTGTGAGACTCACCCGCCGCTCCCTCTGTGGTGGCTGAAAATGTGAAATACCGGAGTCCGGTAATGAACTGTCGCAAGTATAACGGGCCGTGCCCGCTTTACCTTTAATGTGGCGAATCGGTGTCGCGCACACGTTTGCTGCCTGACGATGAATCCCGTTTAACACAACGATGCCGCTGTAAGACAAAGGCAATCGAAGAGAATTCAGCGTGCCGAAACAAATGCTCAGGCCAGTGGCCCATTGAGCAATGGCACGAAGCGCACAGCCCCCAGGACATGCCTGGAAAAACCTTGTTCCTCGCGGATGATCAGCATCAATTGCTGGACTTCGCCGGCCCCGACCGGGATCACCATCCGGCCTCCCGGTGCCAACTGGTCAAGCAGTGCCTGGGGCACATCGGTCGCCACTGCGGTGACGATAATCCCGTTGTACGGTGCCAGTGCCGGCCAGCCCTCCCAGCCATCGCCCCAGCGGAACACCACGTTGCGCAGGTTCAGTTCGACCAGACGTTCCTTTGCCCGATCCTGCAGAACCTTGATACGCTCGACCGAGAACACACGCTCGACCAGTTGCGACAGCACCGCCGTCTGATAACCCGACCCGGTACCGATCTCCAGCACCTTGTCGAGGGGACCGGCCTCCAGCAGCAGCTCGCTCATGCGCGCCACCATATAAGGCTGGGAGATGGTCTGGTTGTTGCCAATCGGCAGCGCGGTGTCTTCATAGGCACGGTGCGCCAGCGCTTCGTCGACGAACAGATGGCGCGGGGTCCGGCGAATGACCTCCAGCACCCTGGCGTTGGAGATGCCTTCTTCGTACAGGCGCTGGATCAGCCGCTCCCGGGTTCGCTGGGAGGTCATGCCGATGCCGCGGCGCAGCATATCGTCTTGTTCGCGACCCATCAGCGCAACCCCTCCAGCCAGCCGTCCAGACTTCTGAAGGCATCATTGAAGGTGCGATCCAGTTGCAGCGGCGTGATCGAAACATAACCCTGCATCACTGCATGGAAATCGGTACCCGGGCCGCCATCTTCGGCATCCCCGGCCGCGGCGATCCAATAACCGGACTTGCCCCGCGGATCCACCACTTTCATCGGTGCCGCGGCTCGGGCGCGATGGCCCAGGCGAGTCAGCTGGATACCGCGGATACGGTCCAGCGGCAAATTGGGAATGTTCACGTTCAGTACCGTACGCGGTGGCAGATCCAGATCAGCATGGGCTTCAACCAGTTTGCGCGCGAAATGGGCAGCCGTGGGAAGGTTATCTACCTGGCGTGAGACCAGCGAAAAGGCAAAGGAAGGGTGTTTCAGGAAACGCCCCTCAAGGGCCGCCGCCACTGTACCGGAATACAGGACATCGTCCCCCAGGTTCGCGCCCAGGTTGATACCGGAAACCACCATGTCCGCTTCGCGCTCCAGCAGGCCGTTGAGGCCCAGGTGCACACAATCGGTTGGCGTGCCATTGAGGCTGATAAAGCCGTTGGCCAGGATTTGCGGGTGCAACGGACGGTCGAGCGTCAGCGAACTGCTGGCGCCGCTCTTGTCCTGGTCCGGGGCGATAACCACGCACTCGGTGTAATCCGCCAGCGCAGCATAAAGCGCGGCGAGACCGGGTGCTGTTACCCCATCGTCGTTAGAAATCAGAATACGCATGGGCTGTCCGTCTGCCCCACCGGCACCAGATCAACAAGCTCGCGCACCAATACGGTGGCGAAGCATCCGGCCGGCAGGACGAATTCCAGTTGCAGAATGTCCAGCGAGGGATAATGCCACGTCAACCCGCCAATGGGCAGCCGCAGGATGCGACGTTCGTGGCTCATTCCGGCGTTGATCAACCAGTCACGCAAATCCGCTTCGCGTGCGGCGATGGCCTGCTCCAGTTCATGGACAACGCCCGTGGCCGGCGAGTCACCTTCGCCCCACTGCGGACCGGTCGGATGCAGATCGAGAATCGCCAGGCGCGGGTCGCTGCACTCGGCTTCGCCTGCCGGGAAAAAGCTGCGGCTGTCGGTGAACGCCAGCAGATCGCCCACCTGGGCACGCTGCCAGGTGCCATCGGCCACTCGTGCGGCCAGCACCTGATTGAACAGAAAACTGCGCGCCGTGGAGAGCAGACGCGAGCGCACGTTGCGCTGCTCCGGCAAGGCCTTGCGCGCGGCCCAGGCGCGAGCATCGATGACGTTGCCGCCGTCATGACCGAAACGCTGGGCGCCGAAATAATTGGGGATGCCTTGTTTGGCGATCAATTGCAGACGCTCTTCAAGCGCGACCTTGTCGCCGGAAAATTGCGTCAGGCGCAACGTAAAACCATTGGCCGAGTGGGCACCGCGTTGCAGTTTGCGCTTGTGGCGGGCGGTCTTGAGGATCTTCAGCGTATCGTTTTCTGCCGCTGACAGATCAGGGTCGGCCTTGCCTGGCAGTTGCACGCTGAACCACTGGCGAGTCAACGCCTGACGGTCCTTGAGCCCGGCATAACTGACGGTGCGCAATGGCACGCCGGCAGCCTTGGCAATCCGTCGCGCCGCTTCTTCAGTATTGAGGCCGCGCTTTTCCACCCAGATCCACAGGTGTTCGCCTTCGCCGCTGAGGGGAATGTCGAGGACTTCGTCGACCTGGAAATCTTCCGCGATCGCTTTCAGGACCGCCGTGCCGAGGGCCTCACCGTAAGCCCGCGGGCCGAGCAATTGCAGTTCGTTCATGCGCGCAGCAACAAGGCAACGGAGTGCACGGCAATGCCTTCTTCGCGACCGACAAAGCCGAGCTTTTCGGTGGTGGTAGCTTTCACGTTCACTTGATCCAACTCTACTTGAAGATCCGCGGCAATCAGCGCGCGCATCGATTCGATATGCGGGGCCATTTTCGGCGCCTGGGCGACGATGGTGTTATCGACGTTACCGACTTTCCAGCCTTTGGCATGAACCAGTGCGACGACGTGACGCAACAGCGCACGGCTGTCGGCACCCTTGAATTTCGGGTCGGTATCCGGGAAATGCTTGCCGATGTCGCCCAGTGCCGCGGCGCCAAGCAAGGCATCGCTCAAGGCGTGCAGGAGGACGTCACCGTCAGAGTGAGCGAGCAGTCCGAAGCTGTGTGCAATGCGCACGCCGCCCAGAGTGATGAAATCGCCTTCAGCGAAACGGTGCACATCATAGCCGTGGCCAATACGCATAAAAAAACGCCCCGATTTTTGTCAGGGCGTGATTCTACCTGCATTAGCCAACCAGAGCATGCGCGTGATGCCGCAAGTGCTCATCGATGAAACTGGCAATGAAGAAATAGCTGTGGTCGTAGCCCGGTTGCAGACGCAACGTCAATGGGTGACCCGCCTGTTTGGCCGCCTGCTGCAAGGCTTCCGGCTTGAGCTGGTTGGCGAGGAAATCGTCGCGATCACCCTGGTCGACCAACAGCGGCAGCTTTTCATCGACCTCGGCAATCAACGCGCAGGCATCCCATTCGCGCCATTTCGAACGGTCCTCTCCCAGAAAGCGGGAGAAGGCCTTCTGCCCCCACGGGCAATCCATCGGATTGTTGATCGGCGAGAACGCCGACACCGACTGATAACGCCCCGGATTGCGCATGGCACAGACCAGCGCACCGTGGCCGCCCATGGAATGTCCGCTGATACCGCGCTTGTCCGACGCAGGGAAATGGGCTTCGACCAATGTCGGCAATTCCTGCACGACATAGTCATGCATCCGATAATGCCGCGACCACGGTTCCTGGGTGGCATTCAGGTAAAAACCGGCGCCGAGGCCAAAGTCCCAGGCGCCATCCGGATCGCCCGGCACTTCAGGACCGCGAGGGCTGGTATCCGGTGCGACGATGATCAGCCCCAGCTCGGCGGCCATGCGCATGGCGCCGGCCTTTTGCATGAAGTTCTCATCGGTACAGGTCAGGCCGGACAACCAGTACAGCACCGGCAGCTTGCCGCCCTGCTCCGCCTGCGGCGGCAGGTACACGGCAAACACCATGTCGCAGCCGAGCACTTCCGAGCGATGGCGATAGCGTTTGTGCCAGCCGCCGAAGCTTTTCTGGCAGGAGATGTTTTCCAGGCTCATGGCGGACCTCAGAAATGGATGACGGAGCGGATGCTTTTTCCTTCGTGCATCAGGTCAAACGCCTTGTTGATATCTTCCAGGCCCATGGTGTGGGTGATGAAGGTATCCAGCGGAATCTCACCGGTCTCGGCCATCTCTACATAGCTTGGCAACTCGGTACGGCCGCGCACACCGCCGAACGCCGAACCCCGCCAGACGCGACCGGTGACCAACTGGAACGGACGGGTCGAGATTTCCTGGCCGGCACCGGCAACGCCGATGATGACCGACTCGCCCCAGCCCTTGTGGCAGCACTCCAGTGCCGCGCGCATCAGCTGCACATTGCCGATGCACTCGAAGGAAAAATCGACCCCGCCATCAGTCATGTCGACGATGACTTCCTGGATCGGACGATCGAAGTCTTTCGGGTTCACGCAGTCGGTTGCGCCCAGCTGTTTGGCGATCTCGAATTTGGCCGGGTTTATGTCGATGGCGATGATGCGGGCAGCCTTGGCTTTTACGGCGCCGATGACAGCGGACAGACCGATGCCGCCGAGGCCGAAAATGGCCACGGTATCACCCGGTTTCACCTTGGCGGTGTTGAGCACTGCACCAATGCCGGTGGTAACGCCGCAGCCCAGCAGGCAGACTTTTTCCAGCGGTGCTTGCTTGGCAATTTTCGCCACGGAAATTTCCGGCAGCACGGTGTACTCCGAAAAAGTGGAAGTGCCCATGTAATGGAAAATCGGCTGGCCCTTGTAGGAAAAACGCGAAGTGCCGTCCGGCATCAGGCCTTTGCCCTGGGTCGCGCGAATCGCCTGGCAGAGGTTGGTTTTACCCGACAGGCAGAATTTGCACTGGCGGCATTCCGGGGTGTACAGCGGGATCACATGATCGCCGACCGCAACGGAGGTCACGCCCTCGCCAATCGCTTCCACGATCGCACCACCTTCGTGGCCGAGAATTGACGGAAAAATGCCTTCCGGATCTGCGCCTGACAATGTGTAGGCATCGGTATGGCAAACACCGGAGGCCACCACGCGCAGCAAGACTTCGCCGGCCTTGGGCATGGCGACATCGACTTCAACGATTTCAAGGGGCTTCTTGGCCTCGAAGGCAACGGCGGCGCGCGACTTGATCATGATGACTCTCCAGTGAATAAAAACGAGACAGGGAGTGTAATACATGGCTCAACGATGAATAATCGATGCAAATGCAAAATATTATTGCCGTACAGGGATAATCATCGATGTCCGAAAATCGCTGGGAAGGGATCGACGAGTTTGTCGCCGTTGCCGAATGCAGCCAGTTCACCGCTGCGGCGCAGCGCCTGGGGGTTTCCTCCTCCCATGTCAGTCGACAAATCGTACGCCTTGAAGAACGCCTGCAAACCCGTCTGCTCTACCGCAGTACCCGTCGGGTCACGCTGACCGAAGCCGGGCAAACCTTCCTGCAACATTGCCAGCGTTTACAGGACGGCCGCGAAGAGGCGTTGCGCGCGGTCGGTGACCTGACCAGCGAACCCAAGGGCATGCTGCGCATGACCTGCGCCGTGGCTTACGGCGAGCGTTTCATCGTGCCGCTGGTGACCCGCTTCATGGGACTGTATCCGCAACTGCGTATCGACATCGAATTGACCAATCGCCAGCTTGAGCTGGTACACGAAGGCCTCGACCTGGCGATTCGCCTCGGGCGCTTACAGGATTCACGGCTGGTCGCCACCCGCCTCGCACCGCGCCGCATGTTTCTCTGTGCATCGCCCTCCTACCTTGAGCGCTACGGTCGCCCGCACAGCCTGTCGGAACTGAGCCGCCACAACTGCCTAATCGGCAGTTCGGACCTTTGGCAACTGGAACAGAACGGACGGGAATTTTCGCAAAGGGTCCAGGGAAACTGGCGTTGCAACAGTGGGCAAGCGGTACTGGATGCCGCACTGCAAGGCGTAGGGCTTTGTCAGTTGCCGGACTATTACGTGCTGGAGCATTTGAATAGCGGCGCGTTGATTTCATTGCTGGAAGCACATCAACCACCGAATACGGCGGTTTGGGCGCTGTATCCGCAGCAGCGGCATTTGTCGCCGAAAGTGCGCAAGTTGGTGGACTTTTTGAAGGAGGGGTTGGCTCAAAGGCCGGAGTACAGGATTTAAGATCAAAAGATCGCAGCCTGCGGCAGCTCCTACAGGACTTCAGGTGATACGTAATCGATCTTTGTAGGAACTGCCGCAGGCTGCGATCTACTAGCGACGATTAGCCCAACGCTGTCTCAACCATTCAAGATCCTCAGGACGCGTAACCTTGAGGTTATCGGACCGCCCTTCGATCAGCCGTGGTGCCAAACCTGCCCACTCCATCGCCGAGGCTTCGTCGGTAATAACGGCATCGGCCACCAGACTGTCAGCCAGTGCGCGATGCAACGCCCCAAGGCGAAACATCTGCGGCGTGTACGCCTGCCAGATCACGCTGCGGTCCACGGTTTCGACCACACGACCGTGTTTGTCGACCCGCTTGAGCGTATCCCGCGCCGGAACCGCCAATAGCCCGCCCACAGGATCATCAGCCAGTTCAGCCAGCAATTTGTCCAGATCGTCACGACTGAGGTTCGGCCGCGCGGCATCGTGAACCAGTACCCAATCCTCATCGTCGGCACCCTGCGCATGCAAATGCAGCAAGGCATTGAGCACCGAGCCGGAACGTTCGGCGCCGCCCTCGACCCGAGCAATACGCGGATCATTCGCACACGCCAGGTTCGGCCAATAAGGATCGTCAACAGCAACACTGACCACCAGACCTTTCAGGCATGGGTGATCAAGGAAACAGCCAAGGCTGTGTTCGAGAATAGTGCGCCCGCCCAGTTGCAGGTATTGCTTGGGACGGTCCGCGGCCATACGGGCACCGATGCCCGCGGCAGGAATCACGGCCCAGAAGGTCGGTAACGAATTAATCATTGGGCCAGCTGGTAAAGGGTTTCACCATCCTTGACCATGCCCAACTCATGGCGAGCCCGCTCTTCGACGGTCTCCATGCCCTTTTTCAACTCACTGACTTCGGCGTCCATCACCCGGTTGCGCTCCAGCAACGCCTGGTTCTCAGCTTGCTGATCGGCAATCTGCTGAGTCAACTCGGCCACTTGCGCCAGGCTGCCATTACCCACCCACAGACGGTACTGCAGGCCAGCCAGCAGCAGGAGCAAGACGAGGAACAACCAATTGGGACTGCGCATCGAATATCAGGTATCCAGTGAAAAAAGACAGCCATGCCAAAACGTGAAGCTTCTGATAGCACGAAGCCTGGAAGAACCAGGCTTGTGCATATAAGGCATCAGATTAGTGGCAAAAAACGTCGCCGTTGCGATTTTTTCGACACAATCCGCTGACTATTTACCATTTAACAATCAGCCGCGGAACTCGCTGCGACCGTTGTACTTGGCTTTGCCGTTCAACTGCTCTTCGATACGCAGCAGTTGGTTGTACTTGGAAACGCGGTCGGAACGGCACAGGGAGCCGGTCTTGATCTGGCCAGCCGAGGTGCCCACGGCCAGGTCGGCAATGGTCGAATCTTCGGTTTCGCCGGAGCGGTGCGAGATCACGGCAGTGTAACCGGCAGCCTTGGCCATCTGGATGGCTTCCAGGGTTTCGGTCAGGGTACCGATCTGGTTGAACTTGATCAGGATCGAGTTGGCGATCTTTTTGTCGATGCCTTCTTTCAGGATCTTGGTGTTGGTGACGAACAGGTCGTCGCCTACCAGTTGGGTCTTCTCGCCGATCTTGTCGGTGAGGATCTTCCAGCCAGCCCAGTCGGACTCGTCCAGGCCATCTTCGATGGAGATGATCGGGTAACGCTCGGTCAGACCTTTCAGGTAATCAGCGAAACCTTCGGCGGTGAACACCTGGCCTTCGCCGGACAGGTTGTACTTGCCGTCTTCGTAGAATTCGCTGGCTGCGCAGTCCAGAGCCAGGGTCACGTCGGTGCCCAGTTTGTAACCGGCGTTGGCCACGGCTTCGGAGATCACTTTCAAAGCGTCTTCGTTGGAAGCCAGGTTCGGTGCGAAACCACCTTCGTCACCCACGGCAGTGCTCAGGCCACGGGCCTTCAGTACAGCCTTGAGGTGGTGGAAAATCTCGGTGCCCATGCGCAGGCCTTCCGAGAAAGACTTGGCGCCAACCGGCTGAACCATGAACTCCTGGATGTCGACGTTGTTATCGGCGTGCTCGCCACCGTTGATGATGTTCATCATCGGAACCGGCATCGAGTAGACACCCGGGGTGCCGTTCAGGTTGGCGATGTGAGCGTACAGCGGCAGGTCCTGGTCCTGTGCTGCTGCCTTGGCCGCGGCCAGGGAAACGGCGAGGATCGCGTTGGCGCCCAGGGAACCTTTGTTTTCAGTACCGTCGAGCTTGATCATTGCCAGATCGAGCGCTTTCTGGTCGCTTGGATCCATGCCTTTCAACAGGTCGCGGATCGGACCATTGATGTTGGCTACGGCCTTCAGAACGCCCTTGCCCAGGTAACGGCTCTTGTCGCCATCACGCAGCTCGAGCGCTTCACGCGAGCCAGTGGAAGCACCGGACGGCGCGCAGGCACTGCCGATGATGCCGTTGTCGAGAAGCACGTCCGCTTCCACGGTGGGATTGCCACGGGAGTCGAGAACTTCACGACCTTTGATGTCGACGATTTTAGCCATTGTTGTAAACACTCCAAAGTTGACGAAAACGACGCAGCTGTAGGAAATCTTTGATCGTCGGCAAGTGAGGTGCAGCGGGCAGTCTTGCAGACGACAAGGCTCAGGCCCGAGGGCCTGGGCATTAAATCGTGCGGTACTTTACCGGAGAATTGAAGATTACGCGGTTTCTACCGTCGGAAAACTCTTCACCAGTTCGTCCAAAGCCTTGAGCTGGGCCAGGAATGGCTCCAGTTTGTCCAGGCGCAAGGCGCAAGGACCGTCGCATTTGGCGTTGTCCGGATCCGGGTGGGCTTCCAGGAACAAGCCAGCCAGGGACTGGCTCATACCGGCTTTTGCCAGGTCGAGGACCTGGGCGCGACGACCGCCGGCCGAATCGGAGCGACCACCAGGCATTTGCAGCGCGTGGGTCACGTCGAAGAACACCGGGTATTCGAACTGCTTCATGATGCCAAAGCCAAGCATGTCGACGACCAGGTTGTTGTAGCCGAAGCTCGAACCACGCTCGCAGAGGATCAACTGATCGTTACCCGCTTCCACGCATTTGTTCAGGATGTGTTTCATTTCCTGAGGCGCGAGGAACTGGGCTTTCTTGATGTTGATCACAGCGCCGGTCTTGGCCATCGCGACCACGAGGTCGGTCTGGCGCGACAGGAAGGCCGGCAACTGGATGATGTCGCAGACTTCAGCGACGACCGCGGCCTGGTCCGGTTCGTGGACGTCGGTGATGATCGGCACGCCGAAGGCTTGCTTGATGTCCTGGAAGATGCGCATGCCTTCTTCCAGGCCAGGACCACGATAGGAGGTCACAGAAGACCGGTTGGCCTTGTCGAAACTGGCCTTGAACACGTAAGGGATACCGAGCTTTTCGGTGACCTTCACATACTCTTCGCAAACCTGCATGGCCATGTCACGGCTTTCCAGCACGTTCATGCCGCCGAACAGCACCATGGGCTTGTCGTTGGCAATCTCGATGTCGCCGACGCGGATGATCTTCTGTGCCATCGGGGTTACGCCTTCTTCTGGTGTTGAGCCAACGCTGCCTTGACGAAACCGCTGAACAGCGGGTGACCGTCGCGTGGCGTCGAGGTGAACTCAGGGTGGAACTGGCAAGCCACGAACCATGGATGATCCGGTGCTTCAACCACTTCGACCAGTGCGCCATCACCGGAACGACCGGAGATTTTCAAGCCAGCCTCCATGATTTGCGGCAGCAGGTTGTTGTTCACTTCATAGCGATGACGATGACGCTCGACAATCACGTCCTTGCCGTAGCAACCGTGGACCAGGGAACCCGGCTCCAGCAGGCAATCCTGCGCGCCCAGACGCATGGTGCCGCCCAGATCGGAGGTTTCGGTGCGGGTTTCGACAGCGCCGGTGGCATCTTCCCACTCGGTGATCAGGCCCACGACCGGGTGACCGCTTGCACGATCGAACTCGGTGGAGTTGGCGTCTTTCCAGCCCATCACGTTACGTGCGAACTCGATAACGGCCACTTGCATGCCCAGGCAGATACCCAGGTACGGAACCTTGTTTTCGCGAGCGTATTGAACGGCAGTGATCTTGCCTTCAACGCCACGCAGACCGAAGCCGCCCGGCACCAGGATGGCGTCGACGCCTTCGAGCAGCGCGGTGCCCTGGTTTTCGATGTCTTCGGAATCGATGTAGCGCAGGTTGACCTTGGTGCGGTTGCTGATGCCGGCATGACTCATCGCTTCGATCAGCGACTTGTAGGCGTCCAGCAGTTCCATGTACTTGCCGACCATGGCGATGGTGACTTCGTGCTCAGGGTTGAGCTTGGCGTCGACCACGGCTTCCCACTCGGACAGATCGGCACCGCCGCATTGCAGGCCGAAACGCTCGACGACGAAATCATCCAGGCCCTGGGAGTGCAGGATGCCCGGGATCTTGTAGATGGTGTCGGCGTCTTCCAGCGCGATCACCGCACGTTCTTCAACGTTGGTGAACTGCGCAATCTTGCGACGCGAGGAAATATCGATCGGGTGATCGGAGCGGCACACCAGCACATCTGGCTGCAGACCGATGGAACGCAGTTCCTTCACCGAGTGCTGGGTAGGCTTGGTCTTGGTTTCGCCGGCAGTGGCGATGTACGGCACCAGAGTCAGGTGCATCAGCATCGCGCGCTTGGCGCCGACTTCGAAACGCAGCTGGCGGATGGCTTCGAGGAACGGTTGCGACTCGATGTCACCCACGGTGCCACCGATCTCGACCATTGCCACGTCAGCATCGCCCGCGCCCTTGATGATGCGGCGCTTGATTTCGTCGGTGATGTGCGGGATCACCTGGATGGTTGCGCCCAGGTAGTCACCACGGCGCTCCTTGCGCAGGACGTGTTCGTAGACACGGCCGGTGGTGAAGTTGTTGTTCTGGGTCATGGTCGTGCGGATGAACCGCTCGTAGTGGCCCAGGTCCAGGTCGGTCTCGGCGCCGTCGTGGGTGACGAACACTTCACCGTGCTGGAACGGGCTCATGGTGCCCGGGTCGACGTTGATGTACGGGTCCAGCTTCAGCATGGTGACCTTAAGTCCCCGCGCCTCCAGGATGGCCGCCAATGATGCCGATGCAATGCCTTTCCCCAATGAAGAAACAACACCGCCCGTGACGAATATGTAGCGCGTCATGAAAAACCCTAGAAGTCTGCGTTAAAGCGGTCCGAGCCGCCGGGGAAAGCGAAGGAAGGCCGAAGCCCCCGATCACCTGCATTAATCACAGTGCACCTTTCAAAAAAACCGCCGCGTTGGGACAGACCGGAAAATGAAACACCGGTTCGTTGCTCGCTACACATTTTTTGGAATCGCCCAGCAAAGACTGCTTGGTAATCGGCAACTCCTGCAATTCAGGCGAATCCACAGAAGTTGTATCAAGAAGGGAGCGTAGTCTACCGGAAAGCCCCTTTCAGCTCAAACCTTGATCTTCGTTCAGTGGCCGCCAATGCAAATGCCAGTCGCCGAGTGCACCACCATCGAGCCCCTTGAGGTTCGCTACCGCCAGCAGTTGCCCGTCTTTGTAGAGCAGCGGCAATCTGCCGCGTACGAAGGACGGTACAGCGCTTTCATTGAGCAAACGTTTCAAGTCCCGATGGCCGCGGCCTGGCAATGCCATGATCTCTCCCCCTTCACGATAGCGGATATGCAGCGGGCCATCGGGGATTTGGCCGGTGAGCCAAAGCAATCCATTGCCCGGGATAGCCAGCGGTGACGCCGGATCCAGCCACGCCCCGGCGACGGGCAGAGGCCGCAGCCAGTGGCCGGACAGCCACCAGATCCGCCCGCCCGACCGATGCAGTTCGCCATCGGCCAGCCGCCACACCGGGCAGGCATCGCCGGTGGCATCGCGCAAATCCCCCCAACCCGACCAATGGTCAGTATCCGGCAAGCGGCTCAACGGTCCGAGCCAATGACTCAAGGCGTTGCGCTGCCGGGCATCAGACAATTGCGCAAGGGGCGCCAGTTCAAGGGATCGCAATCCCAGCCAAGCGAACTCACTGGCAGAACTGGCCTTATGCAGATCCAAGTCCGCCAGTTCTTCGAGCAGCCCCTGCGCTTCAGTCAAATGCGCCGCGCTGCGGGCCATGGTCGCCACCGCTTGCGGCCAGCGCTGGATCAGCACGGGCAAGACTTGATGCCTAAGGTAATTGCGCGAGTACTGCCGATCCTGGTTCGAGGGATCTTCGATCCAGCTCAAGCCATGCACATTGGCATAAGCCTCCAGTTCAGCCCGCGTGACTTCCAGCAATGGCCGCAGCAGATGCCCCTTGCCCAACGGGCGCTGACGCGGCATCCCGGACAATCCGCGCACCCCGGCTCCGCGCAACAAGCGAAACAGCAGGGTTTCCGCCTGATCGTCGCGGTGCTGGGCCGTCAGTAGCACTTCGTTGTCCTGAACGGTTTCAGTGAAGGCCTGATAACGCGCATCCCGGGCTGCACGTTCAAGGCTGGCACCCGGTTGCACCTGCACGCGAACCACTTGCAGCGGCACACCCAGCGCAGCGCACACGGCACGACAATGTTCCGGCCACGCACCGGCCACGGCTTGAAGGCCATGATGGACATGGATGGCGCTCAGCGCCGGCAGGGATTCGGTTTTGGAGAGAGTTGCCAGAAGGTGCAGCAGGACAGTGGAGTCAAGGCCGCCGGAGAAGGCGATGCGCCAGGTCGCAGCATTGCGCCACGAGGCAAGATTCAACAAGAGTCTGGCAGGCAGATCAATATTGGACCGACTCATATCCATCACCTTGCACAAATCAAATGTGGGAGCGGGCTTGCTCGCGAAGGCGGATCAACATTCAACGTACCCGTTGACTGTCATACCGCTTTCGCGAGCAAGCCCGCTCCCACACATGGGCACTGCGTGTTCGGCTTAGAGACCGTAGCTCATCAGTCGATCATAACGACGCTTCAACAGCGCATTGTTATCGAACTTCTTGAGCATCGCCAGTTGCGAGCTCAGTTCGGCGCGGATCGATGCGGCTGCGGCAGCCGGGTCACGGTGCGCGCCGCCCAATGGCTCGCCAATCACCTTGTCCACGATGCCCAGGCCCTTGAGGCGCTCGGCGGTAATGCCCATCGCTTCTGCGGCATCCGGCGCTTTCTCGGCGGTTTTCCACAGAATCGAAGCGCAACCTTCCGGCGAGATCACCGCGTAGGTCGAGTATTGCAGCATGTTCAGCTGGTCGCAGACACCGATCGCCAGTGCACCACCGGAACCACCCTCACCGATCACGGTGGCGATGATTGGGGTTTTCAGGCGAGCCATGACACGCAGGTTCCAGGCAATCGCTTCGCTCTGGTTGCGCTCTTCAGCGTCGATGCCAGGGTAAGCGCCCGGGGTGTCGATGAAGGTCAGGATCGGCATTTTGAAACGTTCGGCCATTTCCATCAGGCGGCACGCCTTGCGGTAGCCTTCCGGACGCGGCATGCCGAAGTTGCGGCGAACTTTCTCGCGCACTTCACGGCCTTTCTGGTGGCCGATGATCATCACCGGCTTGTCGTCCAGACGGGCAATGCCGCCAACGATGGCAGCGTCGTCCGAGAAGTGACGGTCACCGTGCAGTTCGTCGAACTCGGTGAAGATGTGTTCGATGTAGTCCAGGGTATACGGACGTTTCGGGTGACGCGCCAGACGTGCGATCTGCCAGCTGGTCAGCTTGCCGAAGATGTCTTCGGTCAGCGTTTTGCTCTTGTCCTGCAGGCGGGAGATCTCATCGCCGATATTCAGCGAATTGTCATTACCGACCAAGCGCAACTCTTCGATCTTGGCTTGCAGGTCGGCGATCGGCTGTTCGAAATCTAGAAAATTCGGGTTCATAGGCGTCCGTCTTGGGTCGAGTCCCAAGGGTTCTTGGGCCGGCCGGTTGTCTATTCGCGCCCTACCTTAAGGGACAGGCGCGTTGAGGTCGAGATTAAAAATTCAGGTCGAGGTCAGGGCAATCTGATAGCACTGACCGTCAACGGTATTGGAGGAAGACGTTGTCTCGCCCGAACTGGTCACGCAGGGCTTGAATCAACGCATCCGCCGGATCGATTCGCCAGCCTTCGCCGAACTGCAACATGGCCTTCGCATCGGGGCTGGTGTAGTCCATGGTGACCGGGCACGCGCCGCGGTGACGCTTCAACAGTTCACCCAGCCAGCGTAGCTGATCGCCCTTGAGGTCCTTGGCATGCAACTTCAGGCGCAAGCTTTCGGCCAGATTGGTACGCGCATCCTCCATGCTCATCACCCGCTTGACCCGCAACTTCAGGCCACCGGAGAAGTCATCGTTGCTGACTTCGCCTTCGACCACCACCATCGCGTCGGTCTGCAACAGCGACTGCGCGGAATGGAACGCTTCGGAAAACAGCGAGGCCTCGATCCTTCCGGAGCGGTCGTCGAGGGTGATGAACCCCATCTTGTCGCCCTTTTTGTTCTTCATCACCCGCAAGGCGATGATCATCCCGGCAACAGTCTGGGTATCACGCGCCGGTTTCAGGTCGATGATGCGCTGGCGGGCGAAGCGACGGATTTCACCTTCGTATTCGTCGATCGGGTGACCGGTCAGGTACAGGCCGAGGGTATCTTTCTCCCCTTTCAGGCGCTCCTTGAGGGTCAGTTCCTTGGCCTTGCGGTGGTTCGCGTAGACGTCGGCGTCTTCTTCGACAAACAGACCGCCAAACAGGTCGGAGTGACCGCTGTCCTGCGTACGCGCGGTCTGTTCGGCCGCCTTGATCGCCTCTTCCATGGCGGTCAGCAGCACCGCCCGATTGCGGTCGATGTTGGCCTGGTAGGCTTTCTGCTCGTCGTGGAAATACGGCCCGAGGCGATCCAGTGCACCGCTGCGGATCAAACCGTCGAGGGTGCGCTTGTTGATACGCTTGAGGTCGACCCGTGCGCAGAAATCGAACAGATCCTTGAACGGACCGGCCAGACGCGCTTCGGTGATCGCCTCGACCGGGCCTTCACCCACGCCCTTGATGGCGCCCAGGCCGTAAATGATCCGGCCTTCGTCGTTCACCGTGAACTTGAATTCGGACGTGTTCACGTCCGGCGCGTCGAGACGCAGCTTCATGGTCCGCACTTCTTCGATCAAGGTCACGACCTTGTCGGTGTTGTGCATATCCGCCGAGAGTACCGCGGCCATGAACGGCGCCGGGTAGTGCGCCTTCAGCCATGCGGTCTGGTACGACACCAGGCCATAGGCGGCGGAGTGGGATTTGTTGAAGCCGTAACCGGCGAACTTTTCCACCAGGTCGAAGATGTTACCGGCGAGGTCCGCGTCGATATTGTTGGTGGCGCAACCTTCAATGAAGCCACCGCGCTGCTTGGCCATTTCCTCGGGTTTTTTCTTACCCATGGCTCGACGCAGCATGTCCGCACCACCGAGGGTGTAACCGGCCATGACCTGGGCAATCTGCATCACCTGTTCTTGATACAGGATGATGCCGTAAGTCGGTGCCAGTACCGGCTTGAGGCCTTCGTACTGGTAGTCCGAGTGCGGATACGCCAACTCGGCGCGACCGTGCTTACGGTTGATGAAGTCGTCCACCATGCCCGATTGCAGCGGGCCCGGACGGAACAGCGCCACCAGTGCGATCAAGTCTTCCAGGCAATCGGGCTTGAGCTTTTTGATCAGCTCCTTCATGCCCCGGGATTCAAGCTGGAACACCGCCGTGGTTTCGGCTTTTTGCAGCAGTGTGTAAGTCGGCTTGTCGTCCAGCGGGATGAACGCGATGTCGAGCGGCGGCTCGTTGACCTTGGCGCGGTCGCGGTTGATGGTTTTCAGCGCCCAGTCGATGATCGTCAGCGTTCGCAGGCCGAGGAAGTCGAACTTCACCAGGCCAGCCGCCTCGACGTCATCCTTGTCGAACTGGGTTACCAGGCCGTCACCGGCTTCGTCGCAATAGATCGGCGAGAAGTCGGTCAGCTTGGTCGGCGCGATAACCACACCACCGGCGTGCTTGCCGACGTTACGCACAACGCCTTCGAGCTTGCGGGCCATCTCCCAGATTTCCGCGGCCTCTTCATCGACCTTGATGAAGTCGCGCAGGATCTCTTCCTGCTCATAGGCTTTTTCCAGGGTCATGCCGACTTCGAACGGAATCATCTTCGACAGACGATCCGCCAGGCCATAGGACTTGCCTTGCACCCGTGCCACGTCGCGGACCACAGCCTTCGCCGCCATGGAACCGAAGGTGATGATCTGGCTTACGGCATTGCGGCCGTACTTCTCGGCTACGTAGTCGATTACCCGGTCACGACCGTCCATGCAGAAGTCGACGTCGAAGTCGGGCATCGATACCCGTTCCGGGTTGAGGAAGCGTTCGAACAGCAGGTCGTATTCCAGCGGATCGAGGTCGGTGATCTTCTGTACGTAGGCCACCAGCGATCCGGCACCCGACCCCCGGCCAGGACCTACCGGTACGCCGTTGTTCTTGGCCCACTGGATAAAGTCCATCACGATCAGGAAGTAACCGGGGAACCCCATCTGGATGATGATATCCAGTTCGAAATTCAGTCGGTCGACATAGACCTGACGCTTGGCTTCGTAGTCTTCGGTGGTGTCTTTGGGCAGCAGAACACTAAGGCGCTCTTCCAGGCCGTCGAAGGACACCTTGCGGAAGTACTCGTCGATGGTCATGCCATCGGGGATCGGGAAGTTGGGCAGGAAGTGCGTCCCCAGCTTCACTTCGATGTTGCAGCGCTTGGCGATCTCGACGGTGTTTTCCAGCGCCTCGGGAATGTCGCTGAACAGCTCGGCCATTTCCTCGGCGCTTTTGAGGTACTGCTGATCGCTGTAGTTCTTCGAACGCCGCGGGTCGTCCAGGGCACGGCCCTCACCGATGCACACACGGGTTTCGTGGGCGGCGAAGTCTTCCTGCTTGATGAAGCGCACATCGTTGGTCGCCACCAGCGGCGCACCGAGCTTCTCGGCCAGGGCCACGGCGCCGTGCAGCTGCTCTTCATCGTTGGGGCGATTGGTGCGCTGGATTTCCAGATAGAAACGATCCGGAAACACTTCCATCCATTCCCGCGCCAGGGTTTCGGCCTCGGCGGGGTTGCCGCTGAGCATGGCCTGGCCGATCTCGCCTTCTTTGGCCGCCGACAGCATGATCAAGCCCGAGTTGGCTTCAGCAACCCATTCGCGCTCGATGATGACCGCGCCATTGCGCTGACCATCGATGAAACCGCGGGAAATCAGCTCGGTAAGGTTGCGATAGCCTTCGGCGTTCATCACCAGCAGGCTGATCCGGCTCAGCGGGTTGTCCGGATCCTTGTTCGACAGCCACAGGTCAGCGCCGCAGATCGGCTTGATCCCGGCACCCATGGCGTTTTTATAGAATTTGACCAGGGAACACATGTTGTTCTGGTCGGTGACCGCTACGGCAGGCATGTTCATGCCAACCAGGGTCTTGACCAGCGGTTTGATCCGCACCAGACCGTCGACCAGGGAGTATTCAGTGTGCAGGCGTAGGTGAACGAATGAAGCCGGCATAGTGATCCTGTCTGTAAACATGAAGACAACAAGGCCCGGATTGTACCGGGCCTTGGTAAAAAAAATCAGCCTTGCGACTAACTCTCTACGACGCTCTCTAGCGCCTCATACGCCAGACGCACCGGGGCAAACGAACGCCGATGAATCGGGGTCGGCCCGAGCCGTGCCAGCGCTTCCAGATGAACGGGGGTCGGGTAGCCTTTGTGCCCACCAATGCCGTAGCCCGGGTAGATCAATTCGAATGCGGCCATTTCACGATCACGGCTGACCTTCGCCAGGATCGATGCGGCGGCGATAGCGGGGACCTTGCTATCGCCCTTGACCACGGCTTCGGAACGCATCGGCAGTTTCGGGCAACGGTTGCCGTCGATCATCGCCAGCTTCGGCTGAACGTGCAGCCCGGCGACCGCGCGCTGCATGGCCAGCATGGTGGCGTGCAGGATATTCAGCTCATCGATTTCTTCGACCTCGGCGCGAGCGATGCACCAGCTCAGGGCTTTTTCGCAGATTTCGTCGTAGAGCTTTTCGCGACGGGCTTCGGTGAGTTTCTTCGAGTCGTTCAGGCCAAGGATCGGGCGATTCGGATCAAGGATCACTGCCGCCGTCACCACCGCGCCACAGAGCGGGCCGCGACCCACTTCATCGACACCGGCAACCAACTCTTCGATTTCAGCGACCAAGGTGAAATCCAGCCCCATCTGCATATTCGGTTTACTCATTTTACTTGGCCGATCAGGTTCAGCACTGCGTCCGCAGCCTGGTTGGAGGCATCCAGACGCAGGGTCCGGTGTATCTCGTCAAAACCGCGGGTCTGCTCTTCGCCACCCTCGATCAGCGGCGACAAGGTCTGGGCCAGCGCTTCGACCGTGGCATCGTCCTGCAACAACTCGGGCACCAGCAGACGCTGGGCCAACAGGTTCGGCAACGAAATATAGGGGCTTTTCACCATGCGCTTGAGAATCCAGAACGTCAGCGGCGCCAGGCGATAGGCGACCACCATCGGCCGCTTGTACAGCAGCGCTTCAAGCGTTGCAGTGCCGGAGGCAATCAACACCGCATCGCACGCTGCCAGGGCCAGATGAGACTGGCCATCGAGCAGGGTCAGCGGCAGATCGCGACCGGCCAACAGTTCTTCCAGCTGTGCGCGACGTTGCGCACTGGCGCAAGGCATGACAAACCGCACCCCCGGGCGCAGCGCACGCAAGCGCTGGGCCGTATCGAGAAACAACGCACCGAGCCGGCCAACTTCACCGCCGCGGCTGCCGGGCATCAACGCCACCAGCGGCCCGTCGGGCAAGCCAAGTTCGGATCGCGCAGCAGCGCGATCGGCCTGGAGTGGAATGGCGTCGGCCAGGGTATGGCCGACGAACCGCACCGGCACGCCTTTCTCTTCGTAGAATCTGGCTTCAAACGGGAACAGCGTGAGCATCAGGTCGCAGCCTTCGCGAATCTTCAGCACGCGTTTCTGCCGCCAGGCCCAGACCGACGGGCTGACGTAATGCACGGTCTTGATCCCGGCCTGGCGCAACTTGAGTTCGATATTGAGGTTGAAGTCGGGCG
Organism: Pseudomonas sp. IT-P4; assembly: GCF_949767755.1. Taxonomy (NCBI): domain Bacteria; kingdom Pseudomonadati; phylum Pseudomonadota; class Gammaproteobacteria; order Pseudomonadales; family Pseudomonadaceae; genus Pseudomonas; species Pseudomonas sp. IT-P4. Next base: position 359,574 of record NZ_CATKPX010000045.1, on the reverse strand, counting down.
CGTCGATACCGATGAACACATCGGGTTTCGCGTCGATCAGGTCGGCGACCAGCTTCTTGCGCCTTGCAAGCAGCTCGCGCAACCGGCCCAGCACTTCCACCAGGCCCATGACGGACAGACGTTCCATCGGAAAATACGAGGTCAGGCCTTCTGCCTGCATCAACGGACCGCCAACACCAATGAATTCGACGGCAGTGTGACGAGCCTTGAGCGCACGCATGAGGCCCGCACCCAGAATGTCACCGGAAGCTTCACCCGCTACCAGCGCAATACGCAGATTGGCCATGGTTAGCGAGTGATGCCGCGAGTCGAAGACTGGATGGAGTCGCGGAACACCGCTACTTCCGGGAATTGCGCAGAAGGCTCGGCGAGTTCGGCAAGCGCCTGCTCCACGGTCAGGCCCTGGCGGTAGACAATCTTGTAGGCACGACGCAGCGCGTGGATCGCATCTTCGCTGAAGCCCCGACGGCGCATGCCCTCGAAGTTCATGCTCCGGGCTTCAGCCGGGTTGCCGAACACCGTGACATAGGCAGGAACATCCTTGCCGATCGCCGTACCCATGCCTGAAAAGCTGTGGGCGCCGATGTGGCAATACTGGTGAACCAGGGTAAAACCGGAGAGGATCGCCCAGTCTTCCACATGCACATGGCCCGCCAGTGCGGTGTTGTTGACCAGGATGCAGTGGTTGCCGATAACGCTGTCGTGGCCGATGTGGGCATAGGCCATGATCAGGTTGTGATCGCCCAGGGTCGTTTCCGAGCGGTCCTGGATGGTGCCACGGTGAATCGTCACGCCTTCACGGATGACGTTGTGATCACCGATCACCAGGCGGGTTTCCTCGCCCTTGTACTTAAGGTCAGGTGTATCTTCGCCCACCGAGGAAAACTGGTAGATGCGATTGTGCTTACCGATTCGGGTCGGGCCCTTGAGAATCACGTGCGGCCCGATGACTGTCCCCTCGCCGATTTCCACACCTGCGCCGACGATCGACCACGGGCCGACCTCGACGCCGTCAGCCAGAACGGCTGTCGGATCGATGATTGCACGAGGGTCAATCAAACTCATAGCTTGCGTTCCGCACAGATGATCTCAGCCGAGCAGACAGGCTTGCCATCGACCGAAGCCTGGCATTCGAACTTCCAGATCTGACGCTTGCAGCTGATGAACTTGGCTTCAAGGATCAGCTGATCACCTGGCAATACCGGCTGGCGGAAGCGCAGCTTGTCGGAACCGACGAAGTAATAGAGCGTGCCGTCGGCCGGTTTCACGTCAAGCATTTTGAAACCAAGGATTCCGGCAGCCTGAGCCATTGCCTCGATGATCAATACGCCCGGCATGATTGGATGCGCAGGGAAGTGACCATTGAAGAACGGTTCGTTGATGCTGACATTCTTGTAGGCACGAATGCGCTTGCCTTCAACATCCAGCTCCACTACCCGGTCCACCAGCAGGAACGGGTAACGGTGAGGCAGGTATTCGCGAATCTCGTTGATGTCCATCATTTCGGGGGGAAGCCTATGTAAAGATTGGGGGCGCGCGACGGGCGCACGCTCCACTAGCAAATCAGGGACGCAGTCTAGCGGCTGCGCGCACTTGATATGGAAATGGTATCAGCCATCTGATGAAGCATTACCGTCAGGGGTCACTTCCCCTGCCTGCTTTTCCAGCTGTCGCAGACGTCGCGCGATGTCATCGAGCTGACGGATACGTGCCGCGCTTTTGCGCCACTCGGCTGCCGGCTGCATGGCCGTACCGGAAGAATAGGCGCCTGGCTCGGTAATCGAGTGGGTCACCATGGTCATCCCGGTAATGAAAACGTTGTCGCAAATGTCGATGTGTCCCACCAGGCCTACGCCACCGGCGAGCATGCAATGCTTGCCGATTCTGGTGCTGCCGGAGATCCCGACGCACGCCGCCATGGCGGTGTGATCGCCCACCTGAACGTTGTGGGCAATCTGAATCTGGTTATCGAGCTTCACGCCGTTACCGATGACGGTATCGGCCAACGCACCGCGATCTATAGCCGTGTTCACGCCGATTTCAACATCATCGCCGATCAGCACACCACCGATCTGGGCGATTTTCTGCCAGATACCTTTTTCATTGGCAAAACCGAAGCCTTCGCCGCCGAGCACCGCACCGGACTGAATGACGACACGCTTGCCGACGCGCACGTCGTGATACAAGGTCACTCGCGGCGCGAGCCAGCCACCCTCGCCCACCACGCTGCGAGCGCCAATGAAGCAATGCGCGCCGACAGTCGTACCGGCTGCCACCTGCGCACCGCTTTCGATCACCACAAAAGCGCCGATACTCGCCGCCGGGTCGACAACCGCATCCGCCGCGATCACCGCCGTCGGATGAATCCCGGCCGCCGCCTTGGGCTTGGGATCGAACAGGTGAGAAACACGCGCGTAGGCTGCATACGGATCCGGCACCACCAGCACATCCCCGCCATGACCTTCGGCGTCAGCGGCCTTGAGCAACAGGGCTGCTGCCTGACTGCCTGCCAGGTACTTGCGGTATTGGGGGTTTGCAAGAAAGCTCAACTGAGCTGGGCCAGCCTCCTGCAAGGTGGCTAGCCCAGTAATTGCTTTCTCGGGGTCGCCACGTAGCGTGGCGCCGAGGAACTCGGCCAGTTGGCCGAGCTTAATGGTCACGGTCATGGGTTACTTCAGCTGATTCATGCGCTCGATAACCTGGCGAGTGATGTCGTACTGAGGTTTGACATCAATCACTGCGCCACGCTCGAAGACCAGGTCAAAAGCACCTTTCTTGATGACTTCTTCCACAGCGCTGTCCAGTTTCGGCTTGAGCTGCTTCAGCATTTCACGGTCGGCAACGGCTTTGGCTTCGTTCAGCTCCTTGGACTGGAACTGGAAGTCACGGGCCTTTTGCTTGAATTCAAGCTCCAGACGCTCACGCTCGCCCTGCTGCATTTTGTCGCCACCGGCCATCAGACGATCCTGAATGCCCTTGGCGCTGGTTTCCAGCGACTTGAGCTTGGTCAGTTGAGGACCGAACTTCTTCTCGGCATCCACGGCGTATTTCTTGGCCGCGTCGGACTCCAGCAGAGCCATCTGATAGTTCAGAACAGCAATTTTCATGTCGGCGAACGCCGGACCAGCGACCAGTACGCTGGCCAGGAGAACCAATTGAGTCAACTTACGCACGATGCACTCCTACAAAATTCATTGTCGTTATCTTGGGTCAGACGCTTAGAACGTCTGGCCGAGAGAGAATTGGAACACTTGAGTTTCAGCGTCATCCGGTTTCTTGACTGGCATGGCCAGGGCGAAACTCAGAGGCCCCAGTGCGGTGACCCAGGTCACTCCCACACCGACAGAACTGGCCATGTTGCTCAGACTGACATCGTTACACTGCGTATTGGACTTCGACGCAGGGTTGGTGTTGGTCGTCTGCTCGCATTTGGAGTCGAATACGTTACCCACATCCCAGAATACCGAGGTACGCAGGGATCGTTGATCCTTGACGAACGGCAGCGGGAACAGAATCTCTGCACCACCCTGGATCAGGACGTTACCACCGAACGGCAGTGGATCCTGGTCCGGGTCAGCAAGAGTACCCGGGTTGCCCGTTTCGAGTGCGCCGCGGCTCGGAGTACTACGCGGCCCCAGTGTACTGTCCTTGAAGCCACGAACCGAGTTGAAACCACCAGCATAGTAGTTTTCATAGAATGGCAAGCCTTCGGTCGAACCGTAGCCGTCGCCATAACCCAATTCGGTGTGCAGGCGCATGGTGTAGTTTTCACTCAGCGGCTGGAACAACTGACCACGGTAGTCGAGTTTGAAGAACGACAAGTCACTACCCGGCACAGTGACTTCCGCCGTCAAGCTTTGGGAGTGACCACGAGTCGCCAAAACGCCTTTGTTCAGGGTGGACTCGGACCAACCGGCCGAAGCCTTGAAGTTCAGGTACTTGTCGCCTTCCTGGTTAACGAAGTCGAAGATCTCGTCGACGGTGTAAACGCCAGTCTTGATCGTGTCCTGTTGCGCATTCAGGCCGAAGGTCAGACGCGAAGTCTCGCTGATTGGATAACCGACACTCACACCGGCACCCAGGCTGTCCACGGCGTAGCTGGCGACGTCGGTATCGAGTTCGTCATAGTCAGTGGTGCGGTAGAACGCGTTGTAACCCAGGCTCACGCCGTCGGCGGTCCAGTAGGGGTCGACAAAACCGAAGTTATAGCGGGTCTGGTATTCGCTTTTGGTCAAGCCGACGCTGACCTTGTTACCGGTACCCAGGAAGTTGTTCTGGGTGATCGAACCACCGAGGATCAAACCGGCGCTCTGGGCGAAACCGACGCTGGCGGTAATCGAACCGGAGGCTTGTTCTTCAACGCTGTAGTTGACGTCCACCTGGTCATCGACACCCGGCACGGCCGGAGTCTCAACGTTGACTTCCTTGAAGAAGCCCAGACGTTCCAGACGGGTCTTGGACTGATCGATCAGGTAGGTCGAAGCCCAGCCGCCTTCCATCTGGCGCATTTCACGACGCAGCACTTCGTCTTCGGACTTGGTGTTGCCACGGAAGTTGATGCGGTTCACGTAGGCACGCTTGCCCGGATCGACCGCGAACAGGATGTCTACGGTGTGATCTTCTTCGTGCGGTTGAGGCACGCCGTTGACGTTGGCGAAGGTGTAACCCTCGTTCCCCAGGCGACGGGTGATCAGTTCGGAGGTGGTGGTCATCAGCTTGCGCGAGAACACCTGGCCTTTTTGCACCAGCAGCAGGGACTTGACCTGGTCTTCAGGGACTTTCAGGTCACCGCTGAGCTTGACGTCACGAACGGTGTACTTGTCGCCTTCGTTGACGTTGACGGTGATGTAGACGTGCTTCTTGTCCGGCGTAATGGAGACCTGGGTCGAAGCGATATCCATGTTGATATAGCCACGGTCCAGGTAGTAGGAACGCAGGCGCTCCAGGTCACCGGACAGTTTCTCACGGGCGTACTTGTCGTCGTTCTTGAAGAACGACAACCAGTTGGTGGTCTTGAGTTCGAACAGGTCGATCAGGTCTTCATCAGGGAAAACCGTGTTGCCCACAACGTTGATGTGCTGGATAGCCGCAACGGTGCCTTCGTTGATGTTGACCTTCAGGCCGACGCGGTTACGCGGCTGTGGCACCACTTCGGTGTCGACGGTAGCCGAGTAGCGACCCTGGGCGACGTACTGGCGTTGCAGTTCGTTACGCACACCTTCAAGGGTGGCACGCTGGAAGATCTCGCCTTCGGCCAGACCGGATTGTTTGAGGCCTTTCATCAAGTCTTCGGTAGAGATCGCCTTGTTACCTTCGATCTCGATACTGGCGACTGACGGACGCTCGACTACCGTGATGACCAGGACGTTGCCATCGCGGCCCAGCTGGATATCTTGAAAGAAACCGGTTTTGAACAACGCACGAGTGGATTCCACCAGGCGACGATCATCCGCCTGTTCACCGACGTTCAACGGCAAAGCACCAAAGACGCTACCCGCGGAGACCCGCTGGAGGCCATTGACGCGAATATCAGAGATAGTGAAGGACTCGGCGTGAACTTCGGCGATCATCAATACGGTGAGAACCGCAGTTAGCAGCAGACGTTTCATGAAGTCCTTTCTTATTCCAACTGGCAATAAACAAACTGCCGCAAAATGCGGCAGATTCGCAATTCAGCGAAGCGTTACAGTCGACCCAGATCATTGACAAGAGCAAGCAACATCACCCCAATCACCAAACTGATGCCGATCTGTATCCCCCAACCTTGCACCCGATCTGACAAGGGACGACCACGCACCCACTCGATCAGATAAAACAACAAATGCCCCCCATCCAGTACCGGAATGGGCAACAAATTCAGAACGCCCAAGCTAATACTCAGATAAGCAAGGAAATTCAGGAAATCAGCAACACCCGACTGGGCCGAAGCGCCCGCCACTTTAGCAATGGTTATCGGTCCACTCAAGTTTTTTACCGAGAGCTCACCGAACAACATTTTCTTCAGTGAATCGAGGGTCAGCACGCTCATGGTCCAGGTGCGTCGTGCCCCTTCGCCAATTGCTGCCAATGGCCCGTAGCTGACCTCGCGGATCATCTCCGGCGGCCAGTCGATCGCTTTCACCCCTGCCCCCAAATAACCGCTGGGCGATTTGCTCTCGCCGCGAGCGGCAAGCGTCACAGGGACGTCGATTTGAGCACCGTCGCGCTCAACCCGCAGCATGATTTTGGTATCGGGATGCTTACGGACGGTATCGACAACCTGCTGCCAGTCATCCAGAGCACGGCCATCAAGCGCCAGCAACCGATCACCGGTCTTCAGGCCGGCAGCCTGAGCCGGCCCCTTTGGATCGAATTCGGCCAGGACAGGCGGCAATGCCGGACGCCACGGACGAATCCCCAATGAATGGATAGGATCGGGCTCATCAGCCCCTTTGAGCCATTTGTCCAGCGCAAGTTCACGAGGAGAATCGGTCGTGGAGCCTTGTTCGCGCACCAATACCTGCAATGAACCGCTCTCGCCCAGGCGACGCACCAGTTGCAGATTCACCGCCGCCCAGCCGGAAGTCGCCTCGCCATCAATGGCCACGATTTCCTGGCCGGGGCTCAAACCCGCCTTGGCTGCAATACTGCCGGACTCGACAGCGCCGATGACCGGACGCACCTGCTCGCTGCCGAGCATCGCCAACGCCCAGAAGAACACCAATGCCAACAGGAAGTTGGCTATCGGCCCCGCCGCTACGATGGCTATGCGCTGACGAACGGATTTGCGATTGAAGGACTGGTCGATCTGGTCGAGCGGCACTTCACCCTCGCGCTCGTCGAGCATCTTGACGTAGCCACCCAACGGGATGGCGGCGACGACAAATTCGGTGCCCTGCTTGTCATGCCAGCGCAGCAAAGGCATGCCGAAACCTACGGAGAAGCGCAGCACCTTGACCCCACAGCGACGCGCGACCCAAAAATGGCCGAACTCGTGGAAGGTAACCAGCACACCCAGAGCGACCAGGGTGCCGACAATCATATAGAGCGCGCTCATCTACTTTCTCCGCATTCCTATCCGCTGCTGCGTGGGCCAACTATCCACAGCATTTACCGCCCGTGACGGCTCAACCATTGTCCGGCCAGCAATCGCGCCTTCGCGTCTGCCGTGAACACTGCATCGAGATCATCCACAGCCACTACGGGCTCCAGATTCAGTACTTCCTCGATGATACTCGCGATTTCCGGGTAACGAACCCGTTCGTCGAGAAATGCCGCCACCGCCACTTCGTTCGCCGCATTGAGCATGGCCGGCGCGCTGTTACCCGCTTCGGCCGCCTGACGGGCCAGACGCAGGCAAGGGAAACGCTCTTCATCGGGCGCCTGGAAGTCCAGCCGCGCAATGGCAAACAGATCCAGCGGCGCCACACCCGAATCGATCCGCTCCGGCCAGGCCAGGGCATTGGCGATGGGCGTGCGCATGTCCGGATTACCCAGCTGTGCCAGAACGGAACCATCGACGTAGTCGACCAGCGAATGGATCACACTTTGTGGGTGAATCACCACCTCGACCTGGGATGGCCTGGCATCGAACAGCCAGCAGGCTTCGATCAACTCAAGCCCCTTGTTCATCATGCTGGCCGAGTCCACGGAGATTTTTCGCCCCATGGACCAGTTCGGATGAGCACACGCCTGATCGGGAGAAACATGCGCCAGCTCAGCCATTGGCGTCTGCCGGAACGGACCGCCTGAAGCCGTCAGCAAAATCCGGCGCACACCGACCGACTCAAGGCCACGGGCATAATCCAGCGGCATGCACTGGAAAATGGCGTTGTGCTCGCTATCGATCGGCAGCAACACCGAACCGCTCTTGCGCACGGCCTGCATGAACAGCGCGCCGGACATGACCAGCGCTTCTTTATTAGCCAGGAGGATCTTCTTGCCAGCCTCGACCGCCGCCAGTGTCGGACGCAATCCCGCCGCGCCGACGATGGCCGCCATGACCGTATCGACTTCCGGATCGGAAGCGACCTGGCACAAACCCTCCTCGCCCACCAGGACACGGGTCGAAAGACCCGCCGCGCGCAAATCATCCTGCAGGGTACGGGCAGCTGCGACTTCAGGTACCACGGCAAATCGCGGGACATGGCGCACGCAAAGCGCCAGCAGCTCACTCAAGCGGGTGAAGCCAGTCAAGGCAAAGACCTGATATCGATCCGGGTGACGAGCGATGACGTCGAGCGTACTCAGGCCAATCGAGCCGGTCGCGCCCAGAACGGTAATCTGTTGCGGGCGGCTCACGGGGCGGCCATCCACAGCAGCACCGCAAACAGCGGAATCGCTGCCGTCAGGCTATCGATACGATCCAGCACGCCGCCGTGACCCGGAAGCAGATTGCTGCTGTCCTTGATCCCGGATTGACGCTTGAACATGCTTTCAGTGAGATCACCCACCACCGAAATGAACACGATCAGCGCGGCACCGATCAACCCCTTGAACAGTTCGGCCACCGTCCAGTCGCGCACCAAAGCAACGATTGTGGTAATCACCAGGCTCAACGCCAGACCACCGTACACGCCTTCCCAGCTTTTGCCCGGACTGACCTGCGGTGCGAGCTTGCGCTTGCCGAAAGCACGACCGGAGAAGTAGGCGCCAATATCGGCCCCCCAAACCAACACCATCACTGCCATGATCAGCCAGTTACCCAGCGGGTATTGCTTGATCTGCACCAGGCCTTGCCAGGCCGGCAGGAGAATCAGCAGGCCGATCACCAACTTGGTCGCCGCATTGGACCAATGCTCGCTCGAACGCGGATAGGTCAGCACCAGATACGTCGCCACTGCCCACCACAGCACCGAAGCGCCCAATACCCAAGGCGCAAGACCGGGCAGGATGTACATGAGGAACAGCGCCAAAGCGACCACAGCGGCATAGCCGACGCGGAACGCTTGAGCGGCAAAACCCGCCAGACGCGCCCATTCCCAGGCACCAAGGGTCACGACCAGCCCGATGAACAGTGCAAAACCGGAACCTTCAAGCAGGAAAAACCCGCACAGGGCAATCGGTAGCAGGATCAGCGCGGTGATGATTCGTTGTTTAAGCATTAAACCCGGGCTCCAGCCTCGACCTGCTCGCTCGTTTTACCGAAGCGGCGCTGGCGGGAAGCGTAATCGGCCAGCGCATTGCGCATGGCATCGTGTTTGAAGTCCGGCCAGAACAGGTCGGAGAAATACAGCTCGGCATAGGCCAGCTGCCAGAGCAGGAAGTTGCTGATGCGGTGCTCGCCGCCGGTACGGATACACAGGTCCGGCAGCGGCAGGTCGCCCGTGGCCAGGCAGGTCTGCAGCAGATCGGGCGTGATGTCTTCCGGACGCAGGTGTCCGGCCTGGACCTCTCGCGCCAGTCGTTGCGCTGCTTGCGCGATATCCCACTGACCGCCGTAATTGGCGGCTATCTGCAGGACAAATCGATTGGCGCCGGCCGTCATTGCCTCGGCTTCACGCATGGCAGCCTGCAGCTCTGGATGAAAACGCGAGCGATCGCCAATGATGCGCAGGCTGATGTTGTTGTCGTTGAGGCGCTTGGCCTCTCGACGCAGCGCCTTGAAGAACAGATCCATCAAAGCGCTGACCTCATCGGCCGGACGCTGCCAGTTCTCGCTGGAAAAGGCGAACAGGGTCAGCACTTCGACCTTGGCCTCGGCACAAACTTCAATGACGGCACGCACCGCATCCACGCCCGCTTTATGCCCGGCGACACCCGGCATAAAGCGTTTTTTCGCCCAGCGATTGTTACCATCCATGATGATCGCGACATGGCGCGGCACCGCGGACGGTGCAGACTGCTTGGTCTTTTCCATGAAAACGCGACCCTTATACGGCCATCAGGTCTTTTTCTTTCTGCGCCAGGTCCGCGTCGATTTTAGCCACGAACTTCTTGGTCAGATCATCGATCTCGCCAGTCGCACGACGCTCCTCGTCTTCGCTGATCTCTTTTTCCTTGACCAGATCCTTGAGCTGGCTGTTGGCATCGCGACGGATGTTGCGCACGGCAACACGGGCATCTTCAGCGACGTCACGAGCCTGCTTGGTGAAGCCCTTGCGGGTTTCTTCGGTCAGGGCAGGCATGGAGATCAGCAGCAGTTCGCCGAGGTTGGTCGGGTTCAGGTTCAGACCCGCGCTACCGATCGCCTTGTCGACGGCACCCAGCATGTTGCGCTCGAAAGCAACGACTTGCAGGGTACGGGCGTCCTTGACGGTGATGTTGGCCACTTGCTTGATCGGGGTGTCGGAGCCGTAGTACGGCACCATCACGCCTTCCAGGATGCTCGGGTGCGCCTGGCCGGTACGAATGCGGCCGAAGTTGTGCGCCAGCGATTCCACGGATTTCTGCATGCGCTCTTGAGCGTCTTTCTTGATTTCGTTGATCATTGTGCGCCTTCCTCGATCAGGGTCCCTTCAGCGCCGCCGTGTACGATATTCAGCAGGGCGCCGGGCTTGTTCATGTTAAATACGCGTAGTGGCATCTTGTGGTCGCGGCACAAGCAAATGGCCGTCAGATCCATCACACCCAGCTTGCGATCCAGCACTTCATCATAAGTCAGATGATCGAACTTCTCGGCATGCGGGTCTTTGAACGGGTCAGCGGTGTAGACGCCATCGACCTTGGTCGCCTTGAGCACGACGTCGGCATCGATTTCGATTGCACGCAGGCAGGCTGCCGAATCCGTCGTAAAGAACGGGTTGCCGGTACCGGCCGCGAAAATCACCACGTCCTTGGAGTTCAGGTGGCGCATGGCCTTGCGACGATCGTAGTGATCGGTCACGCCAACCATGGAAATAGCGGACATCACGATGGCCGAGATGTTGGCGCGCTCGAGAGCGTCGCGCATGGCCAGGGCGTTCATCACAGTGGCCAGCATGCCCATGTGGTCGCCGGTGACACGGTCCATGCCAGCCTTGCTCAGCGCTTCACCGCGGAACAGGTTGCCACCACCGATAACCAGACCGACCTGAACACCGATGCCGACCAACTGGCCAACTTCCAATGCCATGCGATCCAGAACTTTCGGATCGATCCCGAACTCTTCCGAGCCCATCAGGGCCTCGCCGCTAAGCTTGAGTAGAATGCGTTTATAGCGAGCCTGATAACCACTGCCCTGCTGAGCCATTGCGAATCTCTCCTGCGGCGTATTTTAAAAATTCTTTGCGAGCTGTTTACAGCTGGCGTTCAATCTAGCTTGGCGCTGCTTCAGCGCCATCGGAACATGGCTTTGTAAGCCAGTTCCAAAGGGAAACCAAATAAAAATTGATACCCCATCTGAAAAGAGGCTGCGCGCGTGAGCGGGCAGCCTCTTCTGGGCGACAGTTAAAAAACCGTCTTATTGCTTGGCGGCAGCCAGCTGGGCAGCAACTTCTTCTGCGAAGTTGTCCACTGGCTTCTCGATGCCTTCGCCTACTTTGAAGTAAGTGAAGGAAACGATTTCAGCGCCGGCTTTCTTGGCCAGTTCGCCGACCTTGATTTCAGGGTTCTTGACGAAAGCCTGCTCAACCAGGCTGGCTTCGGCCAGGAACTTGCTGATACGGCCTTTGACCATGTTTTCAACGATGTTTTCCGGCTTGCCGGCGATCTTGTCAGCGTTCAGCGTCAGGAACACGCCTTTCTCGCGCTCGATCGCTTCAGCGGAAACTTCCGATGGCAGCAGGAATTCAGGATTGGTAGCCGCTACGTGCATAGCGATGTCCTTGGCCAGCTCAACACTGCCGCCTTTCAGGACAACTGCAACACCGATCTTGTTGCCGTGCAGGTAGCCACCGACAACGTCACCTTCAACGCGTGTCAGACGACGGATGTTGACGTTTTCGCCAACCTTGCCGACCAGTACCAGGCGAGCAGTTTCTTGAGCTTCGATCAGCGGAGCAACATCAGTCAGCTTGTCGGCGAACGCTTTTTCAACGCTTGCTGCAACAAATTCCTTGAAGTCGTCCTGCAGGGCCAGGAAGTCGGTCTGCGAGTTCACTTCCAGCAGAACGGCGGATTTACCGTCTTCCTTCAGAGCGATAGCGCCTTCAGCGGCAACGTTGCCGGCTTTCTTGGCAGCCTTGATGGCGCCCGAAGCGCGCATGTCATCAATGGCTTTCTCGATGTCGCCGCCAGCCTTGGTCAAGGCCTTTTTGCAGTCCATCATGCCTTCGCCAGTACGCTCGCGCAGTTCTTTGACCAACGCTGCAGTAATCTCTGCCATTTCAAAATCCTCTTGGATAGGTTTTCAACCATTCCACCCGATCGAACGGGCGATCAATTCTTCCCGAACCACCCTTGTTAGCTGCCGCACGTTACAGATAGAGCAGTGGGCGCCGACAAATGGTTTTCGAGGTGGCAAAAAGGGGGCCAAGCCCCCTTTTTGCTTACTGAGTCAACGCCAGGGCGTCAATTACTCAGCTGCAGCCTGAGTTTCTTCAGCTGCGAACTCAACGGTGCCGCCGGCAACATTGTTGCGACCGCGGATGACAGCGTCAGCCATCGAACCCATGTACAGTTGGATAGCGCGGATTGCGTCATCGTTGCCTGGGATGATGTAGTCAACGCCTTCCGGGCTGCTGTTGGTATCGACTACGCCGATAACCGGGATGCCCAGCTTGTTGGCTTCGGTAATCGCGATGCGCTCGTGATCAACGTCGATAACGAACAGAGCGTCTGGCAGACCGCCCATGTCCTTGATACCACCCAGGGAACGATCCAGCTTTTCCAGGTCACGAGTGCGCATCAGCGCTTCTTTCTTGGTCAGCTTGGCGAAAGTACCGTCTTCGGCTTGAACTTCAAGGTCACGCAGACGCTTGATGGAAGCACGGATGGTCTTGAAGTTGGTCAGCATGCCGCCCAACCAGCGGTGATCGACGTACGGCGAACCGCAACGTGCTGCTTCTTCAGCAACGATCTTGCCAGCGGAACGCTTGGTGCCGACGAACAGAATCTTGTTTTTGCCCTGGGCCAGACGCTCTACGAAAGTCAGAGCTTCGTTGAACATTGGCAGGGTTTTTTCAAGGTTGATGATGTGGATCTTGTTACGCGCGCCGAAAATGTACTTGCCCATTTTCGGGTTCCAGTAACGGGTCTGGTGACCGAAGTGCACACCGGCCTTCAGCATATCGCGCATGTTGACTTGGGACATGATAGTTCCTTAATAAGTCGGGTTTGGCCTCCACGTATCCCAATGACCAACCAGCAGCATCAGCTGAAGGCACCCAGGTCATCGTGTCGACACGTGTGTGGATTTAGGCTTTACGGGACATCCCCGGAAAGCGGCGCATTTTATACCATAAGGCAGGGCAAAACGGAACCCGGATTCTGAAATCCTGGCGAGCGTTTTGCTCAATCCCTTGGAATCCGCCAAGAATGCACCATTCTATAGAGAGAAGCGATGCACACAGGCGCAGATTTGCGCTGCTCGTCTGGTAGAATCGCATTTTTCAGGGCCGCGAAGTTCGATCGCGCAATGCCCTTTCCGTTTAGAAAGCGCCGCCTGGCGCAGAGAGAGCCTGTATGACCGTCACCCTCAAAACCCCCGAGGATATCGCCAAAATGCGTATCGCCGGCAAACTGGCCGCCGATGTGCTGGAAATGATTGCCGAATACGTCAAGCCGGGCGTTACCACCGACCAACTGAACCAGATCTGCCACGACTACATCGTCAATGAGCAGAAAGCCATCCCTGCCCCGCTCAACTACAAGGGCTATCCAAAGTCGATCTGCACGTCGATCAACCATGTGGTCTGCCATGGCATCCCGAACGACAAGCCGCTCAAGGATGGCGACACCCTGAACATCGACGTCACCGTCATCAAGGACGGTTACCACGGCGATACCAGCCGCATGTTCCACGTCGGCACCGTGCCGGTCTGGGCCGAGCGCCTGTCCCAGGTGACCCAGGAATGCATGTACAAGGCGATCGAGATCGTCAAGCCCGGCTGCCGCCTGGGCGACATCGGCGAAATCATCCAGAAGCACGCGGAAAAGAACGGCTTCTCGGTGGTTCGTGAATTCTGCGGCCATGGTATCGGCAAGGTGTTCCACGAAGAGCCGCAGATCCTGCACTACGGCCGAGCCGGCACCGGAATGGAACTCAAGGCTGGCATGACTTTCACCATCGAGCCGATGATCAACCAGGGCCGTGCCGACACCAAGGTACTGGGCGATGGCTGGACCGCAATCACCAAGGACCGCAAGCTCTCGGCACAGTGGGAACACACCCTGCTGGTGACCGAAACCGGTTACGAGATCTTCACCTTGCGCAGCGATGACACCATCCCTCGCGTTTCGGCCTGATCCCGTTACCGTACATCGCCTATAGAAAGGAAAGCCAATCGATGCCGCAGGTGGATCCCGAACTCTTCGACCGCGGCCAGTTCCAGGCTGAACTGGCCCTGAAGGCAAGCCCGATCTCGGCCTTCAAGAAGGCGATCCGCCAGGCCCGCGAAGTGCTCGACACGCGCTTTCGCAACGGCCGGGACATTCGCCGGCTGATCGAGGATCGCGCCTGGTTCGTCGACAACATCCTGCAAAAGGCCTGGGAGCAGTTCAGCTGGAGCGAGGACGCCGACATCGCACTGGTCGCGGTCGGCGGCTACGGCCGTGGCGAATTGCACCCCTATTCCGACATCGATTTGCTGATCCTGCTGGACAGCGCCGACCACGAGGTTTTCCGCGATTCCATCGAGCGTTTTCTGACGCTGTTGTGGGACATCGGCCTGGAAGTCGGTCAGAGCGTTCGTTCGGTCGACGAGTGCGCCGTCGAGGCCCGCGCCGACCTGACGGTCGTCACCAACCTGATGGAAAGCCGCACCATCGCCGGCCCCGAGCATTTGCGCCAGCGCATGCTGGACGTCACCGGTACCGGGCACATGTGGCCGAGCAAGGACTTCTTCCTGGCCAAGCGTGCCGAACAAAAGGCTCGCCACCACAAGTACAACGACACCGAATACAACCTGGAACCCAACGTCAAAGGCTCACCCGGCGGCCTGCGGGATATCCAGACGATTCTGTGGGTAGCCCGTCGCGAGTACGGCACCCTGAACCTGCGGGCACTGGCTGGGGAAGGGTTCCTGGTGGAGAGTGAAAACGCCCTGCTCGCCTCCTCCCAGGAGTTCCTGTGGAAGGTTCGCTATGCCCTGCACATGTTGGCTGGCCGCTCCGAAGACCGCCTGCTGTTCGATCACCAGCGCACCATTGCCGGGCTGCTGGGCTTCAAAGGCGACGACGCCAAGCAAGCCATCGAAAACTTCATGCAGCAGTATTACCGGGTGGTCATGAGCATCGCCCAGCTCAGCGACCTGATCATCCAGCACTTCGAGGAAGTCATCCTCGCACCGGAAGACGAATCACCACCGCAGCCGATCAACTCGCGTTTCCAGTTGCATGACGGCTACATCGAGGCACGCAACGACAACGTTTTCCGCCGCACGCCGTTCGCCATGCTCGAAATCTTCGTGCTGATGGCCCAGCAGCCGGAAATCAAGGGCGTGCGCGCCGACACCATTCGCCTGCTGCGGGAACACCGCCACCTGATCGACGACGACTTCCGCAACGATATTCGCAACACCAGCCTGTTTATCGAATTGTTCAAATGCAAGATCGGCATCCACCGCAACCTGCGGCGCATGAATCGTTACGGCATCCTGGGGCGTTACCTGCCCGAATTCGGTTTCATCGTCGGGCAGATGCAACACGACCTGTTCCACATCTATACGGTCGATGCCCACACCCTGAACCTGATCAAGCACCTGCGTAAGTTGCAGTACACCCAGGTGTCGGAAAAATTCCCGCTGGCCAGCAAGCTCATGGGAAAACTGCCCAAACCCGAGCTGATCTACATGGCCGGCCTGTACCACGACATCGGCAAAGGCCGACATGGCGACCACTCGGACATCGGAGCGGTCGATGCCGAGGCGTTTTGCCAGCGCCATCAGCTGCCAGTGTGGGACAGCCGCCTGATCGTGTGGCTGGTGCAAAACCACCTGGTGATGTCGACCACCGCCCAGCGCAAGGACTTGTCCGACCCGCAGGTGATCCACGATTTCGCCCAGATCGTCGGCGACGAAACCCGCCTCGACTACCTGTATGTGCTCACCGTCTCCGACATCAACGCCACCAACCCGACCCTGTGGAACTCCTGGCGCGCCAGCCTGCTGCGCCAGCTCTACACCGAGACCAAGCGCGCCCTGCGTCGCGGCCTGGAGAACCCGGTGGATCGCGAAGAGCAGATCCGCCAGACCCAGAGCGCCGCCCTGGATATCCTGGTGCGCGGCGGCACCGACCCGGACGACGTCGAGCAGTTGTGGGCGCAGCTGGGTGACGACTATTTCCTGCGCCACACCGCCGGCGACGTCGCCTGGCACAGTGACGCGATCCTCCAGCAACCGGCCGACGGCGGACCACTGGTGCTGATCAAGGAAACCACCCAACGCGAGTTCGAAGGTGGCACGCAGATCTTCATCTACGCCCCTGACCAGCACGACTTCTTTGCCGTGACCGTGGCCGCGATGGACCAGCTCAACCTGAACATCCACGACGCCCGGGTCATCACCTCCAGCAGCCAGTTCACCCTCGACACCTATATCGTGCTCGACACCGACGGCGACTCGATTGGCGATAACCCGGCGCGGGTCAAACAGATCCGCGAGGGCCTGACCGAAGCCCTGCGCAACCCGGACAACTACCCGACCATCATCCAGCGCCGGGTACCGCGCCAGCTCAAGCATTTCGCCTTTGCGCCACAGGTGACGATCCACAACGACGCCCAGCGCCCGGTGACGGTGCTGGAACTCACGGCGCCCGACCGCCCGGGCCTGCTGGCGCGCATTGGCACGATCTTCCTGGAGTTCGACCTGTCGTTGCAGAACGCCAAGATCGCCACCCTCGGCGAGCGCGTGGAAGACGTGTTCTTCATCACCGACGCCAACAATCAGCCGCTGTCCGACCCGCTGCTGTGCAGCCGCCTGCAGGATGCGATCGTCGAACAACTGAGCGTCAACCAGGAACCTGATATCAAACTGTCGCGCATCAGCATCTGAATCAACACATTTCCCCTGTGGGAGCCCCCTCGCCACAAGCTCGCTCCCACATTGAAAGAGGCCCCCGATGAACAACGCTCTGTCCCAGCTCCAGCCCTACCCGTTCGAGAAACTCCGCGCCCTGCTCGGCAGCGTGACGCCAAACCCGGACAAGCGTCCGATCGCGCTGTCCATCGGCGAGCCGAAACACCGTTCGCCAAGCTTTGTCGCTGAGGCTTTGGCCAGCAATCTGGAAAAAATGGCCGTGTACCCGACCACACTCGGTATCCCGGAGCTGCGTGAAGCCATCGCGGCATGGTGCGAGCGGCGCTTCGATGTCCCCAAGGGCTGGATCGACCCGGCGCGCAACGTGCTGCCGGTCAACGGTACCCGCGAGGCCTTGTTTGCCTTCACCCAGACCGTAGTCAACCGTGGCGATGACGCGCTGGTAGTCAGCCCGAACCCCTTCTACCAGATCTACGAAGGCGCGGCGTTCCTCGCCGGGGCCAAGCCGCATTACCTGCCGTGCCTGGACGAAAACGGCTTCAACCCGGATTTCGACGCCGTGTCGCCGGACATCTGGAAGCGCTGCCAGATCCTGTTCCTGTGCTCGCCAGGCAACCCGACCGGCGCCTTGATCCCGGTCGACACCCTGAAAAAACTGATCGCCCTGGCCGATGAACACGATTTCGTAATCGCCGCGGACGAGTGCTACAGCGAACTGTATTTCGACGAACAGACTCCACCACCAGGCCTGCTCAGCGCTTGCGCGGAATTAGGCCGCAAAGACTTCAAACGCTGCGTGGTGTTCCACAGCCTGTCCAAGCGTTCAAACCTGCCAGGCCTGCGTTCGGGCTTTGTGGCCGGTGATGCCGACGTCCTCAAGGGATTCCTGCTCTACCGCACCTACCACGGCTGCGCGATGCCGGTTCAAACCCAACTGGCCAGCGTTGCCGCATGGAATGACGAAGTGCACGTGCGTGCCAACCGGGCGCTGTATCGCGAGAAGTTCGATGCGGTGCTGGAAATCCTCAGCCCGGTCATGGACGTACAGCGACCGGATGGCAGCTTCTATCTGTGGCCGAATGTGGCCGGTGACGACTCAGCGTTCTGCCGCGACCTGTTCGAGGAGGAGCACGTGACGGTGGTACCGGGATCTTATCTGTCGCGGGATGTCGATGGCGTCAACCCGGGGGCCGGACGCGTGCGCATGGCGCTGGTTGCGCCGTTGGCGGAGTGTGTCGAGGCTGCCGAGCGCATTCGTGATTTTGTCACTCGTAATCGATAATCCAAAAACCACCCGCACTGTGCAATGCAGTGCGGGCGACCTTCAACTAGCGCAACAC
Organism: Pseudomonas sp. IT-P4; assembly: GCF_949767755.1. Lineage (NCBI taxonomy): Bacteria > Pseudomonadati > Pseudomonadota > Gammaproteobacteria > Pseudomonadales > Pseudomonadaceae > Pseudomonas > Pseudomonas sp. IT-P4. The sequence continues at coordinate 341,201 of NZ_CATKPX010000045.1, read as the reverse complement.
TCTCTAATAGTCAGAAACTTTACCTTCGAATAACCAAAAAACTAATCTCCACGCCGAACCTAAGCGTTTTTTTAACCTTAGGAAGTTATCGACAAGGAGATAGTCAATGCTGAATGAACAGCCCTGCAAAATTATCGGCCCATTAAATGAGCAAGATTCATACGAGACGGCCATCAATGAAAACCCCAGCAATGCCCCCACCGCATCACCAGGTGGTCGAAACAAACGCGGCGTCGCCATTCATTCCAAGTTCTGGGCTAGCCACAGAACGCTGAAAATTGCTTTCCTCAACCCGCCATCCAGCGCACACCGTGAGGCAGCGATAAAGGCCATCAAAGTATGGCAACCCTCCATCAATCTCAAACTGGATTTTGTCAACGGCACAGAGGGCGATATCCGTATCACCATGGAGCCCCCCCTTAACTACTCCGCCATTGGCACTGATGCCATGTTGCGCGGTCCTGATGAAAACACAATGAACATCGGCACGGATCCAGAGCACCCCGGATTCGAAGCCACTGTTCTACATGAATTTGGCCATGCGCTGGGGATGCAACATGAACATCAACATCCAAAAGCCGATATTCCATGGAACAAACCCGCCGTCTATGACTTTTACTTATCCGCCTATCAGTGGAGCAAAGAAGAGGTCGATCACAACTTATTCAAATTACTTGAAGACAAACTCACCCGCACGACGGTCTACGATCCAACTTCAATCATGCACTACCCCATATCCAACGAACTTACGACGGGCGATTGGTCGGTACAAAAAAATACGATACTTAGTCAAAATGATCGTCGTCTGATGCGCAAGATTTACCCAAAACAATAATGCAGCCGGATTCAAGACATTACCTACCAACTCACTTTACCGCTCCAAGCCTGGCCTCACTTCGGTCCAATTCCCCCCAACACCTCGCGCAACACGTCATCACCCATCTGGTGATGACGGCTGAGGCTGTACAACTCCAATTGATGGCGATACTCGGACATCATTCGCGCCTTGAGCTCTGCGGCCGTCGAAGAACAACAGCAGCGGCAGAAGCAGAAACAGTTCAGGGTCGATTGCCACATGCAAACCCAGCGTCGCCAGGCGAGTAAGGCCCCAGCGGCGGTTTGCATAAACAGTGGTTCCCGGAAAATCGACAGCATTGAAGTGCCATATTGGCCGCTTAGACTACGGGTGTCCCTTGCACCTACGTCGCACAGGTACAGAGTGCCCTGAAACACCGCAACCCCTGTGGGAGCGAGCCTGCTCGCGATGGCTGCGCATCAGCCAACCATGATGCTGGATGTCATGGCCCAATCGCGAGCAGGCTCGCGCCCACAGGTTTTGCGTTTTAACTGAAAGGCCATGGCATAATCCCGGACCAATTATTTCCAGCACCTGCAAAGGGGGCAAATCCTTGACCGTTTCAAGCAAAACGTTGCACCTTTTCGGCATCAAAGCCTGCGACACCATGAAAAAGGCGCGCACCTGGCTCGATGAACACGCTGTCAGCTATGACTTTCATGATTACAAGGCGGTCGGTATCGACCGTGAACACCTGACCCAATGGTGCAGCGAGCACGGTTGGGAAGTGGTGTTGAACCGTGCAGGCACGACCTTTCGCAAGCTCGACGACGAACGCAAAGCCGATCTCGACCAGACGAAAGCCATCGAACTGATGCTCGCACAACCCTCGATGATCAAGCGCCCGGTGCTCGATCTCGGTGACCGAACCCTGATTGGCTTCAAGCCAGATATCTACGCGGCCGCGCTCAAGTAAGCAGCCCGTTCAATTTTATTAGAGGTATACACATGTCCACTACCCTGTTCAGCCTGGCCTTCGGCGTCGGCACTCAAAACCGTCAAGGCGCATGGCTGGAAGTGTTCTACGCCGCCCCGGTACTCAAGCCATCGACTGAAGTCCTCGCCGCTATCGCACCGATCCTGGGCTACACCGAAGGCAATCAGGCCATCGCGTTCAGTACCGCACAGGCCTCGCAACTGGCTGAAGCCCTGAAAAGCGTCGACGCTGCCCAGGCGGCCCTGCTGACCCGCCTGGCCGAGAGCCACAAACCGCTGGTTGCCACCCTGCTGGCTGAAGACGCCCAGCTGTCGTCCACCCCCGAGGCCTACCTCAAGCTGCACCTGCTGAGCCATCGCCTGGTCAAGCCGCACGGCCTGAACCTGACCGGGATTTTCCCGTTGCTGCCAAACGTGGCCTGGACCAGCCAGGGCGCGGTCGACCTGAGCGAGCTGGCCGAACTGCAACTCGAAGCCCGCCTGCGCGGCGAACTGCTGGAAGTGTTCTCGGTGGACAAGTTCCCGAAAATGACCGACTACGTGGTTCCGGCCGGCGTGCGTATCGCTGACGCGGCGCGTCTGCGCCTGGGCGCTTATGTGGGCGAAGGCACCACCGTGATGCACGAAGGCTTCATCAACTTCAACGCCGGCACCGAAGGCCCGGGCATGATCGAAGGCCGCGTATCCGCTGGCGTATTCGTCGGCAAGGGTTCGGACCTGGGCGGCGGTTGCTCGACCATGGGCACCCTGTCGGGCGGCGGCAACATCGTGATCAAGGTCGGTGAAGGCTGCCTGATCGGCGCCAACGCCGGTATCGGTATCCCGTTGGGCGACCGCAACACCGTCGAGTCGGGCCTGTATGTGACCGCCGGCACCAAGGTGGCGCTGCTGGACGAGAACAATCAACTGGTCAAAGTGGTCAAGGCCCGTGAACTGGCTGGCCAGCCGGACCTGCTGTTCCGTCGCAATTCGGAGACCGGTGCCGTGGAATGCAAAACCCACAAATCGGCCATCGAACTGAACGAAGCGCTGCACGCTCACAACTAAGTGCCGCAGGCACCTGTGGGAACGACGGTGCGTCGCTCCCACAAGGTCCGGTGTACATCCGCCCAAGTTCACAGGGCTGAACACATGATGATTCTCTCTCCCTGGCGTGCCGATTTTCCGGCTATCGCCGCCCTGCAACGGCAAGACCAGACCTATCTGGACAACGCCGCCACCACGCAAAAACCTCAAGCCCTGCTCGATGCCCTGGCGCACTACTACGCCAATGGCGCGGCCAACGTGCATCGGGCGCAGCATTTGCCCGGCGCCCACGCCACCCAGGCGTTTGAGGACAGCCGCCGCAAGGTTGCGCAATGGCTCAATACTGGCGATTGCGGGCAGATCATTTTTACCCACGGTGCGACATCCGCGCTGAATCTACTGGCCTATGGCCTGGAACATCTTTTCAATCCGGGCGACGAGATTGTCATCAGCGCCCTGGAGCATCACGCCAACCTGCTGCCGTGGCAGCAACTGGCGCACCGTCGCGAGCTGAAACTGGTGATCCTGCCGCTGGATGCCGACGGCGTGATCGACCTTGAAGCCGCGGCCGGTCTGATCGGCCCACGCACGCGCCTGCTGGCGGTCAGTCAACTTTCCAACGTGATTGGCGCGTGGCAGCCGCTGCCTGAATTACTGGCACTGGCCAAGGCGCACAACGCCCTGACCGTGATCGACGGCGCCCAGGGCGTGGTTCATGGTCGCCACGACGTGCAAGCGCTGGGCTGCGACTTTTATGTGTTCTCCAGCCACAAGCTCTACGGCCCCGATGGGTTGGGGGTGCTGTTCGGTCGCAATACGGCGCTGCAACAACTGCGTCCCTGGCAGTTCGGCGGTGAAATGGTGCTCGATGCCAATTATCAAGACGCACGCTTTCGCCCGGCACCGCTGGGTTTCGAGGCCGGGACGCCGCCGATTGCCAGCGTGATCGGCCTTGGCGCGACACTGGATTACCTCGCCGGACTCGATCAGGACGCCGTGTCCGCCCATGAAGCTGCGCTACATGCCTGCCTGCTCAAGGGCCTGGAGGCGCGCAACGGCATCCGCCTGCTGGGCAAGCCACAAGTGGCGCTGGCCAGTTTCACCGTCGAGGGTGTGCATAACTCCGATCTCGCGCATTTGCTGACCGAACAAGGGATCGCGGTGCGTGCTGGCCATCACTGTGCGATGCCGCTGCTCAAACGCTTCGAACTGGCCGGAGCGATTCGGGTGTCGCTGGCGTTGTACAACGATTCCGAAGACCTGGAGCGGTTCTTCGAAGCCCTGGATCAGGCACTGGAGCTATTGCGATGAACCTGCCCGCCGATGCCGTGACGGCACTGGACACCTTTCAGAAAGCGGCCGGCTGGGAACAACGCGCACGCCTGCTGATGCAATGGGGCGAGCGCCTGCCGGCGTTGAGTGAGGCGCAGATGTGTGATGCCAACCGGGTGCACGGCTGTGAAAGCCAGGTGTGGCTGGTGGGCGAATTGCGCGATGGCCACTGGCAATTCAGCGCCAACAGCGATGCACGGTTGATTCGCGGGTTGGTGGCGTTGCTGCTGGCGCGGGTCAACGGCTTGTCGGCGGCCGAGTTGCAGCAGGTGGATTTGCCGGACTGGTTCAATCAGTTGGGGCTGGGGCGGCAGTTGTCCGAGTCCCGCAGCAATGGTTTGAATGCGGTGCTGCAGCGAATGCGTAGCCTAAGCGACGCGTAGGAGCTGCCGAAGGCTGCGATCCTTGGCGCCTTTGGGCACAACAGCTCTTGAAGATCAAAAGATCGCAGCCTTCGGCAGCTCCTACGGCTTGACCCGCTCCGCCGGCCGCCGCACACCCGCGACAATCTTGTCCACAGCCTTGGTCGCCGCGACCATGCCGAAGGTCGCCGTCACCATCATCACCGCGCCAAACCCGCCGGCACAGTCGAGCTTGACCCCATCACCGACAAAACTTTTCTGCAGGCAAATGCTGCCGTCCGGTTTTGGGTAGCGCAGTTGCTCGGTGGAAAACACGCACGGCACGCTGTAATGGCGGGTCACCGTGCGTGAGAAGCCGTAGTCGCGGCGCAGCGTGGAACGTACTTTCGAAGCCAATGGATCATTGAACGTGCGATTGAGGTCGCAGACCTGGATCAACGTCGGGTCAATCTGCCCGCCCGCGCCGCCGGTGGTGATGATCTGGATCTTGCGCCGCTTGCACCAGGCGATCAGCGCGGCCTTGGCGTTGACGCTGTCGATGCAGTCGATTACGCAGTCGATGTTCGGCGTGATGTACTCGGCCATGGTGTCGCGGGTCACGAAGTCAGGCACCGCGTGCACCGTGCAGCCCGGGTTGATCCCGCGCAGACGCTCGGCCATCACCTCGACCTTGGGCTTGCCCACAGTGCTGTCCAGCGCGTGCAACTGACGGTTGGCGTTGCTGACGCAGACGTCGTCGAGGTCGAACAGCGAAATCTCGCCCACGCCACAACGGGCCATGGCTTCCGCCGCCCAGGAACCGACACCACCGACGCCGACGATCGCCACATGGGCCGCGCGCAGGCGCTCAAGGCCTTCGATGCCATACAAACGGGCGATGCCAGCAAACCGCGGATCTTCTGTACTCATGACCATTACCCCAAAAACCGGCGCGCATTATAGGGCCGTCGGCGCCCAAGAGCATCATTGCGCTATGAACGGGCAACATCCACGAAAACTACATCGAACAAAGATTCGCCCTACACGCTCTAACGAAAGAACTTAAACCGACTTGGATTGCCCAATGTCCGGCAATTCCGTGTCCGCTGTACGACTAGAGAATGCCCGGTGTAGGATGCGCGCCCCTTGGCGACCGCCAACCGTTCCTTCGTTCCACAGTCTTTGGAACCCGAAATAACTATGTCATCGCGTAAATTTGGACTCAACCTGGTCGTGGTGCTCGCCATCGCTGCCTTGTTTAACGGCTTCTGGGCGCTGATCAATCGCCCGGTCACCGCCCCCAACTGGCCTGAACAGATCTCCGGTTTCTCGTACTCGCCCTTCCAGCAGGGCCAGTTCCCGCAGAAGGACCAGTTCCCGACCGACGATCAAATGCGTCGCGACCTGGAGATCATGAGCAAGCTGACGGACAACATCCGCATCTACTCGGTCGATGGCACGCTGCAAAACATCCCGAAACTGGCGGAAGAGTTCGGCTTGCGGGTGACCTTGGGGATCTGGATCAGCCCGGACCAGGAACGCAACGAACGGGAAATCACCCGCGCCATTGAAATCGCCAATTCCTCGCGCAGCGTGGTTCGCGTGGTGGTCGGCAACGAGGCCATTTACCGCAAGGAAATCACCGCCCAGGCACTCAGCGTCATGCTCGATCGCGTGCGCGCTGCCGTGAAAGTGCCGGTGACCACGTCCGAACAGTGGCACGTGTGGGAAGAACATCCGGAACTGGCCAGGCACGTCGACCTGATCGCCGCGCACATCTTGCCTTACTGGGAGTTCGTCCCGATGGACAAGGCCGGGCAGTTCGTCCTGGATCGCGCCCGCGACTTGAAAAAGATGTTCCCGAAAAAACCACTGCTGCTGTCCGAGGTGGGCTGGCCGAGCAACGGCCGCATGCGCGGTGGCGCCGATGCCTCACCGGCAGACCAGGCGATCTACCTGCGAACCCTGGTCAACAAGCTCAACCGCCAGGGCTTCAACTACTTCGTGATCGAAGCGTTTGACCAGCCGTGGAAAGTCAGCGACGAAGGTTCCGTCGGCGCCTACTGGGGCGTGTTCAACGCCGCGCGCCAGCAGAAATTCAACTTCGAAGGCCCGGTGGTAGCGATTCCGCAATGGCGCGTATTGGCCATTGGCTCGGTGGTATTGGCGCTGTTGTCGCTGACCCTGCTGATGATCGACGGATCGGCCCTGCGCCAGCGCGGTCGCACCTTCCTGACCTTCATTGCGTTCCTGTGCGGTTCGGTGCTGGTGTGGATCGGTTACGACTACAGCCAGCAATACAGCACCTGGTTCAGCCTGACCGTGGGCTTCTTGCTCGCCCTCGGTGCGCTCGGGGTGTTTATCGTGCTGCTGACCGAAGCCCATGAACTGGCCGAAGCGGTGTGGGTGCACAAGCGCCGGCGCGAGTTCCTGCCGGTGGAAGGCGACTCCAGCTACCGCCCGAAAGTGTCGATTCACGTGCCCTGCTACAACGAACCGCCGGAGATGGTCAAACAGACCCTCAACGCCCTGGCCAACCTCGACTATCCGGACTTCGAAGTCCTGATCATCGACAACAACACCAAGGACCCGGCGGTCTGGGAACCGGTGCGCGATTATTGCGAAACCCTCGGCCCGCGCTTCAAGTTCTTCCACGTCGCACCGCTGGCCGGCTTCAAGGGCGGCGCGCTGAACTACCTGATCCCGCACACCGCCAAGGATGCCGAAGTGATCGCGGTGATCGACTCCGATTACTGCGTGCACCCGAACTGGCTCAAGCACATGGTGCCGCACTTCGCCGACCCGAAAATCGCCGTGGTGCAGTCGCCGCAGGATTACCGCGACCAGAACGAAAGCACCTTCAAGAAGCTCTGCTACGCGGAATACAAAGGCTTCTTCCACATCGGCATGGTCACCCGCAACGACCGTGACGCGATCATCCAGCACGGCACCATGACCATGACCCGTCGCTCGGTGCTCGAAGAACTGGGCTGGGCCGACTGGTGCATCTGTGAAGACGCCGAACTGGGCCTGCGGGTATTCGAAAAAGGCCTGTCGGCGGCGTATTACCACACCAGCTACGGCAAGGGCCTGATGCCCGATACCTTCATCGACTTCAAGAAACAGCGTTTCCGCTGGGCCTACGGAGCGATCCAGATCATCAAGCGTCACACCGCCAGCCTGCTGCGCGGCAAGGACACCGAACTGACCCGCGGCCAACGCTACCACTTCCTCGCGGGCTGGTTGCCGTGGGTGGCGGACGGCATGAACATCTTCTTCACCGTCGGCGCGCTGTTGTGGTCGGCGGCGATGATCATCGTGCCGCAACGGGTCGATCCGCCGCTGCTGATCTTCGCAATCCCGCCATTGGCGCTGTTCGTGTTCAAAGTCGCCAAAATCATCTTCCTCTACCGTCGTGCGGTCGGAGTGAATTTGAAGGATGCCTTCTGTGCGGCGCTGGCCGGTCTGGCGTTGTCCCACACCATCGCCAAAGCGGTGCTGTACGGCTTCTTCACCAGCAGCATTCCGTTCTTCCGTACGCCGAAGAATGCCGACAACCACGGCTTCTGGGTGGCGATTTCCGAAGCACGGGAAGAGATGTTCATCATGCTGCTGTTGTGGGGCGCGGCGCTGGGGATCTTCCTGGTGCAGGGCCTGCCGAGCAACGACATGCGCTTCTGGGTCACCATGCTGCTGGTGCAGTCGCTGCCGTACGTCGCGGCGCTGATCATGGCGTTCCTGTCGTCGCTGCCGAAACCGACCGCCGAACCTGAAACGGCACCTGTCGTCTAAATCTCTGCGGATGCACTAAACGGCGGCCAATGGTCGCCGTTTTGCTTTAAGATAAGCGCCATTTTGCGGGGCTTGGCGTGATACAGGTCGTACTGACCGCACACAATTCCTGTGGGAGCGGGCTTGCTCGCGAATGCGTTGTAACAGTCCAGGAGTATGTTGACTGACACACCGCATTCGCGAGCAAGTCGAAGCGTCGAACCGCCGCCCCCATATTAAAAGCCAAAGCCCATATCTAATGATTTCCGGAGTTTTCCATGACGGCCCACGCCGACCTTTCGCCGACCCTCCAACTCGCCATCGACCTGATCCGCCGTCCGTCCGTGACGCCGATCGACGCCGATTGCCAGAAGCAGATGATGCAGCGCCTGGGCGATGCCGGTTTCACCCTGGAACCGATGCGCATCGAAGATGTGGATAACTTCTGGGCCACCCACGGCCAGGACGACGGTCCGGTGCTGTGCTTCGCCGGCCACACCGACGTGGTCCCGACCGGCCCGGTGGCGGCCTGGCAGATCGAGCCGTTCAACGCGCTGATCGACGAACACGGCATGCTCTGTGGCCGTGGCGCCGCCGACATGAAAGGCAGCCTCGCCGCCATGACCGTCGCCTCCGAGCGCTTTGTCACCGACTACCCGAATCACAAGGGCAAAGTCGCCTTCCTGATCACCAGCGACGAAGAAGGCCCGGCGCACCACGGCACCAAGGCCGTTGTTGAGCGCCTGGCCGCGCGCAAGGAACGCCTGGACTGGTGCATCGTCGGCGAACCGTCGAGCACCACCCTGGTGGGTGACGTGGTCAAGAACGGCCGTCGCGGCTCCCTCGGCGCCAAACTGACCGTGCGCGGTGTGCAGGGCCACGTGGCCTACCCGCACCTGGCGAAGAACCCGATCCACCTCGCAGCCCCGGCCCTGGCGGAACTGGCTGCCGAGCATTGGGACCACGGCAACGACTTCTTCCCGCCAACCAGCTTCCAGATCTCCAACGTCAACGCCGGTACCGGCGCGACCAACGTGATCCCGGGTGACCTGGTGGCGGTATTCAACTTCCGCTTTTCTACCGAGTCGACAGTCGAAGGCCTGCAAAAGCGCGTCGCCGACATCCTCGACAAGCATGGCCTGGACTGGCACATCGACTGGGCGCTGTCTGGCCTGCCGTTCCTCACCGAACCGGGCGCGCTGCTCGACGCGGTGTCGGCGAGCATCAAGGACATCACCGGTCGTGAAACCAAGGCGTCCACCAGCGGTGGTACCTCCGATGGCCGCTTCATCGCGACCATGGGCACCCAAGTGGTTGAACTGGGCCCGGTCAACGCGACCATCCACCAGGTCAACGAGCGCGTACTGGCCGCCGATCTCGACGTGCTGACCGAGATCTACTACCAGACCCTGATCAAGTTGCTCGCCTGATGCTTGCGTGCCCGATCTGCAGTGAGCCGCTCAATGCGGTGGACAACGGCGTGGCCTGCCCCGCCGGGCATCGTTTCGACCGCGCTCGCCAGGGTTACTTGAACCTGTTGCCGGTGCAGCACAAAAACAGCCGCGACCCTGGGGATAACCAGGCGATGGTCGAAGCCCGCCGCGACTTCCTGAACGCCGGGCACTACGCCCCGGTGGCCAAGCGTCTGGCGGAACTGGCTGCTGGTTATGCACCGCAGCACTGGCTGGACATCGGTTGTGGCGAGGGTTACTACACCGCGCAAATCGCCGAAGCCCTGCCAGATGCCGAAGGTTATGCCCTGGACATCTCCCGGGAAGCGGTCAAACGCGCCTGCAAACGCAACCCGAAGCTGACCTGGTTGATCGCCAGCATGGCGCGGGTGCCGCTGGCTTCCGGCAGTTGCCAGTTCCTGGCCAGTGTCTTCAGCCCGCTGGACTGGGAAGAAGCCAAGCGCCTGCTCAGTGTTGGCGGCGGCCTGATGAAAGTCGGGCCAACCAGCGGCCACCTGATGGAACTGCGTGAGCGGCTGTACGACGAAGTGCGCGAGTACATTGACGACAAGCACCTGGACCTGGTGCCGGAAGGCATGGCATTGGCGCACAGCGAGTCGCTGACGTTCAAGCTGACGCTGGTCAGCGGTCAGGACCGCGCCAACCTGCTGGCCATGACGCCCCACGGCTGGCGCGCCAGTGCCGAGCGTCGTGCTGCCGTTATCGAACAGGCCGAGCCGTTCGAGGTCACCGTATCGATGCGCTACGATTATTTCGTTCTTCAATAACTTTCTATCTTTTGGTCTCGGGCAAATGCTCAAGACCGGCTAAATCCGCGAATGGATTTTTCAGACCCGCAGTGAGGACATCCATGCGCCAACCCGATATCGAGATTTACCTGAAAGACGCCGACGTCGACCACAAGGCCATTTCCGCCTGGCTGGGTGCGGCATTGGGCCCGTGCACCGATTGGGTCCAGAAGGGCCAGACCTACAAGTGCAAGGCTGGCAACGTGCCAGTGACCTGGCTGCCAAAAGCCGTCGGCAAGTGGAACAGCCTGTACCTGGAAAGCGACCAGACCCCGTGGGACGACGACATCGCCTGCGCTCGCGCTGCGTTTGCCGCGCTGAACGTGGAAGTGCGTTGCGCACCGGGCACCTGGGTCGAGGAAGAAGGTGAAGAGACAGCGGACCGCTGGATTCGCATCAGTGTCGATGGTGAAGAAGAAATCACCTGGAAAACCGCATAAAAGCAAAAAGATCGCAGCCTGCGGCAGCTCCTACAAGGTTATGTGTACACCTGTAGGAGCTGCCGCAGGCTGCGATCTTTTGATCTTGAAAGTTACAACCCCACCACATCCTCAGCCTGCAACCCCTTCTGCCCTTCCACCACCGCGTATTCAACCTGCTGGCCTTCGGTCAGCGAACGGTGGCCTTCACCGCGAATCGCGCGGTAGTGCACGAACACGTCCACCCCGTCCTCGCGCTGAATGAAGCCGTAGCCCTTGGCGTCGTTGAACCACTTCACATTGCCGGTTTCGCGTGTTGCCATTTGTTCATACTCCCTTTTTATTATTGATCGGGCTTTTCGCAGGAAAGCCTCGGGAACGTCAGCCTGCGCATACCGGTCCCATGAGGGCAACGGCGACAGAGCGTCGAGTATATGACAGACGTTAAAACTCTCAACAGGAGTTTACTTCGCCGCTTTTTTGCCGATTTTAAGCGAATCCGGCACACTATCGCCCTCCCGAGCAAACGCTTGGTTTTATTCACTCACGCAGAAGCCGTATGACCCGCTCCCCGTTCCGCCGTCTTGTGTTTGGCACCCTGCGCCGACTGTTGTACCTCTGGGTTCGCTCCGAGACGATCAACCAGTCGTCGTTCACCCTCAACCTCGACCGCAGTCGTCCGGTGTTCTACGTCCTGCAAAACCCTTCGCTGACCGACCTCGCCGTGGTCGACACCGAATGCAGCAAGGCCGGCCTGCCACGTCCGGTATTGCCGGTATCGGTGGGCAACCTGCTGGAACCTGCCGCGTTCTTCTACCTGACACCGGACCCCGACTGGCTCGGCCGTCAGGACAAGCGCGGCGCGCCGCCGACACTGACCCGCCTGGTCAGCGCCCTGAGCCAGAACGCCGCAGAAGATGCGCAGATCATTCCGGTCAGTGTGTTCTGGGGCCAGTCGCCAGACAGCGAAAACAGCCCTTGGAAACTCCTGTTCGCCGACAGCTGGGCCGTTACCGGGCGCCTGCGTCGCTTGCTGAGCGTCATCGTGCTGGGACGCAAGACCCGCGTGCAATTCTCCGCGCCGATTCACCTGCGCGAACTGATCGAGCACGACAAGGGCCACGAGCGCACCGTGCGCATGGCCCAGCGCATCCTGCGGGTGCACTTTCGCAACCTGAAGGCCGCGGTGATCGGCCCGGACATTTCCCACCGCCGCAACCTGGTCAAAGGCCTGCTGAACCAGCCACAGGTCAAACAAGCGATCCTCGACGAAGCCGAGCGCGAGAACATCTCGCCTGAGAAAGCCAAAGCCCAGGCGCTGCGCTACGGCAACGAAATCGCCTCGGACTACACCTACACGGCGATCCGTTTTATGGAAGTGGTGCTGAGCTGGTTCTGGAACAAGATCTACGACGGCATCAAGGTCAATCACATCGAAGGTGTGCAGAAGGTCGCCCCGGGTCACGAAGTGATCTATGTGCCGTGCCACCGCAGCCACATCGACTATCTGCTGCTGTCCTATCTGCTGTTTCGCAACGGCCTGACCCCGCCGCACATTGCCGCCGGCATCAACCTGAACATGCCGGTGATCGGCGGCCTGCTGCGTCGCGGCGGCGCGTTTTTCATGCGCCGCACGTTCAAGGGCAACCCGCTGTACACCTCGGTGTTCAACGAATACCTGCACACTCTGTTCACCAAGGGCTTCCCGGTGGAGTACTTCGTCGAGGGCGGCCGTTCGCGCACCGGGCGCATGCTGCAACCGAAGACCGGGATGCTGGCGATCACGCTGCGCAGCTTCCTGCGTTCGTCGCGCATGCCCATCGTCTTCGTGCCGGTGTACATCGGCTACGAGCGCGTACTGGAAGGTCGAACCTATCTTGGCGAGTTGCGCGGTGCGGCCAAGAAGAAAGAGTCGATCTTCGATATCTTCAAAGTGATTGGTGCGCTCAAGCAGCGCTTCGGCCAGGTGGCGGTGAACTTCGGCGAGCCGATCAAGCTGGCGGAATTCCTCGACGGCGAACAGCCGGACTGGCGCCAACAGGAGCTCGGCCCGCAGTTCAGACCCGCCTGGCTCAACGAAACCACCAACCGCCTCGGCGAAAAAGTCGCCCGGCACTTGAACGAAGCGGCGGCGATCAACCCGGTCAATCTGGTGGCACTGGCGCTGCTGTCGACCACCCGGCTGGCGCTGGATGACCGGGCCATGGCGCGAGTGCTGGACCTGTACCTGGCGCTGCTGCGCAAGGTCCCGTACTCGCCGCACACCACCTTGCCGGAAGGCGATGGCCGGGCGCTGATCGAGCATGTGAAGGACATGGACCTGCTGTCCGAGCAGAGCGATGCCCTGGGCAAGATTCTCTATCTGGACGAGCAGAACGCCGTCCTGATGACCTACTACCGCAACAACGTTTTGCACATCTTCGCCCTGCCTGCGCTACTGGCGAGCTTTTTCCAGAGCGCTTCGCGCATGAGCCGTGAACAGATCCTGCGCTACACCCGCGCGCTGTATCCCTACCTGCAAGCGGAGTTGTTCATTCGCTGGTCGCTGGACGAACTGGATACCGTAATCGATCAATGGCTGGCGGCCTTCGTCGAACAAGGCCTGCTGCGCTTCGAGAATGACCTGTACCTGCGCCCGGCGCCAAGCTCGCGGCATTTCGTGCTGCTGACGCTGCTGTCGAAAAGCATCGCCCAGACCTTGCAACGCTTCTACATGACCGTGTCCCTGCTGCTCAACAGCGGCCAGAACAGCATCAGCGCCGAAGAACTGGAAGACCTGTGCACGGTCATGGCCCAGCGCCTGTCGATCCTGCATGGCCTGAACGCCCCGGAGTTCTTCGACAAGAGCCTGTTCCGCCACTTCATCCAGACCATGCTCGACCTCGACGTGCTCAAGCGCGATGAGGCAGGCAAACTGAGCTATCACGAACTGCTCGGTGAACTGGCCGAAGGCGCGGCCAAACGGGTGTTGCCGGCGGAGATTCGTTTGTCGATTCGGCAGGTGGCGTTGCACGGTAATGAAAGTGCGGCGGAAAAAGCCCCGCTGAACACATAAACAACAACTTGAGTTTCCACGCAGAAATAAAAGGATGTATTTCTGCGAAATACCAGACTTCAATGATCAGCTAGCATCCTTCTCGCCTATTCCAGGCTCAACTAAAAGGATAGCTAGATGAACAAACACATTTCTGGAAAAGTTCTTTTCAGCAAAACCCCATACGAAATACAAACGGACTACACCACCAAAACCAGTCTTTACAAACATCTCAGTGACAATAAATCCAAGTTCATCAAAACGCACAAAGAAAACTCGCTGATGCATAAATGGTGGGAATTTGAGTTCATTATTGAACGCGACTCCAGTGAAAGCCCTGTCGGTACATACCGAATTGTCGCAGAAGTTTTCCTTCCCGACGGGACGCTTCTCGCCAAGGCCGATGAACTTCTATCGATCGATTTCCAATATGGCACTCGTCATCACGAAGACATCTACCTCGAACCTGTATTCATTGTTTAATTAATAAACACATCGAACCACCCGATAGTGGCAAAGAGCTACTACATCTATCGGCAGCCGCACCTTCTTCAATGATGAGAGCGGCTATAAAAAATTTGCTCCGCAAGCGACTTAATACTCAAGTATATAATTGAAGAAAACCCTCACGCGCGAGGCAAAAAATTGCCGGGGGTTATTACCGGAAAAATCCGCTAAATTGTTGTTGGCGCCGGCCCACTTCGGGCGCCAATGACAAGGATCCGCCTCATGAAAAAACTCTCTCTCCTTGGACTCGCCGCCTTACTGAGCGCTTGTCAATCCATGCAACCTGCCCCGAAAGCCAGCCTCGAGGGCGAAGTTTTCTACCTGCAACGCATCGCCCTGCCGCCGACCGCGATCCTCAGCGTCAGCCTGCAGGACATTTCACTCGCCGATGCCCCCGCGAAGGTCATCGACGTACAGCGCGGCCAAGTCCAGGGCCAGGTGCCACAGGCCTTCCATCTCAGCTACGACCCGCTGAAGGTAGAACCCAATCATCGATACTCGGTAAGTGCGCGCATTGAAGTCGACGGCAAACTGATGTTCATCACCACCGAGAATCATGCCGTGCGCCTGGACGGCACCGATCCACAACCACTGAAGGTCCGCGTCGATCCGGCCCGCTACTAAGTGTCTTTTTCGAAAAAGGAAGTTGCTATGTTCCGCCCTACCCTCCGCTTTGCAGGCCTGTGCGCTGGCTTGATGATCTGTGCCAACGCCCTGGCGCTGTCCCTCTCCGACCTGTCACAGAAAGACGCCACCGGCGGGCTAAAGGACGCACTGACCCAAGGTGCGCAACTGGCCGTCAAACAACTCGGCACCCCGGGTGGCTTCAGCAACAACCCCGACGTAAAAATCGAACTGCCGGGCAAGCTGGGCAAAGTCGCGAGCAAGATGAAACAGTTCGGCATGGGTGACCAGGTCGACGAACTGGAAGCCAGCATGAACAAAGCGGCGGAAAGCGCCGTGATCCAGGCCCAGCCGATCCTTGTGGATGCCGTGAAGAAAATGACCGTGGAAGACGCCAAGGGCATCCTCAGCGGCGGCAACGATTCAGCCACCCAATACCTGAGCAAAACCAGCCGCGAACAAATCCGCACCAAGTTCCTGCCCATCGTCAAGCAAGCCACCGACAAGGTTGGCCTGGCCCAGCAGTACAACTCGTTCGCCGGGCAAGCAGCGACAATGGGCGTTGTGGATGCGAAGAATGCCAACGTCGAAAACTACGTCACCGAGCAGGCGTTGAATGGCTTGTTCGAGATGATCGGCAAACAGGAAGAAACCATCCGCCAGAACCCGGCGGCTGCGGCAACCAGTTTGGCGAAGAAGGTGTTTGGCACGCTCTAAGCCCCGAGAAACCGCTGTGGTAGCAAGCCTGAACTGGTGCGCTGCATAGCAGTGAAGATGAGGCGGGGTTTGTCGAGCGCAACTGACCTTCACCTTTCCCGGAAACAAGGACGTTTCTGATCAAATCCGTCTGCGATTCGCCTTCTCACAGAGAGTTTTTCCTACGCAAGGCTTGATTGCTTTGGGGATACGCTCAGCGCTCGTCATTTCGACGAACCAACGGATAAGGAAATCATTATGACGCAACATAGAATCAACGCGCTCCTGCACTTTCCTCCGGACTACGAAGTACCGGAAGGCTGCGACATCAATATCAGAGTACAAAACATTACCAACAGAACTGTGCCGATCCTTCACGGCATATGGGGCAGTAACACACTACCCTCGGCACGTCCCATCAATTTCGGTGTCAGTGTCGATTCAAACCTGAATGCCGTCGGAAGTCGCTATGTCATCAACGTAAAAATTTCCCACCAGAACACCGCGCTCTTGCTGGATATAGAGCGAGAATTCCACTGGGCAGGAGGGGATCACGATGCAGACATTTATTTGAGCCCCGTGGGCTACATCGCCGTGGAAAAGACCTGGATGCCGAGGATCGGTTACCCTGCCGACTCGAAACTGTATGTAAAGCTGATTGAACCCGTTAGCGATGAGAACGACGAGACCCTTGTGTGTGAAGGGGTCGGCTTGACCGGGGAGCCTAATTTCTATCTGAAATATGACCCGTCCATGATCAAACCGGGCCGACTTTACACGCTGGTCGGCTCATTTGAGACCTATGGCCAGCGCCGACTGTCGCTGGGGCTTCATCCAGCGAAACTGATACTGAAGCCTAATGATGTTGTTCATCTTGCAGATTTCGGTGCCTCTACCTGAAAGCCTGCGGATCGACACTTGACGCAAGATCCACTTATTTCATGCCACAGGCGTAGTGGATACGACGAATGCCAACGTCGAAAACTACGTCACCGAGCAAGCGTTGAATGGCTTGTTCGAGATGATCGGCAAACAGGAAGAAACCATCCGCCAGAACCCGGCGGCTGCGGCAACCAGTTTGGCGAAGTAGGTGTTTGGAACCTTGTAATTATTATCTGTCCGCAATACCAAAGAAGCCCCCTGAATCTGTGAAGGTCAGCGGGCTTTTTCGTCTTCCGTTGTTTTCTATTACCGCGGACCGTGGCCGCCCCCTCAAGGACTTAGTAGAAGTAAGAACGTTTCTGCTATATCAAACACACTCTTCGTCACAGATTGCAGGAATTGCCCTACATAAAATTCGTGGTGTCGACTCTATGGTTAGCACTCGTCAATACCGACGATTCTTTGAAAGGGAAATCAAAATGAATAGGGAAAAAGAAATTACCGGCAACGTGGTTTATTTCGAAAAAGTTGACCTTCGACCTGGCTCGTCCCTCCATGTCAGCTTAGTGGATACCACTCAGTCAAATGCTCTGAAAACGCTGGCTACAGAGATCTATTCCAATGTGAATAACGACATCATGGAATACACATTGAGTTACGACCTTGCAAAACTGCAGTACGGGAACACCTACTCCATCAGTGCAAACATCCTCTATGAAGACCAAGTGGTCTTCACCTCCACGAAACCTGTACCAGTGGATTTGAGCGCGGATATGATGTGGGTCAAAGATGTGGTGGTGAGCATCGTTAGTGTTTCGCCAGGCGCATAACCGGCAGTTTTGCTGAAGTTGTCGTTGGCGCCGCCTGTCCCCAGGTGCCAACGACAACCGTATTACCCTCTCAACCAACAAAAAACCATGAACCTGGTCGGCCCGAAGGCCGCCAAGATCAAACCCTCAAACCGACTCTTTGCGAACCCGAAACCAGGCGGCATAAAGGGCAGGCAAAAACAACAGAGTCAACGCCGTGGCCACAATCAACCCCCCCATGATCGCCACTGCCATCGGCCCGAAAAACACACTGCGCGACAACGGAATCATCGCCAATACTGCCGCCAGCGCCGTCAGCACAATCGGCCGGAACCGCCGCACCGTCGCCTCGATGATCGCCTCCCAAGGCTTGAGCCCCGCCGCGATATCCTGCTCGATCTGATCCACCAGAATCACCGAATTACGCATGATCATCCCCGACAACGCGATAGTCCCCAGCATGGCCACGAAACCGAACGGCTGACGGAACACCAACAGAAACAGCGTCACCCCGATCAACCCCAGCGGCGCCGTCAGGAACACCATCGCCGTGCGCGAAAAACTTCGCAGCTGCAGCATCAGCAAGGTCAACACCACCACGATGAACAGCGGCACCCCGGCCTTCACCGAGTTCTGTCCGCGCGCCGAGTCCTCTACCGTACCGCCGACATCCAGCAAGTAGCCATCGGGCAATTCAGCGCGGATCGGATCGAGGGTCGGCATGATCTGCTGCACCAGCGTCGCCGGTTGTTCTTTGCCATAGATGTCGGCGCGAACGGTCACGTTGGGCAGGCGGTTGCGGTGCCAGATGATGCCCTCCTCGAAGCCGTATTCCAGGGTCGCGATCTGCGACAGCGCGACACTGCGACCGTTATCGGTCGGCACCGCCAGGCTCGGCAGCAATGACAGTTCGGTGCGCTCATGCAAGGTGCCGCGCAACAGGATCTCGATCAACTCGTTGTCTTCACGGTACTGGCTGACGCTGGAACCGGTCAGGGAGCTTTGCAGGAACCTCGACAGGTTCGCCGTGCTCACGCCCAGCGCCCGCGCGCGGTCCTGATCAATGTTCAGGTACACCACCTTGCTCGGTTCTTCCCAATCCAGGTGGACGTTAACCACATGGGGGTTCTCGCGAACCTTGGCCGCGACTTTGCGCGCCAGCGCCCGCACTTCCTCGATGTGCTCCCCGGTCACGCGAAACTGCACCGGATAGCCAACCGGCGGACCGTTTTCCAGGCGCGTGACCCGCGAACGCAGAGCCGGGAATTGCTCGTTGAGGGTTGCGATCAACCAGCTGCGCAGGGTTTCCCGTTCTTCGATGGTTTTCGCCAGGACGACAAACTGGGCGAAGCTCGCCGCCGGCAGTTGCTGATCCAGCGGCAGATAGAAACGCGGCGAACCGGTGCCGACGTAGGCCACATAATTGTCGATCCCGGTCTTGTCCTTGAGCAGCGCTTCGAGGCGCTTGACCTCGTCGGCGGTGTTGCTCAGCGAAGCGCCTTCGGCCAGTTTCAGGTCGACCATCAACTCCAGGCGACCCGATGCCGGGAAGAACTGCTGCGGCACAAAGCGGAACAGCACGATAGAGGCAACGAACAACAGCACGGTCACCAGAATCACGGTTTTGCGCCAGCGCACGCACCACTCCACCAGACGCCGGACGCGCTGATAGAACGGCGTGGCATACGGATCGGGCTGGCCGGCGCCGTGCTTGGCGGCGTGAATCTTCGCCAGGTCCGGCAGGAGTTTTTCCCCCAGGTACGGCACGAATACCACTGCGACCACCCACGACGCCAACAGCGCGATGGTGACCACCTCGAAGATCGAGCGGGTGTATTCGCCAGTGCCCGATTGCGCCGTGGCAATCGGCAGGAAGCCGGCCGCGGTGATCAGCGTACCGGTGAGCATCGGGAACGCGGTGCTGGTCCAGGCATAACTCGCCGCTTTGACCCGGTCGAAGCCCTGCTCCATTTTGATCGCCATCATTTCCACGGCGATGATCGCGTCGTCCACCAACAAACCGAGGGCCAGTACCAGCGCGCCGAGGGAGATCTTGTGCAGGCCGATGCCAAGGTAATACATGCTCGCGAACGTCATCGCCAGCACCAGCGGAATCGCCAGGGCCACCACCATGCCGGTGCGCACGCCGAGGGAGAAGAAGCTCACCAGCAACACAATGGCCAGCGCCTCGACCAGCACTTGCACGAACTCGCCAACACCGGTTTTCACCGCCGCCGGTTGGTCGGAAACTTTACGCAGCTCCATGCCGGCCGGGAGGTTTTTCTGGACGCGGGCAAACTCGACTTCCAGCGCCTTGCCCAGCACCAGGATGTCACCGCCGTCCTTCATTGCCACCGCCAGGCCGATGGCGTCTTGCGCCATGAAGCGCATGCGCGGTGCCGGTGGATCGTTGAAACCACGGCGCACGTCGGCCACGTCGGAGATGCGGAAAGTGCGATCACCGACACGGATCGGGAAGTTCTTGATCTCGTCGACCGTCTGGAAATTCCCCGTCACCCTTAGCTGCAGGCGCTCGCTGCTGGTTTCGAAGAACCCCGCCGTGGACACCGCGTTCTGTTCTTCAAGGGCTTGCTGGACGGCCGCCAGCGGCAAGCCGAGGGTGGCGAGCTTGACGTTGGAGAGTTCGATCCAGACTTTCTCGTCCTGTAAGCCCAGCAATTCGACCTTGCCCACATCCTTGACCCGTTGCAGCTGGATCTGGATGCGGTCGGCGTAATCCTTGAGCACGGCGTAGTCAAATCCGTCGCCAGTCAGGGCGTAGATATTGCCGAACGTGGTGCCAAATTCATCGTTGAAAAACGGCCCCTGGATCCCCGGCGGCAAGGTATGACGGATGTCGTTGATCTTCTTGCGCACCTGATACCAGAGTTCCGGGATCTCCACCGAGTGCATGGAGTCGCGCGCGATGAAGGTCACCTGGGACTCGCCGGGGCGGGAGAACGACATGATGCGTTCGTATTCGCCGGTTTCCATCAGCTTCTTTTCGATACGTTCGGTGACCTGGCGCGAGACTTCTTCGGCGGTCGCTCCCGGCCAGTTGGTGCGAATCACCATGGCCTTGAAGGTGAACGGCGGGTCCTCGCTCTGGCCGAGCTTGGTGTAGGAAAGTGCGCCGACGATGGCCAGCAACAGCATCAGGAACAGGACGATCTGGCGATTACGCAGCGCCCATTCGGAAACGTTGAAGCGCATCGGGGCTTACTCCTTGTCCGCCAGATTGACCACGCGATTGGAGCGATCCACCGGGCGCACCTGCTGCCCTTCGAGAAGCACATGGACACCAGCGGCCACCACCCAGTCGCTGGCGTTGAGCCCTTCAAGCACCGGTACGGTTTTCTCGCCGAAGGCACCGATTCGCACCGGGGTTTTCTTCAAGGTGTTGTTGGCACTGACGACCCAGACATAGGTCACCCCGTTTTCCGCTGTCAGCGCAGACAGCGGAACGGACAGCGGAACCACGTCGACGGCCTGCACGAACACTCGGGCGCTCTGGCCCAGTTCGACAGGAACCTTGCCGGAACTGAAGGCAATGCGGGCCGCGAAGGTGCGCGATTTTGGATCAGCCGACGGCGACAGTTCACGGATACGCCCTTCGAATCGCTGATCGGGCTGGGTCCAGAGCTCCACCGACACCGGCTCACCGACCTTGAAACGGCCGAAGTTCTGCTCCGGCAGGCTGATCAAGACTTCACGCTCACCATCGGTTGCGAGGGTGAACACCGTTTGCCCCGCAGCCACGACTTGCCCGACCTCCACCAGGCGCTTGGCCACGACACCGTCCTGCGGCGCACGCAACACGGCGTAGCTGGCCTGGTTATTGGAAACGTTGAATTCGGCTTTGATTTGCTTGAGACGTGCCTCACCGGAGCGGTAGAGGTTTTCGGCGTTGTCGTATTGCGAGCGGCTGACCAGTTGGCGCTCCATCAGGGTCTTGTAGCGATCACGCTCGGAACGCACCAGGTTCAGATTGGCTTCGGCGGCGGCGACCTGAGCCCGGGTGGCCTCCAGTTGCAGGCGCACGTCCTGGGGGTCGAGCTCCGCCAAGGGTTGATCGGCCTTGACCCGCTGCCCCTCATCGACCAGTCGTCGGCTGACTTTGCCGCCGATACGGAACGCCAGGTCCGGCTCATACCGTGCGCGAACTTCACCGGGATAGCTTTCCATGGCCTGCGCCGAAGGCTCTGGCTGGACCACCATGGCCGGGCGCACGCTGACCTGCGGTGCCTCTTCGTGACCGCACGCAGACAATAAAAAAGCCAGGGTGACTGGCAACGCGAGGGGCAAGGCATAGCGGAACATGGTGAAGGACCTTTCGCTAATGGTGCTTTGAATAATTATACTGAGCAGTATGTTATTAATAGCAAACTCACCAGTCCAGTAATAAAAACGAATATGCCAAACAATCTTTCAGCACCCAATGGACCAGGCAGACCCAAGGATCTGGTCAAGCGCCAGGCGATTCTCGATGCGGCCAAAGCGCTGTTTCTGAGTAAGGGTTATGCCAATACCAGCATGGATGCCGTCGCGGCCGAGGCCGGTGTGTCGAAGCTGACGGTCTATAGCCACTTCAACGACAAGGAGACGCTGTTCTCCGCCGCCGTGATGGCCAAGTGCGAGGAACAGTTGCCGACGCTGTTCTTCGAACTGCCGGAAGGCGTGGCCGTGGAAACCGTGCTGCTGAACATCGCACGCGGATTTCATCAACTGATCAACAGTGACGAATCGCTGAACCTGCACCGTTTGATCATGGCCTTGGGCAGTCAGGACCCAAAACTCTCACTGATCTTCTTCGAGGCCGGGCCTCAGCGCATGCTGCACGGTATGGAACGCTTGTTGAGCAAGGTCAACGAAAGCGGCGCATTGAGCATCGACAAACCGCACAATGCAGCAGAACACTTCTTCTGCCTGCTCAAGGGCGCAGCGAATTTCCGGCTGCTCTTCGGCTGTGGCGAACCATTGGACGACGAGGCCGCCGAGAGTCATGTGCAGGAAGTGGTGGGATTGTTTATGCGGGCTTATCGGCCTGAGTGAGCCTGGTGAGTTTATGGTGATTGGGCGGGCGTATTCGCGAGCAAGCCCGCTCCCACAAGTGACCCGGTTCCGTCAGACAGTATGCGATCAAATGTGGGAGCGGGCTTGCTCGCGAAGGGGGCGACTCGGTCTTACGGCTTGAGCGCCTTTTTCGGATAAATGTCATACCGACTGGACTTGCCATCGAGCGCATGACTCGGCTTCGGCCCATCGATGCACGGCGCCTTGCGCGGGCGCTTGACCACCACCCGGTGGCTGGCCAGGGCCAACGCGGCTTCGAGCAATGCCGGCGCATCCGGGTCATCGCCCACCAATGGCCGAAACAGGCGCATTTCCTTCTTCACCAGCGCGGTTTTCTCACGGTGCGGGAACATCGGGTCGAGGTAGATCACCTGCGGTGGTTCGCCTTCCCAGTTGCGCATGACCTCGATCGAATTGCCCTTGAGCAAGCGCATGCGCGCCACGATCGGCGCCACGTCGAAATCTTCCGCGCCACGGGCCAGACCGTCTTCGAGCAAGGCACCGATCAGCGGCTGACGCTCGATCAGGCTCATCTCGCAACCGAGGCTGGCCAGCACGAACGCGTCCTTGCCCAGCCCTGCCGTGGCATCCAGCACCCGCGGGCGCACGCCTTGGGCGACGCCGACGGCCTTGGCGATCATCTGCCCGCTGCCGCCGCCGTACAGCCGGCGATGGGCCGCACCGCCCTCGACGAAGTCCACCCGCACCGGCCCCGGCGCATCCGGCCCCAGTTGTTGCAGCTGCAAGCCCATGTCACCCACCTGCAAGGCAAACTCGCCGTCTGCCACTTGCATTGGCAAGCCCAGGCGCTCAGCCCATTGTTCGGCTTGTGGCTCGAAAGCCGCGTCGAGGGCCTGGACATGGATGCGGCAGGCCGCAGGTTGATCAATCATCGGAAAACACGCTCAAAAAATTAATGATCGGCAAAAACGGCCGATAACAAAACTATCGAGCATTTTGCCAGAGCTGAGCGTCGACCGAGAGAAATGTCAGACATTCAACCCACAATCACAGGTTTTATCTCGCCCTACGGCGACTACAACCTGCGAAACACCCAGGCACTGAGCGGCGTCAGCCACATCTGGCAGGATTTCTTTGCCCGGGCGCTGGCAGAACAGTCGGGTGAAGTGCTGCCGCAATCGCTGAACTTTCCACCGGTCGATCTCGAAAGCCCGGTTGAACCCACGATCGGCAGCGACCTGCTGGCCCACATCGTGTCCCAGCGCGAATGCGACGTGAAGGACAACGTAATCCGCCCGCCCGAGCCGCTGTTCCTGCCGATCGCCGAATTCGAGATGGACCTGGCCGACAAGCCATCCCCACCGTTCCCGGCGGACGAAATCGTCGCCCAGCAAAAACAGCAGGACTTCGAAAGCGGCTGGGTTCGCCCGATCGTATTGAACGCCGGTCAACCGCTGCCAGAAGGTGGCCCTGCCCCGCAACCGCGTCCGCTGCACCTGCCGATTGCCGAATTCGAACTCGATCTGCTCGACAAGCCGTTCCCGCCGTTCTCGCCGCAAGAGCTGGTGGAACAACAGAAACAATTCGATTTCGACAATGGCTGGGCGCGCCCGATCATCCTGCAGAACCTGCGCATCGCCGCCTGATCCTCAGCCTTTGAAAAACTGATTGGCCTTCTGATAGGGCATCGACCGAGACGTGAAACCGAACGTACCTGATGTCTGGATTTCTTCGGCGGCGCGAAAGAACTCTCCATAGGCCGCCAATGCCAGTGCCGATCCGACACTGATGCGTTTGACGCCCATTTCACCCAACTGCGCGACCGTCAGCTTCAAGCCGCCCGACATCAACACATTCACCGGCTTTGGCGCCACGGCGCGCACCACCGCCAGCACATCCTCGGCGCTGCGCAGGCCCGGCGCGTAGAGCACATCGGCACCGGCCTCGGCGAATGCCTGCAAGCGCCGGATGGTGTCGGCCAGATCGGGATTGCCGTGCAGGAAGTTTTCCGCCCGGGCAGTCAACGTAAAGTCGAACGGCAAACTGCGAGCGGCTGCCACAGCGGCTTCGATGCGCGCCACGGCGTGTTCGAAACAGTAGATCGGGCCTTCTTCGCGGCCGGTGGCATCTTCGATCGAACCACCGACGGCGCCGACCTCTGCCGCGCGCAAGATACTTTTCGCGCAGTCGGCCGGGTTGTCGGCAAAGCCGTTTTCCAGGTCGACGGCAACCGGCAGGTCGGTGGCGGCGACAATCGCCCGGACGTTCATCAGGGTATCGTCGAGAGTCAGTCCGCCATCGGCACGGCCCTGGGAAAAGGCATAACCGGCGCTGGTGGTTGCCAGCGCCTCGAAGCCAAGGCTGGCGAGCATTTTCGCCGAGCCGGCATCCCACGGATTGGGAATCACAAAAGCCCCGGGGCGTTCATGAAGGGCTTTGAACGCCTGGGCTCGAAGGGTTTGCGCATCCATTGGGCAGGCTCCTGAAGAGGGGAAAGAATCCGCCTCAGAGCAGGCCAAGTTGCTCGGCGACGGGTTCTCTGTATAGCTCAGGCAGCGCCGGCAAGCCAGGCAAACGCAGCATCAGCCTGGCATGAAAACGCTGCGCCAGCTTCGCGGCCAGCAAGTTATCGGCGGTGTGCAGGAAGATGTACGGCGTACGGCCCTCTTCAATCCATAGCGCGATTTTCTCGACCCACGGCTCCAGGAACGTATCGTTGGCTTCAAGCGTCGGATGGCCGATAAAACGCACCTGCGGGAATTGCGTGAATGCCGTGGGGCGCGGTGGCACCCGAGGTTTCTTCGATTGGGCGTGGAGCACCGAGGGCTCGGTCGAGGTGCAACTGAACAGCGCACGGGGATCGAGACAGATGCGTTCGACACCGCGATCCAGCAGCAGACGATTGAGCATTCGTTCGCTGTCACCCTTGGCGAAAAACTCGTCGTGCCGCACTTCCACGGCCAGCGGCCGCTGCAGGGCATCGATGAATCCGGTCAGTTCCGGCAAGCGTTGGGGCGTGAAGCTTTTCGACAGCTGCAACCACAACGGCGACACCCGCTCACCCAGCGGGCTGAGCAACTGCTGGAAGGTTTCGGCGTAGGTCAGCTGCTCGCGCAGATCGCCACCGTGGCTGATCTCGCCGGGAAACTTGGCGGTGAAGCGAAAGTGTTCGGGCATGGTCTCGGCCCAACGCTGCACGGTGCTGGCAGCCGGGCTCGCGTAGAAGGTCGTGTTGCCTTCCACGGCATTGAAAACCTGGCAATAGAGATCAAGAAAGTCGGCGGGTCTGGCGTCGGACGGATACAGGTAGTCGCGCCAGGCGTTTTCGCTCCAGGACGGACAACCGAGGTAATACGGCAGCAACATCAGATGTACAGGTCGAGACCCAGCACATCCGCTTCCCAATCGACGAAACCGGCGGTGCTCAGGTAGCTGGCCAAGGCTGTCGCCACGCTTTTGCTCATGGCACGGTGGTAAATCATGTCTTGTTGACGGGCGGGGAGATTGCTCAGTTTTTGCGCGGAAGCTTTGGCGGCGCGGGCAGCCAGTTGCTCTTCAGTCGGGAATTCCAGCTCGCCTTCGATATCAATGGCGTCGTCTTCCACCACGCGGTCTTTGCGAGGCTTGCGCTTGATGGGGTAGGACTGAGAGGAAACGCCGTCTATACGCATACGTGCATACTCGGAATCAGTGATGGCAGTTTAGTGGCGCATATCCCACTTCGCAAACCGCCGAGTGATAACTAGAACACATAAAAGGCAAAAGGTTTAAAAGCTGAGGTTAGAAAAAGACGATTGGTGGTGCCTGGAAAAGATCGCAGCCTGCGGCAGCTCCTACAGGGAAATGCGATCTTCTGTAGGAGCTGCCGCAGGCTGCGATCTGTAAAGGCTTAACGCGCCTTGGGCGTCGCCACCTTGTCACGCAGATATACCGGCTGCGCTTCGTCGGCCACGATCGCCTCGCCACGTTCCCAGGCAAACCGCGCCAGAGTCAGCAAGTCTTGCGCGTGGGGCAACATGCCCGCGTCCTGCCCGCTCAGGCTGACGGCGATACGTTCGGCATAACCCCAACCAGTGCCTGCGCCGAACCATTCGCCGCCGGCATCGGCCGGCAATGCAGCGGACTCCGGCGGCAGTACAGCTTCAGCCCCCACCAGGCGCATCTCCCCGGCCGCTTCGCGGTAGCAACCCCAATAGACTTCATCCATGCGCGCATCGATGGCGGCGGCGACCTGAGTGGCGCCGTGTTCACGCAACGCACGTTGCGCCAGCACGGCCAGGTTCGACACCGGCAGCACCGGGCGATCCAGGGCGAACGCCAGGCCTTGCACCACGCCGATGGCAATGCGCACACCGGTGAAGGCCCCCGGGCCACGGCCGAACGCAATGGCGTCGACCGCTTGCAGCGTGGTGCCCGCATCGGCCAGCAACTGCTTGATCATCGGCAGCAGCTTCTGCGCATGCAGGCGCGGGATCACCTCGTAATGGCTCGTGACCTTGCCGTCATGCAGCAAGGCAACGGAGCAAGCTTCGGTCGCGGTGTCCAGGGCCAGCAAGGTGCTCATCGATGTATCCACAAGAGAGATCAGAAAAAAGTGCGTCAGTATAAACAACTACGGCCCGCAAGCGGGCCGTGGATGATGCAGCGGGTCAGGTTTTTCAGCTCAGGGCTGCAAGCACCTTGGCGGTGATCGCTTCAACCGAACCGACGCCTTCGATGTGGCTGTACCTGGGCTTGCCATTGGCAGCCGACAGCGTCTGGTAGAACTCAACCAGCGGCTTGGTCTGGGAGTGGTAGACCGACAGGCGATGACGCACGGTTTCTTCGGTGTCGTCCTTGCGCTGTACCAGCTCTTCACCGGTGACGTCGTCAATGCCAGCCACTTTCGGCGGGTTGTAGACGATGTGGTACACGCGGCCGCTGGCCTCGTGAACACGGCGACCGGCGATACGCTGGACGATTTCTTCGTCTTCAACGGCGATTTCAACCACGGCATCGAGCTCGACGCCTGCAGTCACCAGGGCTTCTGCCTGGGGAATGGTGCGCGGGAAGCCGTCGAACAGGAAACCGTTGGCGCAGTCGGACTGGGCGATGCGGTCCTTGACCAGTGCGATGATCAGGTCATCGGACACCAGGCCACCGGCATCCATGATGCTCTTGGCCTTGATGCCCAGCTCGGTGCCGGCCTTGACCGCTGCACGCAACATGTCGCCGGTGGAGATTTGCGGAATGCCGAATTTTTCGGTGATGAACTTAGCCTGAGTACCTTTACCGGCCCCGGGAGCTCCCAGCAGAATGACGCGCATCGATGTGCTCCTCAATTTTTTATATGGATAACGTCAGATTCGCCTCGTGGGGCCAATCTCAAAAATAGGGTCGTGACCGCCCAAACGGTCAAAGGCTGATCAAGATACACAGCAGGCTGCGCCCACACAAGACGCCAAAAGTCGGAGAAACCGCTGCCTCTTGCGACCATTGCGCGCAGTTTCCCAAGTCGCAACCCCATCATTAACTGTCGCCTGACAGCACTTTTGCCCCCGCCAAACGTCGGCATCCGGCTCACCTGCCGGACGCCTCACCCCACGGCAAAAACCTTAGCCGGTGTTACGCAAACCGGCGGCAATCCCCGCCACAGACACCAGCAAGGCCTGTTCTACCGGGCTGCCCTGCGCCACGTCCTGCACTCTTGAACGAGCCAGCAACTCGGCCTGCAATAGATGAAGCGGGTCGAGGTAAGTGTTGCGCAAGCGGATGAACTCAAGGGTCGCTGGGCTATGTGCCAGCAACTGCGACTGCCCGGTCAGGCCGAGAACGATGGTGCACGCCTGCGACAATAGGTCGCGTAAATGCGCACCCAATGGCAACAGATTCGGCTCCACCAGACGCTCATCGTAGGACCGAGCAATGTCGGCATCGGCCTTGGCCAGGACCATTTCCAGCATGTCGATGCGGGTGCGGAAGAACGGCCACTGCTCGCGCATTTGCCCCAGCAGCTCGCCTTCGCCACGCTCCAGTGCCTTGCTCAGGGCCGCTTCCCAACCCAGCCAGGCCGGCAGCATCAGGCGCGTCTGGGTCCAGCCGAAGATCCACGGAATCGCCCGCAGGCTTTCGATCCCCCCGGCCCGGCGCTTGGCCGGACGACTGCCCAGCGGCAAACGGCCGAGTTCCTGCTCCGGCGTCGACTGGCGGAAATACTCCACGAACTGCGGGTTTTCCCGCACCACCGCGCGGTAGGCGCTGACACCGTCTGCGGCCAGTTCGTCCATCAAATGGCGCCACTCGGGCGTAGGTGGCGGCGGAGGCAGCAAAGTCGCCTCCAGCACCGCGGCCAGGTACAGATTGAGGTTTTGCTCGGCGATGTCCGGCAGGCCGAATTTGAATCGAATCATTTCGCCCTGTTCGGTGGTGCGGAAACGCCCCGCCACCGAACCCGGTGGCTGCGACAGGATCGCCGCGTGGGCCGGGCCGCCGCCTCGCCCCACAGTGCCGCCGCGACCATGGAACAGCAGCAGCTCGACGTCGTGCGAACGGCAGATATCCACCAGTCGCTCCTGCGCCCGGTACTGCGCCCAGGCCGCTGCGGTGGTGCCGGCGTCCTTGGCCGAGTCGGAGTAGCCGATCATCACTTCCTGCGGCCCTTGCAGGCGCGCGCGATAGCCCGGCAACAGCAGCAGCTTCTCGATCACCGGCCCCGCGTTGTCGAGGTCGGCCAGGGTTTCGAACAACGGCACCACGCGCATCGGCCGCAACACGCCGGACTCTTTGAGCAGCAACTGCACGGCGAGTACATCGGAAGCCGCACCGGCCATGGAAATCACATAGGAACCGAGGGATGCCGACGGCGCAGCGGCGATTTCCCGGCAGGTCGCCAGTACTTCGGCGGTGTCGGCGGAAGGTTTGAAGTACGTCGGCAACAAGGGCCGACGATTGCTCAGTTCGCGCATCAGGAAGGCGATGCGCTCTTCTTCGCTCCAGTCCTCGTAGCGACCCAGGCCGAGGTAGTCGGTGATTTCGGTCATCGCAGCGGTGTGCCGCGACGAGTCCTGGCGTACATCCAGACGAACCAGGAACAGGCCGAATGTCACGGCCCGACGCAGGCAATCGAGCAACGGCCCGTCGGCGATCACGCCCATGCCGCACTCGTGCAAGGAGCGGTAGCAAAGCTCCAGTGGTTCGAGCAGTTCGCGGTTGTCTTGCAGCACGTCGATCGGCGCCGGCGCGGGCGTCGATAAGGCGGCGTGTGCCCAGTTTCGCGTTGCCCGCAGGCGTTCGCGCAGATGTTTGAGCACAGCCCGGTAGGGCTCCGCGCTGTCTCCCGCCCGGGCCTTCAATTCATCGCTGGCCTGCTGCATCGACAGCTCGGCGGCCAGGCGATCGACATCGCGCAGGTACAAGTCAGCCGCCATCCAGCGCGCCAACAGTAAAACTTCCCGGGTCACCGCCGCCGTCACATTCGGGTTGCCGTCGCGGTCGCCGCCCATCCACGAGGCAAAGCGAATCGGTGCCGCCTCCAGTGGCAGGCGCAGGCCGGTGGCGGCGTACAGGGCCTGATCGGCCTTGCGCAGATAATTGGGAATGGCCTGCCACAGCGAATGCTCGATCACCGCGAACCCCCACTTGGCTTCGTCCACCGGCGTCGGGCGCGTGCGGCGGATCTCCTCGGTGTGCCAGGCTTCGGCGATCAGGCGCTGCAGGGTGGTCTTGATCTGTTCGCGCTCGGCACCGGTCAAGTCACGGTGATCCTGAGCCGCCAGTTGCGCGGCGATGGCGTCGTACTTCTGGATCAGCGTGCGGCGGGCTACTTCGGTCGGGTGCGCAGTCAACACCAGCTCGATCTCCAGCCGGCCCAGTTGCCGGGCCAGCGAGTCGGCGCCATGCCCCTCGGCGCGCAGGCGCGCGAGCAACTCCGGCAGCACCCGGGCTTCGAACGGTGCCTCCCGGGATTCCTCGCGACGGTGAATCAACTGATATTGCTCGGCGATGTTGGCCAGGTTGAGAAACTGGTTGAACGCACGCGCCACCGGCAGCAACTCATCTTCGCTCAGCTGATTGAGGCTGGCACTGAGTTCGGCGTCCATGGAACCGCGCCGGTCAGCCTTGGCGCCCTTGCGGATCTGCTCGATCTTGTCGAGAAAACCATCGCCATATTGCTCACGAATGGTGTTGCCCAACAGCTCACCCAACAGGTGAACGTCCTCGCGCAAGCGTGCATCAATATCGGTCATCAGCAGGTCTCCAGCAAAAAATCCGGGCGGCTAAGAAACAAGAGAGTGCCGCCCCAGACAGGTTCTTACAAGCAAGACGACGAAGGGCCTGTAAACCCTGCCTGTTGAGGCTAGTCTGAACAGTAAGCCGTACAACGGTTGTCACCGGCCAGTGCCGGACACTCACTCTGCCTGCCACGAGCGGGAGCGCAATGAGGTCAATATGAAAATCCGCGAGCTTGCCCACCACTGGGAAGAAAACGCCAAGGGTCGCCTGACCGACACCGGCTACTCGATTCATCTGGACGTGGAGTCTGCCGCACGGCTGGCCGCGCTCGTCGAAATGTACCCCAAGCGGCATCCCGAAGAACTGCTCGGCGATCTGATCGGCGCCGCACTGGAAGAGCTGGAAAGAAGCTTCCCGTACGTCAAGGGCACTACCGTGGTTGCCACCGATGAAGAAGGCGATCCGCTGTACGAAGACATCGGGCCGACCCCGCGCTTTCTGGCGTTGTCCCGTCGACATTTGCATGACTTGTCGGTGCCTGAAGACAAACAGAAACACTGAACATCCGCAAAACCTGTGGGAACGGGCTTGCTCGCTCCCACATTAGCCCGTATTCCAATTCAAAAAATCGCACTTCTCCTGCCCTAAAGGGCGCTGTCGACTTGATCCAGGTTTTCGATAGCCGGCTATTTTCTCTGAACTTTCAAAAAAAGCCTCGGGTCAACCCAAGTAACCACGCCTGGGACGAGTGTTTCAAAATACCCCGCAATTGATGGTTTCAGCGCCCTGCCCGGGGTGGACTTCGACGTTTTTCAGGAACTGGCCCAATGGAGTTGAAGACCATGAAAACCCGAACCGGAACCCCCTCATTTACCTGTTCGCAAAGCCTCAAACTGGCGGCGTTGGCCCTGGGCAGCTGCCTGGTGCTGGCCGGTTGCGCCGGTAATCCGCCAACCGAGCAGTACGCGGTCACCCAATCGGCCGTCAACGACGCCGTGAGCGCCGGCGGCACCGAGTTCGCCGCAGTGGAAATGAAGTCGGCCCAGGACAAGCTCAAGCAAGCCGAAATTGCCATGCACGACAAGCAATACGACCAGGCCCGGATGCTCGCCGAACAGGCCGAGTGGGACGCTCGCGTGGCCGAGCGCAAGGCCCAGGCGATGAAGGCCGAACAATCAGTGAAGGACGCGCAGAAAGGCGTTCAGGAATTGCGTCAGGAAAGCCAGCGCACCGTTCAGTAAGCGGCGCGCCCCCCCCCCGCATTCCCACTCGACTAAAAGGACGAAATCATGAAATCCAATCAATTGATGATCCCTGCCCTGCTGGCTGTCACCGTAGCCCTGACAGCCTGCTCCACACCACCGAACGCCAACCTCGAACAGGCCCGCAGCAACTACACCGGCCTGCAAGCCGATCCGCAGGCCAGCAAAGTCGCGGCGCTGGAGACCAAGGAGGCCAGCGACTCTCTGGACCTGGCCGATAAGGCCTACAGGGACAAGGAGGACGCGGCCAAAGTCGACCAGCTAGCCTATTTGACCAACCAGCGCGTCGAAGTGGCCAGGCAGACCATCGCCCTGCGCACCGCCGAGGCCAGCCTGAAAGATGCCTCGGCGCAACGGGCCCAGGCGCGCCTCGACGCCCGTGACCAGCAGATCAAACAGTTGAAAGACAGCCTCAACGCCAGGCAGACCGATCGCGGGACGCTGGTGACCTTCGGTGATGTGCTCTTCGCCACCGACAAGGCCGAGCTGAAATCCAACGGCCTGGCGAACATCAGCAAACTGGCGCAGTACCTCCAGGAAAACCCCGAGCGCAAAGTGATTGTCGAGGGCTACACCGACAGCACCGGTACGGCGTCGCACAACCAGTCGCTGTCGGAACGTCGCGCGGGCTCCGTGCGGGCGGCGCTGGTGAAGATGGGCGTTGATCCGGCGCGTATCGTCGCCCAGGGTTACGGCAAGGAGTATCCGGTGGCGGATAACAGCAGCACCTCGGGCCGGGCGATGAACCGTCGGGTAGAGGTGACCATCTCCAATGACAATCAGCCGGTGATTCCGCGTTCGGCGATGAGTTCATACACCCAATAATCAAGCGACTGCGCGAAACCAGTGTGGGAGCGGGCTTGCTCCCACATTTGATCTCTATTGCCAACAAATACCGGTTTACTGCTCCAGCTTCTGCGGCGTTTCCTGCCCCATGCAGCGCACGGCTTTTTTCTTGCTGTCGACCAGCACGCCGGTCAGGCCTTTCTGTTCCATGTCGAACAGCACCAGCACGCCATCGATGCACTGCGCCACTTGCGCGGCCGGTTCCAGGGAGACTTTGTAGTCTTCACCCGGCACGGTCTTGAGCATGGTGAATTCGTTGAGCAGCAACGCATCCTCAGGCTTGGCGAAATGCAGGTAGCCGTACCACCACAGGGCACCGACAGTGCCGAGGATGCTGCAGATACCGGTGATGATCAGCGGGATAGCGTTACGTTCTTCACTCATTGCGGACTCTCTGGTGGTTCATCTTCTGAATTCGGGGGTGCCGGATAGTTGGGGATTTCACCCAGGCGGCGCAGGCCGTTGAAATGCTGCGGATCATCGAGATAACGCAACATGACCTTGCGCCAGACCGGGTCGGCGAACGTCTGCACATGACCGCCACGGGTCAGTTGCAGCACCCGTGGCGGCGGCGCAGCTTGATACAGACGGATGCCGTTGGAAAGAGGCACGATCGGATCGTCGATGCTGTGGTAGATCAGTTTCGGCACGTCCTTGAGTTGCGTCATGGAGTTGATCGCGCTGTCGCCGTCCGGCACCAGCCACGACAACGGCACCTGCACCGGCCAGGTCAACCATGACGTACTCAAGGCAAACTGACCGATGCTTCGGTAGCTGGCGGGCACTCCGTCGAGGACAAAAGCCTTCAGTTGTTTCTGGCGTTCCGGGTGCTGGACCAGGTAATGCACGGCCATCGAGCCCCCAAGGCTCTGGCCGAGCAGGATCAGCGGCTTGCCTTTGACCTCGGGCGCCTGGTCGAGCCATTTGAAGGCCGCGTCGATGTCCTGATAGATCGCCGGCAGGCTGGGTTCACCTTCGGACAGGCCATAACCGCGATAGTCCACAAGCAACACCTGGTAACCATTTTTCGGCAACCAAAAGCTCCCGCCGAGGTGCATGGGCAGGTTTCCACCGTTGCCGTGCAGGTGCAGCACCGTACCCTTGACCTCGACCCCCTTCTTCGCCGGCAGCCACCATGCGTTCAGCTTGAGGCCATCGGCGGTGATCAGGGTGACCGTGCGGTATTCGAGCCCGGCCTTTTCCGGCGTGAACAACTGGCCGGGTTCGGGGTAGAACAGCAGCGAACTGCAACCGTTCAAGGCCAGGAGAAGGCAGAGAATGCCGAGGGTTCTCATCCGGTGAAACCTCGCGATGGAAGGAAGGATTTTCGGTGAAGCTCCAATTGCCAAGATCGCAGCCTTCGGCAGCTCCTACAGGGGATCAGTGTAGGAGCTGCCGAAGGCTGCGATCTTTTGACAGCATCACAGGATGTTCGAGTAATCCGCCTCGATCCGGTCCAGGCTCAGGTGGTTGAGGAAGTTGGAGAAGCACATCCACGCCGACAGCGCGTTCATGTCGCGGAACTGTTCCGGCAGGTACTTGGGCGGCACCACCAGGCCTTCGTCCACCAACTGGCGCAAGGTACGCATGTCTTCCAGGGTGGTCTTGCCGCAGAACAACAGCGGTATCTGCTCCAGCTTGCCTTTACGCACGGCCAGTTGAATGTAGTTGTAAATCATGATGAAGCCCTTGAGGTAGGACAAGTCTTTGGTAAATGGCAGACCTGTCGGCACCGAGCCGCGGAAAACGCGACTGGCGTTGCTGTAGCTCTCGGGCATTTCGAAACCTTGCTCGCGGAAGAACTCGAACACCTGCAGGAAGTCGGCTCCCTCCTCCACCATGTGGATGGCGCGGGTGCGGTTGGTCAGTTTGCGCAGGCGACTCGGGTAGGAGGCGAAAGTGATGATTTCCATCAGGATCGCCAGGCCTTCCTGGGTCACCGTCGACGATGGCGGGCCCTTGGCGAGGAAGGTACAGATCGGCTGATTCAGGCCGTTGAGGGTGGTGCCGACGTGCACCAGCCCTTCATGGACTTCCAGGGCGCGCACATCGCGCTGGTTGAACATCGCATCGGAGCGGATCTTGATGTAATCGGCGCCGGCCGCCGCATCGGCGACGATGCCGTCGGACTCGAACACCCGGATGGTTTCCTCGGCTTCGCCAAACACCTTGTTCAAGCGATGCTGCAACAGGTCGACCGCATCCTTGGCCGTCAGCGTCTTTGGCTCATCCTTGAGGTCGCCACGGCCGTCGATGTTATTCAGGTATTCGGACAACATCATGCCCAGGTCGGACAGTGTCGGGTCGCCAGCGTGGAACGCGTCGGACGCGGCGCCGTACAACTCTTGGGAGATCAGGCCGAAATCCTCGGTGCCACGCGCTTCGAGCATGCGGATCACCATGCGGTATTCCTTGCACATGCGGCGCATGATCTGGCCGACCGGGTTGAACTGGCCGAGCTGGCGGGTGATGTCGCGCTCGATGTTCTGGAACTCCAGCTTCACTTTGCTGGAATCGAACGCCAGCGGCCGATTGAGGTAGTAGTCGCGGTCCACCGCCGGCATTTCCTTGCCCTTGGCCTTGAGGAAGCCCTTACGAATGTTGTCGTCCCACTTGACCGCATCGAGGACGCGGATCGGCGTCTGCGCCAGCACGATGCGATCGGACAAAATGCGTATCGACTGTTGGTAATCGTCCACCCGAAACTCCTGTAGAAACCTGTTTGTACTGCTTATTTGGCTTTGGCCTGACGCTGATAGCGCACGGCTTCGACGAACACATCGGAATTGGCCGGGTCGTCGAGGTAGGCTGCGACTTGATCCATGTGGCTGTCGACCAATACGCCATCACCGTCGTGGGTCTGGAAGCTTTCACCGCTCAGGGCTTTCTGCTTCATGGCCTGGTTGATCTGGTCGAGGTCGAGGTCGTAGACCACCAATTCATGCTTGTCGGTCAGTTCAAACCCGCCAATGGTGAAATGCCCGCCGAACTGTGCCGGCACCTTCGCCGACAGATACCAGCGGTTGCCATGGCGCGTCACTGTGAAGGGATAGGCCTCCCGCTCCCTGGGCCTGGCCCGGTAATAACTGACGGCCTGATAGCGGTTGTCGCCGATGCGGGTCAGTTCGAGGTTGAGCGGCTCGCCCCAGGCATTGGTGCTGGTCCATTTGCCGAGCAATCCCTTGGGCGCGGGTTCGCTGGCAGGCAGCGGCTCCTTGAAGGTCACCAGACAGCCACTGAGCAGCAGGAACGACAAGGCGATCACAACGACACGCCAGGCTTTCATTCGAAACTCCCTATGAACACACCGCTAACCTGTAGGAGCTGCCGCAGGCTGCGATCTTTTGATCTTGTTTTTCAAAGGATCAAGATCAAAAGATCGCAGCCTTCGGCAGCTCCTACGCGGATTAGACCGACGCCAATACCAGGTGCATGTAGCGCGTCAGGATGCCGAGCATTTCCTCTTCGGCGGCAGGCTCGTCTACGTTGAGCAGGCCCTGATATTCCATCCGGCCGATAATCGCCGTCAACACCTTGGCATCCTGATGCGGCTCGCGCGAGCCCAATACCTGGAACAGCTGGCAAGAGCCCTGCAACAGGATTTGCTGATGCGAGCGCACCAGTTCGGCCAGGCGCGGGTTAAGCAATGCCTCCTGACGGAACGCCTGCTCGGCCATCAAATGCTCACGGCGATTGACCAGTTGCCGGTGAACGTAATCGGTCATCAGCCGCGCAATGTCGTCCGCCAGTTTCGAGCGCGCCTGCGGGCTGCCATCGCCACTGTCGATCATCTCGCGCAGCAGGCCCTCGTTGTTCACCCACAGTTTGCCCATGTACGCCGCACTGCGTTCCACGTATTGGGCGAAGGTATCGGTGAGCAGGTCATCGATATCCTTGAAATAGTAAGTGGTCGCCGACAACGGCACTTGTGCCTCTGCGGCCACCGCACGGTGCCGTACGGCCCGCACACCGTCACGCACGACAATGCGCATGGCGGCATCCAGGATTTCCTGTCGTCGCTGTTCGCTGCCCTGTCGGCTGGCCTTGCGACCCTGGTACTGAACACTTTCAGCGACCGCAGTGGCGACACCCGCTGCACCTTCTTGAGCTATTGCACGAATCACGACAGGTATTTCCTCTCAGATGAAAGTAACAAGTTGATACGTTTGTACCAGACAGGCAATAAAAAGCCGCCTCAAAGGCGGCTTTTTATTTGAAACACTTACGCTTGCGGCCGCATGTGCGGGAACAGGATCACGTCGCGGATCGACGGAGAGTTGGTCAGCAGCATCACCAGACGGTCGATACCGATGCCTTCACCCGCCGTTGGCGGCATGCCGTACTCCAGCGCACGAACGAAGTCGGCGTCGTAGTGCATGGCTTCGTCGTCGCCGGCGTCCTTGTCGGCCACCTGGGCCATGAAGCGCTCGGCCTGGTCTTCCGCGTCGTTCAACTCGGAGTAGGCGTTGGCGATTTCACGACCACCGATGAACAGCTCGAAACGGTCGGTGACGTTCGGGTTGTCGTCATTGCGACGGGCCAGCGGCGACACTTCGAACGGGTACTGGGTAATGAAGTGCGGCTGCTCCAGCTTGTGCTCGACCAGCTCTTCGAAAATCATCACCTGCAGCTTGCCCAGGCCTTCGAAGCCCAGCACCTTGGCGCCGGCCTTCTTGGCGATGGCGCGAGCCTTGTCGATGTCGTTCAGGTCATCGGCGGTCAGCTCGGGGTTGTACTTGAGGATCGAGTCGAATACCGACAGACGCACGAACGGCTCGCCGAAGTGGAATACCTTGTCGCCGTACGGCACGTCGGTGCTGCCCAGGACCAGCTGCGCCAGTTCGCGGAACAGTTCTTCGGTCAGGTCCATGTTGTCTTCGTAGTCGGCGTAGGCCTGGTAGAACTCCAACATGGTGAATTCAGGGTTGTGACGAGTCGAAACGCCTTCGTTACGGAAGTTGCGGTTGATCTCGAACACTTTCTCGAAGCCGCCGACAACGAGGCGCTTGAGGTACAGCTCAGGCGCGATACGCAGGAACATTTCCATGTCCAGCGCGTTGTGGTGGGTTTCGAACGGCTTGGCTGCCGCGCCGCCCGGAATGGTCTGCAGCATCGGCGTTTCCACTTCCAGGAAGTCACGCTTCATCAGGAAGCTGCGGATGTGGGCGATGACTTGCGAACGCACACGGAATGTCTGGCGCACGTCTTCGTTGACGATCAGGTCAACGTAACGCTGACGATAGCGTTGTTCGGTGTCGGTCAGGCCGTGGTGCTTGTCCGGCAACGGGCGCAGGGATTTGGTCAGCAGGCGCACGCTGGTCATTTCGACGTACAGGTCGCCCTTGCCGGAACGGGCCAGGGTGCCTTCGGCGGCGATGATGTCGCCCATGTCCCAGGTTTTCACCGCGGCCAGGGTTTCTTCGGACAGGGTCTTGCGGTTGACGTAGACCTGGATACGCCCGGTCATGTCCTGGATCACCATGAACGAGCCACGGTTGAGCATGATGCGACCGGCAACCTTGACCGGGATCGCAGCCTCTGCCAGCTCTTCCTTGGTCTTGTCCGCGTACTGTTTCTGCAGTTGTTCGCAGTAGTTTTCGCGACGGAAGTCGTTCGGGAAGGCGTTGCCCTTGGCGCGCTCGGCAGCAAGCTTTTCCTTGCGCAGGGCGATCAGGGAGTTTTCTTCCTGTTGCAGGGCTTGCGGGTCGAGTTCTAGGTCGCTCATGTCTTTAAATATTCCATCAGGTTCGTTGCCCCCGGGCCCTGCGGCCCGGGGATTGCTCAGCAGGGACTAGGCGTCCCCCTGAGCTCCTACAGGGATCATCTTGTATTGCGTGTTTTACAGCCCGGACTTCAGGCTCGCTTCCAGGTATTCGTCGATGTCGCCATCGAGCACCTTGTCGCAGTCGCTGCGTTCGATGTTGGTGCGCAGATCCTTGATCCGCGAGGCATCGAGCACGTACGAACGGATCTGATGACCCCAGCCGATATCGGACTTGGTGTCTTCCAGTGCCTGGGACGCCGCGTTGCGCTTTTGCATTTCCTGCTCGTACAACTTGGCCCGCAGCATTTTCATGGCGGTGTCTTTGTTGGCGTGCTGGGAACGTTCGTTCTGGCAGCTGACCACGGTGTTGGTCGGTACGTGGGTGATACGTACGGCCGAGTCGGTGGTGTTTACGTGCTGACCACCGGCACCCGAGGAACGATAGGTGTCGATCCGCAAGTCTGCCGGGTTGATTTCGATTTCCACCTTGTCATCGATCTCTGGCGAGACGAACACCGCGGAAAACGAGGTGTGGCGACGGTTGCCGGAGTCGAACGGGCTCTTGCGCACCAGGCGGTGCACGCCGATCTCGGTGCGCAACCAGCCAAAGGCGTATTCGCCCTTGATGTGCACGGTCGCGCCCTTGATCCCGGCGACTTCACCGGCGGACAGTTCCATGATGGTGGCGTCGAAACCGCGTTTGTCGGCCCAGCGCAGGTACATGCGCAACAGGATGTTGGCCCAGTCCTGGGCTTCGGTGCCGCCGGAACCGGCCTGGATGTCCAGGTAGGCGTTGTTCGGGTCCATTTCGTGGCTGAACATACGGCGGAATTCCAGCTTGGCCAGACTTTCCTCGAGACGGGCCAGCTCGGCGACGACATCGCCCACTGCGCCTTCGTCGTTCTCTTCGACGGCCATGTCCAGCAGGTCGCGGCAATCGGCCAGACCGGTGTTCAGCTCGTCGAGGGTATCGACGATCTGCGCCAGCGCGGCGCGCTCGCGGCCCAGTTCCTGGGCGTATTCAGGTTTGTTCCAGACACTCGGATCTTCAAGCTCGCGATTGACTTCGGTCAGACGCTCATGCTTTTGATCGTAGTCAAAGATACCCCCGAATAGTTTCGGAGCGCTCGGACAGGTCCTTGATGGTGTTCAGGATCGGGTTGATTTCCATGACGGGCAGCACTCGTTGGCGAACTTTTGAAAGCCGGCGAGTATACCGTAATCAAGCGGCCCCGGCAGCCCGCATGGCGGGTTTACCGGCGAATGGTTTTGGGAGTCACGGCAAGTGCATGTAGGAGCTGCCGAAGGCTGCGATCTTGCTTTAACGGCGAAAATCAAAAGATCGCAGCCTTCGGCAGCTCCTGCAGAGCGCGGTGTTTCACCAGATCACCCGATCCCCACCTGATTACGCCCATTGTTCTTCGCCGAATACAGCCCCTTGTCCGCCGCCAGGATCAGGTCGCGGCAGTTGCTGCCGGCTTTCGGCGTGATGGTCGACAGGCCGATGCTGATGGTCAGGCTCGAACCTTCGGTGGGCGAGCTATGCGGGATCTTCAGGGCCGCCACGGTCTGGCGCAGCTTCTCGGCCACCAGTCGGGCTCCGCCCTGGGAGGTATTGGGCAGCACCAGGGCGAACTCTTCGCCGCCGTAGCGGGCCGGCAGGTCCGAAGGTCGGGCACTGGCATCCTTGATCGCCGCGGCGACCTTGCGCAGGGCTTCATCGCCTTCCAGATGACCGAAGCTGTCGTTGTAGGCCTTGAAATAGTCCACGTCGATCATCAGCAACGACAACTGGCTCTGCTCACGCAACGAACGGCGCCACTCCAGTTCCATGTATTCGTCGAAGTGCCGACGGTTCGACAACCCCGTCAGGCCATCGGAGTTCATCAGGCGTTGCAGCACCAGGTTGGTGTCGAGCAGTTGTTGCTGGCTGACCCGCAACGCGCGGTACGCCGCGTCCCGTTGCAGCAGGGTCATGTAGGAGCGCGAGTGATAGCGGATGCGCGCGACCAGTTCGATGTTGTCCGGCAGCTTGACCAGATAATCGTTGGCCCCGGCGGCAAAGGCCGCGCTCTTGATCAACGGGTCTTCCTTGGTCGACAGGACAATGATCGGAATATCCTTGGTCGCCGGGTGATTGCGGTACTCGCGCACCAGGCTCAGGCCGTCGAGGCCGGGCATGACCAGATCCTGCAGGATCACAGTCGGCTTGATGCGCACCGCGTGGGCAATGGCCTGGTGCGGGTCGGCGCAGAAGTGAAAATCGATGTTCTCTTCGTTCGACAGGCCGCGACGCACGGCTTCGCCGATCATGGCCTGATCGTCCACCAGCAACACCATGGCGGCGTTTTCGTCGGTCTTGAAGTCGTCGAGCTGTAATTCAGTCATGTGCGGTCACCTGAGTACTACCTGAGCCAGGAATGAGGGAAAAGGTGCTCATTTGGCGAAAATCTCCAGCAATCGTGGCGCTATCTTGTCCAGCGGGCGAATCTCCACGGCAGCGTCGATGGCGGCGGCCGCCTTCGGCATGCCGTACACCGCACTGCTGCCCTGGTCTTGTGCGATGGTCAGGTAGCCCTGTTGGCGCATGAGTTTAAGCCCTTGGGCGCCATCACGCCCCATGCCGGTGAGCAAAACCCCCACGGCATCGCCATTCCAGTAACTGGCCACGCTCTCGAAGAACACATCGATGGATGGCCGGTAGATCTCGTTGACCGGTTCGGCGGTGTAGGCCAGCGTGCCGTTTTTCAGCAAACGAATATGGTGATTGGTGCCGGCCAACAGTACCGTGCCGCTTTGCGGCGGCTCGCCTTCCTGGGCCAGGCGCACGTCGAGGCCGCTGGCGCTGCCGAGCCATTCAGCCATGCCGGCGGCAAACACCTGGTCAACATGCTGCACGAGCACGATCGCCGGAGAGAAATCACGCGGCAGCCCCTTGAGCAAGACCTCCAGCGCTGCCGGCCCGCCAGCGGATGAGCCAATGGCGATCAGGCTTTGGCGTGAGCCCGAGCGGTGCAATGGCGCCGTCGTCAGGCGCGGGCGATTGCCCTTGTCGCCGATCAGCCAGCTAATATTCAAGATCTTGCGCAACAACGGCGCGGCCGCTTCCTGGGCATTGCCGGCACCGACCGCCGGAGTATCGACTACGTCCAGCGCACCGTGGCCCATGGCCTCGAACACCCGGTGCACGTTCTGCTGGCGATCCACTGTGACGATGACAATGGCACAGGGGGTCTCGGCCATGATCCGCCGCGTGGCCTCGACACCGTCCATCACCGGCATGATCAGGTCCATCAGAATCAGGTCCGGGGTGTCCAGCGCGCACTGGCGCACCGCTTCGGCGCCATTGCCGGCGACCCAGACCACCTCGTGGGCCGGCTCGAATGCCAGGGCGCGGCGCAGGGCCTCCACCGCCATGGGCATGTCGTTGACGATTGCGATCCTCATGCCCGCGCTCCTCCAATGAGCTCGACCACTGCATCGAGCAAGGCGTCATCATGAAAACTGGCCTTGGCTAGATAATAGTCGGCCCCGGCATCCAGTCCACGGCGCCGGTCTTCTTCACGATCCTTGTAGGACACCACCATCACCGGCAGCGATTGCAGGCGATTGTCCCGACGCAACAGCGTGACCAGTTCGATACCGTCCATGCGCGGCATATCAATGTCGGTGATCAGCAGATCGAAATCCTCCGAACGCAGCGCGTTCCAGCCATCCATGCCGTCCACCGCAACCGCCACGTCGTAGCCGCGATTGAGCAACAGCTTGCGCTGCAACTCTCGCACGGTCAGGGAATCATCCACCACCAGAATTCGTTTGCGGGCCGCCTCGACCACCTGATTGCTGTGACGGGCAATGCGCTCCAGGCGACCGGTGTTGAGCAGCTTCTCCACTGAACGCAGCATGTCTTCGACATCGACGATCAGCACCACCGAACCGTCATCGAGCAAGGCCCCGGCGGAGATGTCCTGCACCTTGCCCAGACGCTCATCCAGCGGCAGCACCACCAAGGTCCGCTCACCGATAAACCGCTCCACGGCCACGCCGTAGATCGCATCACGCTCGCGAATCACCACGACTTTCAGGGTTTGCCCGCTGTTCTGGCTGGCCGGGCGTTGCAACAACTGACTGGCCGCCACCAGGCCGACATGCCGGCCTTCGTGCCAGAAATGCTGGCGACCTTCGACCTGCACGATATCCGCCGACTCCAGGTCGCACATGCGCTCAATGTGCGCCAGCGGGAAGGCATAGGCTTCGTCGCCGACTTCCACCACCAGGCTGCGCACCACCGACAGGGTCAGCGGCACCTCAAGGTGGAAACGACTGCCCTCGCCCGCCGTCTGCTCCAGCACCACCGCACCGCGCAACTGCCGGACCATGTGCTGCACCGCATCCAGGCCGACGCCGCGACCGGACACCTCAGTGACCGTGTCCCGCAGACTGAACCCGGGCAGGAACAGGAACGTCAGCAACTCCTCTTCGCTCAACTGCGCGGCGGTTTCCACGGGCGACAGATTTCGCTCAACGATACTGCGACGGACCTTTTCCAGATCCACGCCGTTGCCGTCATCGCTCAATTCAAGCACCAGCAAACCGGCCTGATGGGAGGCGCGCAGGCGAATCAAACCTTCAGCCGGCTTGCCCGCCAGCAATCGCTGCTCCGGGGTTTCGATGCCGTGATCGACGGCGTTGCGCAACAGGTGAGTCAGCGGCGCTTCAAGCTTTTCCAGTACGTCGCGATCGACCTGAGTCTTTTCGCCTTCAATTTCCAGGCGCACCTGCTTGCCCAGGTCGCGCCCCAGATCCCGGACCATCCGCACCTGCCCGGTCAACACATCGGCGAACGGCCGCATGCGACAAGCCAGCGCCGTGTCGTACAACACCTGCGCCCGCTGGCTGGCATGCCAGGCGAACTCGTCGAGTTCGGCATTCTTTTCCATGAGCAGTTGCTGTGATTGCGCGAGCAAACGCCGCGCATCCTCAAGGGCTTCCCGGGCCTCCAGGCTCAAGGCGTGGTCCTTGAGATGCACATTGAGATTCTCCAGTGCGCGCAGGCTGTTGCTCTGCATGCGCTTGAGTCGCTGCATGGTCGCCAGGTGCGGTTTGAGCCGCAGGGTTTCCACCAGGGATTTGCTCGACAGATCGAGCAGGCTGTTCAGGCGCTCGGCGGTGACACGCAGCACACGTTCGCCGTTTTCAGTGGTGCGTTTGGTCTTGCGCGGAGCCGGCGCCGATGACGCTTCGACGGCAGGCGTCGGCGGCTCGATCCTGGGCGCGGGTGGTTCAAGCTGAAGTTCGGCCATCACCGGCGCGGCAGGCGCAACCCGCGGAGCCGCCGGGTCCAGCAACCGCGCCATCAACGCCACGTAGGCCTCGATGTCCGCAGCCTCCGGGTTGTTGTTCGGCGTGGCGATGCGCATCAGCAAATCGGTGCCTTGCAGCAACGCATCGATGTGCTCGGGGCGCAGCAACAGGCGGCCTTCCTGGGCGCTGACCAGGCAATCTTCCATCACATGGGAGACGCTGACCCCGGCGTCGACACCGACGATCCGCGCCGCGCCCTTGAGCGAGTGCGCCGCACGCATGCACGATTCAAGTTGATCGGCCTGGGTCGGATCGCGCTCAAGCGCCAGCAGGCCGGCGCTCAAGACCTGGGTCTGGGCTTCGGCCTCCAGGCTGAACAGCTCCAGCAAAGAGGCGTCGCGCATTTGCTCGGGGGTCATGTAAGGCTCCGGGTCACGGCGGACAGCAGCTGTTCTTCATCCAGCCAGCGCAGGCTGCGACCTTTGAATTGCAACACGCCACGGGTGTATTTGGCGCTGGCCTGGGTACCCGAGCGCGATGCGGCATCGAGGGTGCGCTCGTCGATGGCGTGAATCCCGTCGACTTCGTCCACCGGCACCACCACCGGTCCACCATCGGCGGCGATGATCAGCATGCGCGGCATGACCCGCGCACCGGTGGCCACGCTGCTGGCGCCGTCGAGCCCCAGCAGCTCCACCAGCGACAGGCAGGCGACCAGTGCGCCTCGCACATTCGCCACGCCAAGCAAGGCCCGGGAACGTTGATGCGGCAAAGAGTGAATCGCTTGCAGCGGCGCCACCTCGACCAGACTACGGGTCGCAAGCCCCAGCCACTCTTCACCCAGACGGAACATCAACAGCGAGCGGGTTTTCACCTCGCTCTCAACCGCGACGGACACAGTCCCGCGATCTTCCTGCAGCAATGCATAACGATCGAGCAAGCGTGTAGCGGCCGCCG
The DNA here is from genome assembly GCF_949767755.1 of Pseudomonas sp. IT-P4. Classification (NCBI taxonomy): domain Bacteria; kingdom Pseudomonadati; phylum Pseudomonadota; class Gammaproteobacteria; order Pseudomonadales; family Pseudomonadaceae; genus Pseudomonas; species Pseudomonas sp. IT-P4. The sequence continues at coordinate 296,330 of NZ_CATKPX010000045.1, read as the reverse complement.
AATACACCGCACAATTGCGGCAATGAATATGGTCGCTGAGCAGCGGGCAGGACTTGTCGCCGTGGATACCGATGCGATTCCAGCAATCGTCGATGGCCTGGGCATCCCGGGTGACGCTAAAGGTGTCGGCGGCGATCATCGTTTACGCTCACTGTCGGCGGCGCGTGCGCTGCGGGCGGCACGCTCCTGCAATCGTCTGGCTCCCATCGCGTCGCCCTGGGCCAGCAGCAAACCGGCCAGGTGCATCAACGCTTCGGGATGTTGCGGTTCGAGGTACAACGCCTTGCGATAGAAACCCTGGGCTTCCAGGGTATTGCCGGCCACATCGCTGAGCAGTCCCAGCCAGTAAAAGACCTGGGCCACCGGCTCATGACTGCGCAAGTAGCTTTCACACGCTGCTCGCGCCTCGGCGCTTTTGCCTTCATCGGCCAGCACGGCGATATTGGCCAGCAGCGCGGCAGTGTCGGAGCCAGAGTTGGCAGGCGCCGGCCGCAGCGGCGCAACCTGGGCAAACGGACGGCTGCGCACTGGCGCAGGCGGTGGATTGCGCAACGGTTGCGGCACTGGCAGCGGTGCAGGAACGAATACCGGCAAGGGATCAGGGTCCGCAGTCCCCTGTCGACTGAACGCAAAGGACTGCGGGATCCCGATCGAGCGCATCCCCAAACGCCCCAGCAGACTGCCTTCGGCCGGTCCGATAAACAGCACGCCGTCAACGTGGGTCAGGCACTTGAGCACTTCGAAGACTTGCTTCTGGGTCGGCTGGTCGAAATAGATCAGCAGGTTGCGACAAAACACGAAATCGAAGGGCGGCTCACCGGCCAGCAAGGCCGGGTCCAGCAGGTTGCCGACCTGCAGGCGCACCTGCTCGAGCACCCGCTGATCGAGGCGATAGCTCTCGCCTTCGGCGATGAAATGGCGATCGCGAAACGCAATGTCGTCCCCCCGGAAGGAATTCTTGCCGTACAACGCACGCCGGGCTTTTTCCACTGACAACGGGCTGACGTCCAGGCCGTCGACCTTGAACTGGTGCGGTTTGAGCCCGGCATCGAGCAACGCCATGGCGATCGAGTACGGTTCTTCGCCGGTGGAGCACGGCAGGCTGAGAATCCGCAATGCACGCAGGTTGTTGATCTCGGCCAGACGCTTGCTCGCGAGTTTAGCCAGGGTGACGAAGGACTCCGGGTAGCGAAAGAACCAGGTTTCCGGAACGATCACCGCTTCGATCAACGCCTGCTGCTCGTCCCGCGAGCCCAGCAGGGTGCGCCAATATTCATCGGCCGACACGGCTTGCGCAACGATGCTGCGCTGGCGCACCGCTCGCTCGATGATCGCCGGCCCTACCGAGGTCACGTCGAGCCCGATGGTTTCCTTGAGGAAGTCGAAAAAACGCTGGTCGCTGTTCATGGCCGCTCCTGCAGCAGTGCCGGATCCATTGGCGGCGAGGGGAACAACAAGGCGCGTACCTGATCGTCCAGCAGATCGCCGACCCGAACCCATTGCAACAAGCCCTGCTCGTCCTTGCGCACCGGCCCGAGGTAAGGCGTCTGGCGATTGTCCAGGCCGTAGGGCTGAAAATCCGCCGGATCGCAGCGCAGGGTGTCGGTCGCCTGTTCGAGGATCAGCCCAAGCAGCTGCGTCTCGGCGGTTTCGTCCGGGCGATAGTTGACCAGCACCAGTCGCGTGCTGGTACGGGCCTGTGCAGGCGTGCCAAAGGTCAGTGCGCTCAAGTCGATCACCGGCACCACCGCGCCCCGATAGGCGAATACCCCGGCGACCCAGCCGGGAGCATGGGGAATTGGCTTTAACGGCAGGCGCGGCAGCACTTCAGCCACTTCGACAGCCTTCAAGGCATAGCGCTCGTTGCCGATGCGAAACACCAGAAACAAGGCATGCAGCGCCTGCTTCACGGCAGAGCGTTTGGCCGTGATTTCGCTCATCAGACTTTGAATCGCGAAACGCCGCTGCGCAGCCCGACGGCCACCTGGCTCAGCTCATCGATGGCGAAACTGGCCTGGCGCAGAGACTCGACGGTCTGACTGCTGGCATCACCCAACTGCACCAGCGCGTGGTTGATCTGCTCGGCACCGGTGGCCTGGGCCTGCATGCCCTCATTGACCATCAGCACCCGCGGCGCCAGCGCCTGGACCTGATGGATGATCTGCGACAACTGCTCGCCGACCTGCTGCACCTCGGACATGCCACGACGCACTTCCTCGGAAAACTTGTCCATGCCCATGACCCCGGCCGATACCGCCGACTGGATCTCGCGCACCATTTGCTCGATGTCGTAGGTGGCCACGGCCGTCTGGTCCGCCAGGCGCCGCACTTCGGTGGCGACCACGGCAAAGCCGCGTCCGTATTCCCCGGCCTTCTCGGCCTCGATGGCGGCGTTGAGCGACAGCAGGTTGGTCTGGTCGGCGACCTTGACGATGGTCACCACCACCTGATTGATGTTGCCGGCCTTCTCGTTGAGGATCGCCAGCTTGGCGTTGACCAGATCGGCCGCGCCCATCACCGAGTGCATGGTTTCTTCCATGCGCGCCAGACCTTGCTGACCGGAACCGGCAGCCACGGAAGCCTGGTCGGCGGCGGTGGAGACCTCGGTCATGGTGCGCACCAGATCCCGGGAAGTGGCCGCGATCTCACGGGAGGTCGCGCCGATTTCCGTGGTGGTGGCGGCGGTTTCGGTGGCTGTGGCTTGTTGCTGCTTGGACGTCGCGGCGATCTCGGTCACCGAGGTGGTCACCTGCACCGACGAACGCTGGGCCTGGGACACCAGAGAAGTGAGCTCGGTCATCATGTCGTTGAACCCGGTCTCTACCGCGCCGAACTCGTCCTTGCGCTCCAGGTTCAGGCGGCTGCTGAGGTCGCCAGTGCGCATGATTTCGAGGATTTTCACGATGCGGTTCATCGGCGCCATGATGGCGCGCATCAGCAACAGGCCGCAGAGACCGGCGGCCAGCACCGCGATCACCAGGGAAATGCCCATGATGACTTTGGCGGTGACCACCGCATCATCAATGGCCGCGATTTCTGTGTCCGCCACGGTCTTGTTATGACGCAGGATGTCATTGACCTTCATTCGACCCGCTGCCCAGGTCGGGGTCAGTTCACTGTTGAACATGTTGACGGCCGCGGCGCTCTGGTTGCGTTTATGCAACTCGATCACCGCGGCCAGAATCCGGTGGTAGTCGTCATGAAGTTTTTCGAACGCTGCGAAATCGACCCTGTCTTCTTCGTCGCCCATCGTTGCACGGTAGAGGTCCATCTGCTCTTTCAACCGATCAGCGAAGCCCTTGAAGTTCGCGGCATCCTCGGCAGTGAAACTCTGCCCCTCCTCCAGGCCGAGAATGGCCTGAATGCGCACATAACTGTCGGACCACGCGCCACGAATCATCGAACTGTAATACAACCCTGGCAGAGCGTCCTCACGCACGCTGGCCTCGCTGTTTTCGATCGTCAACAGCCGGGAGTACGAGACGACCACCATCAATAACATGATGGCGATAATTACCGCAAAGCTCGCCAAAATGCGTTGGCGTAACGTCCAGTTCTTCACAGTCATTCCTCGGGGCCGATTCGAAATGCGGGGAGTATAGCCGAGGGCGGTGTTTCATTTATAAGACGGATGCGCAGCGCTTCTCATCCCGTCAAAAAAAGGCGGGACGGGTACCAGGGTGATTGGGCAGAAAGGGGCGGTGGTGTGGCTGAAAACGCCATCGCGAGCAGGCTCGCTCCCATATTCAATCTCTGGTGCACGCAGAATCTGCGATCACTGAAGACCTGATGTGGGAAGCAAGCCTGCTCGCGAATGCAGCCTGAAGGTTTACAGGGAGGCCTGGCGAACCTGCTTTTCCAGCTCGGCCTTCAACCCCGGCTCCAGCTTGAGCTGCCGCGCCAGCTCGTCGAGGTAAGCCTTCTCCATGAAGTTTTCCTCGTCCACCATCATCACGCTGGCGATGTACATCTCGGCGGCGATTTCCGGAGAGAGGGCGGCGCGGGCGACATCGCTCGGGTCCAGCGGCTTGTTGAGCTCGGCGTGCAGCCAGTGTTGCAGTTCCCGGTCGCTGTCGAGCCGGGTGAATTCGCCTTCGATCAAGGCGCGCTCACGTGCATCGACATGACCGTCAGCCTTGGCCGCGGCCACCAGCGCCTTGAGAATCGCCTGACTGTGCAGCTCGACTTGCGCGGCCGGTACGCGGTCCAGGGTTTGCGGCTCCGTAGCGGCTGCACCGCCCTGCTGCGCCTGCCAGTTACCGTAGGCTTTATAAGCCAGCACGCCCAGCGCGGCGAGACCACCGTAGACCGCGACCTTGCCCCCGACTTTACGGGCCTTTTTGCTGCCGAGCAGCAAACCCATTGCACCTGCCGCCAATGCCCCGCCACTCGCACCGGAGAGCAAACCGCCGAGGGCGCTGGTGCCACCGCTCGCGCCCTTTTGCTGAGGGCTGCCGGCCTTGTTCTGCAACAGGTCCTGGCCGGACTTGAGTAGTTGATCGAGCAATCCACGGGTGTTCATTTACCGCCTCCAAAAGACGTTTAACCTGAAACCAAGACCACCAGCCTAAAACGAAAGTGCCCCCGCCCCATGGGCGAGAGTGCTTCCAGATGTTGCATGCCTCAGCGCCCATTGCCGCTTGCGACGGCCTATCAGAAAAAAAGATATACACTCTCGCCAATCGATAAAAACAGCCCACCGGGTGCTTTCCCATGATGACCTTGCGTCAGATCCGTCACTTCATCGCCGTGGCCGAGACCGGCTCGATCTCGGCCGCCGCGCAAACCGCATTCATTTCCCAGTCAACCCTGACCCTGGCGATCCAGCAACTGGAGGAGGAAATCGGCGTCAGCCTGTTCAGCCGCCACGCCAAGGGCATGACCCTGACCCACCAGGGGCATCAGTTCCTGCGTCAGGCGCACTTGATCCTGGCCACGGTGGATAACGCCAAGCGCAGCCTGCAACAGAGCACCGACCAGGTTGCCGGGCAACTGATCGTCGGCGTGACCAGCCTGGTGGCCGGTTATTACCTGGCGGATCTGCTCACCCGTTTCCAGCGCGCCTACCCCAACGTGGAAATCCGCGTGATGGAAGACGAGCGCCCGTACATCGAGCATTTGCTGGTCAGCGGCGAGATCGATGTCGGCGTGTTGATCCTCTCCAACCTCGAAGACCGCCACGCCCTGCAGACCGAAGTCCTGACCCACTCGCCGCACCGGCTATGGCTGCCGGCCCAGCACCCGCTGCTCGAACACGACAGCATCAACCTCGCCGACGTGGCCCGCGAGCCATTGATTCAACTGAACGTCGATGAAATGGACCGCAACGCCCAACGCATGTGGTCGGCCGCCTCCCTGCAACCGCGCATCACCCTGCGCACGGCCTCCACCGAAGCGGTGCGAAGCCTGGTGGCCGCCGGTTTGGGCGTGTCGATCCAGCCTGACATGACCTATCGCCCGTGGTCACTGGAGGGTGACATCATCGAAGCGCGACCGATCGCAGACCTCAGCCAGACCCTGGATGTCGGCCTGGCCTGGCGTCGCGGCACCGCGCGACCGGCGCTGGTGGACCCGTTCCTGACGGTCGCCCGCGAACAACCCCACGGCGGGCGCAAGCCATCTATTTAATCGAACGCCACCTTCAGTATTTAGTATTTGTTGTCCTCGGGCCCGCGAACTAGTCTTGTGCATCTAATAAAGACGGCCGAGCCCCAGTTACAGGGAGCGCTGCCATGTCTACACAACAAGCCACACAAAAAACGAGAACCCGAAAAATGGCTGGCGCGCAGACCCCGTTGTTCACCGCATTGTTGATCGATGGTGAATTGGTTGCCGGTCAAGGCTGCGTCGAGCCGATTCTCAACCCCGCCACCGGGGAAGTCCTGACCCGGATCGCCGAAGCCAGCACCGAGCAAGTCGAAGCCGCGATCCTCGCCGCCCACCGTGCCTTTGCCGGTTGGTCACGGACCACGCCGCAGCAGCGTTCGAACCTGCTGCTGGAAATCGCCAACACCATCGAAAAAAACGCCGACCTGTTGGCCCGCCTCGAATCCATGAACTGTGGCAAGCCGCTGCACCTGGCCCGTCAGGACGACTTGAGTGCCACGGTCGACGTGTTCCGTTTCTTCGCCGGTGCCGTGCGTTGCCAGACCGGCCAGCTCAGCGGCGAATACCTGCCGGGGTACACCAGCATGGTCCGGCGCGATCCTATCGGGGTCGTGGCGTCGATTGCGCCGTGGAACTACCCGATCATGATGGCCGCGTGGAAAATCGCCCCGGCCCTCGCCGCGGGCAACACCCTGGTGTTCAAGCCATCGGAACACACGCCGCTGTCGATCCTGGCCCTGGCCCCGGCACTGGCCGAGATCCTGCCACGGGGAGTGATCAACATCGTTTGCGGTGGCGGCGAAGGCGTCGGCAGCCATCTGGTGAGCCATCCAAAGATCCGCATGGTGTCGCTGACGGGCGATATCGTCACCGGCCAGAAGATTCTGCAGGCCGCGTCGAAGACACTCAAACGCACCCACCTCGAACTCGGCGGCAAGGCTCCGGTGATCGTCTGCAACGATGCCGACATTCAGGCCGTGGTCGAAGGCGTGCGCACCTACGGCTACTACAACGCCGGCCAGGATTGCACCGCCGCTTGCCGCATTTATGCCCAGGCCGGGATTCATGACCGCCTGGTGGCCGAGCTCGGTGCGGCCGTCAGCAGCCTGCGTTTCGCCGGCAAGCGCGATGCCGACAACGAAATCGGCCCGCTGATCAGCACCCGCCAGCGTGACCGCGTGGCCAGTTTTGTCGAGCGTGCCTTGGGCCAGCCGCACATCGAGCGGGTGACCGGCGCGGCGGTGCACTCCGGTGCCGGCTTCTATTACCAGCCGACCCTGCTCGCCGGCTGCAAGCAAAGTGACGAGATCGTCCAGCGCGAAGTGTTCGGGCCGGTGGTCACCGTGACCCGCTTCGATGAGCTGGAACAAGCGGTGGACTGGGCCAACGATTCGGAATACGGCCTGGCCTCCTCGGTCTGGACCCAAAACCTCGACAAGGCCATGCAGGTCGCGGCGCGCTTGCAGTACGGCTGCACCTGGATCAACAGCCACTTCATGCTGGTCAGCGAAATGCCCCATGGCGGCCTGAAACGTTCGGGCTACGGCAAAGACCTGTCCAGCGATTCGCTTCAGGACTACAGCGTGGTGCGGCACATCATGGCCCGCCATGGCGAGCATCTCTGACTACGCTAATAACAAGCCACCAACGGCATGCTTCACCACGTTCACAACTGCCCCGACCATAATTTGAAGAAGAGGGAATTCCCATGTTCGTGCACAAGACCGCACTGCTCAGTGCAATCACTACCGCGCTGCTGGCCAGCGCCAGTGTCCAGGCCGCCGAGCCGCTCAAAGCTGTCGGGGCGGGCGAAGGCCAACTGGATATTGTGGCCTGGCCCGGCTACATCGAACGTGGCGAGAGCGACAAGGCCTACGACTGGGTGACCGGTTTCGAGAAGGAGACCGGCTGCAAGGTCAACGTCAAGACGGCGGCCACCTCCGATGAAATGGTCAGCCTGATGGCCAAGGGCGGTTACGACCTGGTGACCGCATCCGGCGACGCGTCCCTGCGCCTGATTGTCGGCAAGCGTGTGCAGCCGATCAACACTGCGTTGATCCCGAACTGGAAGAATCTCGACCCGCGCCTCAAAGATGCACCGTGGTACGTGGTCAACAAGCAGACCTACGGCACCCCGTACCAGTGGGGCCCGAACGTGCTGATGTACAACACCAACGTGTTCAAGTCCGCGCCCACCAGCTGGGGCGTGTTGTTCAACGCGCAAAACCTGCCGGACGGCAAGCCGAACAAGGGCCGCGTACAGGCCTATGACGGCCCGATCTACATCGCCGACGCAGCGCTGTACCTGAAGACCGCCAAACCGGAACTGGGTATCCAGAATCCCTACGAACTGACCGAAGCCCAGTACAAGGCCGTGCTCGATCTGCTGCGCGCCCAGCAGCCGCTGATCCACCGCTACTGGCACGACACCACTGTGCAAATGAGCGACTTCAAGAACGAAGGCGTGGTCGCCTCCGGTGCCTGGCCGTATCAGGTCAACGGCCTGATCAACGAGAAGCAGCCAATCGCCTCGACCATCCCGAAAGAAGGCGCCACCGGGTGGGCCGACACCACCATGTTGCACGCCGAAGCCAAGCACCCCAACTGCGCCTACAAGTGGATGGACTGGTCGCTGCAACCGAAAGTCCAGGGTGACGTAGCAGCCTGGTTCGGCTCGTTGCCAGCGGTGCCGGCGGCGTGCCAGGGCAGTGAGTTGCTCGGTGCCGAAGGCTGCAAGACCAACGGTTTCGACCAGTTCGACAAGATCGCCTTCTGGAAAACCCCGCAGGCTGAAGGCGGCAAATTCGTGCCGTACAGCCGCTGGACCCAGGATTACATCGCGATCATGGGCGGTCGTTGATCCCCTGACCAGATCAAAAGATCGCAGCCTTCGGCAGCTCCTACGCCGATCGCATGCACCGCAAATGTGGCGCCCTATGCAAAATCTGTAGGAGCTGCCGCAGGCTGCGATCTTTTCACAGCACACTCGATTCCGTTGAAAGAAAGCGCGCCTTTTTTGGAGCACCGCACCATGACGCTTGCAGTCCAGTTCACCAACGTCTCCCGTCAGTTCGGCGAAGTGAAAGCCGTAGACCGGGTTTCCATCGACATCCAGGACGGCGAGTTTTTTTCAATGCTGGGGCCGTCCGGCTCGGGCAAGACCACCTGTTTGCGCCTGATCGCCGGTTTTGAACAACCGAGCGCAGGCTCCATCCGCATTCATGGCGAAGAGGCCGCCGGCCTGCCGCCGTACCAGCGCGACGTGAACACCGTGTTCCAGGATTACGCGCTGTTCCCGCACATGAACGTGCGCGACAACGTCGCCTACGGCTTGAAAGTCAAAGGCATCGGCAAGGTCGAGCGCCTCAAGCGTGCCGAAGAGTCCCTGGAGATGGTCGCCCTCGGCGGCTACGGCGAGCGCAAGCCGGTGCAGCTCTCCGGCGGTCAGCGCCAGCGTGTGGCCCTGGCCCGCGCCTTGGTCAACCGTCCACGGGTGCTGCTGCTCGACGAACCCCTCGGCGCCCTCGACCTGAAGTTGCGCGAGCAAATGCAGGGCGAGTTGAAGAAGCTGCAACGCCAGCTCGGCATCACCTTCATCTTCGTCACCCACGACCAGACCGAAGCGCTGTCGATGTCCGATCGGGTGGCGGTGTTCAACAAGGGCCGCATCGAACAAGTCGATAGCCCGCGCAACCTGTACATGAAACCGGCCACCACCTTCGTGGCGGAATTCGTTGGTACCTCCAACGTGATTCGCGGCGACCTGGCCAAGCAACTCAGTGGCAATCCGCAGCCATTTTCGATTCGCCCGGAACACGTGCGCTTCGCCGAAGGCCCGCTGGCCAGCCACGAGATCGAAGTCAGCGGTTTGCTCCACGACATCCAGTACCAGGGCAGCGCCACCCGCTACGAACTGAAACTGGAAAACGGCCAGACCCTGAACATCAGCCAGGCCAACAATCAGTGGATCGACAGCAGCGCGCAACATCAGACTGGCCAGCGTCTGAGCGCACGCTGGGCGCGGGAAGCGATGGTCCAGTTGCACGACACCCTTGCCGGCGGGGTGTGAGATGAGCACCTTGGCTATTTCACAATCCTCGTCGGGCGGTTCGCCGTTGCGCAGATTTTCCAACCTGTTGTATCGCCGGCCGAACCTGTACCTGTCGATGCTGCTGGTGCCGCCGTTGCTGTGGTTCGGCGCGATCTACCTGGGCTCGTTGCTGACGCTGCTGTGGCAAGGCTTCTACACTTTCGACGACTTCACCATGGCGGTCACCCCCGACCTGACCCTGGCCAACTTCACCGCACTGTTCCAGCCTTCGAACTTCGACATCATCCTGCGCACCCTGAGCATGGCCATCGTCGTGTCGATCGCCAGCGCCATCGTCGCGTTCCCGATTGCCTACTACATGGCGCGCTACACCACCGGCAAGACCAAGGCGTTTTTCTACATCGCGGTGATGATGCCGATGTGGGCCAGTTACATCGTCAAGGCCTACGCCTGGACACTGCTGCTGGCCAAGGGCGGCGTGGCGCAGTGGTTCGTGCAGCATCTGGGGCTGGAACCGGTCCTGCAGTTCGTTCTGGGGATTCCGGGGGTGGGCGGCAGCACCTTGTCGACCTCGCACCTGGGGCGCTTCATGGTGTTCGTCTACATCTGGCTGCCGTTCATGATCCTGCCGATCCAGGCCTCGCTGGAACGCCTGCCGCCTTCGTTGCTGCAAGCGTCGGCCGACCTCGGCGCCAAGCCGCGCCAGACCTTCATGCAAGTGATTCTGCCGCTGTCGATCCCGGGCATTGCCGCCGGTTCGATCTTCACCTTCTCGCTGACCCTGGGCGACTTCATCGTGCCGCAACTGGTCGGCCCGCCCGGCTACTTCGTCGGCAGCATGGTGTACGCCCAGCAAGGCGCGATCGGCAACATGCCAATGGCCGCTGCCTTCACCCTGGTGCCGATCGTACTGATCGCCATCTACCTGTCCATCGTCAAACGTCTGGGGGCCTTCGATGCACTCTGACTCTTCATCTCAAGGGCAGGCATCCCTCGGCCTGCGCATTGCGGCCTGGGGCGGGCTGGTGTTCCTGCACTTCCCGATCCTGATCATCTTCCTGTACGCCTTCAACACCGAAGACGCGGCGTTCAGCTTTCCGCCCAAGGGTTTCACTTGGAAGTGGATCGGCGTGGCGTTCTCGCGGCCAGATGTACTGGAAGCGATCAAGCTGTCGTTGCAGATCGCCTCGATTGCCACGCTGATCGCCATGGTCCTCGGCACATTGGCTTCGGCCGCGCTGTATCGCCGGGACTTCTTCGGCAAGCAAGGCATCTCGCTGATGCTGATCCTGCCGATCGCCCTGCCGGGGATCATCACCGGGATCGCGTTGCTGGCGACCTTCAAGACACTGGGAATCGAACCGGGGATGTTCACCATCATCGTCGGCCACGCGACCTTCTGCGTGGTGATCGTCTACAACAACGTCATCGCTCGCTTGCGCCGCACTTCCCACAGTTTGATCGAGGCCTCGATGGACCTCGGCGCCGACGGCTGGCAGACCTTCCGCTACATCATCCTGCCGAACCTTGGTTCGGCGCTGCTGGCCGGCGGCATGCTGGCGTTTGCCCTGTCGTTCGACGAAATCATTGTCACCACCTTCACCGCCGGCCATGAACGCACCCTGCCGCTGTGGCTACTCAACCAGCTCAGCCGCCCACGGGACGTGCCGGTGACCAACGTCGTGGCGATGCTGGTGATGATCGTGACCATGCTGCCGATTCTTGGTGCCTATTACCTGACCCGGGGTGGTGAAAGCGTTGCGGGCAGTGGAGGCAAGTAACCGACACCCCATTACGGTTTCTACAGAGAAAAATAATTGCTTCGAAGAGGACACGTGCCATGCAAACCAAACTCTTGATCAACGGCCAATTGCTCAACGGCGAAGGCCCCGCCCAACCCGTATTCAACCCGGCCCTGGGTCGTGTACTGGTGGAAATCAACGAAGCCAGCGAAGCCCAGGTCGATGCCGCCGTACGCGCCGCCGACGCCGCCTTCGACAGCTGGTCGCATACCCCGCCGAAAGAGCGCTCGCTGCTGCTGCTCAAACTGGCCGATGTCATCGAAGCCCACGGCGAAGAGCTGGCGAAACTGGAATCGGACAACTGCGGCAAGCCTTACAGCGCTGCGCTGAACGACGAGATCCCGGCGATTGCCGACGTGTTCCGCTTCTTCGCTGGCGCCAGCCGCTGCATGAGCGGTTCAGCCGGTGGCGAGTACCTGCCGGGGCACACCTCGATGATCCGCCGCGACCCGGTGGGCGTGATCGCTTCCATCGCACCGTGGAACTACCCGCTGATGATGGTCGCCTGGAAAATCGCCCCGGCCTTGGCCGCCGGTAATACTGTGGTGCTCAAGCCGTCGGAACAAACCCCGCTGACTGCCCTGCGCCTGGCCGAGCTCGCGTCGGAGATCTTCCCGGCCGGTGTACTCAACCTGGTGTTCGGCCGTGGTCCTACGGTCGGTAGCCCGCTGGTGACCCACCCGAAAGTGCGCATGGTGTCGTTGACCGGTTCGATTGCCACCGGCTCGAACATCATTTCCAGCACCGCCGACAGCGTCAAGCGCATGCACATGGAATTGGGCGGCAAGGCCCCGGTGATCATCTTCGACGACGCCGACATCGATGCCGCCGTCGAAGGCATCCGCACCTTCGGTTTCTACAACGCAGGGCAAGACTGCACCGCTGCCTGCCGCATCTATGCCCAGGAGGGCATCTACGACAAATTCGTGGAAAAACTCGGCGCCGCCGTCAGCAGTATCAAGTACGGCTTGCAGGATGATCCGTCGACCGAGCTCGGCCCGCTGATCACCGCGCAACACCGCGACCGCGTAACCGGTTTCGTCGAACGCGCCATCGCCCAGCCGCACATTCGCTTGATCACTGGCGGCAAGGCGGTTGAGGGCAACGGCTACTTCTTCGAACCGACGGTACTGGCCGATGCACAGCAGGACGACGAAATCGTGCGCCGCGAAGTGTTCGGGCCGGTGGTCTCGGTGACCAGGTTCAGCGATGAAACGCAGGTGCTGGGCTGGGCCAACGATTCGGACTACGGCCTGGCCTCTTCCGTGTGGACCGCCGACGTCGGCCGCGCCCATCGCCTGTCGGCTCGCCTGCAGTACGGCTGCACCTGGGTCAACACGCACTTCATGCTCGTCAGCGAAATGCCCCACGGCGGCCAGAAACTGTCCGGCTATGGCAAGGACATGTCCATGTACGGGCTGGAGGACTACACCGTTGTGCGGCATGTGATGTTCAAGCACTAACCGCGAAAAGATCGCAGCCTGCGGCTGCTCCTACAAAGAGCGCCGTACACCCTGTAGGAGCTGCCGCAGGCTGCGATCTTTTCAGCAGACACACGGATGATGTCAGCGATTTACACCAAGGATTCACCGCAACTCAAAAAAACAATAACCACCGATCCGGGCGGCGCCCTCAAGGCCCCGCCACGGTTTCGGACATCCGAAATCTGCCGATTTTCCGGAGCAATCACACATGAGTGCATCACCCGATCTCTCTGCAGCCCTTGCCGACAGCGATGCCGAGCAACTGCGCAAACTCGGTTACACCTCCAACTTCAATCGCAGCATGAGCCTGTGGGAAAACTTTGCCCTGGGCTTCACCTACCTGTCCCCGGTGGTCGGGGTGTATACCCTGTTCGGCCTGTGCCTGGCCGCAGGCGGGCCACCGATGTTCTGGGCTTACTTGCTGGTCGGTTGCGGCCAACTGCTGGTGTGCCTGATCTTCGGCGAAGTGGTTTCGCAGTTCCCGATTTCCGGTGGCGTATACCCCTGGGCTCGCCGCTTGGTGGGCAAACGCTGGGCGTGGATGGTCGGCTGGATCTACTCCATCGCCCTGTGCGTAACCATCGCCGCCGTTGCGGTCGGTGCCGGTCCGTACCTCGCCGCCATGATGGGTTTTGAACCGAGCAACAACACCAACATCATCATCGCCCTGTTCCTGACGCTGTTCGCCACTCTGGTCAACCTCAGCGGCACCAAAGTGCTGGCGCGCATTGCCATGTTCGGCTTCCTGTGCGAGCTGGTGGGCGCGGTGATCGTCGGCGTTTACCTGCTGATTTTCGAGCGTCATCAACCCATCAGCGTGTTGTTCAACACCTTCGATATCAGCGTCGACGGCTCGTACCTGCCGGCGTTCCTCACCGCGTCGCTGGCGGGGATGTTCCTGTACTACGGCTTCGAGGCTTGCGGTGACGTGGCCGAAGAAACCCCGAACCCGAGCAAGAAAATCCCGGTGGCCATGCGCATGACCATCTACATCGGCGGCATCGCGGCGATGTTCGCCTGCCTGGCGCTGATCCTGGCCGTACCGGACATGCAAGCGGTGATCAACGGCACCGACAAGGACCCGGTCACCACCATCCTCAACAACGCCTTCGGCCCGGTCGGTTCGAAAGTGGTGATGGGCGTGGTGATGATTTCCTTCATCTCCTGCGTGATCAGCCTGCAAGCAGCGGCCAGTCGCCTGCTGTATTCATACGCCCGTGATGAAATGGTCATCGGCAGCCGACTGCTGAAGAAGATTTCCCCTACGACTCAGGTTCCAGTTGCCGCGCTGTTCGTCTCCGGTGTCCTGCCGGCGCTGATCATCATCCTCGGCTTCTTCCTGCAGGACGCGGTCGCCACCATCGTCAGCTTCGCGGCCATCGGCATCTACCTGGCGTTCCAGATGATCGTGCTCGCGGCCCTGTACGCCCGCATGAAGGGCTGGAAACCGAGCGGCAAATTCACCCTCGGCGCCTGGGGCTGGGCGGTGAACATCGGCGCGCTGGTCTACGGCGTCGGCGCCATCATCAACATGGCCTGGCCACGCACCCCGGATGCCGCGTGGTACATCAACTACGCGATGGTGCTGAGTACCGCCATCGTGATTGGTCTGGGCCTGCTCTACATGTGGTTCGCCAAGCCGTATGACCATGGCATGGCGCCTGCTGGGGATGCCTGGAAAGTCAGCCGGTAACGGCATTCGCCCCGGTGCCGTCGTGGTGCCGGGGTGATCTAAAAAAACCAACAAGGATTGAATATGGATATCACCCCGACAGGGGTTGAGTCGGTTAACCCCATCTCGTTGCGTTAGCATCTGGCAACACATCCCTCTCTCTCGTTCGTGTTCGCCGCACTAGAGTTTCGTGCAACCCATGCACGCCTGCGGTTGACGAAAACCCTGGCTCGGCCTAGGGTGTTTACGTCGTTTACAGCGTATACACCTTAGGAGAGCCATCATGGCCTCACCCGTTTTGTCTTTTCGCGTCGAAGAACAATTGGCACAGCAGCTGGATTTATTGGCTGCGGCGACCGACAGAGATCGTCAGTACCATCTCAAGCGTGCATTGGTTCGATATGTGGAAGCCGAGTCCTGGCATCTGCAAGCCATCAGTGACGGCATCGCCGATGCCGACGCAGGGAAACTCACCGATCTGGATGCCGTGAAGGCTAAGTGGGCAAAACGTGCCGAGCGTAGTACTGACTGAAAAAGCCGATAGCGATCTCGATGCCATCCACGAACACTACCGAAAGGTAGTTGGCGCAAAAGCCGCTCTCGAAATCATTTCCACGATGCTGCAATCCTTTGAACTGTTGGAACAGTTTCCCGGCTCGGGCAGGCCTTCAGGCATGCCCGATGTCCGAGAGTTGGTACTTGGCCGTTTTCCCTTTATCGCCCCTTACCGATTTTCCCAGGGCCAGGTACAAGTTCTGCGCGTGCTGCATCAGCGATCCGAGCGTTCCCAGGATTGGTAGATGAGGGCATCCAGCCAGGACGGGATGCCCCATTGTTTCAAAACCTCGAAACACTCCTCATCGCATCCACCAGATACCTCATCGCGATCCTGTCGCTCTCCGACAGCTCCCGATAGCGTTCCACCAGTTTCATTTCCTCGCTATTGAGCCGGCGTCTTCGTCGCCCCAGGGCCAGACACGGAAAGATTCCCAACATTTCGGTGATGCCTTGTACTTTCGACATGGACGATGTCCTTCTAAACGTCAAAGAAAACTGCAAAAAACCGCATCGCCCTCCCCCTATTCAGCAGCCGCATCGTGCCGACTGAACCGCACCGGTCTTTCGGGCATAAACCGGTCATGTGCACAGAATAGAAATATTCCGGGCGCTGAAAAGCGGTTTTTAGAGTAATTAGTCGAAAAAAGCAGAAATGCCCTGTAAATCAGAAACCCCTGTCGGAATTGTTTCCCGACATGTCTTGTTTCATTGCCGAGCCAGCGCAATGCCATCAATCAATTTTGCTCTGCAATCGAACGGTTTAAGCTGTCGGGCATCTGTTTAAAAGTCCGTTGTGTTTGGCCGAAGGCATGTCCGAACCGATATTTCCGATCCAGCACGTGCCAGGAACGGCGCGGGATTGCTCACGACAGGTTGTATTTATGCACCGCAGGAACTTGCTCAAAGCCTCCATGGCCATCGCGGCCTACACCGGTTTGTCCGCCACGGGTCTGTTGGCCGCCAAGGCCTGGGCCGCCAGCAGTGGCACCGCTGATGGCGAGGCTACCGTGTTCGATTTCGAGGCGCTGAAGCTCCAGGCCAAGCAGCTCGCCAGCAATCGCTACCAGGACACCAAGCAGCAGTTGCCGCCGACCCTGGCGACCATGACGCCGCAGAACTTCAATGCGATCCGCTACGACGGCAATCATTCGTTGTGGAAAGAGCTCAAGGGCCAGTTGGACGTGCAGTTCTTCCACGTCGGCATGGGCTTCAAGCAGCCGGTGCGCATGTACAGCGTCGATCCGAAAACCCGGATGGCCCGCGAGGTGCATTTCCGCCCGTCGCTGTTCAACTATGAAAACACCACGGTCGACACCGCACAGCTCAAGGGCGACCTGGGCTTCTCCGGCTTCAAGTTGTTCAAGGCCCCGGAACTGGACAAGCACGATGTCGTGTCTTTCCTCGGCGCCAGTTACTTCCGCGCGGTGGACGCCACCGGCCAGTACGGCTTGTCGGCCCGCGGGCTGGCGATCGATACCTACGCCAAAAAACGTGAGGAATTCCCGGACTTCACCAAGTTCTGGTTCGAGACACCGAACAAGGACAGCACCCGCTTCGTGGTCTACGCCCTGCTCGACTCGCCGAGCGCCACCGGTGCCTACCGCTTCGATATCGATTGCCAGGCCGAGCGCGTGGTGATGGAGATCGACGCCCATGTCAACGCCCGGACCGCCATCGACCAGTTGGGCATCGCGCCGATGACCAGCATGTTCAGTTGCGGCACCCACGAGCGTCGCATGTGCGACACCATTCACCCGCAAATCCATGACTCCGACCGCCTGGCGATGTGGCGCGGCAACGGCGAGTGGATCTGCCGCCCGCTGAACAACCCGGCTACCCTGCAATTCAATGCCTTCGCCGATACCGACCCAAAAGGTTTCGGCCTGGTACAGACCGACCACGAGTTCGCCAGCTATCAGGACACCGTCGACTGGTACAGCCGCCGCCCGAGCCTGTGGGTCGAACCAACCACCTCATGGGGCGAAGGCTCGGTCGATCTGCTGGAGATCCCGACCACCGGCGAGACCATGGACAACATCGTCGCCTTCTGGACGCCGAAGAAACCGGTGGCTGCGGGGGATTCGCTGAACTACGGCTACAAGCTCTACTGGAGCGCATTGCCGCCAGTCGGAACGCCGTTGGCACGGGTCAACGCGACCCGTTCGGGCATGGGCGGCTTCACCGAAGGCTGGGCGCCAGGCGAGCATTACCCGCCGGTGTGGGCGCGGCGCTTTGCCGTGGACTTCACCGGCGGCGGCCTGGACCGCTTGCCCGAAGGTACGGGTATCGAGCCGGTCGTTACCTGCTCGAACGGCGAGGTCAAGGATTTCAGCATACTGAAGCTCGACGACATCAAGGGCTACCGCATCCTGTTTGACTGGTACCCGACCAATGACAGCGTCGAACCTGTCGAACTGCGTCTGTTCATCCGCACCAACGACCGCACCCTGAGTGAAACCTGGTTGTACCAGTACTTCCCGCCAGCGCCGGACAAGCGCAAGTACAGCTGATGATCGGGTAGCACCCTGCCACCATTCGGTTTTCCGAACGCGACCCGCGAGTCAGTTCGGTTAACCGGATCATCTCACTGAAATTTCAACGCAAAAAATATTTAATTCCCTTACAAATCAATGCCATGATCAATTTCGACTGGTCTGGCACGAGTCATGCTCTACACTTCTTCGACGAATGTCCTTTGCGCCGGCTCTCAATAGCGCTCAGGTGTTTTGCAGCACAAAAGGGCCGATGAACTGGCTCCATAAAAAAAACAAAGTCGAGGAAAATTTGATGCGCATCGTTCCCCATATCCTGGGCGCAGCCATTGCTGCCGCTCTGATCAGCACGCCAGTTTTCGCCGCCGAACTCACCGGCACCCTGAAGAAGATCAAAGAGTCCGGCACCATCACCCTGGGCCATCGCGACGCTTCCATTCCGTTTTCCTATATCGCGGATGCTTCCGGCAAACCGGTCGGCTACTCCCACGACATCCAGTTGAAAGTCGTCGAAGCGCTGAAAAAAGACCTCGACATGCCGAACCTTCAGGTCAAGTACAACCTGGTCACCTCGCAAACCCGTATCCCGCTGGTGCAGAACGGCACCGTGGACCTGGAGTGCGGCTCCACCACCAACAACGTCGAGCGTCAGCAACAAGTTGACTTCTCCGTCGGCATCTTTGAAATCGGTACTCGCCTGCTGTCCAAGGCAGACTCCAAGTACAAGGATTTCCCTGACCTGGCCGGCAAGAACGTCGTGACCACCGCCGGCACCACGTCCGAGCGCATCCTCAAGGCGATGAACGCCGACAAACAGATGGGCATGAACGTCATCTCCGCCAAAGACCATGGCGAGTCGTTCCAGATGCTGGAAACCGGCCGTGCAGTGGCCTTCATGATGGACGACGCCCTGCTGGCCGGTGAAGCCGCCAAAGCCAAGAAGGCAAGCGACTGGGCCGTGACCGGCACTCCACAGTCCTTCGAAATCTACGGCTGCATGGTGCGCAAGGGCGACGAGCCGTTCAAAAAGGCTGTGGATGACGCTATCAAGGCCACCTACGCATCGGGCGAGATCAACAAGATCTACGACAAGTGGTTCATGCAGCCAATCCCGCCAAAAGGCCTGAACCTGAACTTCCCGATGAGCGACGAACTCAAGGCCCTGATCGCCAAACCGACTGATAAAGCGGCTGACGACAAGAAGTCCTGATTTCTGACTAACCTTATCTCCTGAGAGGGCCCTGGCCCTTTCAGGAGGTGGTCACTTCCTGCTGGCATTTTTTTGGAAACACTCGAACCGGTGGCTGTCGAGCCGGTAGCGTGTGCCTGTCCCTCAAGGACAGGCGGGAACGGAGCTTCCCCCAAGCGGGCACTTGTACATCGATTGAACTGAGGGGAGACCCTAATGAATTACAACTGGGACTGGGGCGTGTTCTTCAAGTCCACCGGCGTGGGCAGCGAGACTTATTTCGACTGGTACGTGTCCGGTCTGGCCTGGACCATCGGCATCGCCATCGCGGCCTGGATCATCGCCCTGACACTGGGCTCGATCCTGGGCGTCATGCGTACCGTGCCGAACCGCATCGTATCGGGCATCGCCACCTGCTACGTCGAACTCTTCCGTAACGTGCCGCTGCTGGTTCAGCTGTTCATCTGGTACTTCCTGGTACCCGACCTGCTGCCGGCCGACCTGCAAGAGTGGTACAAGCAGGATCTGAACCCGACCACCTCGGCCTTCCTCAGCGTCGTCGTGTGCCTGGGCCTGTTCACTACCGCCCGGGTTTGCGAACAGGTGCGCACCGGTATCCAGGCACTGCCAAAGGGCCAGGAATCCGCGGCTCGCGCCATGGGCTTCAAGCTACCGCAGATCTACTGGAACGTGCTGCTGCCCCAAGCCTACCGGATCATCATTCCGCCGCTTACCTCGGAATTCCTGAACGTCTTCAAGAACACCTCCGTGGCCTCGCTGATCGGTTTGATGGAGCTGCTCGCGCAGACCAAGCAGACCGCCGAGTTCTCCGCCAACCTGTTCGAAGCCTTCACCCTGGCAACGCTGATCTACTTCACCCTGAACATGAGCCTGATGTTGCTGATGCGTATGGTCGAGAAGAAAGTCGCCGTACCGGGCCTGATTTCCGTAGGGGGTAAATGATGGAATTCGACTTCTCGGGCATCATCCCGTCTCTGCCGGGCCTGTGGAACGGCATGATCATGACCCTCAAGCTGATGGCCATGGGCGTGATCGGCGGCATCATCCTCGGCACCATCCTTGCCCTGATGCGCCTGTCCCACAACAAAGTGCTGTCGAACATCGCCGGCGCGTACGTTAACTATTTCCGCTCGATCCCCTTGCTGCTGGTGATCACCTGGTTCTACCTGGCGGTACCGTTCGTGCTGCGCTGGATCACTGGCGAAGACACGCCGATCGGCGCGTTCGCCTCGTGCATCGTGGCCTTCATGATGTTCGAAGCGGCGTACTTCTGCGAAATCGTCCGTGCCGGTGTGCAGTCGATTCCCAAGGGCCAGATGGGCGCTGCCCAAGCGCTGGGCATGACTTACGGACAGATGATGCGCCTGATCATCCTGCCGCAAGCGTTCCGCAAGATGACGCCGCTGTTGCTGCAACAGAGCATCATCCTGTTTCAGGACACCTCGCTGGTCTACGCCGTCGGCCTGGTGGACTTCCTCAATGCGTCGCGCGCCAGTGGCGACATCATTGGCCGCTCCAATGAGTTCCTGATTTTCGCGGGTCTCGTGTACTTCACTATCAGCTTTGCCGCCTCGCAGCTGGTCAAGCGTCTGCAAAAAAGGTTCGCCGTATGATCTCTATCAAAAGCATCAACAAGTGGTATGGGGACTTCCAGGTACTGACTGATTGCAGCACCGAGGTCAAAAAAGGCGAAGTGATCGTGGTGTGCGGGCCGTCCGGTTCCGGCAAATCGACCCTGATCAAATGCGTCAACGCCCTGGAGCCTTTCCAGAAAGGCGACATCGTGGTCGACGGCACCTCCATCGCCGACCCGAAGACCAACCTGCCGAAACTGCGTTCGCGCGTGGGCATGGTGTTCCAGCACTTCGAGCTGTTCCCGCACCTGACCATCACCGAAAACCTGACCATCGCGCAGATCAAGGTGCTGGGTCGCAGCAAGGAAGAAGCCACCAAGAAAGGCCTGCAACTGCTCGAGCGCGTCGGTCTCTCGGCCCACGCCCACAAGCATCCGGGCCAACTGTCCGGCGGTCAGCAGCAGCGTGTGGCGATTGCCCGTGCGCTGGCGATGGACCCGATCGTCATGCTGTTCGACGAACCGACCTCGGCGCTGGACCCGGAAATGGTCAACGAAGTACTGGACGTGATGGTGCAACTGGCCCACGAAGGCATGACCATGATGTGCGTGACCCACGAAATGGGCTTCGCCCGTAAAGTCGCGGACAGGGTGATCTTCATGGACGCCGGCAAGATCATCGAAGACTGCAAGAAAGAAGAGTTCTTCGGTGACATCAACGCCCGCGCCGAGCGTACGCAGCACTTCCTCAACAAGATCCTGCAGCACTAAAAAGCTTCACGGTCTCCCCTGTAGGAGCTGCCGCAGGCTGCGATCTTTTGATGTTGCCTTTAACAAGCAAAGATCAAAAGATCGCAGCCTGCGGCAGCTCCTACAGGGAGTCCTCTGGGCTTGTTGTTGTGGTTGACCCAAGGCATCTGTGATGAAATGCGACCCCACTCTTTATCGCGCCACGTCGCCATCACTCGCCGTGAAACCCCGTCTGGTTCGCCATTTGTTCCTGCCGCCGCTGATCATCGCCATGATGATCGGCCTGGGCTTTATCGGCTTCTGGATCAGTGAACACTACGGCATCCGCAGCCTCAGCGAAAACGGCCAGCGCCAGCTGGAACTGCACGCCCGTGCAGTCGAAAGCGAAATCAGCAAATACACCTACCTGCCCAGCCTGCTGGAACTCGAAACCAGCGTTGCGCAGTTGCTGGCCGACCCGACTCCGGAACACCGGCAGACGGTCAACGATTACCTCGAAGGCCTGAACCGGCGCAGCCGCAGTCGGGCCATCTACGTGATGGACACCACCGGTCGCGTCATGGCCACCAGCAACTGGCGCGATGTCGACAGTTACCTGGGTGAAGACCTGTCCTTTCGCGCCTATTTCCAGAACGCCGTGCGCGGTCAGCCGGGGCGCTTCTACGGCATCGGCAGCACCAATGGCGAACCCGGTTACTACCTGGCCCACGGCCTGGAAGAACACGGCAAGATCATCGGCGTCGCGGTGGTCAAGGTCCGTCTGGAGGCCATGGAAGAACGCTGGCAACGGGCACGCCTGGAAGC
This sequence comes from Pseudomonas sp. IT-P4, assembly GCF_949767755.1. Classification (NCBI taxonomy): domain Bacteria; kingdom Pseudomonadati; phylum Pseudomonadota; class Gammaproteobacteria; order Pseudomonadales; family Pseudomonadaceae; genus Pseudomonas; species Pseudomonas sp. IT-P4. The sequence continues at coordinate 274,327 of NZ_CATKPX010000045.1, read as the reverse complement.
CTTCGTCAGCGACGAAAACGGCATCATCATTCTGTCCAGCGATCCGGCACGACGCTTGAAATCGGTGATACCGCTGAGCGAAGAAACCAAGGAAAAACTCGCCCGCAGCCTGCAGTACTACTGGTTCCCGCTCAACGAATTGCAGCCGCTGGCCCGGGAAACCCTGTCCGAAGGCGTGGAAAAACTCACGTTCCCGGCCAATAGCGAACTGGTGTCCGACGATGAAAACATCAGCTACCTGGCGCAGACCCGGCCGCTCGGCGATACGCCGTGGAATTTCACCCTGCTCACGCCGCTGCAGGACCTGCGCCGCGAAGCGATCAACCAGGGGATCCTGGTGGCCGTGGCGTTTGCCCTGCTGGCGTTCCTTTTGATCGCCTGGAACGAGCGGCGCAAGGTGATCGCCACTCGCCTCGCGGCCCGGGAAGCCTTGCAGGAAGCCAACAGTCAGCTGGAGCGTCGGATTACCGAACGCACCACCGACCTGCGCGCCAGCAACGAACGGCTCAAGGGCCAGATCCGCGAACGCCGGCAAGCCGAAGAGACCTTGCGCCGCGCCCAGGATGAACTGGTACAGGCCGGAAAGCTCGCGGCCATCGGCCAGATGTCCACCAGCATCGCCCACGAACTGAACCAACCGCTGGCAGCGCTGCGCACCTTGTCCGGCAATACCGTGCGCTTCCTCGAACGCGGCCAGCTCGACGTGGCCAGCACCAACCTCAAGACCATCAACGAACTGATCGACCGCATGGGCCGGATCACCGCCAGCCTGCGCTCGTTCGCCCGGCGCGGTGACGACAAGGGCCAGGCCTGCCTCGGCAAAGGCGTGGACGCGGCCTTGCAATTGCTCGGCGGCCGGGTGGAAAACATTCACCTGCAACTGCACCGCGATTTCACCGATGTACAGGTGCAGATCGACCAGACCCGCCTGGAACAGATTCTGGTCAACCTGATCGGCAACGCCCTCGACGCCATGCAAGCGCAGCCACAACCCGAACTGTGGCTCGAAGGCGAAGCGTTCGATGGCAAATACCGCCTGCGGGTGCGTGACAACGGCCACGGCATCGATGCCGAAGCGCGCAAGCACCTGTTCGAACCCTTCTTCACCACCAAACCCGGCGAACAAGGCTTGGGCCTGGGCCTGACCCTTTCCGCCAGCCTGGCCGCCGCCACCGGCGGTCACCTGGGTGTCGAGCACCCGGCCAGCGGTGGTACCGCGTTCGTCCTCAGTTTACCGTTGGTAAGCCCCACTCCCGCCGAGCCAATATGAACAACGACCTTAGTGTATTGATCGTCGAAGACGACCCCCATGTACTGCTCGGCTGCCAACAGGCGCTGACCCTGGAGGACATTCCCTGCATTGGCGTGGGCAGCGCCGAAGAAGCCCTGGAGCGGGTCGGCGACAACTTCGCCGGCATCGTCGTCAGCGACATTCGCCTGCCGGGCATCGATGGCCTGGAATTGCTGACCCGTCTCAAGGCCCGGGACCGTAGCCTGCCGGTGGTGCTGATCACCGGGCACGGCGATATCTCCATGGCCGTCGACGCGATGCAGAAAGGCGCCTACGACTTCATGGAAAAGCCGTTCTCCCCGGAGCGCCTGGTGGATGTGGCCCGCCGCGCCCTGGAGCAACGCAGCCTGGCGCGGGAAGTGTCGTCGTTGCGTCGGCAACTGGCCGAACGCGATTCCCTCGAAGGGCGGATCATCGGTCGCTCGCCGGCCATGCAGAACCTGCGGGAACTGATCGCCAACGTTGCCGATACCTCGGCCAACGTGCTGATCGAAGGCGAGACCGGCACCGGCAAGGAATTGGTTGCCCGTTGCCTGCACGATTTCAGTCGGCGGCACACCAAGCAGTTTGTCGCCTTGAACTGCGGTGGCCTGCCGGAGAACCTGTTCGAAAGCGAAATATTCGGCCACGAAGCCAACGCTTTTACAGGCGCGGGCAAACGTCGGATCGGCAAGATCGAGCACGCCGACGGCGGCACGCTGTTCCTCGACGAAGTGGAAAGCATGCCCCTGCCCTTGCAGATCAAACTGCTGCGGGTGTTGCAGGAACGCACCCTCGAACGCCTCGGTTCGAACCAGAGCGTAGCGGTGGATTGCCGCGTCATCGCAGCGACCAAATCCGACCTCGTCGAGTCGAGCAAGGCCGGCGAGTTCCGCAGCGACCTGTATTACCGCCTCAACGTGGTGACCCTGGAACTGCCGCCGCTGCGCGAACGCCGCGAAGACATCCTGCAACTGTTCGAACACTTCCTGCAGCAGTCGTCCCTGCGCTTCGACCGCACGGTACCGGAACTGGACAACCAGACCGTTTCGAACCTCATGAGCCACGACTGGCCGGGTAATGTGCGTGAACTGCGCAACGTTGCCGAGCGCTTTGCCCTGGGCCTGCCGGCGTTCAAGAAAACCGGTGCCGGCGCCGGCAACCAGGCGCTGGCCTTTGCCGAAGCGGTGGAAGCGTTCGAGCGCAACCTGCTCAGCGACGCCTTGCAACGCAGCGGCGGCAACCTGACCCAGGCCAGCCAGGAACTGGGCATGGCCAAGACCACGCTGTTCGACAAAGTGAAAAAGTACGGCCTGAGCCATTGAGCAAAACCTGATCGCCCATAACCTCTGTAGGAGCTGCCGGAGGCTCGGTCCGCGTTCGGGCGATCTTTTGATTTTCAAGATCCAGATCAAAAGATCGCAGCCTCCGGCAGCTCCTACAGGTGATCAGGGGTTAGAGGAGGTTGCGATCGGCCACAGGCTCGATCTGCGCCCAGTGCGAGGTGTCTTCACGGTGCTCGCGCAAATACGGCAACACCGCCCCCAGCAACGGCGCCTTGAATGCCTCCTGGAAGCGATGGGCCAGGCCCGGAATCAGGACCAACTGACTGCCACGCAGATGCGCCGCCAGGTGCACCCCGTGCATCACCGGCAGCAGCGGGTCGGCCGTGCCGTGCACCACCAGCGCCGGCACCCGCAACTGATTGAGCAGGGTCACCCGGCTCGGCTCGGCGAGAATCGCCATGATCTGGCGTTTCACGCCCTCGGGATTGAACGCCCGGTCATAGGACTGTGCCGCCTGATGCAGCAGCGCCTGGCGATCGTCGGTGACCATCGGGCTGCCCAGTGCCGCCAGCAAGTCGGCCTGTTGCTCCAGGGCCACTTCGCGGTTCGGTGCGCCGCGCCGGGCCAACAACTGCACCAGCGCCGCACTCGGCGCCGGCAAGCCTTCGGCGCCGGAGGTGGTCATGATCAGGGTCAGGCTCTCGACCCGTTGCGGAGCCATGGCCGCCATGCGCTGGGCGATCATTCCGCCCATGCTGGCGCCCAGCACGTGGAATTGGTCGATGTGCAAGGCGTCCATCAAGCCCAGGCCATCCTCGGCCATGTCGGTCAGCGAATACGGCGACGACACCGGCAATCCGAGTTTGTAGCGCAAAACTTCGAAAGTCAGGTTGGCTTCGGCCGGTGCTTGCCGCCAGGTTGACAGGCCTACGTCGCGATTGTCATAGCGGATCACCCGGAACCCCTGCTGGCACAGGGCGACCACCACTTCGTCCGGCCAGTGAATCAATTGCCCGCCCAGGCCCATCACCAGCAGCAATGCCGGATCGGACGCACGGCCGATGCTCTGGTACGCCAGGCTTACCTGGGCCAGATCCACCCGTTCGGTCGGAACATTGACGTCACAACGCGAAGCCGCCATGGACGGCAGGCCGAACAACAACGCGGCCAACAATACGATTCGTGAAAGGAATGAAGCACCCATGGAAAAACACCAAAACGCAGAACCCCAGTAGAGCGCGAGTCTGATGAAGTTTGTTCAAGCGCGCCGCCACAGTTCCATGACAATTTGATGAAGAGTGCCGAGCGGTCATCAGGCGTCAGATTCAGCCTCGCAATAACTATGTACCACCCGCCCTTTTGACGACTGTCTCCTAATGCCCGCACCGCCGGCACGGCCCGGCCTTCTGGAGATTCATCGTCATGGTTGACGAAACCACCCCCCTAGCGGCCGATTTCGGCCTTGTTGTTCCTTTGCCCGCGAACCCGGACCAAGGCCTGACCCTGAGCGCCTCGGAGCGCTGGAATGAATGCTGTGAACAGTGGCGGGCGCTTATGGCGCAAAATCCGCAGTCGCCGCTCGCCAGCACTTGGTGGAATGCCCGTGCGCGCGGTACGGATCAGTCACGCCGGGCTCAGGCCAACCGCTTGTATCGTCAGCATTTCGAAGCGTCGAGCCAATGGGCGTTTGCCCGGGGCATCCTGGATGTCGAACAGTTCCAGACATTGCAGGCGTTCATCGATCCGCCCGTGCAGACAGCAACGCCTGCCACTGCACTGCATTACGTCGAGCAAATGCAGTTCAAGGATGACAAAGGCCTGTCAATCGAACTATCGGGCGCGTTGGTCATCACCCGGGACACAGCCCAGCCGGTCGCTCAATTGCTGTACTTGCCTTCCCGGCCATCGGCCTGGATGACATTTGAAAGCCGAGTCGATATGGAAAGCTGGCTGATCGAACATCAGCCGCAGATGTTCGACCACCCCCGGCTACCGACAGGTACCCTCAGGGTCTATTACACAGTGCTTGAGCGCAGCGTACTGCAGACCGGTGCTCAATCCTTGTGGGCACGATTGCCTGTCACCCCTGGCGATCGACTGCGTAACGAATTGATCCTGGCCCCGCCCGCCAACCTGCCGGACGCGGATACCAACAACGACGCTGTCCTGTTCGGCCAGTTGAGCCCCGATATTCCACTGGGCATCCGTCTCCATGCACTGGCGCAACAGCGCACGGCACTGGATGCCTTGCTGGGCGATAACTTTCAGGGCAACCACACTGACCCGCGCCTGCAACGTCTGCAACGGCAAATGGACGAGCTCGCGACGGCCGAGCAGGCCAGCAGCAGCGCCGCAACCGCGCTGCTGCACACCGACAGTGCGCAGCAAATGCTGGAACTGCGCCACAAAAGCCGCCCGCACTACGCCGCCCTTTACCAGGCGCGCCTGGACGGCCTGCGCGCCGAAGCCGAGCTGCAATTGAGCCTGAACCAGATCAGCCACGAGGAACATCAGTGGCTGATCAGCGTACTGGATGCACCGGATCAACCGCGCCCGGCCGGAGTGGTGGTGGCGCGCCTGGTGTTGTCGATGACGGATACCGAAGGTGATACCCCCCGTACGCAAAGCCAGGAACTGGACGGTGTATTGCTGTTTGCCCAGCCATCGGCCTTGCTGCCGTCCTCGACCGAAAGCCTGTTGCTCTACTGGCCGGGACGTTTCGGTGGCCTGCAACGGTTCACCTCTCGACAGGCGCTGGAACAGACGCTGTTCAAACTGGCGGCCAACGACAACAGTCAAGCGCTGCATCTCTTGCCGCTGGCTGCAAACCCGTTCGAATACGCCTTGCAGAACCAGCTTCATGGCTGCGTACAACAAGTGGCACGGCTGCTTTCCGCCAACCGGGATCCGTCTCGCGCCAGTCAACGCGAAACAGAACTGGAAAAGCTGCGCGAACAGACCCTCGCCTGCCTGACGGTTCCTGTCCACGCAGCCCGAGAGCTGGCGCACCAGCACATTGTCGAGCAAGTTCACAGCAGTGCACTGGCCGCACGTTTGCCGGCGTGGCACGGCGCCCTGCCCACCGTGCAACGTGAGCGGATCAAGACGCTGTTCAAGTCCTACATCGAGGCCATGAAGCGCTCCCATGAATGGCTGGAGCGCGAGTTGCCGCCCCGCGACGCGTTCAGCAAAAAGGCCATTGATGCCCACCTGCGCCAGGCGTTCGGCCTGACCCGGAGCGTTGACGTGCTACTGGACGTGCCTGACGCCACCGCCTGGCGCAAAGTCGTCATCGAGGGTGCGGCACCGGGAACCCCCCAGGAAAACGTGCTGGTCGCCAGCGAGCAGCGCAGCAAGCTGTCCCTCGGAGACCTTGCGCAAAGCAACATTGATCAGGCGATGTCGTGGCGACTGTCGTTCATGCAAGTCGAGACCAGCGGCGGCGATCCGACAGATCGACAGAAGCTGAAAACCGGCATCACCAAGGCCTGGCTGCGAAAGATGGCCACCGAACTGGACCTGGCCGGACAGTATGAAACGCTGATCCGTGAAACCTTCCTCGGCACCTCGAACGCACCGACCTTCAGCAATGAATACCGTCACGAATGCCTGAGCGAACCCTGGCGCCTGATGCTGCGCCTGCAAGGCGAATTCGCCGTGCTCGCCAAAGACATCAATACCGATGGCCAGCAAGTCCTGGACATCGCCATCGATGCCAACAACCGTGACGCTTTCAGCGCCAATGGCAAACGCATCCAGCTGCTGCCGGCATACCTGACGGTGGGTGGTAAGGACACCCATGGCCAGGGACCGAGCACCTTGTCCGGCGTCACGTTTATCGTGGAGCAGATCAGCGGCCTGACCCTGCTTTATCTGCCCGACAGTCCCGACAGTGTTTTTCTGCGTCAATTCGACAGTCTTGAAGACGCTCGGATGCGCCTGTTCAACGATTGCCTGCGCAGCTCAATGGTCAACTACCTGGCCGGCCAGGCCTTGAAGGGCGATGTCGCCCACCACGTCAGCCGGATCAACCAGGCCCGGTTGAGAAACTTCGACGCCCTGATCGGCGTCGGTACGCCCTGGCCAGCCAGCACATCCCTGGCAGCACATCTGTTGAATGTGCACATGGGCCGCTTGCTGGAAGCCCATCGGGCGACGTCTCGTTCCAACGATGCGTTGTACCTGGAACAGGTTGCGCTGCAATCCGGCGCGATGTTCAACTACCTGAAAATGGCGCTGGGCGTGGTGCCCTTCGTCGGCACGGCGATTGCCTTGTACGACGCCTGGAGCAGCGCCAACCTGGCAGTGGCGGCGTTCTTGCGCGGAGATGTCGGCCACGGGCTGGCCGAGGTCGAAGCAGTGCTGTTGTCATTAATCGACGCGGCCATGGATCTGCTGCCCGGCGCCAGTGCGGCACCTTCGGCAGCGCTTGCCATCACCCGCCAGCGCCAGTTGCGCGCCGTGAGCAAGAGCGTCGGCGCCCTGCGCAGTTCGACGCAGCGCCAGGCACAACGAACCCTGGAACGCTTCAAGGGCTATGAATACGAACAGATGATTTCCCTCGCCGGCCTGCAACCGGGCACCGAAGGCATCTATCGCAACGTGTATCACCACGCCGACGGCGACTTCATGCTCAGCCAGGGGCGAATCTATCGCATCGAACTGGAAGGCAATCCACCCCGCTGGCGTTTGAGCGGCACCAGCAGCCGGACCTACAAACAGCCAATCGCCCTGGATGAGTCCGGCCACTGGAACACCCACTACGCGGTATTCGGCACGGTGATCGAAGGCGGCGGCGTGGGGGGAGGCGCGGTGCTTGGGCACATGGCCGATGGACTGGACCCACTCTGGCCGGTCGCCATACGCCGCTGGCTGCCGCGCTGGTGGACGGATCGGGCCCTGCGTCGACAACTGACCCTGAAAAACACCGCCGGTGCCTATACCCGGCGCCTCAAAGCCCAGACCCGCAAGAGCAATAACCTGATGCGGGACTACTTCGTTCTTCCGCACGCGCAGCGCCCGGCTCTTCGCCCCGGTGTCGACCTTGCCTGCCTGGACGATATCGAAACCGCGCAGGCTTTGCACCGGACCCTTGAAGAGTGGGTGGTGTTGAGTCATGGCAACAATCGCGCCGAAATCAAGAAGCTTCAAAGCCAGTGCGCCGGGATTGTCGTCGACCGCCTGAACCGCAGGATCGACCTGGCCAGGGAGCGACTGCTGGAAAGCCTCGACCGAACCGAACAACTGATCGCCCGTTCGGACACGACCCCGGTTGGCGATACCTCCGCCCATTTGAAACTGATGGCCGAGCGCACGACGGTTCGAAAGGCTTTTGTCCAGGAACTTGACCTGCAACACCTGGCCGTCGAGGAAGCCAGGCGATGGTACCGCCGAATTACCCGCTCCGAGCACAGAGAGAACGTGACCCGGACCATGGAACTCTTGAACCAGTCGTACAGCGATGCCAATTACCACTACCTGAAGGCAGCGCACGTTCTGGAAACCATCACCCGCTATGAGGCCGTTGACGACCTGTCCTGGGTCTACTTCCACGTACAGTTGAAAAAATCCCGCGAGAAGGTCGGGCGCGCTCTATTGACCCAATATCAACTACCACAAGTCAGTTCCAGTATCGGCCAGCGCAACCGCGTTTTCGAAGATTGCCTGACCACTTACAGCGAGTTCCGCCGCCAGCTTGACGCCTGGACGCTAGGCTATCCGCAACACTTGGATCTGGAGCAAGTTCGTGCGTTTCTGGGCGACCTCGACCAGATGGAAGCGTTTGCCCGCAATGCCATCAGAGACCGATCCACCGCCCCACCTCCGACAGAACGCATCAGAAAACAACTGTTCGAGACTGAGGACAACCGATTGCTGATTGGTGAACCCGGTATCGATGTCGAGACTCAGCAACAGCACTTCATCATTGATATCAATGGCTACAAGGAAACCTGGCTGCCCCACGACCGCCACCCCGGTAGATATCGCCTCAGTGAACCTGCCGTCTCCACGCAACCGGCACTGCCGACCGACGTCAGGCCACTGCTGAGCGAAGCCAGAAAAAGGCTGGGAAGCACGGACGCCTATACCGACAAAGTCAAAGGCTACGCGCAGCAAAACACGCTGCCGGTCGACCTTGAGCACATGATGAGCAGCGAAGCGGCGGAGTTGACCCTGCGCGCCCAGGCCATCGAACGGCTGTCCTCCACCGAGGCCGTGGCGCAACAGTTGCGCACGCGGGCGGATGAAATGCTGAGCACGGGGCGCACCCTGCGCATCGAGCAAAGCATGAACAGCAAAACCCCGACCGAAGGTTATCTGGACTATTTGGTTGAACAACAGATGGTGGACATCCGCAAGGAAGGCGGTTTGCGCGACCTGGGCAAACGCCCGGACGGACGACGGGATTTCCTCCAGGAGTACGAGGTGCGTGACTTGCGCCACGAACCGGCGCAAACCCTCTGGTACGCACACTTCCACTACACCTCGGCCAAGCCGCAATTCAGCGACTTCGTCAAAGGCCATCTGAAACGGCCGGAACAACGCAACCTGGGTCTGCAATGGCAGAAGGACATGGCCGCCAGTGGCGGTACGGTCGAGGCGATCTGGCGCGGCGACATCGGCAAACCGCTGGGCAACAAACTCTTTTCCACGCTGTAAAGCAGCAACGGCGGGGCACGCAATGTGCTCCGCCGTGCTTGTGGTCGACAGCGGCACCAACATGAGACAAACTCAACCTTTTCGATTTATCGACAAGTTTTCCTCATGGAGCCCCCGGTGCTTGAAATCCGTCACCTCAAGACCCTGCACGCCTTGCGCGAAGCCGACAGCCTGGTGGATGCGGCCGATCGCCTGCACCTGACCCAGTCAGCCCTTTCCCACCAGTTCAAGGAACTGGAGGAACGCATGGGCATGCCACTGTTCGTGCGCAAGACCAAACCGGTGCGCTTCACCAGCGCCGGTTTGCGCCTGCTGCAACTGGCCGACGCCACCCTCCCGCTGCTGCGCGCCGCCGAACGCGACATCAGTCGCCTGGCCGGGGGCACCGCCGGACGCCTGCACATGGCCATTGAATGCCACAGTTGCTTCCAGTGGCTGATGCCGACCATCGACCAATTCCGTGACGCCTGGCCGGAAGTCGAGCTGGACCTGGCCTCGGGGTTTTCCTTCGCCCCGCTGCCGGCCCTGGCCCGTGGCGACCTGGACCTGGTGGTGACCTCCGATCCGGTGGACCTGGCCGGGATCACCTATGTACCGCTGTTCACTTATGAAGCGATGCTCGCGGTGGCCAACCAGCACCGCCTGGCCAGCAAGGCCTATATCGTCCCCGAAGACTTGCTCCCGGAAACCTTGATCACCTACCCGGTGGAACGGGACCGGCTGGACATCTTCACCCGTTTCCTCGAACCCGCCGACATCGAACCGGCCCAGGTCCGTACCTCGGAACTGACGGTGATGATGATGCAACTGGTGGCCAGCGGGCGCGGCGTGTGCGGCATGCCCCATTGGGCGCTGCATGAATACAGCTCGCGAGGCTATGTGAAAGCCAAGCGGCTGGGCGAGAAAGGACTGTTCGCCACGCTGTATGCGGCAATCCGCGCCGACATGCTCGATGCGCCGTACATGCGTGACTTCCTGCTGACGGCCAAGGACACGTCGTTTTCGACGCTGGATGGGGTTAGTGCGGTTCGCTGATTTCTTAATGAAGGAAAACTGTACAAATGTGGGAGCGGTGACTTCAGAGCTCGCGCCACATGTGGATCTTGTCGAAGTAATCTTCCCCCACCCGCACCGCCATCGGTTCCAGGCCGAACTGGATGAAGCCGCAGCGCTGGTAGAGGTTGAGCGCGGCATCGTTGCCGGCGGTGACGGTCAACTGGACCAGGCGCAAACCCTCATGGTTCTGCGCCTCGGCCAATGCCGCCTGAACCAGCTGATGGCCGAGGCCGCGCTGGCGAACCTTGGCGGTCACATACATGCCAAACAGCGTCACCTTGTGCCGGGCCTTTTCCCGAGGCTCGAACGCAAGGCCGACGATGCCGGCCAACCGGCCTTCTTCGAACGCCCCTAGCACCAGGTCCAGCTTGCCGGTCAGGCGCGACTCCCACCAGCCCAGCGGCATCGTCGCCCGCTCACGCACGCTCGAGGTAAAGGCCTGCGGGTGCAGGTCGTAGGCTTCGAGCATCAGCGCCCGGTAGTCCAGGGCATGGCTGGCATCCAGTCGTTCGATCCACATGCTCAAGCCATCCGTTTTTGCTCAAGCATCAACCGCAGCGCCAGCGCCGACAATACGAAGCCCATGAAATAGCGCTGCATCGCCAGCCAGGTCGGATTGCTGACAAACCACGAGGCGATGCCCGCGGCAAACATGGCGATCAGCAGGTTGACGCAGAAACTCACGCTGATCTGGGTCAGGCCGAGGATGATGCTCTGGCTGAACACCGAACCGTGCTCCGGCGTGATGAACTGCGGAAACACCGACAGATAGAACACTGCGATTTTCGGGTTCAGGGCACTGGTCAGAAAGCCCATGGTGATCAGCTTGCGCGACGAATCCGGGGGCAACTGCTGCGCCTCGAACGGCGAGCGCGCACCGGGCTTGATCGCCTGCCAGGCCAGCCACAACAGGTACAACGCACCGGCCCACTTCAACACTTCATAGGCCATCGGCACGGCCAGGAACACCGCGGTCAAACCGGCGGCGGCGGCAAACAGATGCACGAAGAATCCCGCAACCACCCCAAGCAACGAAATCACCCCGGCCTTGCGCCCCTGGCAGATCGAACGGGAGATCAGGTAGATCATATTCGGCCCCGGCGTCAGTACCATCAACAACGCGGCGGCAGCAAAAATCAGCAGGTCTTGAAGCGGGATCATGGGCGAAGTCCTTTGCGTGATGATCAGGCGATCGCAGTCAGCGATGCACGATAAAACGGCAGGATCAGGTCCCGTGTCAATGGCGCCAGGCTGACATCGCCTTCGGTGGCCGGGTCGATCCAGATCACTTCTTCGATCTCTGCCTGCGGGGTGACATCCGAATCAATGTTCAGCTGAAAAAGCTCGGCGTGTACAACAAAACCCGGCTCGTTGGCGGCCGGTGCCGAGAAGTGACCGAGGTAAACGGCCTGCGCCGGGTCGATGTCCAGAGTCAACTCTTCTTCCAGTTCCCGGGCCAGGGCGTGGACCGGCAACTCATGGGGCTCGATCTTGCCACCCGGCTGCATGAACGCCGTGGTGCCACGCTTGCGCACCAGCAGTGTGCGGCCATCAGGGCCGATCAGCAGGGCGGCGGCGATATGGATAATACGCGGTAAAACAGCGGATACAGATGTCATGTGTCAGCCATGGACCCTAGTGGAAATCACTAGGATCCCATGTCCGACCGTCCGCCGTCATGCCTTGGCCTGAACCAGCTCCGGCGTATCCTGCGGGACCTTCACGAAAATCCTGTACTTGCCGCCTTCCATGGCTTCGAAGGCGATCAGTTTTTCCACCAGCGGCCCGTTCAACACCTTGCCGGCATTGAGCAGGAGCATGCCGTTATCGGCGTTGAGATTGCGCGCCAGCATCATCCCTGCCGTCAGTTCCCGGGTGGTCAGGACCTTGACCTGCGGATCGGCCAGGGTGATATCGCTCAGGAATGTGGTGCACACCTTGATGAAATCTTCGAGCAGGTCAGGATCGTAAAGCCGTCCAGCGTACTGGCGCAGGTAGAGCAGCGCTTCGTCGCTGTTCATCTGTCGTTCGAGAATCAATCCTCGCTGCAACTCGACGAAGTCGACCGCCAGCTTCAGCAATCGCGATCCGAACGGAATGGCTTTGCCCTTGAGCCGGTCGGGGAAACCACTGCCGTCCCAGCGTTCCTGATGGTGCAGGATCAACCGCGCCGCGTCCTTCATCGGGTCCAGGGTCATCAGTAACGATTCGCTCTGTTTCGGATAGCCACGATAGCGGTCGCGGTCAGTGTGCCTCAGCAGATCCGAAGGGGTGACCATCATGCTGTCGGACCAGCTCAGCTTGCCGATGTTGTACAGAGCGGCCGCCATGGCCAGGTCGCGGCTGGCAGCTTCATCCAGCCCATGTTCCGTGCAGTACCCGCGCACCAGTTCGATGATCTGCCGGTTGGTCTGCTTGGCCGATGGCAGGCGCAGATTGGCCAACAGCGAGAACACCTCGGTGCCGGTGACATAGCTGTGCTTGAGCTCCTCGTAAGCCAGGTCGAGCATGTCGGCGGTCTGCTGCAATTCGGCGGTGCGGGCGGCGACATGTTTTTCCAGTGTGCTGTTGAGCAACTTGAGCTGGTCGTTCTGCACCCGGGTCAATTGTTCCAGGCGCTGGCGCTCACGCTCTGAATGCTGGTGGTCCAGGGCCTGGCGCAGGGTCAGGAGCATTTCGTCGTCATTCCAGGGTTTGCTGATGTAGTGGTGGATCTGCCCCTCATTGATGGCTTTGATGATCGCCGAGGGGTCTGCATAGCCGGTGAGCATGATCCGCATGGTCGCCGGATAGCGCTGACGGACATGGGCCAGCAACGTGGCGCCGTCCATATTGGGCATGCGTGCATCGCTCATCACCAGATCCACTGGCTGCAACGCCATGATTTCCAGCGCCTGGGCACCGCTGGTGGCCAGCAGCACCTCGTAGGGCTGGCCGCGCAACAGGCGACGCAGACTGTTGAGGATCGGCTCCTCATCATCGACCAGCAACACTTTGGGGCGACTGTTCAACATCGGTACGGATTGCTCTTCCATGGCATGGTCTCAAGCGAGTCATTTAGTGTGACAGGCAGCGCGGGCCTACCGTCTTTCCCGCCTACGCTTGAATGACAGGCTAGATGATTTTCCGTATCGCTCGCGCTAATTATTGTTTTGAGTTCTGCGGGCAAAATGGCCAATGGCGACTATGCTCAACGCAATGGACTGTACAACCGGCCTGCTGGCAGCCATGTGACGAGGGAAAAGGATGCTCCCGAAAATGAACGCGCGTACTCCTGCCGGTACCGCCCCATGAACACCTGGCAGACGCGCATCAATCGTCGTGTGCTCATCGTCGACGATACCGCGTCGATTCATGCCGATTTCGCCAAGATACTCAGCCCGGCCACTGTCGAGGATGACAGTCTGGGGCAAACCGAAAACCTCCTGTTCGGCACCCTGTCCACCACACCGGCCCAACACTTTGAACTGGACTCGGCCTTCCAGGGCCGCGAAGCCCTGGACAAACTCGAAGCCGCCCTGGCGAACGATCGCCCCTACGCCATGGCTTTCATCGACATGCGAATGCCACCAGGCTGGGATGGCCTGGAGACCATCGAACGGTTGTGGCAGGTCGATCCCAAACTGCAGGTGGCGCTGTGCACTGCCTACTCCGACTACTCCTGGGAGGACATCGACCGACGGCTGGCGCTGAACGACCGCCTGCTGATTCTGAAGAAGCCCTTCGATGCAATTGAAATACGCCAGATGGCCAGCGCCCTCACGGTCAAATGGCAGATGACCGAAGACGCCGCGCTCAAGATGAACCTGCTGGAACAAGCGGTCCAGGAACGCACCCGGGAACTGTCCGACGCCAATATCATCGTGCAGAACAGCCCGACCATCCTTTACCGGTTGCGTGGCGAACCGTCGTTTCCGCTGATGTACATTTCCCATAACATCACCCGCTACGGACACGTCGCCGCCGATCTGGTGGGCTCGGCCAACTGGGCCCAGCAGTTGATCCACCCGGAAGACCAGGCCAGTGTCGATGCGGCCATGGCCCGGGTGCTGGACCGTCATGCGCTGGGCGCCTCGATTGAATTTCGCCTGCGCACCGGCCAGGGAGCATGGCGCTGGGTAGAGAACCGCTACATTCCCGTACGCGACCATGACGGTCGCCTGCTGGAAGTCGAGGGGATCATTCTCGACATTACCGAACGCCGGCAGGCCGAAGAAAAAATGGCCCTGCTCGCCCGCACGGACGGGCTCACCGGCCTGGCCAACCGCGCCACCCTGATCGAACGCCTGCATCAGGCCTTTGCTGCCGCACGTCGAGGCGCAGAGGCATTCGCGGTATTTTATCTGGACCTTGATCACTTCAAGCGGATCAACGACACCCTCGGCCACCCGGTGGGTGATCTGCTGTTGCAGGAAGTGGCCCGGCGCATCAAATTCGGCGTGCGGGAAAACGATGTGGTGGCACGCCTGGGCGGGGACGAGTTCGCGATCCTGCAACTGGACGTCAGCGACCCGACCCAGTCCGCCGCCATGGCGGCCAATATCCGCGATGCGCTGCTGACGCCGTACAACCTCGCCGGCAATGCCCTGCATATTTCAGTCAGCATAGGCATCAGTAGCTACGGCGTCGCCTGCCTCGACGCCGACAGCCTGCTGAGCCAGGCGGACATGGCGCTGTACCGCTCCAAGGAAATGGGCCGCAACCAATATCACTTCCACTCGCAGGAGATCACCCAAGAAGTGGCCGAGCGCATGGCCATCGCCAATGACTTGATGACGGCCATCGAGCGCGATGAACTGGCGCTGCATTACGTTCCGGAAGTGGATATGCACAGCGGCAGGATCCTGGGCATGGCAGCGCAAGTGCGCTGGTGTCATCCCCGGCGCGGCGAACTGCTGGCGCCGGCTTTCGTGCCCGCGGCGGAAAAGACCGGTGCCATCATCCCTCTCGGGCGCTGGGTGCTGGATCAGGCCTGCCGGCAGATGAGCCTGTGGCGTAACGAGGGAATGGCGCCCCCCGTGATGGCGATCAAACTGTCCCTGGCGCAGCTAAAGAGTGGTCCGGAGCTCATTTACGACGTGCTGCGCACCACTGCGCGCTGGGAACTCGCCCCCTGGGACCTGCGTTTCGACGTGACCGAAGCGACTCTGGCACAAACCAAGTGGACCCAAAACGATGTGCTGCCACGACTGCGTGAGCTGGGGGTAAAAATCGCCATCGATGATTTCGGCACCGAATATTCATCATTCGATTACCTGAAAACCTACCGGGTCAATCACCTGAAGCTCAACCAATCCTTTATCGACGGCGCGACTCAGGATGCGGCTGGCGCCAACAGCCTGCGGGCAATCGTCAACTTCGCCCGGGACCTGGGAATCGGCATCATTACCGAAGGCGTCCAGCCATCGGATCGGCCCCGCACGCCAGCGTCAACCGCCCCGCTGCCAAGCGCACAAGGCCTGTACTTCAGCGAGGCCGTAAGCGCGGAACAAGCGGCCCGGTTGCTCAAGGACGGGAACATGGCGCCCCCATCCTCCAGGGAGGATGAGGAATGAAAACACTTTTCTCCCAGACCAACCGACGTATTCTCATCATCGACGATACACCGGCGATCCATGCCGATTTTCGCAAAATCCTCACCCCGAACACCGACGGCGAAGCGGATCTGAACAGTCTCGAACACTCACTGTTCGGGACTCGGCAATCTTCGCGCCTCAACTTCCAGCTCGACTCCGCCTACCAGGGCAAGGAAGCCCTGGCGTTGGTCGAACGCGCACTGGCCGATGGCCACCCCTATGCCCTGGCGTTTATCGACATGCGTATGCCGCCTGGCTGGGACGGTCTTGAAACCATTGAACACCTGTGGAATGCCGACCCGAACCTGCAAATTGCCTTGTGCACCGCCTATACCGACTACAGCTGGGAAGCCATGGCCGAACGACTGGAGCTCGGTGACCAGTTGCTGATTCTGAAAAAACCTTTCGATACCCTGGAAATCCGCCAGATGGCCAATGCCCTGACCTGGAAATGGCAATTGGCACAGGACGCGGCGCTGAAGTTGTTGAGCCTTGAGCAGACCATCGAGGCACGGGTACACGAACTGCTCAAGGTGTCGCACCTGCTGCAGTACGACGCCCTCACTGGGCTGCCCAACAGCACTTTGCTGGGTGATCGCCTGAGCCAGTCGCTGGCCGCTGCCCGACGCCATGACAAGCACCTGGTGGTGATGTTTCTCGGACTGGATCGGTTCAAGCGCATCAACAACGCGCTGGGCCACCCGGCCGGGGACGAAATGCTCAAACGGGTCGGGCAACAACTGCTCAAGTACGTGCGAGAGTCCGACTCGGTCTTTCGCTATGGCGCCGACGAATTCGTGGTGATCCTCAGCGACATCAACCACCCCCAGCAGACCCGCGGCATCGCCGAAAAACTGCTGAGTGCCGTGCGCAGCCCACAGTCGATCGCCGGCCAGGAGATCAGCATCACCGCCAGCCTGGGTATCAGCGTTTACCCCGATGACGGGTTCGAGGCCATTGACCTGATCAAAAAAGCCGAGTCCGCCATGCGCCATGTCAAGGAGAGCGGTCCGAACGACATCGGTTTCTTCATCGAAGCCATGAACCAGCGTGCCAGGGAGCAGCAGAGCATCGAATCGGGCATTCGTCAGGCCCTGCAAAGGCACGAATTCGTCCTGCACTACCAACCGAAAATCGAACTGAGCAGCGGACGGGTAGTCGGTGCGGAGGCGCTGGTGCGTTGGCAAAAACCCGGGCATGGCCTGGTCTATCCGTCCGAGTTCATCCCCGTGGCCGAAGACAGCGGCCTGATCGTGCCACTGAGCAAGTGGGTTCTGGCCGAAGCCTGTCGTCAGGCACAACGCTGGCAAGCAGCCGGCCTGCCGGCGATCCGCATGTCAGTCAACACATCGGCCATCGACTTTCGCCAACGTGATTTCGTCGAAGGCGTCGAACAGATACTCACACAGACGGGAATACCCCCCTGTCTGCTGGAACTGGAGATCACCGAAGGTGTACTGATGCAGAACGTCGAGGCGACCATGACCGCACTGAACCGGCTGAAGACGCTAGGAGTGCGGCTGGCCATCGATGACTTCGGAACCGGCTATTCCAGCTTGAGCTATCTGCGCCGGTTCCCCATCGATGTGCTGAAAATCGATCAGTCGTTCATTCGTGGCTTGAGCAATGACACCAACGATGCCGCCCTGGTCAGCGCGATCATCAGCCTGGGCAGGAGCCTCGATCTGAATGTCATCGCCGAAGGCGTCGAGACCGAGGAACAACTGGCGTTTCTCAAGGCCCATCAATGTGAGGAAGGCCAAGGTTACTACTTCAGCAAGGCCCTGCCGGCAGACTCTTTTGCGCGGCTGCTGGCCGTTGGCTGGGCAGAACAGCGAGACGACTCATGAACAGGCAGACACGACAGTCCGGCGGTAAATTCGCGAGACGATGGCCCATCTCCCTTGTCCCCCACTCCCTTGCGATCCTGCTTTACGGGCTCAGTGCTATCGCCGGTGCCGCGCCGCTGGACGAACCGCTCAAACCGTTGCCCGAGATACCGAAACAGAACCCCGCTCAGGTCGAACTCGGTCGCAAGCTCTTCAGTGATCCGCGCCTGTCAGTCAACAACACCCTGTCCTGCGCCAGTTGTCATCAACTGGACAAGAGCGGAGCCGACACCCGCGCGCTTTCCCTCGGCTTCGATGGACAACCGGTATCGATCAACACGCCGACGGTATTCAACGCCAGCCTCAACTTTCGCCAATTCTGGGACGGCCGCGTCGAAACGCTCGAGGCGCAAAGCAACGTCGTCATTACCAGTCCCCACGAAATGGGCAGCGACTGGAACACCATCATCCAGCGGATCAACGAGGATCCAGACTACCGCGCAGGCTTCAGCGCGGCGTTCCCGAAGGCAGTGACCAAGGCCAATATACAGAGCGCACTGGCCGCCTACGAGCGCACCCTGCTGACGCCCGGATCCCGTTTCGATCAATACCTGCTGGGCAATACAAGCATCCTGACCCTCGACGAGAAATACGGCTATCAGCGCTTCAAGGACTACGGCTGCATCGCCTGTCATCAGGGCGTGAACATCGGTGGCAACATGTTCCAGAAGTTCGGGGTGTTCGGTGATTACATCGCCGATCGCGGCAACCCGACCGTCGCTGACCAGGGACGGTTCAACATTACCGGTGACGAAGCGGACCGCTCGGTGTTCAAGGTCCCGAGCCTGCGCAATGTCGCGCTGACCGCCCCCTACTTTCACGACGGCTCGGCGCCCACCCTCGAAAGAGCCGTGGACGTCATGTTCCAGTACCAGTTGGGGCGCATGCCGAGCGCTGAAGACAAAGCGCTGATTGTGAAGTTTCTCAAGACCCTGACCGGCGAATGGAAGGGCAAGTCATGATAAAGCTTTCACGCCGCTTCAGCCTGCTGTTACTCGCGCTCGTCGCCGTGCTCCTGGCCTCGACCCTGGTTTTTCTGTACTTCAAATCCAACTCGGAACAGACCGTGACCTACTCGGAATCCCGGGATCTGATCCGCCTGATGAAACAGCAGGACGCCCAGTGGGAAAACGAGGTCCTCAAGTCCCGGGTGGCGATTTCGCATAACTACGACCCTCTGGTTTCGCCAATGAACGAGATGAACCGGCTATGGGAGCAGTTCGATACCATGGAGTCAGGTCACGGGCGCAACGACTCACGGCAATGGAACGATGCCCACGAGGCTTTTCTGCAGGCGATGCAGGAAAAGACCCGACTGGTGGAGCAGTTCAAGTCGCACAACGCCTTGCTGCGCAACTCGCTGGCCTTCCTGCCCACCGCCGAGGACGACATCCAGGCGCAACTGGCCGACCTGCCTGACCTCGACAAGCTGCAAGTGCAAAACATCGCCACCGATACCTATGACCTGTTGCTCAGTGCCCTGGAGTTCGCCCAGGTCACCTCCGTCGACAAAGCCGCCGACATTCAGGTGGGGCTGAGCAAACTGGCGGTGAACGCGCAACGCTTGCCTGGGGAGTTTCATACCCCGATCAGGATCCTCAGCAATCACGTCGCCCTGATCCTGCGCGAGCAGCCGCTTGTCAACGCTTTACTCGAAGACATCGAAGCGGTTCCCGTGGCGGATCGTCTGGACGACATCACCAACATGCTCAACCTGGATCAGCAACGGTCCGAGAAAATCGACAAGAAATACCATTTCTACCTGCTGGTGTTTTCCGGCCTGCTGGTGTTGCTGCTGATGTGGCTGGCATTTCGGCTGATCCGCAGCTTCGCCGAGATCAACCGGGTCAACAATGCTCTGCAAACCGCCAACGACGTGCTCGAACAGCGGGTCGAGGAACGTACCCGCGAGCTCAGGAATGCCCAGAGCGAACTGCTCGGCGCCGCGCGCCAGGCCGGCATGGCCGAAATCGCGACCAACGTGCTGCACAACGTCGGCAACGTGCTCAATAGCGTGAACATCTCTGCCGACCTGATTGCACGAAAGCTTCGCAGCAGCAAGACCCTCGGACTGGGCAAGGCAATGCAACTGATCAACGGCCATCCGGAGGATCTTGGCCATTTCCTGACCGAGGACGAAAAGGGCAAGCTACTGCCCGGTTATCTCAATCAACTGGTCGGCGCCATCGCCCAGGAACAGCAGGAGATGGCCGACGAACTGGGTCAGATGAGCAAGAGCGTCGACCATATCAAGGACATCGTTGCCACCCAGCAATCCTATGCCGGGGCCAACAGCATCACCGAACCGCTGTACATCAGCGAACTGCTCGAAGACGCACTGCGCATGAATACCGGTGCGCTGGCCCGGCATCACGTCACGGTGATCAAGGAATACAGCGAGGTGCCTCAGGTGATGGGGGACAAGCACCGCTTGCTGCTGATCCTGATCAACCTGATCAGCAATGCCAAGTACGCAATGTCCGACCTCAACAACCGCTCAAGGGAAATGACCCTCGGTGTGCGAATCGTCGACGACACTTTCCTGGAAATCAGCGTCAGGGATGATGGCGAAGGTATCGCCCCGGAAAACATGACGCGGATCTTTGCCCACGGTTTCACCACCCGCAAGGAAGGTCATGGTTTCGGCCTGCACAGCTGCGCGCTGGCGGCCATCGAGATGAATGGCCACCTCACCGCCCACAGCGACGGCCCCGGCCTTGGCGCGTTGTTTACCTTGCAGATACCGCTGATCACCGTAACGGAGAACGCATGAGTGAGCTCTCGAACCGCCGCATTCTGTTGATCGACGACATGCCGTCGATCCACGACGATTTTCGCAAGATCCTCGCCCCGCCCCAGGCTCACTCGGCAGAACTCGACGAGATGGAGGCCGCATTGTTTGGCGAACAGACCCAACCCGAGCGCCCGATTTTCGAACTGGATTCGGCCTATGGTGGCGAAGAAGGCCTGGGCAAACTCAACCTCGCGCTGCAGGAACAACGCCCCTACGCGCTGGCGTTTGTCGACATGCGTATGCCCGACGGCTGGGACGGGGCAAAGACCATCGAACACCTGTGGCAGCAGGATCCGCAATTACAGGTGGTGGTCTGTACCGCCTACTCCGATTATTCCTGGGACGATCTGCTCAATCGTCTGAATGCCCATGACCGGCTGCTGATCCTGAAGAAACCGTTCGACAATATCGAAGTCAAGCAGATGGCCAACACCTTGCTGACCAAATGGGAAATGACCGAACGGGCCTCGCTGCAGATGCATCACCTGGAACACCTGGTGGATCAGCGCACCGCCCAGCTCAAGCAGGCCAGCGAGGCTTTGCAGCGGGAAATCGACGAGCGCAAGCAACTGGAAGGCCAGTTGGTGCAATCGGAGAAGCTCGCTTCGCTGGGCCAACTGGCGGCCGGTGTCGCGCATGAGATCAACAATCCGATCGGGTTCATCTCCTCCAACCTTGGCACTCTTGACGGTTACTTTCAGCAATTGCTGACCATGCTCGACGCCTATCACAGCGCTGAACAGGTCCTGGCGGGCAGCCAGACAGCGTTGCAACTTGAGCACATGCGCGAGCAGATCGAACTTGAGTATCTGCGCGAGGATGTGCCGCTGCTGATCAAAGAGTCGAAGGAGGGAATCAGCCGGGTCGGGCAGATCGTCAGGGACCTGAAAGACTTCTCCCGGATCGACAACAATCAGGAATGGCAATGGGCCAATCTGCAACAGGGCATCGAGTCGACACTGAACATCGTCGCCAGCGAACTCAAGTACAAGGCTGATGTAGTCAAAGACTATCAGGTGCTGCCGGAAATCGAGTGCCTGCCGTCGCAAATCAACCAGGTCATCATGAACCTCGTGGTCAACGCCGCGCAGGCCATGGGCCCCGAACGCGGCACCATCACCCTTCGCACCGGGACGCAGGGCGAGACGGCATGGATCGAAATCGCCGATACAGGATCAGGCATCGCGCCCGACACCCTGCAAAAAATCTTCGATCCGTTTTTCACTACTAAACCGGTGGGCCAAGGGACAGGGCTCGGCCTGTCCCTGTCCTACGGCATTGTGAAAAAACACGGTGGCGATATTTCGGTGAGCAGCGAACTGGGGAGCGGGACGACGTTTCGCGTACAACTACCGCTACGCCAGACCCGACCGGCCGCCTGACGGCGCCTCAGAGCGCTTCCTGGAAGTCCATCTCCGGCGGCTGCCGACGGAACCCGCCGGTCAGCACCGCCAAGTACATCACGCCGATTGCCAGCCAGCTCAAGCCCAGGTAAATCGCCAGGTGATCGAGGCTGACCATCAGCCACAAATCCGCTGCCAGGCCGATGAACGGGAACAGCAGGAACAACACGAACTCGCGCAGACCTTTGTTTTCGCCACCGATCCAGTAATGGAAGATCACCGACAGGTTCACCAGGCTGAACGCCAGGAACGCGCCGAAGTTGATGAACGAGGTCGAGGTGGTGACGTCCAGTTTCAGTGCCAGCAACGCCACCACCGCGCACAGCAGGATGCTGTTGATCGGCGTGCCGAAGCGTTCGTGCAAGGTGCCGAAAAACGACTTCGGCAACACGCCGTCGCGGCCCATGGCGTACAGCAGCCGCGAACCGCTGGCCTGGGCCGACAGGCCCGAGGCGAACTGGCCGACGATCAGGCCGATCAGGAAGATCGAGACGAACAGGTCGCCACCGATGTTGCGGGCAATTTCATAGGCCGCCGAGTCGACGCTGTCGAACTGGAACGACGGATGGGCGACCTGCACGAAGTACGACACACCGACGAAAATCAG
Source organism: Pseudomonas sp. IT-P4 (assembly GCF_949767755.1). Classification (NCBI taxonomy): domain Bacteria; kingdom Pseudomonadati; phylum Pseudomonadota; class Gammaproteobacteria; order Pseudomonadales; family Pseudomonadaceae; genus Pseudomonas; species Pseudomonas sp. IT-P4. The sequence goes on along the minus strand of NZ_CATKPX010000045.1, from coordinate 251,786 downwards.
CCCGCCGATCAGGGTGATCAGCATGATCGCCCGGGGAATGGTGCGGCGTGGATCACGGGTTTCCTCGGTCAGGGTGCTGACCGCGTCGAAGCCCAGGAACGAGTAACAGGCGATGGCCGCGCCGCTCATGATCAGCGGCATCTGCATGTCGCCATTGAAGAACGGTTTGATCGACCACAACGGCGTGCTTGCATCACCGCCGACGTAATGCACGCACAGTGCGACGAAGGCGATCAGTACCAGAAACTGCACCAGCATTAGCAAGGCATTGATGCCGTTGGCCAGTTTCAGGCCGACGATGTTGATCGCGCTGGTGATGCCGATGAACGCCAGTACCCAGATCCACTGCGGCACCGCCGGGAATGCGGAGTTGAGGTAAGCCGCGCCGATCAGCCAGATCGCCATGGGCAGGAACAGGTAATCGAGCAGCACCGCCCAACCGGCGATGAACCCGAGCTTCGGGCTGATGGCCTTGCGCACGTAGCTGTAGGCCGAGCCGGCCACCGGGAACGCCGAGGCCATGCGCCCGTAGCTCATGGCGGTAAAGAACATCGCCACCAGCGCCGCGAGGTACGCAGCCGGCACCATGCCGGCGGTGGATTGGGCGAGAATGCCAAAGGTGCCGAGCACAATGATCGGCGTCATGTAGGCGATGCCAAACAGCACCACCGACCCCAGTGAAAGGGTGCGTTGCAAACGAGCCATGAGCGACTACTCCGGATTTTATTGGATTTATGGCAGAGCCGAGTTCGGCGCAAATTACGGGTGTTGCGTTGTTGTTCTTTGGCGTTGAATCCAGTTGAAAGCCTGAAAAGATCGCAGCCTTCGGCAGCTCCTACGCCGAACGCATTTACCTGTAGGAGCTGCCGAAGGCTCGGTCCGCGCTCGGGCGATCTTTTGATGTTCAGTTCGAAGGAATCAGCAGCTCCCGCAGCCCACCCGCCTGCTCAACCACCTCCCCCGGCAACCTCAGCCGCTGATCATCCAGATAACGGTAATCCTGGCGTGCCGCCGTCAGCTGGTTCAGGTCCAACTCGACCGCAAACTGCCCTTCCTCGCGTCCGGCTTCGAACAACAAGGTGCCCATTGGATCGACCAATGCGCTGCCGCCGGCAAACAGCAAACCACCGTCACCCTCTTCCACCCGGTTGACCATCAGCGCAAACGCCTGGTTTTCCTGGGCGCGGGCCATGATCGCGGTGCGGTGGGTCGGGCCGTAGGGGTCCATGTTGCCGTTGGTGACGATCAACAGTTCGGCCCCCAGTTGCGCCAGGGCACGGGCGCTTTCGGGGAATTCGATGTCGTAGCAAATCAGCAGGCCCACGCGCACGCCGTTCCACAGGCAGGTGGCGTAGCGATCGCCCGCCTCGTAGACGCCGCGATCCGAGGCCCACAAGTGAGTCTTGCGGTACTTCAGCGCGATGCCTTCAGGGGTGATCAACAGCGTGGTGTTGTAGAAGCGGCCGTTGTCGTTCTCGGCCATGCCGATGGCCACGCCGATATTGCGCTGGCGGGCGGCGGCGATTACCGCGCTGACGGACAGGCCGTCCAGTGGTTCGGCCACCTCGGCCACGGACTCGGCCGAAGGGAAGCCCATCAAGTGGCCTTCGGGGAACAGGATCAGCTGCGTATCGGCTGCACACGCAGCCATCGCCGCCAGAGTGCGTTCGAGGTTGTAGGCCGTGTCGTTGTCACGGCCTGCCAATTGGGCGAGTTCGACCTTCATGGGTATTCCTTGTCATGGGCCGGGCGGCAGAAAGATTGCCCGGTCGGTGTCTGTGCGCCAGTATGCGCACCAAGCAACCGGGCGGGGAATCACGCCGCTGGGGTAACACGATAGGGGTAGATGCATGACACTCTCGTTGGACGACATCGCCTGGCACCGCTCGGTGGGGCAACTGATCGACGCCCTGGACAAGCCCAATTTCTGGACCCGGCTTGTACGCCTGCTGGACCAGTACGTACCCTTCGACAGCTGGGTGGCGCTGCTTTTCAGTGCCGATCAGCGCCCGCAAGTGTTCGCCGAATGCCCCGGCGAAGACGGCAGCCCTGACCAGTTGTTCCAGGATTACCTGCGCGGCCTGTACCTGCTCGACCCCTTCTACATCGCCTGCCGCGAGCAGTCGCGCACCGGGCTTTATCGTCTGTCGGAAGTAGCCCCGGAGCACTTCGAGCGGACCGAGTATTACCAGCGCTACTTTCGCCTGAATGTGGTGGCCGATGAAATCCAGTTCAATTGCCAGCTCGAAGGCGACCGCACGCTGTGCCTGTCACTGGGTAGCAAGCAGCGCTTCAGCGGCCAGCAGATCGCCTTGTTGTCGTTGATCCAGCCGTGGGTGCTCGGCCTGTTGCGCCAGCGTCTACCCTACGACATCAACGAAGCCGTGGCCCTGGCCCCCGCACCGCCACACGCCGACTGGCGGGTACAGCTGGAAGCCTCGGTGCAGCAGCTCAAAGGCGCGCAGTTGACGGCCCGGGAGCTGGATGTCGGGCGTTTGATGCTCAGCGGTTGCTCCAGTAAAGAAATCGCCCGTAAGCTGGAAATCTCTGTCGAAACCGTGAAAGTCCACAAGAAACACATGTACAGCAAGCTGGGGATCAAATCCCAGTCCGAGCTGTTTTCGATTTTTCTCCAGGCACAAAATGCCTGAAAAGATCGCAGCCTTCGGCGGCTCCTACATGGATCGCATTCCCTGTAGGAGCTGCCGAAGGCTGCGATCTTTAAACTCGAGTCCGAACCCAAGGAAACCGTATGAGCCTGTCACTCCTGAGCCGCTACGCCTTCTTTGCCGCCTGCGTGATATTCACCCTCGCCAGCCTGCCTTTTCTTGACTATGACTGGCTCTGGCCGATCACCGCCGTCACCGCCGTCACCGCTGTCCTCAGCCTGATCGGTGTGTTCGATCTGCTGCAAAGCCCCCACGCAGTGCGCCGCAATTACCCGATCCTCGGCAATATCCGCTACCTGGTCGAAGGCATCCGCCCGGAGATCCGCCAGTACCTGCTCGAATCCGACAGCGACGCCCTGCCCTTCTCCCGGGCCCAGCGCTCGCTGGTCTATTCCCGGGCCAAGAATGAAACCGCCGACAAACCCTTCGGCACGCTGATTGACGTGTATCAGTCGGGTTTCGAATTCATCGGCCACTCCATGCGCCCCGCGCCCTTGAGCGACCCGAGCAGTTTCCGCGTCACCGTCGGCGGCCCGCAGTGCACCCAGCCGTATTCGGCGTCAGTGTTCAATATCTCGGCCATGAGTTTCGGCTCCCTCAGCGCCAACGCCATCCGCGCGCTGAACCAGGGTGCCAAGCTCGGCAACTTCGCCCATGACACCGGCGAAGGCAGCATCAGCCCCTATCACCGGGAAAACGGTGGCGACCTGACCTGGGAACTGGGCAGCGGTTACTTCGGCTGCCGCACCAGCGACGGCCGTTTCGACCCGGAACGCTTTGCGGCGCAAGCCCGGACGCCGCAGGTACGGATGATCGAAATCAAGATGAGCCAGGGCGCCAAGCCCGGCCACGGCGGCATCCTGCCCAAGCACAAGGTCACCCGGGAAATCGCTGAAACCCGCGGCATCCTGATGGGCGAGGACTGCGTGTCACCGTCGCGCCACACTGCGTTTTCCACGCCGATTGAAATGATGCATTTCATCGCGCAACTGCGTGAATTGTCCGGCGGCAAACCGGTGGGCTTCAAGTTCTGCCTCGGCCATCCGTGGGAGTTCATGGGCATCGCCAAGGCCATGCTGGAGACGGGCATCCTCCCGGACTTCATCGTCGTCGACGGCAAGGAAGGCGGCACCGGCGCCGCGCCCGTGGAGTTCACCGACCACATCGGCGTGCCGATGCGCGAAGGCCTGCTGTTCGTGCACAACACCCTGGTGGGCCTGAACCTGCGGGACAAGATCAAGCTCGGCGCCAGCGGCAAGATCGTCAGCGCCTTCGACATCGCCAGCGTGCTGGCCATCGGCGCCGACTGGGCCAACTCGGCGCGCGGTTTCATGTTCGCCATCGGCTGCATTCAGTCGCAGAGCTGCCACACCAATAAATGCCCGACCGGCGTCGCCACCCAGGACACCCTGCGCCAGCGCGCGCTGGTGGTTCCGGACAAGGCCCAGCGCGTGTTCAACTTCCACCGCAACACCCTCAAGGCCCTGGCGGAAATGCTCGCCGCCGCCGGCCTCGAACACCCGTCGCAGCTGTCAGCCAAGCATCTGGTGCGACGCATGTCGGCGACCGAGATCAAATTGTTCTCGCAGTTGCACGTGTTCCTCAAACCGGGGGAATTGCTGACTGGCGAAGTGAACGGCGAGTTCTACTCGCGGATGTGGCAGATGGCCCGGGCCGACAGTTTCGAGCCCAATGACATAGCGGCGGCATGACTTCGCCACCCCGATCAAAATCGCGCGTTACCAGCGCAGTATTTTGCTCGGGGTCGGTTCCTTCATCACGATAAAACCGTAGTCACCGATCAGGTAAATCCGGTAGAACTGGCTGTCCACCAGCGCCGGATAGCCCTGGTACCCGACCCGCGTCGCGTTGCGCCGCTCCTGCTCCGCCACCACGTTGGTGATCCCCGCTTTCGGCAGGTTTTCGGCCAGCATGTAAAAGTCGGTATTGAGCAAATAGTGCAGCACCGGCAACTGCTTGAATGAGCCTGCCGCCGCCACTAACCAATAGTCGGAATAACTCACCGAGATGTAGATCCGCCTGGCTTCGCGAAGCGACTGGTGGCTGGCGATGTCGTACGCAAGACCGGCCAGTGCCGTGGACGCAAAGGTTTTCTGCACCGTCAGCACCCGACCATAGGCGAACGACAGCGACAACATGGCCAACAGGGGAATCATCAACAGCAGCGGCAGCCGCTCATGGATCGAGGCCAGCGCCAGATGCCCCAGGTAGAACAGCAACACCAACAACACGGCGAAGCCCATCAAGGTGCGGGCGCCTTCGTTGAAGTCGCGAAAAAACAGCGCGACACCGGACACCAGCAGTGTCACCACCGGCAAAGTCAGCAAACACATCAGGCCGATCAACAGCTTCTTTGGCCCACCGTCCTGGCGCACCGCTATGTTCAATCCCAACCGCACCGCCCCGGCTATCGCGATCAACAGCAACCCGCCGAACACCCAGAGCCATCCGCCATGGAACAGCAGCACGACTTTTTCCAGGACCCGGGCAATGTTGATCTGGATCTGCAAAAAAGGGTGCGCCGTCCAATCGAGCAACGATGTGCGATTGGAGTCCATGTACGGACCCGCACTGACGCTGTAGATCAACCCGCCGAGGATGACCTGGGCGGCTTTCCAGCCCAGCAGGTCGCGCCATGACAACGGGGCCGTCTTATCGTTGGCGGCCCTGAGCATTTCCAGGCAACACAGGCCCAGGAACACATTCAGGCTGACCTGATACAACCCCAGCGCCAATGCAATCAGGAACGCCGGCACCAGCCATTGCACGCTACGCCACGGGTGACGGAAGGTGATGGCGTAGATCACCGCCACCAGGCTGAGGGTCGTGGTGGGACCGTCGTATTGATAGGACAGGTTTTGCAGGAAGAACGGGTTGTACCAGAGCGGCAACAGTACCAGGCAACAAGCGACGCTTGGCTTGTGAAAGTAATGGAGCGTCAGGCTGGTCAGCGCCGACGCCATGGCCAGCGTGGCGATCAGCAAGGGCAAGGGAAAGATGTTCGGCGCGGCATGGCTGAAGGTCAGCGCGTTGTAGAACAGCTGGGCGAAGAGTCGGCCCTGCTCGGCCCAGGCCATGCCCGCCGACAGCGAGCGCCAGTTGTCATCGATGTAGGGATAATCGGCGAGGATCAACGGCAGGATATACAGCAGGGTGGCAAACAGAAAAAACCGCCAGACCTGATGCCGACTGAGCTCGCGAACGAAGAGGTCGCTGAACCGGCCCATGCTAACGCCCGCCCCGGTCTTTGCCACCGACGATGTCCTTGATCACATAACGCGGCCGGTGCTTGGCCTCGATGTAGATGCGACCGATGTACTCGCCGAGGATGCCGATGCCGATCAATTGCACGCCGCCGAGAAACAGGATCGCAGTCATCAGCGACGGATAACCGGGGACGCTGTTGCCGAAGAAAATCTTGTCCAGCACCATGTACACCGCATAGAGCACCGCGAAAATCGAAATGCCGCCACCGACGTAAGTCCACAAGCGCAGCGGCACGGTGCTGAATGAGGTCACGCCTTCCAGGGCCAGGTTCCACAGCTTCCAGCCATTGAACTTGCTGCTCCCCGCCACCCTTCCTGGCCGCTCGAACTCCACCACCACGGTGTTGAACCCGGCCCACGACAGCACGCCTTTCATGAACAGCTGATGCTCGGGCAAGGACCGGATCACGTCGACCACCTTGCGATCCATCAGCCGGAAGTCCCCGACGTTTTCCTCGATGCGGGTGTAGGCGATGCGATTGAGCACATGGTAGAAAATCGACGCGCTGTGACGCCTGAGGTAGCCGTCGTCAGCCCGGCTGCGACGCTTGGCGAGTACCACGTCGGCCCCCCTTTGCCATTGTTCGATCAACAACGGAATAACGTTGATCGGGTCCTGCAGGTCGACATCCATCGGGATCACGGCATCGCCACTGGCGTATTCCAGGCCGGCAAACAGTGCCGGCTCCTTGCCGAAGTTGCGCGAGAAATTGATCAGCATGACCCGATCATCCGCCTGGGCCAGTGCCGTAGCCTGTTCGGCCGTGCGGTCGGAGCTGCCGTCGTTGATGAACACGATCTCGACTTCGGTGTCGCCCAGCCTCAACTCCCGTCGCACCGCCTGATAAAACAGGTTGATGGACTGCTCTTCGTTGAACACCGGGACAATGAGCGAGATTTTCATCGATCACGCTCACGAAACACCACGTATTTGGAATACAGGAAACCGAACACCAGGCTCAACGCCGAAAACAGGGCCACGGTGAACAAACCGTGCAATCGCCAGATGTCGCCCAGATGACCGACACCCAGGCTCAATGCCCCCATGCCCAAAAGAAACAGCAGATAACCCGCGACCGTGGCACTGGCGGCGAAGGTAAATTGCGCGTTCATGTAGAAGGAAAACGACGCAGCCACGCAAAAGGCAGCCAGGTTGCTGACCGCCTGGCTGAGGCTGGCCGCCACGCTCAGCAGGAAAAAGATCTGCCAGTGAATCAGGGTGTTGGCGACCCCGATCACCGTGTAACTGGACAGACCTTTCCACAACAGTCTCATGGGAGGCTCCCGCTTCCAGAACGTTGCATTCAATAGTATTTGAGCCTGTCTACTGTCAGAAATCGCAGGTTGTTGGACCTTTCAGACCAGCGGTTGAGCCTTGAAGCAACGCCCGAGACATCCGGTAATATCCCGACTTTGCAATTGCCCGCGAATCAGTACACCCTGCGCGCCGCCGATCGGGCACATGGCCTTTGCGCCTGTGGCCAATCCCATTTTCACCCGTTGTTACGAGCCTACTGTCATGACCTTAGCGCGCGATCACCGGATCGACTTTTTTCGTGGCCTGGCACTGATCTTCATCTTCTGGGATCACGTGCCCCACAACCCCTTGGGGCAAATCACCCTGCGTAACTTCGGTTTCAGCGATGCAGCCGAGATTTTCGTGTTCCTGGCAGGCTTCGCGTCCGTATTGGCGTACGGCAAAGTCCTGGCGCGCGAAGGCTTTCTGATCGCCTGCGTGAAAATCCTGCGCCGGGCGTGGGTGCTCTACGTGGTACATATATTCCTGCTGGCGATGCTGATGGGCATTGTGTTTTTCGCCAACAGCCACGTGGAAACACGGGACCTGGTGGAGGAAATGGGCATGCATCACTTCATCAGCAACCCGCAGCAGGCGCTAATCGATGAACTGCTGTTGCGCTTCAAGCCGAACCTGATGGACCCGCTGCCGCTGTACATCGTGCTGTTGGCGGGCTTGCCCCTTGCGCTGCCCCTGCTGGTGCGCCAGGCCTGGGTGGTGGTCGCGATGTCATTGGCGCTGTACCTGATGGTGCCGCTGGCTGGCTGGAACCTGGCCGCCATCAAGGACGGCGTGTGGTATTTCAACCCGGTCGCCTGGCAGTTGCTGTTCGTGCTCGGCGGTGCCGCTGCGATTCACAGCCAGCGCCCGCGCCTGCCCGAATCCCGCCCACTGGTTCGCCAGCCGTTGTTTGTCGGTGCGGCGTTGTATGTCGTGGTCGCGGGTGTGTTGACCGTGCTGTGGCGTTGGCCGGACATACACGATGCCGTGGTGCCGGCGAGCCTGCAAAACGTCCTGTACCCCATCAGCAAGACCGACCTGTCACCCGTGCGCCTGCTGCATTTCCTCGCACTGGCCTACGTCACGGCGAAACTGATTCCCGACAGCGGATGGACGCAAAACTGGCTGGCGCAGCAAAGTTGCCGCATGGGCCGTTTCTCGCTGGAGATTTTCTGTCTGGGCGTGCTGCTGGCGCCCCTGGCGGACATGGTCAATGCATTGACCGACGATGCTTTTGCCATGCAGATCTTCACGGCGCTGGTGGGCGCCGGGTTGATGGCGTTGCTGGCGGCGTGGCTGGAGTTCAACAAGCGTTTGAACCAGACAATCAAAAGATCGCAACCTGCGGCAGCTTCTACAGAATCAGACCGCATCCTCCTGTAGGAGCTGCCGCAGGCTGCGATCATTTGCTCTTCAAAACCAAAAAGCCCCGATCATTTACGACCGGGGCTTTTGTCTTTCAGGCATTACGACTTACGAAGCCGAACGCGCCGCACCTTGCGCAACATGGGTCGGTTGCAGCTTGAACACGTAGAACAACACCGTCAGCAGCACCAGGAACGCAGGGCCCACATACAGCGCCACGCGGGTGTCCGGGAAGTACGCCATCAGGCCCACCACCAGCACCAGGAACGCCAGCGCCAGGTACGAGCTGACCGGGTACAGCCACATGCGATATTTCAGGCCAGCCGCTTCGCTGGCGCTCAGGCCTTTGCGGAATTTCAGCTGGGCCAGCAGGATCATCGCCCAGGTCCAGATCGCGCCGAAGGTGGCAATCGCCGTCACCCAGACAAACACCTTTTCCGGTACCAGATAGTTCAGCAGTACGCCCAGCAGCAACGCGCCAATCGACAGCAGCAATGCACGACGTGGAACGCCATTGTTCGAGGTCTTGGCAAAGCCCGCCGGGGCCTGGCCGTTCTGCGCCAGGCTGTAGAGCATGCGCCCGGTACTGAAGATACCGCCGTTGCAGGACGACAACGCCGCGGTGATCACCACGAAGTTGATGATGCCCGCCGCGGTCTTGATGCCCAGGCGCTCGAAGGTCATCACGAACGGACTGCCCTGGGTGCCGATTTCGTTCCACGGGTAGATCGACAGAATCACGAACAACGCACCGACGTAGAACAGCAGAATCCGCCAGAACACCGAGCCGATGGCGTCGGGAATGGTCTTTTGCGGGTTCTTCGCTTCACCGGCGGTCAGGCCGATCATCTCCACGCCCAGGTAGGCGAACATCACCATTTGCAGGGACATCAACACACCTTGCACGCCGTTGGGCATGAAGCCGCCGTGGGTCCACAGGTTGGAAATCCCCAGGGCCACGCCGTCGTTGCCGAAACCGAAGGCGATGATGCCGATACCGCCGAACACCATCGCAACGATGGTGACGATCTTGATCAGGGCAAACCAGAACTCGAATTCACCGAAGGCCTTGACCGCGATCAGGTTGATTGAGCCCATGCTGATCAGCGCGGCGAGCGCCCAGATCCAGCGCGGCACATCGGGGAACCAGACGCCCATGTACACCGCCACGGCCGTGATTTCCGCGACGCAGGTCACCAGCCACAGAAACCAGTAGTTCCAGCCGGTCAGGAATCCCGCCAGCGGGCCGAGGTAGTCCTGGGCGTAACGGCTGAACGAGCCGGCGACCGGATTGTGCACGGCCATCTCGCCGAGGGCGCGCATGATCACCAGGATCGCCAGACCGCCAATGATGTAAGACAGCATGATGGCCGGGCCGGCCATTTCAATGGCCTTGGCCGAGCCCAGGAACAGGCCGACGCCGATACAGGCACCGAGCGCCATCAGGCGAATATGCCGTTCGCCGAGTTCGCGTTTAAGCGGACCGCCCTGAGCGGTCTCGCCTTGGGGCTGGTGATTGCCTACGGGCATAAGGGGCACCTCATCTTGTTGTTGGATATGACCACCGAGCTTTGAAGCCGCCGACCGATAGGCCAATGGCTTCGCGAAACCGGGCCTGCTTTGTAAGCAGAACCGTCCTGTAGGACAAAACCTGCAGGATCAGCGGGTCGTGCAGTATAAAAAGCTGACGGCAGAGATATTCACTCTATAAACCACTAAATTCAGTCATAAATCCCGGCAATAACCCGACTTGCGGAGGGGCATCAACTGGATTTTGTATGAATTTTCGCTATTTAAAGGGCGCGGAGTATTGCACAGCATTGGTGCATCGTCATGCTCCCAGCCAAAGCCTATAAAGCTCTAGTTCAAGTGTTTCAGCCCTCCTGCCTACTGTGGCGAGGGAGCTTGTCGGATCGCCGCACCGTCCCGTCCGACTGCGCAGCAGTCGCAAAACCAAAAAACCAGATCGTCCAGACAGATCAGAGTTGCTGGTATGGGGACCGCTTCGCAGTCCAGCGGGAGCAAGCTCCCTCGCCACAAAAAGAGGCCATTACCCGACGTTTTACCCTTCACATTTTCTTCACCCTCGCCAACCACCGTCTAAGCTTCATTCAAGTCCGATCAATCTGCGTGAATGGATCAGTCGACTATGGGCGCTTTGTGGCAAACCGATTCGAGTAAAACCGTGGTTCCGAATGAACGAGAGGATGAAGCGCCTACACCTGAAAAACCCCGTCGCTCCAGGCACGGATGGGGAGCGTTCTGGCTATTACTGTTGATAATCGCGGTTGTCGCGGGGCTTTCCGCCGCGAGGGAGATGCGTACCTCGAAGTTCCAGGCCCAGGAGGTCAGCAAATACGCCGCGTCCCTGAGCTATGAGCTCAAACCCGGCCCCAGCGATGCGATTCGCTATCCAGGGGACGGTCCGTTCGATCGGCGCCTGGGCTACAGCTCGCTGGATGAGTTCCTGCCGCGCCTGATCAAGCGTGATTTCGTCGTCGAAGCACAAACCCGCTTTTCCCCGGCGCTGTTGAAATACAGCGACAAGGGCCTGTTCGTGCCTTATGCCGAGAAAATCCAGGCCGGGCTATCGATCACCGATTGCCGCGCAGCGCCGCTGTACCAGTACAACTATCCACAGCAGCTTTATTCGACCTTTGCCTCGATCCCGCCGGTGGTGGTCAACAGCCTGCTGTTCATCGAGAACCGCTTCCTGCTCGACCCCAGACAACCGCTGGCCAACCCGGCAGTGGACTGGCCGCGATTCGGCATGGCGGCGTGGTCCCAGTTGGCCAAGATGTTGCACGTACCCGGTCAATCCGCCGGTGGCAGTACCCTGGCCACGCAACTGGAGAAGTACCGGCATTCCCCCGATGGCTTGACGGTCAATGGCGCGGAGAAGATTCGCCAGATGATTTCCGCCACCGTACGCGCCTACCAGGCCGGGCCACAAACCCTTGAAGCCCGGCAGAACGTGGTTCGCGACTACCTCAATAGTGTGCCGCTGTCGGCCGTACCGGGCCACGGTGAAGTGCATGGCATGGCTGAAGGGTTGCGCGTGTGGTACGGCACCGACTTCAATCAGGCCAACGAAGCGCTGTCCAGCACCGCGACGGATCCAAAAACCATGGCGGAAAAAGGCCTGGCCCTGCGTGAGATGCTGTCGTTGATGATTGCCCAGCGCCGCCCGTCGCACTACCTGGTCAAAGGTCACGATGAACTGGCCGACCTCACCGACAGCCATATTCGCCTGCTGGCGCAAAACCATGTGATCGACGCCGAGTTCGCCACCGCCGCCCTGGCCAGCAAAGTGACCTACCGCGACTGGGCCACCCAGCCAACCATTCAACCGATTGAAACCAACAAGGGCATCAGTGTCGCGCGCAGCCGTCTGGCCGGCATGCTCAATCGCCCGCTGTATGACCTCGACCGCCTTGACCTCTCCGCCACCAGCACCCTGCAAGGCGAGTTGCAAAGCGAGGCCACCGCGTACCTGAAAAAACTCGCCGACCCTGAGTTTGCCACGCAAATCGGCCTGATCGGCGAACGCCTCCTGACCACCACCAGCACCACCCAGGTGCGCTACAGCTTCACCTTGTTCGAACTGACCCCGGACGGCTCGCGGGTTCGGGTACAGACCGACAGCACCGACCAGCCATTCGACATCAACGAAGGCAGTAAACTGGAACTGGGCTCCACCGCGAAAATGCGCGTGCTGACCACCTACCTGCAAATCATCGCCGAGCTGCACGACAAATACGTCGGCATGACCATTCCGGAACTGAAGAAAGTCGACGTACCGGATCAGGACCGCCTGAGCCGCTGGGCGGTCGATTACCTGATCGAGAACAAGGACCGCGACCTGAAAAAAATGCTCGGTGCCGCCCTGGACCGCAAATACTCCGCCAGCCCCGGCGAGGCATTCTTCACCGGTGGCGGCCTGCACGTGTTCAACAACTTCCGCAAGGAAGACAACGGCCGGATACCCCCCCTGCGCGACGCCCTGCGCGAGTCGATCAACCTGCCGTTCATTCGCCTGATGCGAGACCTGGTGCGCTACACCATCTACTCCGGCCCCAACAGCAGTGCCGAATTGCTCAAGGACGACCGCGACCCGCGGCGCCAGGAGTACCTGGCCGAATTTGCCGACCGCGAGGGCACTTCGTTCCTGCTCAAGTTCTGGAAGAAGTACAAGAACAAGGACACCCAGGACCGCCTCGACACCTTCCTCGACAGCATGCGCCCGACCCCGATCCGCATGGCCGCCGTGCACCGCTACCTGCTGCCGCAGGCCAGCCAGGAAAGCTTCAACGCCTTCGTGCGCTCGCACCTCAAGGGCGCCACGCTCACGGAAAAACTCACCGACGAACGTCTGGTGCGGCTCTACGAATCCTACGGTCCCGGCGCCTACGACTTGCCGGACCAGGGCTTCATCGCCAAGGTCCACCCGCTGGACCTGTGGCTGATGGGCTACTTGCTCAATCACCCCGACGCCAAGTGGAGCGACATCGTCAAAGCCAGCCAGTTCGAGCGCCAGGAGGTCTACAGCTGGCTGTTCAAAAGCCGGCACAAGGGCGCCCGCGACAGTCGCATCCGCACCATGCTGGAGATCGAAGCCTTCCTGGACATCCACCAGCGCTGGCAGAAAGTCGGCTATCCGTTCGATCACCTGGTGCCGTCGCTGGCCACCGCCATCGGCAGCTCCGGCGACCGCCCCGCCGCCCTGGCCGAATTGATCGGCACCATCCTCAACGATGGAGTGCGCATGCCAACCCTGCGCATCGACAGCCTGCATTTCGCTGCGAACACCCCCTATGAAACCCAACTGGTCAATGACCCGGACGTCGGCAAACGGGTGATGCCATCCGAGGTGGCGAGCGCCATGCGCGAAGCCCTTTCACAAGTGGTGGATGCCGGTACCGCCAAACGCGTGGCCGGCAGTTTCAAACTGCCGGATGGCAGCCCGCTGGCCATGGGCGGCAAGACCGGTACCGGTGACAACCGCATCGAAGCCATCGGCTCCGGCGGACGGATCCTGAGTTCCAAATCGCTCAACCGCACGGCCACGTTCGTGTTCTACATCGGCGATAGCCACTTCGGCACCCTGACGGCGTTCGTGCCGGGCCGCTCGGCGGAAAGCTTCACCTTCACCTCGGCGTTGCCGGTGCAGGTGCTCAAGGGCATGGCACCGATTCTGACGCCATACCTGCAACCGGGCACCCACACGATGTGCAAGCCAACCCAGGCAACGGCTGTGCGCTGACCATTACAAAAAAACGCTGCCGGGGTGGCGGTAACTATTTATTTTTCACTCTCTGATTTTGGGGGACTCGGGGCAAAAACCGCGCCCTTTCAAACCATTTTTTGAGCTTTTTTCGGGGGCCACGCGTACCTAGTCTCTTCGTTCCATTTTTGATCAACGGACGATCAGACAATGCCCAACCCCGATAAAACTCCAGACTCGCTCGCCGACGACCTGGCCGATAAAAGTATCCACTTTGAGCGGGTCAAACAGGCTATCCCTTACTGGCTGAAAGAAACTTCCATCGCTCGTGTCAACGAACTGAAAGCCGACAGGGTGATCCTTCCAGACCCGCTACGGGAAGCCACCCGGGCGCTGCAGCAAAAACTGAAAAATGACATCAGGCTCAGCTGGACTGCGCAAAACCAGGTAGATCGCGCACTGAGCGAGTTGCAGGATGTCTACGCGTTTGCCCGGCCCATCCTGCAACAGGCGCTGAAAGACCGCTTCGGCGTCGACGACGATGTCGAGCAGACCTGGCTACGACTGTATGCACCGGTGAAGACATCCTGGTGGGTGCATGACTTTTCCGGCGGTACCACCAGCCGAACCGTCTCGCTGCTGGACGCCGCCGTACATAATTTTTCGCTCGACGAGTCGTTTCACCAAGACTCCGAATTCATCACCCGCCCTAACGCTCGCGGGCATTTCTGGGTCAAACACCTCAAGCACAAACTGAGCATCGATCAGTTCAAATCACTGTGCCGTGAACTGAACATCGGTGCCAGATACCAACAGCACCTGAACGAGTTTTTGCTGTCGCCCAACAGGGTCGCGAGCAACTACCTGCGTTACATCGTCATTGGCAGTCAGAAAAGCGCGTTGAATGTTGCGGCACAAATGGCCCTGATGAAAAAGGACATTGACCAGGAGGCCTATGACGTCGTGCAAGGCATGCTCAACGATCGCTTGAAAATGCAATGGCGCGGGCAGCCGGTCGGTTATTACAACCTGTCGATGATGGACACGCGCCTGGTTGGCATTGTGCTGATCGCCCCCGATGTATACACCTCGACAAGCGCCGTCCCGGTCATGGCGTATGTTCCCCATGACCCGGAGCATCCGCTCAAGCTGTACCCGTCGACGCTGGATTTCATGGCGGAGCTGACACGCCAGCTGCGCGACGGCACCTCCAGCAAAAGCTATCAACAGTACTTCAGCCAGTTCGTGCCCCATCAGCAACGCGGACCGTTCTTTGCCGGACTCAATGATCGCCTGAGTAAAATCAAATGGCAGCCGGCCCCACCTGGCTCCAACTTGCCCAGTTGGCGTGAAACCCCCGTGGCCAACCCCGACCTGAGGTTCAGCCTGTCGAGCGTCAGGACCGACAGAGAGACAGTTTTCAAGAATGATCTTTGGGGCTACTACTACCAACAGAAGCTCAACAAGATTCTCAACGATGGGCGGGAAATCGCGATTTCCACCGAGTACGCCGATCGCATGGCCCGCTGGGCCTGGTGGGATAACCTGGAAAAAATGCTCTCGGACATTTTCAACGTCGCGCTGCTGGTGGCGACGCCACTTGTCCCCGGCCTGGGCGAACTGATGCTGGCCTACACGGCCTATCAACTGACCGATGAAGTGGTCGAGGGTATCGTCGACCTGGCCGAAGGTCATTTTGCCGAGGCGGCGGAACAGACCATCAACGTGCTGGAAAGCGTCATCCAGTTGGGGACATTTGCGGCGGGCGGCGCAATCGGCAATGTCGCGCGAGCGAAGCTCTCGCCGTTTTTCGAAAATCTGAAACCGGTGCAGCTGGCAAACGGCGAGACACGGCTGTGGAACCCTGACCTGAGCCCTTATCATCAAGCCGACGTGGTTTTGCCAGCGGATGCACGGCCTGATGGACAGGGTATTCACCAGTATCACGGCCAGCGAATTCTGCGCCTGAACGATCAACACTTCGATGTGCTGGACGACCCGGTTACCGGGCAACAGCGCATACGCCATCCGCAGCGGTTCGATGCCTATGCACCGACCCTGCGACACAACGGCCAGGGTGCCTGGGTCTGCGAAACGGAGAACCCGCGCGAGTGGGAAGGCACGACACTGATGCGACGCCTGGGCCATACAACCGATGCCTTCAGCGACACGCAACTGGAGCGGATCCGTCAGATCAGCGGCACTGAAGAGGCCGAACTGCGCAGGATGCACATTGAGCACGCCCCGCCGCCGCCCTTGCTGACCGACACCCTGCAACGCCTGGGGGCACCGGTGAATCCGCTTCCTGCGTTACCCCCTGAAGTGGCTGCATTGTTCAGCGATTATCCCGAACTGCCTGAACCCGTCGCGGAAAAAATCTTCGCCGGTGCCACCCCGTCGGAACTCCAGCAGATGACCCGGCACAAACGCCTGCCCTTGCGCCTGAGATGCCAGGCCCGGGAACTCCAGTTCGAGACCCAGGCGGTGCGCGCCGCCCATGGCCTGTACGACAGCGCTTTGGTCAGTGGTGATACCGAACGCCTGGTGCTGGGCACCTTGCGCATGCAAACCGATACCTTCGGCAAGCTGCGCATCGAAATCCGCCAGGGCGCGCTCGACGGCGAACTGCGATGCAGCGCAGGGCCCGAAGATGCAGCACAAGTAAGGGTCATGGTACGCAACGAATCCGGAAAATACGAAGTGCGCGACACCGAGGACCAACTGATCCATGCGGCCGATGATTTTCTTCCTGCCCTGCTCCAGGCCATGGGCCGGGATGGGCGCAGAGCGATTGGATATCGAGCGGGGGATGTCGGGTTCTTCAAGTACTGGATCATCGCCAAGACCGAGACACCGAGCGAGCGCCGGGCGGTTCTGGCCACGCCTCCCATTCGCGCCGTGGCCGAGCATGAGACACTCTTGCTGGTGCGAGGCGCCTCCACCAGTAGAGCCGGCGAAACCCTGCACGAACGCATTCAGGACTTGTACTCGGACTTCAGCGAGCATGAGGTCGACACGTTTGCCGACGCCCTGATCGCTAGAGGCGATGCACTGAGAGCCATTGAGCAATGCGAAGATGAACTCGATGAACTGCGCGTCATTCTCAACCGCTGGGAATTCCAGCAACCGCAAACGTGGGGGCCTGGCAGCAACGAGTTTCGTGACGGCGGCGGACAGCATATCGCCGAGCGCCTAATCGAATGTTTCGAGCGCAAAAAAACCGGACTCGGCAGTCGTCTCGACCTGGACAACTATGCGCTCGACCTGTCCAGAGAAATGCTGCCACTGGACCTGGAGACCTGGTGGTCAAAGCGGCCTCCCGAGCTGAGAAAGTTCCTCGACAAAGTCAACGTGCTGAAACTCGACAAAACTTATTTTTCCAGCGAGTTCAATGGCTTGCTGAAAGACTTCCCAAATCTTCACGAACTCAGCGCCCGAAACTGCGACCTTAAGCGGCTACCCGACAGCATCGGGGACATGCGCCACATGGAACGCCTGCAGTTAAGTGATAACCAGATTGTGTTCGATGCCAGCGCAGTCCTGCGACTCAAGCAACTGACCTTCCTGGAAATACTCAGGCTCGAAGGCAACCCTCTGGCGATGGCACCGGACATTGGTCGCATGCCCAGGCTCAAAGTTGTGGCCTTGAAAAACACCGGCCTGGCCACCTGGCCCGACGGTGTCCTGGCCAAAACCCGCCCAAGGGGGTTTTTCCTGGACCTGCGGGACAATCCCCTCAGCGTTATTCCCGAGGTGGTACCCGGCAGGCCAGAAGCCTGGGTCATTGCCCGCACCCGACTCAACGTCGGTGATTTGTCGGAGATGAACCAACTGCGATACCAGGAGATTCGTCGCTCAGTTGGATTGCCTCCCGAGCCACTGGTGATTCCTCACCCGATGGACTACGGCGCCACTGCCGATGATTGGGCCGATGTACCCGGGTTTGGGGTAGAACGGATCGTCTCTTTCCGGGAACTGACCGACGACCCCCGGTCCCATGCGTTTATTGAAGCCGTGCTCAAACAGGAAAGCTCGTCGGACTTTGCCGCTGGTGGCCCTGTTCGCCGGCAATTGGTACAGCGTATGGCACGCATGGTCGATGCCGTGTACATCGACACTCAGCTGCGCGAACAGCTCTACACCATGGCCATTGCTCCGGTCGATTGTGCCGATGCCGGTGCTCAGTTGTTCAACAGCATGGGCATTCGCGTGCTCGCCTCCGAGGCCTATTCGTACTCCACCGATCCGGCGCAGCTTCAACGCAAACTGGTGACCCTTGCCAAAGGTGCCGCACGGTTGGAGCACGTCAACGAAATCGCCCGGGCTGACGTTGCCAGTCGTGGCGGCACCCCTGATGACGTCGAAATCTACCTGGCGTACCAGACAAGTCTCGCCTCGCGGTTGAACTTGCCGTGGCAATCCGAAGGCATGCTGTATCGACCGGTTGCCGGCGTTACTGACGCCATGATCGATGAGGCGTATAACACGGTGCTGGCTCTGGGTGAAGGCGACGGCCTGATCAACACAATGCTTGAACAGGACTTCTGGGAGCGTTATCTGCGTGAAACCTGGCCTGTTGAAACGCAGACGAACAAACTTCTCTACCAGAGCAAATACGAGAAACTGGAGGAACTGCGCACAACCCAGCGTCAGTGGCTCGAGTCGACGTCGGACGTTGAGAAAGCCGAACTGCGCAACCGGCTCAGGGAGCTCATCAACGATCTGCCCGTCCCAGAGACCGTAGTCTTTGCCGATGAGCCGATCAGCGAATCTGACTTCGATCGCTTCCTCGTCGATCTGGGTGACGAGGAGAAACAGCTGGCGAGACAACTGACCCGAGAGGCTCTGCGCAAAGCCGGCCAATAAAAGTCATAAAGCAAGCCAAAGGCAGCCTGACTTGTCAGGCTGCCGCACATCAAGGCGCAGCGGCGATGAATATCAGTTGCACATTGCCGTAATAAACCCCCGGTTTGTATCCACCGGCAGGCACTTTCGGCACGATCTCCAAGGGAAAGCGGCCACCGGCGATTGCTTGCGCGGCAGTCAGCACTTCCCGTGGCTGTGGGTCATGGCTCAACTCCTTGCCATTGAAGCTGACGCGCAAATAGATGTTCTGATCGTCACGCCCGTTGGACAGGTAAGGCTCTGCTTCCAACCGTGCTTCAATCGCGCTGGTGTCGTGTTTGACGTCGAAATTCTTGCGCAGCCCCTCCAATGTCTTCGTATGGATGTTCCACGCTAACGTCTGTTCAAGGTGTATCCAGTTCGACTCGGCCGGAATGATGTAAAACCCCAGCGTCGGGATATCCACCGACACCTCGAACGTGCGCTCTTCCCGGGCCGCAAAAGCCTGGGTACTTATCAGCGCCATCACGCTCATCCACGCCGCGATGGTCGATTGCTTGATCATGTCAGGTACCTGTTGCGTCAAAAAATACCGCGAGCCAGCCAAGGTGACTCGCCCCTCCCGGTATTACTGGCTGGCGATGCGCAGCGTTTTTTTCGATGCGCCTTCCACCAGGTTGAAGCGATACTCTCGGCCGGGCTTTTTCTCGAACTCAAAGGTTTTACCGGCCAGAACGTGGTGCTTGGTGGTCGGCTCACACTCGCTTTCGTTTTTCAGCGAGCAGTTGCGAAATTCATCGATCAGCACCACGGTATTGCCATTGTTGCGCAGCCGGTAAATGCCGGGACTGTCATCGATCACGCTGTCGAAGCGACTGTTTTTCGGCCGGACAAAAAACACCGTGCCAAACCCGGTCATCACGTTGACCCCCGCCGACAGGTTCTCTTTGTAGGCATCGCGCTCTTCACTCGACACGGCGAATTCGTCTTCTTTCTCCGGCACCACCGGCACGAAGCGCACGCGGAAATAACGCTCGGTGTCACGAGCCCCCATGTGCAACAGGCGCGTGCCCTGCATGCCCTTGGCCGGCACGATCAGTCGCGCGGGGCTGGCCATCAAGCCATCCCGAGCGCTGCCATCCGCCTGGGTCTTGACCGGAATTTCACGAGGGCTGCCATCGGCGTCGTAGATGATCTCCAGGATACTGACCTTGACGAACGCCGTGCTGTCACCGCTGTTGAACACGCGTTTGAGGTAGGTGCTCTTGTCGCTGTCGAGGTAGTCGTAAACCGTTCCGACGTTGATTTGCGGTCCGGCGAAAGCCGCCAGGGAAAAACAGCTCAAACCCAGCAGTGCCCACAAACGTTTCATACTCTTGAACCTCATCACATAGAACACAAATCGGACACGCGCCATCGATACGCGGGCCATCAGACTTCCGAATCCCAGATCACGGTGACATTGCCGCGATAGGTGGATGCCGCACCAGGTTGAATCATGAATTCCATCTGATTTGGCGGGATCTCGAAGTGCAGAATTCCCGGCGCCCGATCTACATAAAAACCAGGTTGAAATTGCTGCGCATTGGCCGGTCCAGCCCTGAGTCGCCGGCGCTTGACCGGTTGCCCCGCGAGATCGGTCAACCCGTTTGGAAGACTGACGCTGACTTGCAATTCGACCGAGCGTCTGGACACCGAATCAAGAATCACGCAGTCATAGGGGAAAGCACTGATTTCGCACTCCAGCAGCATCTTGAACCGCGAGGACGCGGAGATATTGAACGTCTGGTCCCGAAACAAACGCACAGGCCTGCGCCCCGCCTGCAACCAGCTTTGCCAACCGCCCGCCGGGACCAGTTGGACTTTCTCGCCGCCGGGGGGGATGTCGACCTTGAGGGTGTGCTGTACATCCAGCACAAAATTCAGAGTCAAATCGCGGTCGGTCGGCAACATCACATCGCCCATGTCGAAGTCACCACCGGGACCAATGCGATAACTCAAGTCCCCCGTATAAAGTCCGGACGACATCGTCAGCGGATTGGGGGTTTTAAGTTCATAGGAGAAGTCCAGGTAGTCATAAGTCATGGCCGGTATCGGAAAACTCGCCGTCTTGACGCAAGTCCCTTGTACCGGAGTCTTCCAGAAGAACCGGTAGTAGTTGTCCGAATACATTCCCACACCACTGTAGGTGCAGGGAGGTGCCGCGTTCACCCAGCCTCCCCCCGGACCGCCCCATAAGGCCCGATGCCCTTCAATGGCTGTCGCGGCACCTGTCAGATTGACCGCGGTATCACTGAGTATGTATCGGGAACCAAAACCGGCAATACGCACCTCGACGGTTTCCGTTTCGCCAGTTTCCCTGTTCGTCACCGTTAACGGACGCCACAGGGCCGGAATGCTGAACATCGCACTGTTGCGCGGCGACGCATTGGGTTGCATGGGTCTCGCCGACTCGAAATGCATGGGCAGGCGAATGCTGAAGGTCTCATTGTCCCGGCATTCACTGGGATAGTCGGCACAATAGCCACTGACCGGCGTTTTATTAACGAATAAATTTCGTTGCGGGTTGGCAGAGTCCGGGGTGAACAGCGCCCGGATCTCCTGATTCACCGCCTGGGCCGAAGGCGCCGCGACGACGGCCAGCATCCCCAGCCAGCGACTGCGCCGCAGCAGGCGGGAACATGTAGACGTTGGTTTCATGATCACACTCTCTTGAACATCGGAATCGGGGCCGCTCAACCTGCCGTGCGCCGGTTGGAAGTGGCATCCGCCAACGTGTCCGGCGAACACCGCAGATCACCGATCATCAGCACGTTGTTTTCACTGCGATGCTTGTCGACATCAAGGCGGAACTGGCACAGCAACTGGTCCGCGTAACGCACTTCCAGGGTGGGCGAGCCGGCATTCATTTCCATGGAGAAGAAGCCGTCGACTTCGCTGACTCCACGACTGGCGTGGTTGATGACGTGATGGCCTTTGAGCGGCTGTCCTTGCGGGTCGAGCAAGCGGCCGAGCACGGTCAGGGTTTTCATGACCCGGATCTTGCGGTACTCCACGCCTCCCTTGTTCAGGTGATAGCGCGTGCGTGCCGGTTCAATGCTCGCCGCCGGGACGTCGTTGCCTTCGAAGTCGAAGCTCACCGAGCTGTTTTTGTAAGCGGTGAGCGGTATGAAATTGCGTCCGGGACGCAAGGCAGCGCTGCCGCCGCTGAGGTCGTCGGCACGCAGAGCGATGCCGTCGATGTCGGACTCGACATCGACAATCATCCCGGCGCCGCGGCCTTGATGCTGACTGGTCAGTGCCATGCGCTGCGCTCCAACGACAAGCGTGCTGTCGAGGTTCAAACCACCGGTGAAATTGTTGTTGAAGGACGAACGCTGGATAAACCCGTCACCGTTGATGGCATCGGTGCGAAAGTTCGCCAGGCTCGACAATCCGACACCGTAGGTATCGGTGAGCGCGGTCACCGATACGCTCTGCAACACGTGGTCTTGCAGGTCCTTTCGCCACCCCAGGGAGGCGTTGTTATCACGGCCGCCATCACGGGCGGTGCGGCTGCCGATGCTGCCGGAAACCTGTTGCCCCGGGCCACCGAGCGCCATGTTGATGGTCAGATCGACCCCACGATTACGCGCATCACCACTGCTGTAGCTGCCCGGACGATCGAACAGCGAGAGCCGCCAGTTGGCATCGCTGCTGAACAGAACGGTCCGTTGCGTCCAGCCCAGGTCCACGCCGACACCTTCGACGTTGCCCTCGCTATGGGACACCCGTGCGTTGAGCGAGCTTTTGCGGCTGATCCGGTGGTTCAGCGCCAGTGAAGAGTTGCTGGTCTGGCCGGTGAACACATTGCGCTGACGCACGCGGGTGCCGTCGGGTAATGTTTCGTAGGTGTTGGTAGTGTCGAGCCAACTGCGGTTGTGGCTGATCACCAGACTGCCGGCGCCATAGTTATACAAGCCTTGAAGGTCGGCGCCGGTACCATGGTCTTCGGTCTGGTACAGGTTGGCGTAGAGGCTGACGCTGTTGGCCAGGCTCCAATCGATGGAGCTGCCGTACTGCAGCTTGTCACTGATCTGGCGTGCCGACAGTCCGAGTATCACCCTCGGGTGCAGCAAGTAATTGAATGAGGCGCCCACGGTCGCATCGCCGCTGTCCTGATCATCCCAGTTACTCAGCAATTTGCTTTCCTGACCGGCAAACAGGTTGTAGCGCCAGCGTTCATCGTGATTGCGCCAATTGTTCGGCTTATAGATCAGCTCCTGGGTGGTCGAGGTGATTTGACCGTCTTCGATCAACCGCACTTCCACCTCGTAAATGCCACCGGGCAACGGACGGGTGTCGAGGGTTTGCAAACCCGCCGGGACCGATTGGGTATTGATCAGTAAGCCGTCGCGGTAAATTTCCACGGAGCCCTGTCGGTTGGCCGTGACATAGACCGGATAGACGCTGGGTTTCGGGCTATCGATCGCCAGGCTGTCGGAACTGCCGAACATCACGCCCACCGCCGTATCGGGGCTGGCGCCGAACGAACGGGGCTCGCGCGTCAGGCCTTCGGAGTTGGGGGTGAAGTAGCCCAGGCGGAAAAAACGGCCCTCCAGTTCGCGCTGGCTATAAAGCTGGTGCACTGCGTGGTAGGTCTTGTTGTCCGGACCGCCAAGACGGGACAGTTGCATGTTGAAGGTCTGGCTCCAGTTGCCCAGGCTGCCGCTGGCCTCCAGGCCGAAACGACCGCCCAGGTCCTGATCCTGGCCGCCATTGAGATTGAGCTGGTTACGTACCATCAGGCCGCTGCTGCCGCCTTCGGGCTGATCGTAGTAACGCTTGGCTTCGCTGTCGCGCTCGGCATTTTCAGTGACGATCGACAGCAATGAATTTTCAAGGTTGTAGTGAACCGCCAGCATCTGCTCCGGGCATTGGCCCGTGCAGGTGCCCAGTGTCACACCGGGTTTGAGAACATCGGCCCAGGTATCACGCTCACTCGCGCTGAAACGGCTTTCGCTGGTGTCGGTGAAATCCAGCAGCGTCACCTGGTCATCACGGGACAACACAATCATTGCCTCACCCAGCGGTAGTTGATCGAGTTCAACCCGAACCGCCAAGGGAACATCGAAGAAATGCTCCTCGAACTCGGCCGGCAAGCCCTTGGCCTGTGCCAGCAAACTTCGCGGCGTGTTATCAACGGAAGTGGGCGCCGCAAATGCACTGCTACATAACAGCAGCGCAAGCGCTGCCGCGATGGGCGTCATCGGGAACATGAACGGGCTCTCTAATTGCAAAGGAGTTCAAGCACGGCCGACAAACCGGAAAGTTTGCCGACCGAGAACGTCACTTGATATAAGTAAACGGTTTGCCGTCGCCGATATTACTTAGACCGAGGGCTCGACAACCAACATCACGACGCCAGTGTAATCGCCTGCATCTGGTTTTTTAGTGGTGACTGCACTGATTTTGAATGGTGCACGATAGCGGGTATTGGATTCTTCATCTCCAACCACTTCCTGTGAAGTAGTTGTCAGCGTCTTGCCATTGAGTTCGACTTTCAAGTCGATGCTTTTGTTACCGGCAATCAGCTTCGGGACGCCTTCAAGTCGTGCGTTGACCTTGCCGGCGGTATGAAGCACATCAAAGTGCCCATCGACGGATCTCATGGAGTCGGTAGAGGGGTTGTAGCTCATGTCCTGATCCTTGTTTACCAGATCAGAGTCAACCGGCACCGCATAGAAGTCGTCAGCATTGACAGTAGCAACCAGACTGATGCTGTGTCGGGCTTCGGTAGCGGCAAACGCCATCGAAGAACTCAGAGCCAGAACAGCCAGGGGAGCAGCGAACGCGATTTTCTTGAACATCTTTCAGTACCTGTGTTTTTAAAAGGATGACGTATTGAAAGTTCATGCCGAGCAAAAACCGTCACGAGCAGCCATTTGCCCAGCTGAACTTTCAACGCCGAAAGATGATCAATCAATTTATCTTTAAAGTAAGCAAGAAAGTTCCTGCAAGTGCGTAGCCGGAGTGCCATCACCGCAGAAAGAAAAAAGCCAAAACAACTACAAACCCAATGTTTGACTGTAAGAGACAGACTACAAATGGCGCCCTGCCCGCCATGAAACTCGAGATATTAGCAAAGCAACTTCTGTAAGACCAATACCACAACCCAAGTAAACAATGGAGCAAACTAATACATTAGAGAGTTAACACTAATTCTGGAGGTTTGACCTGTACTAATAAGCACTATTTTTTCGATTTGACCTTCAAGCCAGGGTCGACGCGGGGGAATGCCGTTGGTCGGGAGCCGTTGCCAGATCGTTAAGATATATCTTAAGTTGTATCTAAACACGACGAGAGAAAGCAGAAAATGAGAGACCATCATTCCCCCCACCGTGAGCACGGCGATGGCCGCGACGGCTTCGAGAAACGTCCCGCCCGCGAACGCGGTGGTCGCGGCCCCCGGGTATTTGCCCCCGGTGATCTGAAGTTGTTGCTGCCGGCATTGATCGCCGAACAGCCGTGCCACGGCTACGACTTGATCCGCCAGATCGAAGGCATGTTCGACGGCGCCTACTGTCCCAGCCCCGGCGTGATCTACCCGACCCTGACGTTCCTGGAAGAAAGCGAACTGATCCTGGGCGACGCCGAAGGCGGAAAAAAACGCTACACCATCACCGATGCCGGACGTCTGTTCCTGCAAGAGCAAGCTGTAGCACTGGATGGCGTGCGCATGCGCATCGACGTCAGCAAGCGTTCACTGCGCGGCCATGATCGTCCGGCAGAGATCCACGAAGCTGTGCATAACCTGCGCCACGCCCTGCAAATGCACCATGGACGCTGGAGCCCGGACGAAATCCTGCGGGTACGCGACCTGCTCAACGACACCGCCAAAGCCATCGTCGACGGCCCCGCCGTTCAACCCGTTCAGGAGAACGCCGAATGACTGAAGTGATCGCCTCAACCATTCACCGTGTCATGCACGAAATCAAACGCCGTCGCCTGGAAGTGTTGCGCGTGGTCGACCTGACCCCGCGCATGCGCCGGATTACCCTGGGTGGCCCTGAATTGGCAGGGTTCGTCAGCCTGGGCACGGACGATCACGTCAAACTGTTGTTCCCGCAGAACGCCGAGCAGGCCGCGACCCTGGAAAACCTGGTGCTGGGCGCCGGCAAGGACAACGGTCCGCTGCCCGAGATGCGCGACTACACCCCGCGCCGCTATGACCTGAACACCCTGGAACTGGACATCGACTTCGTGCTGCACGGCGACGGCCCGGCCTCGACCTGGGCGGCACAGGCCCAACCCGGGCAGTTCCTGCACATCGGCGGGCCCCGGGGTTCGATGATCGTCCCGGACATCTTCGACAGCTACCTGCTGATCGGCGACGAAACCGCCCTGCCCGCTATCGCCCGGCGCCTGGAAGGCCTGGCGGCCAACCGCCGTGCGCTGGTGATCGTGGAAGTGGAAAACGGCAAGGAGCAGCAGGTGCTGCACAGTGCGGCCGAGGTCAATGTGATCTGGGTGCTGCGCGAAGGCGGCAAAGATCATTTATTGAGCACCGTGCGCCAGATCCAGGTGCCTGCCGGCAGCCTGTACGCGTGGGTGGCGACCGAGAGCAAGGTGTCGCGGCAGATTCGCCGGGTGTTGCTCGATGAGCACGGGCTGGACGAGCAGTTCGTCAAGGCGGTGGGTTACTGGAAATTGGCTGACTGCGGCGAAGAATAAAGATCATCCATAGGTGGGCCGGATGTTCTGTGGCGAGGGAGCTTGCTCCCGTTGCACTGCGCAGCAGTGCCAAAACCTGCTACTTGGTTTTATCTGAAAAACCCAATGAACAGATTTTACGACTGCTTCGCAGCCGAGCGGGAGCAAGCTCCCTCGCCACAAAGGTGCTCAAACTTTCCATGGTTGCTCACTTCCGAGCCCGCCACCGATCCAGCCCGATCGCCAGCAACGCAATCACCACAAAACCCACCAACAACCCGCCGGCATTGATGAACACCTGTGGATAACCCAGTTTGTCCACATCCACGAAGGGATACGGGTAAACCGCCAGCAGATGCCCGCGCAACAGTGAATAGGCGAAATACAGCAGCGGATAAATCACCCACAGCGCGATATGCCACACGCGCAATGTGCCCTTGGGCACACAACGCCACCAATAGCCCAGGAACAGCAACGGCATGATGTCGTGCAACAGCTCATCGGCCAGCCATTGCCAGCCCTCGGGATGCCACAAGTGGCGCAGCAGCAGGTTGTAGGCGAGGCTCACCACCGCGATGCTCACGGCAATGCCACTGCTGACCCAAGGCTGCAGGAACCAGCGCCGCGCGGCTGACTCGCGGGATGTCCATTCACAGGTCAGCACGGTCGCCACCAGGGTGTTGCTCAGCACGGTGAAATAGCTGAAAAAACTTACCAGCCCGCCGATCAGGCTGGCGCCCAGCGTCCAGCGCGAATGGAAAATCAGGTACATCTGGATGCTCAATCCCGCCCAGCCGAGCATGGCAGCCACGGCCACAAAACGACGGCGTAACGCAGACGGGTCGGCCATGTTCAAAGCGGTCGTTTGGTGCGCATCAACTTCACATACAGGCGTTCGACCTTCTCCCGCGCCCACGGGGTCTTGCGCAGGAACGTCAGGCTCGACTTGATGCTCGGTTCGCTCTTGAAGCAGCGGATATCGATGCGCTCGGCCAGCCCCGACCACTCGTAGTGTTCAACCAGCGCGTTGAGGATCTGTTCCAGCGTCACGCCATGCAACGGATCGGTATTGTGTTCGGTCATGCCGGGCCTTCGAGCAGAGTGGGAATTGGAAGCCGCGCACCTTACGTTAAATGTAGGTGAAACGGAAAAGATCGCAGCCTGCGGCAGCTCCTATATTGGAATCCGTATCCTGTAGGAGCTACCGCAGGCTGCGATCTTTTGTCACTGTTACCAAATCCGAAACGATGCATGTCAGCAAAAGCACTTTCTCTATTTGTAACAGAACATTATCCTTGCACCCCGCTGCCTGCTGAAACGCTTCTGCTTTCGCTTCACGCCTGCTGCTTTCCGTTTATCCCCCAGAAAAAGATCAAGAACTCCGTCTCTATGCCTGACTTTAAATCTTTGCGAGACAGCGCTGTCTTTGCAACTGCTGCCCAGCGAAACATCCTGCCCCTGATCGGTGGCCTCACCGCGCTGGGCCTTGCCTCCTGCGTTCAGGCGGCACCGGCCTTCGATAGCGATTCACCGTGGATGCTCGGTGACTGGAATGGCACTCGCACAGAACTCGCGGAAAAAGGCTACGACTTCAAAGTCGATTACACCGGTGAAATGGGCAGCAATCTTCACGGCGGCTACGACCACGACCGCACGGCGCGCTACAGCGACCAGTTCGGCCTGGGCACTCACCTGGACTTGCAGAAGATCCTCGGCTGGGACGACGCCGAGTTCCAGTTGACCATCACCGAACGCAGCGGCAACAACATCAGCAACGACCGCATCAACGACCCGCGTGTCGGCGGCTTCACCTCGGCCCAGGAAGTCTGGGGCCGCGGCCAGACCTGGCGCCTGACGCAGATGTGGTACCAGCAGAAATTCCTCGATGAAAAACTCGACATCAAGGTCGGCCGATTCGGCGAAGGCGAAGACTTCAACAGCTTCCCCTGCGACTTCCAGAACCTGGCGTTCTGCGGTTCCCAGGTCGGCAACTGGGCGGGCGACATCTGGTACAACTGGCCGGTCAGCCAGTGGGCGATGCGGGTCAAATATCACCTGACGCCTGAGCTTTATGCACAGGTTGGCGCGTACGAACAGAACCCGTCGAACCTTGACCGCGACAACGGCTTCAAGCTCAGCGGCAGCGGCACCCAGGGCGCGGTCGTGCCGGTGGAGCTGGTGTGGACGCCGAAACTCAACGGCCTGCCGGGTGAATACCGCGCCGGTTACTACTACAGCAGCGCCAGCGCCACCGACGTCTACAAGGACAGCAATGGCCAGCCTGCCGCCCTGAGCGGCGAAGCCTACCGCAGCGCGTCGAGCAAACACGGCGTGTGGCTGGGTCTTCAGCAGCAAGTCACCAGTATCGCCAGCGACCACTCCCGTGGCCTGAGCCTGTTCGCCAACGGCACGATGCACGACAAGAAGACCAACGCCATCGACAACTACGTCCAGGCCGGCCTCGTCTACAAAGGCCCGTTCGACGCGCGCACCCGGGACGACATCGGCTTTGCCATGGCCCGCGTCCACGTCAACCCGGCCTATCGCAAGAACGCCGAGGCGACCAACCAGGCCAATGTCGTCTTCGACTACGACAATCCGTCCTACCTGCCGCCCCAGGACACCGAATACAGCGCCGAACTCTATTACGGCGTGCACGTGACCCACTGGCTGACCGTGCGCCCGAACCTGCAATACATCCGCCATCCCGGTGGCGTGAACGAGGTCGATGACGCGCTGATCGGCGGGATCAAGGTCCAGTCCTCGTTCTAAAAAACACCACAAAACCCTGTGGGATTGCGTGAACCCAACAGCTTTTATCTGAACCACGCCCGCGCCGGATCGTCATCTACAGTGAACTTGCGCGGGACTCTATGAAACATCACGGAGAATCACACTATGAGCACTGATAGTGCCTTGGGTCGAAGCCGTCTGTTGCCGACCCTGCTCGGCATCCTGCTTCTACTGATGGGCCTGGCCATGCTGGCCGGGGGAATCAAGCTGAGCATGCTCGGCGGCTCGCTGTATTACCTGCTGGCCGGTATCGGCATCGCGCTGAGCGGCGTCTTGCTGATCGCCGCCCGTCGTGCGGCGCTGGGCCTGTACGCACTGGTGCTGTTCGCCAGTACCGTTTGGGCGCTGTGGGAAGTGGGCCTGGACTGGTGGCAACTGGTGCCGCGCCTGGCGCTGTGGTTCGCCCTCGGTGTGGTGATGCTGCTGCCGTGGTTCCGTCGTCCATTGCTGATCAACGGCCCTGCCCCCATGGGCACCGGCGCCTTGGGCGTGGCCGTGGTCCTGGCAGGCGCCACCGCCGTGGCCAGCCAGTTCACCCATCCGGGCGAGACCTTGGGCGAACTGGGCCGCGATACCGCGGACATGACCAGCACCGCGCCGCAGATGCCCGAAGGCGACTGGCAGGCCTATGGCCGCAGCGAATTCGGTGACCGCTACTCGCCGCTCAAGCAGATCACCCCGGCCAACGTCGGCAAGCTGCAAGAAGCCTGGCGTATCCAGACCGGCGATCTGCCGACCGCCGATGACCCGGTGGAACTGACCAACGAAAACACCCCGCTCAAGGCCAACGGCATGCTCTACGCCTGCACGGCCCATAGCAAGGTGCTGGCGCTGGACCCGGACACCGGCAAGGAACTGTGGCGTTTCGACCCGCAGATCAAGAGCCCGGTGGGCTTCAAGGGCTTCGCCCACATGACCTGCCGTGGCGTGTCGTACTACGACGAAGCAGCCTACGCCAAGTCTGAAAACGCTGCTTCGGCAGTGATTTCCGAGGCCGGCAAAGCCGTCGCCCAGGCCTGCCCGCGTCGTCTGTACCTGCCAACCGCCGATGCACGCCTGATCGCACTCAATGCCGACACCGGCAAGGTCTGCGAAGGTTTCGGTAAAAACGG
Source organism: Pseudomonas sp. IT-P4 (assembly GCF_949767755.1). Taxonomy (NCBI): domain Bacteria; kingdom Pseudomonadati; phylum Pseudomonadota; class Gammaproteobacteria; order Pseudomonadales; family Pseudomonadaceae; genus Pseudomonas; species Pseudomonas sp. IT-P4. The sequence goes on along the minus strand of NZ_CATKPX010000045.1, from coordinate 221,502 downwards.
TGTGGTTGACCTGACTCAAGGCATCGGACCGTTCACCCCCGGTGGCTACTACTCCACCTCGCCGGCAGCGATCACCCGTGACCTGGTGATCATGGGCGGCCACGTCACCGACAACGAGTCGACCAACGAGCCATCCGGCGTGATCCGTGCCTTTGACGTACACGACGGTCATCTGGTGTGGAACTGGGACAGCAACAATCCCGACGCGACCGAACCGCTGCCAGAGGGCGAACACTACAGCCGCAACTCGGCCAACATGTGGTCGTTGGCCAGCGTCGACGAAAAACTCGGCATGGTCTACCTGCCACTGGGCAACCAGACCCCTGACCAGTGGGGCGCGGACCGCACCCCGGGCGCCGAGAAGTTCAGTGCCGGCCTGGTCGCACTGGACCTGGCCACCGGCAAGGTGCGCTGGAACTACCAGTTCACTCACCATGACCTGTGGGACATGGACGTCGGCAGCCAGCCAACCTTGCTGGACATGAAAACCGCCGACGGCATCAAGCCGGCAGTGATCCAACCGACCAAGCAAGGCAGCCTGTACGTCCTCGACCGTCGTGACGGCACGCCGATCATCCCGATCAAGGAAATCCCGGCTCCGCAAGGCGCCGTGAAAGGTGACCACACCGCGCCGACCCAGGCCCGTTCGGACCTGAACCTGCTGGCCCCGGAACTGACCGAAAGAGCCATGTGGGGCGCCAGCCCGTTCGACCAGATGCTGTGCCGCATCCAGTTCAAGGAACTGCGCTACGAAGGCCAGTACACCCCGCCGTCGGAACAGGGCAGCCTGATCTATCCGGGGAACGTCGGCGTCTTCAACTGGGGCGGCGTTTCGGTCGACCCGGTTCGCCAGATGCTGTTCACCAGCCCGAACTACATGGCCTTCGTCTCGAAGATGGTGCCTCGCGCCGAAGTCGCGGCCGACAGCAAGCGCGAAAGCGAAACCGCAGGCGTGCAACCGAACACGGGCGCCCCTTACGCGGTGATCATGCACCCGTTCATGTCGCCGTTCGGCGTACCGTGCCAGGCTCCGGCCTGGGGCTACGTGGCCGGCATCGACCTGACCACGGGCAAAGTCGTGTGGAAACGCAAGAACGGCACCAGCCGCGACAGCTCGCCATTGCCTATCGGCCTGCCACTCGGCGTGCCAAGCATGGGCGGCTCGATGGTCACCGCCGGCGGCGTCGGCTTCCTGAGCGGCACGCTGGATCAATACCTGCGCGCCTATGACGTCAACACCGGCAGCGAGCTGTGGAAAGCGCGCCTGCCGGCTGGCGGTCAGGCTACGCCGATGACCTACACCGGCAAGGACGGCAAGCAGTACGTGCTGCTGGTCGTCGGTGGCCACGGCTCACTGGGCACCAAGATGGGTGACTATGTGATTGCGTACAAACTGTCCGAGTAAGTTTTCGCGGCAGTAAAACCAGAGGCGACGCCCGTGAGGACGTCGCCTTTTTTGTGCCACATCGCTCCCACATTTTGACCGTGCACGACCATGGTTCAGCTAACCTGTCTCTGCGCTGAACACGCCTTCGAAACACGGCATTGCAGAAAATGACCGTTGAAACCACCGCCAACCTGCCCCATCTAAGACCCATACCCATTGCGCAGGTACCCCCATGAGCGACCAGCAGGAATTCCCCGAAGACCCGAGCGAATACGCCGATCCGGAAAACGCCACGCAGCACAAACCTGGCAAAGGCCTGGCCCTGCCTGGCCAGAACCTGCCGGACAAGGTCTACATCATCCCGATTCACAACCGCCCGTTCTTCCCGGCCCAGGTGCTGCCGGTCATCGTCAACGAAGAACCGTGGGCCGAGACCCTGGACCTGGTGGCCAAGTCCGAACACCACTCCCTGGCCCTGTTCTACATGGACACGCCCCAGGAAGACCCGCGCCACTTCGACACCTCGGCCCTGCCGCTCTACGGCACCCTGGTCAAGGTGCACCACGCCAGCCGCGAAAACGGCAAGCTGCAATTCGTCGCCCAGGGCCTGACCCGCGTCCGCCTCAAGACCTGGCTCAAGCATCACCGCCCGCCGTACCTGGTGGAAGTCGAATACCCGCACCAGCCCACCGAGCCGACCGACGAGGTCAAGGCCTACGGCATGGCGCTGATCAATGCGATCAAGGAACTGCTGCCGCTCAACCCGCTGTACAGCGAAGAGCTGAAGAACTACCTCAACCGCTTCAGCCCCAACGATCCGTCGCCGCTGACCGACTTCGCCGCCGCGCTGACATCGGCCACCGGCAGCGAGCTGCAGGAAGTGCTCGACTGCGTGCCAATGCTCAAGCGCATGGAAAAAGTCCTGCCGATGCTGCGCAAGGAAGTCGAGGTCGCACGCCTGCAAAAAGAGATTTCCGCCGAAGTTAACCGCAAGATCGGCGAGCATCAGCGCGAGTTCTTCCTCAAGGAACAACTCAAGGTCATCCAGCAGGAGCTGGGGCTGACCAAGGACGACCGCAGCGCCGACCTCGAACAGTTCGAGCAGCGGCTGGTGGGCAAAGTCCTGCCGACGCAGGTACAGAAACGCCTCGAAGAGGAAATGAACAAGCTGTCGATCCTCGAAACCGGCTCGCCGGAGTATGCGGTGACCCGCAATTACATCGACTGGGCGACCTCGGTGCCCTGGGGCGTGTACGGCGAGGACAAACTCGACCTCAAGCACGCGCGCAAGGTGCTGGACAAACACCACGCAGGCCTGGACGACATCAAGGACCGCATCCTCGAATTTCTCGCAGTCGGCGCTTATAAAGGCGAAATCAGCGGCTCCATCGTGCTGCTGGTCGGCCCGCCGGGCGTTGGTAAAACCAGCGTCGGCAAATCCATCGCCGAATCCCTGGGCCGGCCGTTCTACCGCTTCAGCGTTGGCGGCATGCGCGACGAAGCCGAGATCAAGGGTCATCGCCGCACCTACATCGGCGCACAGCCGGGCAAACTGGTGCAGGCGTTGAAAGACGTCGAAGTGATGAACCCGGTGATCATGCTCGACGAGATCGACAAGATGGGCCAGAGCTACCAGGGCGACCCGGCCTCGGCACTGCTGGAAACCCTTGATCCGGAGCAGAACGTCGAGTTCCTCGACCACTATCTGGACCTGCGGATGGACCTGTCGAAGGTGCTGTTCGTCTGCACCGCCAACACTCTCGACTCGATCCCTGTCCCGTTACTGGACCGGATGGAAGTGATTCGCCTGTCGGGTTACATCACCGAAGAAAAAGTCGCCATCGCCAAGCGTCACCTGTGGCCCAAGCAGCTTGAGAAAGCTGGTGTGTCCAAGGGCAGCCTGAGCATCACCGACAGTGCGCTCAAGGCGTTGGTCGACGGTTATGCCCGTGAAGCCGGCGTGCGCCAGCTGGAAAAAAACCTCGGCAAACTGGTGCGCAAAGCGGTGATGAAACTGCTCGACGACCCAAAGGCGGTGATCAAGCTCGGCCCGAAAGACCTCGAAACGTCCCTCGGCAAACCGGTGTTCCGCAACGAGCAGGTGCTGTCGGGTGTCGGCGTGATCACCGGCCTTGCCTGGACCAGCATGGGCGGCGCCACCTTGCCGATCGAAGCCACGCGCATCCATACCCTCAACCGTGGCTTCAAGCTCACCGGGCAGTTGGGTGACGTGATGAAAGAGTCGGCGGAAATCGCCTACAGCTACGTCAGCTCGCACCTGAAGTCCTTTGGCGGCGATCCGAAGTTCTTCGACGAAGCCTTCGTTCACCTGCACGTGCCGGAAGGCGCCACCCCGAAAGACGGCCCGAGCGCTGGCGTGACCATGGCCAGCGCCCTGCTATCGCTGGCGCGCAACCAGCCGCCGAAAAAAGGCGTGGCCATGACCGGTGAATTGACGTTGACCGGGCATGTACTGCCGATTGGCGGAGTGCGGGAAAAAGTGATTGCAGCGCGGCGGCAGAAGATTTTCGAACTGATTCTGCCGGAGGCCAACCAGGGCAATTTCGAGGAGCTGCCGGAGTATCTGAAGGAAGGCATCACCGTGCACTTCGCCAAGCGCTTTGCGGATGTGGCGAAGGTGCTGTTCTGATTAAACAGTGTAATTTTCAAATGGCCAGATTAGTAAACTGGCCATTTTTTAGGCAGCAACAACTTCGACATACATATTTAATCCGGTTGAAAGCCTATCAGAACAGATAGTACACCAAGGCACTTAAACTCTATATTTTCAAGGTTCAAATCAATTGTGTTTCAAGCACACAGAAGAGAACCAATGGATATCAAACTACGAAGAACTCTTGTCGACAAGCGCATCAATGACGAAATCAACTTTCGCCGTTGCTGTCCAAACAACCACTTGAATGCAACCCTTCAGAACCGTGAAGACTTCATCTCCGAAGAGTTTTTCGCCAGCGTCGGAAACAGGGAAATCATCGCCATATTCAAGACTGGAGAAAAAAACACCCCACTCGACCGGGCCTTTGATATTTACATGCCCAAGCTTATCGAGACGGGCACCTACCCACTGAATGTTCAGGGTCATTTAATTGAAATAGCTTATACCGAAAACTTCCCTTCCTACACCACCCACTGGGCGTTGGAGGGTGTCATGAACCTGGTCGTGAACAGTAAAACACAACAGTTCACTGGCAACGCGATCATGAAGTTCAAAGATCGACAAGGTATCGAATTTACATCAAGAAGCGATTTCTGTTTTTCTCTTGCGAGTTAACCACTTGGCACTAACCAGTTAATATCTCTTTATCCCGAGCAGGTCGCTCTCACGAGGCGACTTCCCTCCCCTGAGTGTGGCCCGCTCGCGGTAGCATCAACCCTGCCCCCTCATTGCGGGTGACTGTCACACTTTGTCTCATCTTAAGTTATGCTCGCCGTTCGTCGTGAACGCCGGAGCCCCTGAATCCATGTCCCCCATTCGCCTGCTTGCCCCCCTCGCCCTCGCCTTGCTGGCCGGATGCGCCACGCAACCTGCACACAACGTGACCGTGGAAAAACAAAGCGAATGTCCGGTGCGGCTCAGCAACGGGCAAAACCTGATCCTGACCCTGCCGAGCAATCCGACCACGGGCTATCGCTGGGCGATCCAGGATTCGGCCGGTGGCGTACTGCACCCCCTGGGGCCAGAGGTTTATCGAAATCCGGAAGATGCCGGCATCGTCGGCGCGGCCGGGGTCTCGACCTGGCGCTTTCAGGCTTTTGCGCCCGGCAGCGGGCGTTTGCGTTTAACTTCGCAACAACCATGGGCGCCGGAAGTGCTGCCGGTGGATTCGTTCGACTGCGCGATCTCGGTCAACTGACCGTGGGCTGGCTGATTCTGGCGCTGATGGGCGCGGTGACCTTCCTTTATGGCTTGAGCGTGCATGCGTCATTGCTGTGCCTGCTGGTCAAGCCACTGCCGGTGTTGGCCCTGCTCGGCTGGCTGCACGACGCACCGCCCGGCGAGTATCGGCGCTGGATCAGCCTGGGCCTGATTTTCTCCCTGGTCGGCGATGTGTTGCTGGCATGGCCGGGGGATTTGTTCGTGTTTGGGCTGGGCGCGTTTCTGGTCGCGCATCTGGCTTATCTCAAGGCTTATCTGAGCGATTGCCGACGCCTGGCCGTACTGCCGCTGGTGCTGGCCCTCGGTGTCGGCGCCGTCCTGCTGGGGATTCTGATTTCCAACGGCCTCGGCCCATTGCTGGTGCCCGTGATTGTCTATGGCACGGCGATCAGCGCCATGCTCTGGCGCGCCCTGGCCCGACTCGGCACCGACGTGCCCAAGCGTTCGGCGCTGCTGGCGGCGGCGGGCGCAGTGGCGTTCGTGTTCTCCGACAGCGTGATTGGCATCAGCCGGTTTGTGGTGCCGTTTGATGCGGCGCCTTATGTGATCATCCTCAGTTACTGGCTGGGGCAATGGGGTATCACTGCCTCGGCTTTCAGCAAAAAAACGCAATCAGCATGAGAAAAAGATCGCAGCCTGCGGCAGCTCCTACAGGGATCGCATTCCCAGGGTAGGAGCTGCCGCAGGCTGCGATCTTTTGATTTGGCGGTTTATCAGACAACCCGCGCATCCCCGCGCCAACTTGGCTAAAATGCCGGCCTTTTCCACCTACACCGCTGGAACCGCCGTGAGCAAAGAACCCGATCGCCTTTTCGCCCAGCCTTTGGCCCAGGTGCCTGACTTCGCCTTCAACGAAGACGTGGTGCGGGTGTTCCCGGACATGATCAAGCGCTCGGTACCGGGTTATCCGACCATTGTCGAAAACCTCGGCGTGCTCGCTGCCCAGTTCGCCCAGCCCAATAGCGTGTTGTACGACCTGGGCTCGTCCCTGGGGGCCGTGACCCAGGCCCTGCGCCGGCATGTGCGCACCGACGGTTGCCGCGTCATTGCGGTGGATAACTCCGCGGCCATGGTCGAACGCTGCCGCGAGTACCTCAACGGGCAGGATTCGATGTTCCAGGAGTTGCTGCCGGTGGAAGTGATCGAGGGCGATATCCTCGCGCTGGAGTTCCAGCCGGCCTCGGTGGTCGCGCTGAACTTCACCCTGCAATTCATCGCCCCGGACCAACGCACGGCGTTGCTGTCGCGCATCCGTCAGTCGCTGTTGCCCGGCGGTGCGCTGATCCTCTCGGAAAAACTGCGCTTCGAAGACGAGCAGGAGCACGCGTTGCTCACCGACCTGCACATCGCCTTCAAACGCGCCAACGGCTACAGCGAGCTGGAAATCGCCCAGAAGCGCAGCGCCATCGAAAACGTCATGAAGCCCGACAGCTTCGAAGAACACCGCGAACGCCTGCTGGCCGCCGGGTTCTCGAAAGTCGTGCCGTGGTTCCAGTGTCTTAACTTTGCCTCGTTGATTGCCTTGCCATGATTGATCTGTCTCCCCTCGCCCGCCGTCTGGCCGGTACTCCGCTGGCCGATTGGGCCAACACCCTGCAAGCGCAACTCGACAAGAAAATGGAAAAGGGCCACGGCGACCTGGAGCGCTGGCAAAGCGCGCTGGACGCCCTGCCGAAGATCCAGCCGAGCGAAGTCGACTTGCTCAATGGCTTGAAACTGGACACCGATTGCGACGAAGAAACCCGCGCACAGATGCGCACCGCGCTGATGGGCCTGTCGCCATGGCGCAAGGGGCCGTTCGACCTGTTCGGCGTGCACGTCGACACTGAATGGCGCTCGGACTGGAAATGGTCGCGGGTCGCCCCGCACCTGGACCTGAAGGGCAAGCGCATCCTCGATGTCGGCTGCGGCAACGGCTATTACATGTGGCGCATGCTCGGCGCCGGCGCCAACAGCGTGATCGGTGTCGATCCGAACTGGCTGTTCTTCTGCCAATTCCAGGCGGTACAACGCTACCTGTCCGAGCCGAATGCCTGGCACCTGCCCTTCCCGTTCGAAGACCTGCCGCCGAACCTCGAAGGTTTCGACACAGTGTTTTCCATGGGGGTGTTCTACCACCGCCGTTCGCCCATCGAGCATTTGCTGGCGCTGAAGGATTGCCTGGTCAAGGGCGGGGAACTGGTGCTGGAAACCCTGGTGGTCGAAGGCGACAAGCATCAGGTGCTGGTACCGGAAGACCGCTACGCGCAGATGCGTAATGTGTGGTTCCTGCCGTCGGTGCCGGCGCTGGAGCTGTGGCTGCGCCGTGCCGGGTTCACGGATGTGAAGTGCGTGGACGTCAGCACCACCACGGTCGAGGAACAGCGCGGGACGGAGTGGATGAAGTATCAGTCGCTCAGTGATTTCCTCGATCCAGAGGATCACAGCAAGACCGTTGAAGGGCTGCCGGCGCCGATGCGGGCGGTGATTGTGGCGCGTAAGTAAACCCCAATCCCCCGATCAACGGAGATCAAAATGTGGATACGGTGTTCAGTCTGCAGGTTTTGCGCGCCGGGCCTTGAAGAATTCGCTGAGCACCGCCCCGCACTCCTGCGCCAACACCCCGCCTTCATACAACACCCGGTGATTCAAAAATCCCTGGGTAAAGAACTGCCCCTGGCTCTGCACAATCCCGGCTTTCGGCTCCAGCGCCCCGTACACCACCCGCGCAATCCGCGAATGCACGATCAGGCCTGCGCACATGCTGCACGGCTCCAGCGTCACATACAGCGTGCTGCCCGGCAGGCGATAGTTGCTAACCGCCTGGGCGGCGGCGCGGATGGCGACCATTTCGGCGTGAGCGCTCGGATCGCTGCCAGTGATCGGACAGTTGAAGCCGCGACCGATGATCTCTCCATTTTGCACCAGCACCGCGCCCACCGGCACTTCGCCTAGGGCTGCGCCTTGGGCTGCCAGTGCCAGGGCCTCACGCATGAATTCGCGATCACGGCTGCGGTCGATGATGGCGGCGGGACGAATCTGACGCATCATGCCACCTCGATGGCGGCCATCAGGCCGGTTTCCATGTGGTCGATCACATGGCAGTGGAACATCCAGACACCCGGGTTATCCGCCACCAGCGCTACCTGCGCGCGCTCGTTCTTGCCCAGTAGGTAGGTGTCGGTGAAATACGGAATGACCTTGTGCCGGTTCGAGGCGATGACCTTGAAACTCATGCCGTGCAGGTGAATCGGGTGCTGGTACTGAGTCATGTTCTTCAATTCGAAAATGTAGCTCTTGCCCTTCTCGAGCCTGGCAATCGGGCGGTCGGCGCAGGTCTTGTCGGTGATGTCCCAGGCCTTGCCGTTGATCTGCCACAGGCTCGGCGGCTTGCCGTTGTCGACGTTGACCGACACCGAACCAACCCATTCGAAATTGAAGTTGAGTTTCTCGGCATTGGCCAGGTCCGGCTCGGCAATCGGGTTGGCCGGCAGTGCCGGCGGCCATTCGGTCGGCGCATCGGTGTTGGCCACCGAACGGAACGTGCCCAGGCGCACCGGGCCGTTGCGCAGCGACAACTCCTCACCTGCCGGCGGGGCCTTGATCGCCAGGCAAATGCGCATGCCCGGACCAAGCCAGTATTCCTTGCCCAATGGTCGTGGCTCGATCGGGTTGCCGTCCAGCGCATAGATCTGCGCTTCGACGCCGGGAATGTTCAGGCGATAAGTCAGGGTGTTGTCGAGGTTGAGCAGGCGTACACGGGTGATCTGCCCGGCCGGCAGGTCGATCACCGCTTGCGGCACGCCATTGATGGTCGCCAGGCGCCCCGCCGTACCGCCACGGGCCGCTTCCCGGGGGATGCTGAACTCGACGAAATTACCGACCTCGTTGACATGCCAGCTCTTGAGGCTCAAGGTTTTTTCAAACTTGAACCCGGTCGGCTCGCGTTCCTCGATGATCAAAGGGCCGACCAGGCCACGACCGAGCTCCTCACTGCTGTTCACATGCGGGTGATACCAGTAGCTGCCGGCATCCGGCACGCGGAATTTGTAATCGAAGTACTCACCCGGCAACACCGGCAATTGCGACACGTAAGGCACACCGTCCATTTCCAGCGGCAGACGGATGCCGTGCCAGTGAATGGTGGTGGCGACCGGCAGATGGTTGATGAAGCGCACCCGCAGCCATTCACCCTGGCGCACCCGCAATTCGGTGCCCGGCGCCGACGGACCGAAGGCCCAGGCCTGGGTCTTGTGCCCCGCTACCAGTTCGACATCCAGCGGCGCCGCGATCAGCTCGTAGTCGTGGCCCGCCTCGGCGTCAGCCATCTTGCCCAGCCAGTAACGCGACGCGCCCCCGGCACCGACACCAACGACAACAAGACCGGCCAGGCCACCGAGGATTTGGCGACGGGTAAACGACATGAACTCAACTACCTCACGTATCAGCGACAGGCCCGGGGGCCCGCAAAAGGCGAATACGATACACCCGCAGTTGTGAAAGAAACAGCAAAGAGGGCGCGGCGGCACGCCGCAGCGGGACTGCAATCTGTTCGGCACCTCCTCTGACAGCACCGATCCATCAATACCTGACACCGTGCGCCGTCATTCCTACAGATCCGGCTGTAGTCCGCGGGCATAGTGCCGACTTCAAACCCATCTATTTCTCAAGGAGAGAGAAATGAATTCTTCAGATACAAACTCACAATTCCTACTTCCCAACCCCGAGGACGTGCAGGCCCTCAAAGACCTGGTGACTCCGTTCGTGGAAGCGTGCCCCGACATGCACGACATGGCCCATATCGAAGCCCAGGGCATTCTCGACAAGTACAGCATCCGGCACATCGATCCGGACCAGATCTGGTGGCACCGTTTCGACAACACCTCGGTGACCAGCACCAAGGCCTTCCTGTTCTGGGAACACTACCCCAAGCCCATTGAGTCGCTGACTTTGCCGCAGTTGGTGATCCAGCGCTTTCAAGCCCATGACCAGGACAACGCCGACCTGCTGGACAGTGACGGCGGTTTCTACAACGAGGGAGCGAACGCCCGGATCTACAACGAAACCAACGAAGTGAAGATGTATCCGAGTAAGGTCATCAAGGACCTGTGGCGCATCAATTTTCACGACCGCTACTGGGACAAGATGAGCGCCTTCTGGCGCCGGCATTCGGACAACTTCCGAACCCTGGCCAAGCTCAACTTCATTTCCAAGGCGCTGGAGGAACACGACGGCTCACGCCTGAGCAACGAGAACCTCAAGACCGTGCTCAAGGCCGTGGCCGGCCATCTCTCCTGGCCCATCACCCTCGATTTGCTCCACGCCCATGAGCCGCCTGCCGAAGGGTTGCGGGTCGCGCCGTTGTACATCGGCAACTACCGTGCCTGCGACATACTGCGCATCATCGACCGTCAGGGTCGGCAGATCCTGTATACACCTGGCGAAACAGATGCCTTCCATGTGTTCGAAACCTCCCATGACCTGCACTGGTGGCTGCTGTGCCAGAACAATCACCCGGACAATCGCGCCCGGTTCATGGCGCACTTTCCACTGTCGGCGCAACAACAGGACGGCGACAACGTCGGCCTGAATCACACCATCGACCTGTTGTATTCGACCTGGGGCAAATACGACAGCAGCCTGTTCGATCAGGACGCACCTGACATCAACGTTGACACCTTCAGCTGGATCCGTGACTCGGTCAGGGAGCGTATGTTCGACGATGCCGATCTGTCCCTGCGTTCCAATGGCGACCTACGGGAAAAAATGTGGGTCGGCTACCTGAGCACCGTCACCCGCCTCTTTGGGGCCATGGCCGTGGCGGGCTGGCCGGTGGCCCTGGCGGCCGTCGGCGCCGGCCTGGCCAACATCGGCCTGAACATCGACCAGGCCGTCAACGGGAAGAATGCCCAAGATCGCAAGGCCGGTGTGCTCGGCGCCATCTCCAGCAGCATCGAAACCCTCTTCAATGCACTGGCGCTCGGCGGCTCGGCCGAAATAGCGGAGGTCGATGAAGCCAACGATGAGTTCACCCCCCAGGAGAACCTCGCCGACGAAATCGAACACCCCACTGGCGCCCCGCCGAAAATCACTGTCGCCGCCCCTGGCCGGGCCTATGTGCTGGAAGGTGAAAACCCGCTGGCTCCGTTCGAGACCAATGAAGTACTCGATGGGATGGAGGTCGTGGCCGACGAAGGCCAATACCGCAACGTTTACCAAACACCAAGAGGCGAAAATTACATCCGAATCGACAATTCCTACTACCTGGTGCGCTACGTCAACGAAATGAAGACCTGGGTGATCATCGACCCCGCCAACCCGTTTTCTTTTTTCCGCAACCTGCCGGTTCGCTTGAACGCCGAGGGTGAATGGGAACTCCTGACCCGGCCCGGGCTGTATGGCGGCGGTAAAATTTTCGGACGCTGGCCATGGGGGCGGACGCCAGATCCTTTGCCCGACGTAGCCAGCCCCACCACGGCTTATGACGTGCCCCAGGCGCTGCGGACTGAGTTGCAGCCGTACGTCAGTACCGTTGACGCTAACTCTCTGCGTGCACTCAGTGACGATTTCGAAGACATTTCTAATCCCGGCGGCCCCCTGGTGCAGTTCAAGGCCCTGAGAAAAACCTTGTATCGAGACGCTCAGGCCTACTACCAAAACCTCCCGGAACTGCCCCCGAGGCCAACTGTTCCGAACTTTGGCCCGGTGAACCGAACCAAGGACATCATCAAGGCACTGTACAAAGAATCACCCTCCCTGGTGATCGGCGAAAGCCACTCCAGCGTTGGCAGCAAACAGTTCCTGATTGAGAACATGGGGACACTCGCCAAGCAGCAGGTCAAGACGCTGTACATGGAGCATCTGTTCAACGACTTTCACCAGGTGGATCTGGATATTTTCAATAGCGATGGCGTCCTCTCGGAAGATCTGGAGAGCTACCTCAACAATCTGGACAAGGGTCACCACACCGACCCCACTGGCCGTTTTACCTTTCTGAAAGTGGTCAAGGCTGCACGCAAAAACCACATTCGCGTGCAGGCGATCGACTGCGCTGCCAGCTATCGCGTCGAAAACATGCATGAAGTAACCCCCTTCCACAGGCACAAAATGATGAATTTCTTCAGCAAGATCATCATTGAAAGTGACCAGGCTGCCAAAGGCCCCCATCGCTGGATTGCACTGGTTGGCAATACCCACTCCAACACTTGGGAAGGGGTCGCGGGCATCAGCGAACTGGAAGGTGGCATCGGACTGCGGGTAAAAAGTGCCGAAATCGCCCAGCCCACGAGCATTGAGCCAGATCCGGGAGAATCCGGAAGCAGCGGTACGGACACCACCGTATACATCGTCAAGAACGACCTACTCCTGAAAGTGGAATCCCCCGAGCTTGCCAGGGAACTGGTACTCGAGGCTGCACTCAATCAACCGGGCATGCTCAGCATCGAGAAGTACGGCAACCAACTCGAATTGGTTCACCGCGCCCGCGACGGCTCACTGGTACGCACACTCATCCACGCCGACGCCACAGGCGTGTACATCGAGCGCCCACAGTGGGGCAGCATCAATTGCAAGCGATTTGCCAGCCTGGCCGACCTTTCGAATGCACTGCGCCGCAACGGCTTGAAACCCACACGCATCCCCTGAAACGCAAGAAGCCCCGGGTCTCTCGACCCGGGGCTTCTTGGCATAATCGATTTGAGCCTGGCTTCACAGGCTCATACGATCATTCCCACTCAATGGTCGCCGGCGGCTTGCTCGACACGTCGTAGGTGACGCGGGAGATGCCTTCGATTTCATTGATGATGCGGCCGCTGACGGTTTCCAGCAGTTCGTAAGGCAGGTGTGCCCAACGCGCGGTCATGAAGTCGATGGTTTCCACGGCACGCAGGGCCACGACCCAGGCGTAACGACGGCCATCGCCCACCACGCCAACCGATTTCACCGGCTGGAACACCACGAATGCCTGGCTGACCTTGTGGTACCAGTCGGCCTTGCGCAGTTCTTCGATGAAGATGTGGTCGGCACGACGCAGCAGGTCGGCGTATTCCTTCTTCACTTCACCGAGGATACGCACGCCCAGGCCCGGGCCCGGGAACGGGTGACGGTAGACCATGTCGTACGGCAGGCCCAGTTCCAGGCCCAGACGACGGACTTCGTCCTTGAACAGCTCGCGCAATGGTTCAACCAGCTTGAGGTTCATTTCTTCCGGCAGGCCGCCCACGTTGTGGTGCGACTTGATCACGTGGGCCTTGCCGCTTTTCGCGCCAGCCGACTCGATCACGTCCGGGTAGATGGTGCCCTGGGCCAGGTACTTGATGTTGTCGAGCTTGCAGGATTCGGCATCGAACACGTCGATGAAGGTACGGCCGATGATCTTGCGCTTCTTCTCCGGGTCGGCTTCGCCGGCCAGGTTGCCCAGGAACTGCTCTTCGGCGTTGGCGCGGATCACCTTGACGCCCATGTTCTCGGCGAACATGGCCATCACTTGCTCGCCTTCGTGCAGGCGCAGCAGGCCGTTGTCGACGAATACGCAAGTCAGCTGGTCGCCGATGGCCTTGTGCAGCAGCGCGGCAACCACGGACGAGTCCACACCGCCGGACAGGCCGAGCAGGACGTTGTCGGTGCCGACCTGGGCGCGAACCTGGGCGATGGCGTCTTCAGCGATTTTCGACGGAGTCCACAGTGCTTCACACTCGCAGATGTCGAGGATGAAGCGCGACAGGATGCGACCGCCCTGCTTGGTGTGGGTCACTTCCGGGTGGAACTGCACGCCGTAGTAACGACGCTCGTCGCTGAACATGCCGGCAATCGGGCAGCTCGGGGTGCTGGCCAGGATGTGGAAGTCTTCCGGCATGCGGGTGACCTTGTCACCGTGACTCATCCATACGTCGAGGCCGAACAGGCCATCGGCGTCGATGTGGTCTTCGATGCCGTCGAGCAGGCGGCTCTTGCCGACCACGTCAACGCGGGCATAGCCGAACTCACGCAGCTCGGAACCTTCAACCTTGCCGCCCAGTTGCTCGGCCATGGTCTGCATGCCGTAGCAGATACCGAAGACCGGCACGCCCAGATCGAAAACCGCTTGCGGGCAGCGCGGGCTGTTGGCTTCGTGGACCGACTCCGGGCCGCCGGCGAGGATGACGCCTTTAGGGGCGAATTCGCGGATCGCATCTTCGTCCATGTCGAACGGGTGCAGTTCGCAGTACACGCCGATTTCACGCACGCGGCGGGCGATCAGCTGGGTGTACTGGGAACCGAAGTCGAGGATCAGGATGCGGTGAGCGTGAATGTCGAGGGCCATGATTCAGTCTCGTCTAAAAAATTCGGAAACAGTCGTGATTCAGAAACAACTCGGGGCTGAATAAAACAGCCCCGGTTGCTTAACGTGTTGCTTGAAGGCTCAACCTACGCGGTAGTTTGGCGCTTCCTTGGTGATCTGCACGTCGTGGACGTGGGACTCGGCCATGCCAGCGCCGGTGATCCGCACGAACTCAGGCTTGGTGCGCATCTCTTCGATGTTGGCGCTACCGGTGTAGCCCATCGAGGAACGCAGGCCGCCCATCAACTGGTGGATGATCGCGCTCAGGGTGCCCTTGTATGGCACACGCCCTTCGATGCCTTCCGGAACCAGCTTCTCGGCGCCTGCCGAAGAGTCCTGGAAGTAGCGGTCGGAGGAGCCTTGGGCCTGGGACATGGCGCCCAGCGAACCCATGCCGCGATAAGCCTTGTACGAACGACCCTGGAACAGTTCGATCTCGCCCGGCGCTTCTTCGGTACCGGCGAACATCGAGCCCATCATCACGCAGGAAGCACCGGCCACGATGGCCTTGGACAGGTCACCGGAGAAACGGATGCCGCCGTCGGCGATCAATGGAACGCCAGTGCCTTCAAGGGCAGCGGCGACGTTGGCGATGGCACTGATTTGCGGCACGCCGACACCGGCGACGATGCGGGTGGTGCAGATCGAGCCAGGGCCGATACCGACCTTGACGGCATCCGCGCCAGCTTCGGCCAGGGCCTTGGCGGCAGCGCCGGTAGCGATGTTGCCGCCGATCACCTGCACTTCAGGGAAGTTCTGCTTGACCCAGCGAACGCGGTCGATCACGCCCTTGGAGTGACCGTGAGCGGTGTCGACCACCACCACGTCAACGCCGGCGGCGACCAGCGCGGCAACGCGGTCACCGGTGTCTTTACCGGTGCCGACTGCAGCACCAACACGCAGACGACCTTGATCGTCCTTGCTGGCCAGCGGGTAAGCCTTGGCTTTTTCGATGTCGTTGACGGTCATCATGCCCTTGAGGGCAAATTTGTCGTCGACGATCAGCACGCGTTCGATGCGGTGCTTGTGCAGCAATTCACGCACATCGTTCTTGTCGGCGCCTTCCTTGACCGTGACCAGGCGCTCTTTAGGCGTCATCACTTCACGGACAGTGGCTTCCAGACGGTTCTCGAAACGCACGTCACGGGAGGTGACAATGCCGACCAGGTCGCCATTGTGCAGCACCGGAACGCCGGAGATGTTGTGCATGCGGGTCAGTTCGAACAATTCGCGCACGGTGGCGTCGGCGACGATGGTGATCGGGTCCTTGACCACACCGGCTTCGTAACGCTTGACCTTGCGGACTTCGGCAGCTTGCTGCTCGATGGTCATGTTCTTGTGGATGATACCGATACCACCTTCCTGAGCCATGGCGATTGCCAGACGGGCTTCAGTGACGGTGTCCATGGCGGCGGAGACCAGTGGAATATTCAGCTCGATGCCACGGGTAAGGCGGGTCTTGAGACTGACTTCGTTAGGAAGCACCTCGGAATAACCGGGCACTAGGAGAATGTCGTCGAATGTCAGAGCTTCTTGGCTGATACGCAGCATCGCGGGGGCTCCCGAGCGGGAAAATGGAAGCGCGCCATTATAGTCAGACACCCCCTCGGGTTCAATGTAAAACTCTGTCTATTATCGATGTTACAGATATACGGGGATTCGGGCTTTTCGTAGGAGCTGCCGAAGGCTGCGATCTTTTGACTTTGATTTTCACAAAACAAGATCAAAAGATCGCAGCCTGCGGCAGCTCTTACAGGGGAATACGGCGTTTAGAGTTCGACTTTCACCCAACTGACCGACTGATCGAGCCAATCGGCGAATTCATCGATAAAGCTCTGCTTGAACCCGGCTTCGGCCCAGTTATTGAAGATGAAACCGAGGTTGGAGAAGCCGCATTCCTGCAGGAACAGAAAGCCGTTGATGTCGTCTTCATGCCCGCATTCGGGGCAGGTGAAGTTGTCGGTACGCCCCGGCATCCAGTCTTCCAGGCTTTCGAACAGGGCTTCACCGACTTCCTTGCGGCACTCGGCGCAGCCCGCCTCTTCAAGGAAGCCCTTGGCTGGCGTGTAGATGCAGCGCTTGGTGATGATCTCCAGGCCATTGATCGGCTCGCCGAACGGCAGGGCTTCGGGGTGCAGGACCACTGCCCGGGCACCGTCGGCGATGGCGTGGGCCATGCGATTGCCGGTGCGGCCACAGGTGGTCAGTTCTTCCTCGATGATGTTCTTGCGCACCAGCCAGCGCACGACGGCCCGGGCCCGGGGTTCGTGCACCGGCAGGGTGGAGATTTTCGGGACGATGATGCTTTGGGAATTCATGAGGTACAGGCCTGGAGCTTTAATAAAGGAACTTGAGCATTCACAAATTATAGGTCGACCCGTAAAGTCGGGCCGGACCACTGAACCTGTGGGTTACAGACCTGCCCGAGAGAGTTTTTACAGCTCTACGACAACCGCTTGCGAAGCACGGGTCGCCTTGGCGCGGGCGGCTTCGATCGATTCGTCGCGGGCCAGGGCCACGCCCATGCGGCGCTGGCCGTTGACTTCAGGCTTGCCGAACAGACGCAGCGCGGTATCCGGTTCGCTCAAGGCAGCACCCAGGTTGGCGAAAGCGGTCTGGGTCGACTGCCCTTCCACCAGGATCACCGCCGAGGCCGAAGGCCCGAACTGACGGATCAACGGGATCGGCAGGCCCAGAATCGCGCGGGCATGCAGGGCGAACTGCGACAGGTCCTGGGAAATCAGGGTCACCAGGCCGGTGTCATGCGGGCGCGGCGAGACTTCACTGAACCACACCTGATCGCCCTTGATGAACAGCTCGACGCCGAACAGACCACGGCCACCCAGGGCTTCGGTCACCGCTTTGGCAACACGCTCGGATTCAGCCAGGGCAACCGGGCTCATGGCTTGTGGCTGCCAGGATTCCTGATAGTCGCCCTTCTCCTGACGGTGACCGACCGGGGCGCAGAAGGTGGTGCCGCCGACGTGGCGCACGGTCAGCAGGGTGATTTCGTAGTCGAAATCGATGAAGCCTTCGATGATCACCCGACCTTTACCGGCACGGCCGCCTTCCTGGGCGTAGTCCCAGGCTTTCTGCACGTCATCGATGCTGCGCAGCAGGCTCTGGCCCTTGCCCGAGGAACTCATGACCGGCTTGACCACGCATGGGAAACCGAGGTCCTCAACGGCTTTGCTGTAGTCCTCGAAGGTGTCGGCGAAGTGGTACGGCGAGGTTGGCAGGTCCAGCTCTTCAGCGGCCAGGCGACGGATGCCTTCGCGGTTCATGGTCAATTGCGCGGCACGGGCGGTCGGGATCACGTTGAAGCCTTCGGCTTCCAGTTCCACCAGGGTCGCGGTGGCGATGGCCTCGATTTCCGGGACGATGAAATGCGGTTTCTCGGCTTCGATCACGGCGCGCAGGGCAGCACCATCGAGCATGTTGATCACGTGGCTGCGGTGCGCCACCTGCATGGCCGGCGCATTGGCGTAGCGGTCCACGGCAATCACTTCAACGCCCAGGCGTTGCAGCTCGATCACCACTTCCTTGCCCAACTCGCCACAGCCACACATCAATACGCGGGTCGCGGTGGGCGACAATGGGGTTCCGATACGGGTCATCTGAAGGTCCTCAAGGAGCGGATCATCGAGGGACGCGTCGCCATGCGCGCTTCCCATGGGGAGAAAGCGCGGCATTTTACATGAACTTCAGCTGACGACAGCCTGTTTGCGCAGGCGCCAGGCCATGATCAGCCACACGGCGGTGACCCCGGCGAACTTCGAACCCAGGGCGGTGAGGATCACCCCCGGCGTCAGGGCGTCGATCATGCCGAAAAAGATAAAGGTATCGAGGGGGATGCTCAGGGCCGAACTTATCCACAGACGGTCGTGCAGCGGGCGTTTGGTGATGCTGAACACCAGCCAGTCGATGCACTCGGATACCGCGAACGCCGTGGCGCTGGCCAGGGCGATGGACGGATCGGAGGTGACATAGGACAACACCAGCGCCACCAGCATCGCCGCGAGGGCGCCATGCCCGAATCGGGCTTGCACCATGTCGCGCAACACAAACACCAGCCCACCCCAGGCCGACCAGATGATGTCCAGGTGCGGCGCGGTGGAAAAGGCGTAGTTGATCAGCACGACGCTGCTGATGTAGGCGATCAGGAAGAGCATGGCGTGTACAAGTACCTGTCAATTTTGTGCACAGGGTACTTCAGCTGACCTCAAAGTCAAAAGATCGCAGCCTCCGGCAGCTCCTACAAGGATCGGTGTAGGAGCTGCCGGAGCCTGCGATCTTTTGATCTTCTATTACTGACCAGGCGTTTTGCCGATCATCCACACCAACCCACTGGACTTCGCCCGCTCATGACACAACCCAAGCACCTTGCGGCGTTCGTCGTTGTCCATGCGGCTCCAGCGGGTGATTTCTTCCACGGTACGTTGGCAACCGGTGCAGATGTCATCGTCATCCAGCGCACAAATGTTCACGCAGGGCGATGCAACCGGGCGTTCAGTGGCAGTCATTCTTCCTGCTCGGCCAGGTCGCGGGCATAACGCTGCGAGTTGTGCACGTAGTGAGCAGCACTGGCCTCCAGCATCTTGATCTGCGGCTCGGTCAATTCGCGCACCACTTTGCCAGGCGACCCCATGACCAGCGATCCATCCGGAATCTCCTTGCCTTCGCCGATCAGCGAGTTGGCGCCGATGATGCAGTTCTTGCCGATCTTCGCGCCATTGAGTATCACCGCGTTGATGCCGATCAGGCTGTAGTCGCCGACGGTACAGCCGTGGAGCATGGCGTTGTGGCCGATGGTCACGCCGGTGCCGATGGTCAGCGGGTAGCCCATGTCGGTGTGCATCACGGTGCCGTCCTGGACGTTGCTGTTCTTGCCGATCAGGATCAACTCGTTGTCGCCGCGCAATACGGCGTTGAACCAGACGTTGGCGCCCTCTTCCAGCTTGACCTTGCCCACCAGCACGGCATTGGGTGCGACCCAGCTCTGTGGATGGGTTTCGACGCGGGCGTCGCCCAGGCGGTATTTCATTGTGGTATTCCTCAAGGCTCAGGCAGGCTTTTTGTCAGCAAAATCAGGATTCAGGCCATTCGAACGATGGCTTCAGATATTGATAAAGCTTTTGGGAGGCTGATGCAGGCTGATTTTGGCGTCATACAGCAGGTTGATCAACTCGACGATCATGATCGCCGTCAGCCCCCAGATCTTGTATTCGCCAAAGCGATAGCTCGGCACGTACCAGCTGCGGCCCTGATAATCGATGCGATGGGTATGTTCGCGGGGGTCTTTGCGGAAGAACTCCAGGGGCACGCTGAACACCGCGGCGATCTCGGCGTCGTTGGCCCGGTATTCGACAAAATCCGGGATCACCCCGACATAGGGCGTGACCTTGATGCCATGCAGGCTGATCAACGGGCTGAGCGGGCCGATCACCTCGACCAGCCCGGGCGGCAGGCCGATCTCTTCTTCGGCTTCTCGCAGGGCGGTGAAAATCAGGTCGGGGTCTTCGGGGTCACGTCGCCCGCCGGGGAAAGCGACTTCGCCGCCATGGGTCGACAGGCCGCTGGCACGCAGGGTCAACACCAGCTCGGGCTCGTCACTGCGGGTGATGGGTACCAGCACCGCGGCCTCGGGAAAACGACGGTCGGTCTCCAGTATGCGTGGTGTGTGGTGACTAACCCGATGCAGTAGCTCATCCAGCATGAGTGTTCTCGATCTGTGCCTTACCCGGCATCATGCACCAATCGCTGCGGTCGCCCAACCCCCGCAACCGCCCCATGTCGCGAAACGACAACTTGCCGACCGGCACTGCCGCACGCCAAGATAGGCGCAGCATTCAGGAACCCCAGCATGAAATTTTGCAGCCAGTGCGGTAACCCGGTGACCCAGCGCATTCCCGAAGGCGATTCGCGCCTGCGTTTTGTCTGCGACAGCTGTCACGCCATTCACTACCAGAACCCCAACATCGTCGCCGGTTGCGTGGCGACCTGGGGCACCAAGGTGTTGTTGTGCCGGCGGGCCATCGAGCCACGTCGCGGCTACTGGACCCTGCCCGCCGGTTTCATGGAGAACGGCGAGACCATCGAACAGGCCGCCATTCGCGAAACCGCCGAGGAAGCCTGCGCCCGGGTGCGCAACCTGAGCATCTATACCCTGATCGACGTGCCGCACATCAGCCAGGTGCATGTGTTCTTCCGTGCCACACTTGCGGACCTGGACTTTTCTGCCGGCCCCGAGAGCCTGGAAGTGCAACTATTCGACGAAGCGGACATTCCATGGGATGAGCTGGCTTTCCGCACGGTGGGCCGTACCTTAGAATGCTTCTTCGCTGACCGGCGGACCGAGGTCTATCCCGTTCGGTCTGAATCGATCCCGCCACTTGCTCAGCCTGCCATTATCTGATGTCATCGCGGCATCACTCAAAGGCGCCTAAAGACCGCCTGAACGCGGCACGAGCCTGCGGCAGCTCCTGCAAAAACTTCTATACATAAATAGTCGCGACACCTCCTGGGGAATCGTTTCAATGCGCTGGTTGCTTGCCCTGTTCTGTTTGTCGTTCGTCACGGTGTCCCAGGCTTCTGCCGTGGAAACCCTGGACGGCAAGGTCATCGAGAAGATTCTGATTCTCAAGTCTTCCCATCAATTGCAATTGATCAATGACGGCAAGCCGCTCAAGACCTATCGCATTTCCCTGGGCAAGCGTCCCAAGGGGCCCAAGCTGATGGAAGGCGACAAGCGCACCCCGGAAGGTTTCTACTGGGTCGACTGGCGCAAGATCAGCGACCGCTTCAACCTGGCGATGCACATTTCCTACCCGAACATCAGCGACTCTGCCCGCGCCCGTCGTGAAGGCGTCGAGCCCGGCGGCATGATCATGATCCACGGCACTCCGGACAGCGAAGACACGCCCGAAGACCTGTTCCACACACTGGACTGGA
This sequence comes from Pseudomonas sp. IT-P4, assembly GCF_949767755.1. Classification (NCBI taxonomy): domain Bacteria; kingdom Pseudomonadati; phylum Pseudomonadota; class Gammaproteobacteria; order Pseudomonadales; family Pseudomonadaceae; genus Pseudomonas; species Pseudomonas sp. IT-P4. Next base: position 199,968 of record NZ_CATKPX010000045.1, on the reverse strand, counting down.
CCGACGGCTGCATCGCCATGCGCAACATGGACATGCGCGAAGTCTGGAACCTGGTGCCGGACGGCACGATGATCGAAATCCGCCCGTAATTCCCCACGACCATTGGTCGCCCGCAAAAAATAAATTCAAAAGATCGCAGCCTTCGGCAGCTCCTACAGGGTGAATACCATTTCGCTCTGTAGGAGCTGCCGCAGGCTGCGATCTTTGTCGCTTCAAAGCCCACCACTAATACCACTTCAAACCAACCTCCATTTCAAGCAGTCGACAAGGCAGCACTTCCTACACAAACAGCAAAGCTCCGGCGTTGACATGGTATTCAAGTGGTATTAGTTTTTGTCCATTCACGGGCAAAAACATTCCAATATCCGCCCCGGACACCCGCCATGAACGATCTCCAGGCCCTGCGCCCCGACGACACCCAACCCACGCCGTTGTACCTGCAACTGGCACGCAATCTGGAAGCGGCGATCCACGCCGGCCAGTGGAAAGCCGAGCAGGCGATGCCATCGGAACGCAATTTGAGCGAGGCGCTGGGCATCTCCCGCGTCACCGCCCGCAAGGCGCTGGAAGTGTTGTTCGAACAAGGCCTGATCCGCCGCAACCAGGGCTCCGGCACCTTCATCACGCCGCGCCTCGAACAACCGTTGTCGCGTCTTTCCGGCTTCAGCGAAATGCTCCGTCTCAAGGGTTTCGTGCCCGGTTCGCAATGGCTGGAGCGGGAAATCACCCTGCCGACCCACGAAGAGCTGATCCGCCTCGGCCTGTCGCCCAACGACAAGGTTGCGCGCCTCAAACGCCTGCGCAAGGCCGACGACACGGTGATGGCCATCGAGATGAGCACCCTGCCCGCCTCGATCATTCCCAAGCCCCAGGCGGTGGGCGATTCCCTCTACGAATTCCTCGACGGCATCGGCAAGCCGGTGGTCCGCGCCCTGCAGCACATCCAGGCGATCAATGCCTCGGACGAGTTCGCCGCACTGGTGGGCATCGCCCCCGGCACCGCCATGTTGCTGATGACCCGGGTCGGCTACCTCGAAGACAACACGCCCATCGAAGTCACCGACACCTATTGCCGTAACGACTACTACGACTTTGTCGCAGAGCTCCGCAGATAAAGAGCTTCGAAGATAAAGAACTGCGTCGCCAAACACCGAGATCCCGATCATGTCCGAAGACAACATCCTCACCGCCCACGGCTGGGTTCGCGGCCGACTGGTGCACGAACACGGCAAAGTCGTGTCGATCGAAGGCCAGCCCTGCGATCCGGCGGACAATGACCTGCCCTACCTGCTGCCGGGTTTCATCGACCTGCACGTTCACGGCGGCGGCGGCAAAGACATCATGGAAGGCGCGCCGGCCTTCGAAACCATCACCCGTACCCACGTGCGCTTCGGCACCACGTCGCTGCTGGCCACCACCATGACCGCACCGAGCGAAGAAATCTCCAGCGTGCTCCAGGCCGTCGGCGAATTCTGTGAGCAGCGGCCCCAAGGCTGCGCCCGGGTGCTCGGCGTGCACCTCGAAGGCCCCTACATCAACCCCGGCAAACTCGGCGCGCAACCCAACTTCGCCCACACCGCGCTGATGGCCGAAGTCGAAGCGTACCTGGCGCTCGCGCCGATCCGCGTGATCACCATTGCCCCGGAAATCGCCGGTCACGACGCCTTGATCCGCGACCTCAGCAGCCGCGGCATCCGCATGCAGATCGGCCACACCCTGGGCAGTTATGAGGAAGGCGTGGCCGCACTGGAGGCCGGTGCCAGCAGTTTCACCCACCTCTACAACGCCATGAGCCCTCTGCATCACCGCGAGCCAGGGATCGTCGGCGCAGCCTTGGCCCACGCCAAATACGCCGAACTGATCCCGGACTTGCTGCACGTGCACCCCGGCGCCATCCGCGTGGCCCTGCGCTCTATTCCGTGCCTGTATTGCGTCACCGATTCGACCGCCGCCGCCGGCATGCCCGACGGTGAGTACAAGCTCGGCAGCCACACCGTGACCAAATGCCTGGGCGGCGTGCGCCTGCCCGACGGCACCCTGGCCGGCAGCACCCTGACCATGGATCAGGCCCTGCGCAACCTGGTGAAGATCGGCCTGCCCATCGCCGAAGCCTCGCAGCGCCTGTCGCAATTCCCCGCCGACTACCTCGGCATCACCGAACGCGGGCGCCTGCAACCAGGGGCCTGGGCCGACTGCGTGCGGCTGGATCGCTCACTGAAACTGACCGCCGTGATGGTCGAAGGAGAAGACATTGACTTCAAAAATGCTTGAAGAGGCGCTGTCCTCGTTCGAGGCCGTGCAGGCCCAGTTGCAAAAACTCGACCCGCAGATGATCGAGATCGCCGGGCGCCTGCGTCGTCAGCCGCCGCAAGTGGCCATGACCGTGGCGCGCGGCAGCTCCGACCATGCCGCCAGTTACTTCGCCTACCTGACCATGCAACTGCTGGGCATCCCGGTGGCTTCGCTGCCGATGTCGGTGGTGACCATGCAGCAGGCGCCATTGAAGGTCAGTGGCCAGGTGGCATTCGCCTTTTCGCAATCGGGGCAAAGCCCGGACCTGGTCAACAGCCTGCGCCTGTTGCGCAAGCGCGGTGCCCTGAGCATTTCGCTGGTCAACGCCGAAGAGTCGCCACTGGAGGCCGCCTGTGAATTCAGCCTGCCACTGTGTGCCGGCACCGAAAGCAGCGTCGCCGCGACCAAGAGCTTTATCGCCACCCTCAGCGCCAGCGCCCGGCTGATTGGCCACTGGAAAGAAGACGCCGAATTGCTCGAGGCCGGCTCTGCCTTGCCCGATGGCCTGCGCCACGCCGCGCAACAGGACTGGAGCCCGGCCATCGACGCCCTGCGCGATTGTCAGCGGCTGATGGTGATCGGCCGTGGCGCCGGTTTCGCCATCGCCCAGGAAGCGGCGCTCAAGTTCAAGGAGACCTCGGCGATCCAGGCCGAAGCCTTCAGCAGCGCTGAAGTTCGTCACGGCCCGATGGCCTTGATCGGCGACAACTACCCGCTGCTGGTGTTTGCCCCACGGGGTGCCGAACAGGCCGGTCTGCTGAGCCTGGCCGCCGACATGCGCCAACGCGGCGCCCGTGTCCTGCTGGCCGCACCGGATGACGTGCTTGAACGCGACCTGACCCTGACCCGTGCCGAACACCCGGCCCTCGACCCAATTCTGGCGATCCAGAGTTTCTACGTGATGGCCGCCGGCCTGGCCGTGGCCCGTGGCATGGACCCGGACCAGCCACGGCACCTGAGCAAAGTGACACGCACCCATTGAGCCAGGGGTGCGAATTCCCCTGTAGGAGCTGTCGAGTGAAACGAGGCTGCGATCTTTTTAAAGACAAGATCAAAAGATCGCAGCCTTCGGCAGCTCCTACAGGGAGTGGGTTGATCCGAACCGTATTTTTTGATGAGACCGAGCCATGCATAACAACAATAAAGAGCTGACCTTAAGCGCCCCGCTCAGCGGCCCGGTGCTCACGCTCGCCAAAGTCCCGGACCCGGTGTTTGCCAGCGGCGCCATGGGTGACGGCATCGCCATCGATCCGCTCAACGACACGCTCCACGCCCCCTGCGCGGGCGTGGTGGTGCATGTCGCCCGCACCGGTCACGCGCTAACCCTGCGTGCCGACAACGGCGCGGAATTGCTCCTGCACCTTGGCCTCGACACGGTCGAGTTGCAGGGCCAGGGCTTCTCGATGCTGGTCAAGGAAGGCGCGCGCGTCGCCAACGGCCAGCCGCTGCTGCGCTACGACCTGGACAAGGTCGCGCAACAGTGCAAGAGCCTGGTCAGCCTGCTGATCCTCACCAACAGCCAGGACTTTCAGGCACGACCCATCACCCTCAAGTCAGTCAAGGTCGGTGAGCCGCTGCTGCACATCATTCGTCGACAGACGTCGAGCGCACAGGTGGATACCGAGTTTGCCGGCGCAGAGATTGTCGGTCTGGTGCGCATTGCTCACCGTGGCGGCCTGCACGCGCGGCCGGCGGCGTTGATCCGTCAGACCGCGCAAGGCTTCAAAAGCAAGTCGCAGCTGCATTTCGCCGGCAAGTCGGCCACCTGCGACAGCCTGATCGGCCTGATGGGGCTGGCCATCGGCGAACAGGCGGAGGTCCAGGTCAGTTGCCAGGGCCCGGACGCCGAAGCCGCGCTGCAAGCCTTGCTGACGGCGTTATCCACAGCCCTGGCCGAAGACCATCACGCCGCCGCGCCAGCCACGATTGCCCAACGCAATCGCCCCGCCGAAGCCGGCGTATTGCACGGTGTCTGCGCCGCGCCCGGGCTGGTCGGCGGGCCGCTGTTTCGCCTGAATGCGATCAGCCTGCCGGTGGATGCCGGCCATCATGATCCGCAGCAACAACAGCACGTGCTGGACACGGCACTGAGCCAGGTGCGCAGCGAAATCGAGCACACACTGGCCCTGGCGAGAAAACACAAGGACACCGCTGAAGAGGCGATTTTCGCCGCGCACCTGGCACTGCTCGAAGACCCGGCCCTGCTGGACGCCGCCAGCCAAACCGTCGCCCAGGGTACAGCCGCGACCCACGCCTGGAGCCAGGCCATCGACGCGCAATGCGAAGTCCTCCAGCAAACCGGCAGCACGCTGCTGGCCGAACGCGCCAACGACCTGCGCGACCTCAAGCAACGGGTGCTGCGCGCGTTGCTCGGCGATACCTGGCATTACGATGTGCCGGCCGGCGCCATCGTCGCGGCCCATGAACTGACGCCATCGGATTTACTGCAACTGAGCCAGCAAGGCGTCGCGGGGCTGTGCATGGCCGAAGGCGGCGCGACTTCTCACGTGGCGATTCTGGCCCGAGGCAAAGGCCTGCCATGCTTGGTCGCACTGGGCTCGACGCTGCTCGATCAGCAACAGGAGCAACCGGTGGTGCTGGACGCCGACGGTGGCCGCCTCGAACTGACACCCGGCACACAGCGCCTGGCCGACGTGCGCCAGTTGCAACAGCAACAGCAACAACGCCGGGCCGAACAGCAGGCCCAGGCGCACACACCCGCGCTGACCACCGATGGCCTGCGCATCGAAGTCGCTGCCAATGTGGCGTCCAGCACGGAAGCGGCAGACGCACTGGCCAATGGCGCCGACGGCGTCGGCTTGCTGCGCACCGAGTTTCTCTTCGTCGACCGCCACACCGCCCCCGACGAACAGGAACAGCACCACGCCTATCAAGCAGTGCTCGACGCCATGGGCGACAAGTCGGTGATCATCCGCACCATCGACGTCGGCGGCGACAAGCAACTGGACTACCTGCCACTGCCCGCCGAGGCCAATCCGGTGCTCGGTCTGCGCGGCATTCGCCTGGCTCAGGTCCGTCCAGAACTGCTCGACCAGCAACTGCGCGCATTGTTGCACCTCAACCCGTTGTCACGCTGCCGGATCCTGCTGCCGATGGTCACGGAAGTCGATGAACTGCTGCACATCCGCCAGCGCCTCGACGCCTTGTGCAGTGAACTTGGCCTGGCACAACGTCCGGAGCTGGGGGTGATGATCGAAGTGCCGGCCGCCGCGCTGCTGGCCGAGCAACTGGCCGAACACGCGGACTTCCTGTCCATCGGCACCAACGACCTGTCGCAATACACCCTGGCCATGGACCGCGACCACGCCGGGCTCGCTGCGCGTGTCGATGCGCTGCACCCGGCACTGTTGCGGCTGATCGCCCAGACCTGCGCCGGTGCGGCACAGCACAACCGTTGGGTGGGTGTGTGCGGTGCACTGGCGTCCGATCCATTGGCCACGCCGGTGTTGATCGGCCTGGGGGTCAGTGAGTTGTCGGTGAGCCCGGTACAGGTCGGTGAAATCAAGGACCGCGTGCGTCACCTCGACGCCAGCGAATGCCGGCGCATCAGCCAGGATCTGCTCAAGCTGGGCAGCGCCAGCGCGGTGCGTCACGCCTGCCACCAGCATTGGCCGCTGAGCTGAGCTCTTTACAAAAGAAGAACAAAAATCCACGGAGAACCGCCATGTACCAACTTTTCATCGAAGGCCTGCAACGCCTCGGCCGCGCGCTGATGCTGCCGATCGCGATCCTGCCGATTGCCGGCCTGCTGCTGCGCCTGGGCGATACCGACCTGCTGAACATCGCGATCATCCACGACGCTGGCCAGGTGATCTTCGCCAACCTGGCGATGATCTTCGCCATCGGCATCGCGGTCGGTTTCGCCAAGGACAACAACGGTACGGCGGGGCTTGCCGGGGTGATCGGCTACCTGGTGATGATCTCCACCCTCAAGGTGCTCGACCCGAGCATCAACATGGGCATGCTTGCCGGGATCGTCAGCGGCCTGATGGCTGGCGCGCTGTACAACCGCTTCAAGGACATCAAGCTGCCGGAGTACCTGGCGTTCTTCGGTGGCCGGCGTTTTGTGCCGATTGTCACCGGGTTCGCCGCCGTGGGGCTGGGCGTGGTGTTCGGCTACATCTGGCCGCCGATCCAGCACGGCATCAACAGCTTCGGCACGCTGATGATGGAAAGCGGCAGCTTCGGCGCGTTCGTTTTCGGTGTGTTCAACCGCCTGCTGATCGTCACCGGCCTGCACCACATCCTCAACAACATGGCGTGGTTCGTGTTCGGTAATTTTACCGACCCCACCACTGGCGCGCTGGTGACTGGCGACCTGTCGCGCTACTTCGCCGGCGACCCGAAGGGTGGCCAGTTCATGACCGGCATGTTCCCGATGATGATCTTCGGCCTGCCCGCCGCCTGCCTGGCGATGTACCGCAACGCCCTGCCGGAGCGGCGCAAGGTGATGGGCGGGATCTTCCTGTCGATGGCATTGACCGCGTTCCTGACCGGCGTCACCGAGCCGATCGAATTCGCCTTCATGTTCCTCGCGCCGCTGCTGTTTCTGCTGCATGCGTTGCTGACCGGCCTGTCGATGGCCATCACCAATGCCCTGAACATCCACCTGGGGTTCACCTTCTCCGGCGGCTTCATCGACATGATCCTTGGCTGGGGCAAGTCCACCAACGGCTGGCTGGTGTTCCCGGTGGGCCTGGCGTATGCGGTGATCTATTACGTGGTGTTTGATTTCTGTATCCGCCGCTTCGACCTGAAGACACCGGGCCGCGAAACCAGCGCTGCCAGCCCGCAGGTTGCGGTGGCCGACAATGAACGCGCCGGGGCTTACATCAAGGCCTTGGGCGGAGCCGAAAACCTGATCACCGTCGGCGCTTGTACCACCCGCTTGCGCCTGGACATGGTGGATCGCAACAAGGCCTCGGATACCGATTTGAAAGCGCTCGGCGCCATGGCCGTGGTGCGCCCCGGCAAGGGCGGGAGTTTGCAGGTGGTGGTCGGGCCAATGGCCGATGTCATCGCCGATGAGATTCGCCTGGCAATGCCGGCGTTGGGCCGCGCCCTGGTGTCGTCACCAGCGGCGGAAACCGAAGCAGCGCCACCTGCCGCCGTGGCGACACCCGAGGCGCAGCAATGGCTCAATGCCTTGGGGGGTGGCGACAATGTGCTGCAACTCGATTGCGTCGCCATGACCCGCATCCGCCTGCAACTGGCCAATGGCAAGGCGCTTTCGGAGTGTGATTTGAAAGCGCTGGGCTGCCAGGGTGTCAGCCAGCTTGAAGGCGGCATCTGGCATCTGCTGATTGGCGACAAGGCGTCGAGCTTGAGTGATGCGCTGGAAGCGTTGGTCAATCGCAGTGAGGTGAGTGCCAAGGTTTAATCTACGACGCACATATTGTAGGAGGGGAACTCAAGGCAATAAAAAACCCGCTGAAATCTCTTTCAGCGGGTTTCTCATTTCAGCAGCCAGGAAGATCAGAAATCCTCCAACCGCCACACTTCATAAGCCGGCGTCTCGTAGGGATGGCTCTGTTTCAGAGCCGCCACCACCGAACGAATCAACTCATTGGCCACCACCAGCTCAACCTTCCATTCCTCGACCTGCTCGACCTGCCCGGCCTCGCCAATGAACGGCTGGCTGCCATCCAGTGGACGAAACTGGCCCAGGCCCAACACCTGCCATGCGCAGTGGTCGTAAGCACCGATTCGACCACCACCGGCGGCGAATACGGCACTCTTCACGTCTTCGACGTGACTGGTTGGAACAAAAAAGCTGAGCTTGTACACGGCGCTTGGTTCACCCGCTTTTAGTTTACCCAGGCCCGAGCATTACGGAACATACGCATCAGCGGTGCATCTTCGTTCCAGTCGTCCGAACGCCACGAGTTCTGCACGGCGCGGAACACACGCTCCGGGTGCGGCATCATGATGGTCACGCGACCGTCGCGGCTGGTCAAACCGGTGATCCCGCGCGGCGAACCGTTCGGGTTGGCCGGGTAGCTTTCGGTGACCTTGCCGTGGTTGTCGACGAAACGCATCGCCACGCAACCGGACAGATCGGCTTCCAACAGTGCTTCTTCGCTGGCGAACTCGGCATGACCTTCACCGTGGGCGATGGCGATCGGCATGCGCGAACCGGCCATGCCTTGCAGGAAGATCGAGTTCGACTCCTGGATCTGCACCATGGCAACACGGGCTTCGAACTGCTCGGAACGGTTACGCACAAAGTGCGGCCAGAACTCGCTGCCCGGGATCAGCTCGTGCAGGTTGGACATCATCTGGCAACCGTTGCACACGCCGAGGGTGAAGCTGTCGTTGCGTTCGAAGAAACCCTGGAACGCATCGCGGGCACGGCTGTTGAACAGCGCGGATTTCGCCCAGCCTTCACCGGCACCCAGTACGTCGCCGTAAGAGAAACCACCGCAAGCGACCATGCCCTTGAACTCGTTCAGGTCGACACGGCCGGCCAGAATGTCGCTCATGTGCACGTCGATCGCGTTGAAACCGGCGCGGTCGAATGCAGCCGCCATTTCCACCTGACCGTTGACGCCCTGCTCACGCAGTACGGCAACCTGTGGGCGAATGCCTTTCTTGATGTAAGGCGCGGCGATGTCCTGGTTGATGTCGTAGCTCAGCTTGACGCTCAGGCCAGGGTTGTCTTCTTCCAGCAGCACGTCGAACTCTTGCTCGGCGCAGTCGGCATTGTCGCGCAGACGCTGGATCTGGTAGCTGGTCTCGGCCCACTGGCGTTGCAGCAGACGACGCTGGCCTTCGAACACGGTGTCACCGTTGAAGGTGATGCTGATCTCGCCATTGTTCATTGGCTGACCGATCACCGACACGCAATCGCCCAGGCCGGCGGCGCTGAACTGCGCGAGGATGTCCGGGGTAGCGTCCTGGCGAACCTGGATCACGGCGCCCAGTTCTTCGTTGAACAGGATGGCGGCGATGTCGTCGGAGGTTTCCGCCAGACCGTCGAGGTTCAGGCTCAGGCCACAGTGACCGGCGAACGCCATCTCGACAACGCTGGTCAGCAGGCCACCGTCGGAACGGTCGTGGTAGGCCAGCAGGTGACCGTCGGCGTTGAGGCCCTGGATCACCGCGAAGAAAGCTTTCAGGTCTTCGGCGTCATCGACGTCCGGAGCCTGCTTGCCGAGCTTGCCGTGAACCTGTGCCAGGATCGAGGCGCCCATGCGGTTCTGGCCACGGCCCAGGTCGATCAGGATCAGGTCGGTGGTGCCCTTGTCCATGCGCAGTTGCGGGGTCAGGGTCTGACGGATGTCAGTCACTGGCGCGAAACCGGTCACGATCAGGGACATCGGCGACGTGACGGACTTGTCCACGCCTTCATCGTTCCAGCGGGTGGCCATGGACATCGAGTCCTTGCCCACCGGAATGGTGATACCCAGCTCAGGGCACAGCTCCATGCCAACCGCTTTCACGGTGTCGTACAGGCGTGCATCTTCACCCGGGTGACCGGCTGCGGACATCCAGTTCGCCGACAACTTGATGTCGGAGATCTTGCCGATGCGCGAAGCAGCGATGTTGGTCAGGGTTTCGCCGATGGCCATGCGGCCCGACGCCGGAGCGTCCAGCAGTGCCAGCGGAGTACGCTCGCCCATGGCCATGGCTTCACCGGTGTAGACGTCGAAGCTGGTGGCGGTGACGGCAACGTCGGCCACCGGAACCTGCCATGGGCCGACCATCTGGTCACGGGCCACGAGGCCGGTGATGGTGCGGTCGCCGATGGTGATCAGGAAGCTCTTGCTCGCCACGGCCGGGTGATGCAGGACGCGCTCGACGCAGTTGGCGATGTCGAGGGTCGACGGATCGAAATCGTCGCCCAGCTCGTTTTCACGAACCACCGAACGGTGCATGCGCGGAGCCTTGCCCAGCAACACTTCCAGTGGCATGTCCACCGGGCTGTTGCCGAAGTGACTGTCGGTCACGGTCAGCTGCGGTTCGGCGGTGGCTTCGCCGACCACGGCAAACGGGCAGCGCTCGCGTTCGCAGATCGCCTTGAAGCGCTCGAAGTCAGCCGGACCGACCGCCAGAACGTAGCGTTCCTGGGATTCGTTGGACCAGATTTCGTGCGGGGCCATGCCCGGCTCGTCGTTTGGAATGTTGCGCAGTTCGAAACGGCCACCACGGTCGCCGTCGTTGACCAGCTCCGGGAAGGCGTTGGACAGACCGCCCGCACCCACGTCGTGGATGAAGCTGATCGGGTTCTTGTCGCCCAGCTGCCAGCAACGGTCGATGACTTCCTGGCAGCGACGTTCCATTTCCGGGTTTTCGCGCTGTACCGAAGCGAAGTCCAGGTCTGCCGAGCTGGTACCGGTGGCCATGGAGGAAGCCGCGCCGCCGCCCAGGCCGATCAGCATCGCCGGGCCGCCGAGCACGATCAGCTTGGAGCCGACCAGGATCTCGCCTTTCTTGACGTGTTCTTCACGGATGTTGCCCATGCCGCCAGCCAGCATGATCGGCTTGTGGTAACCGCGAACTTCGTCACCGTGCGGGGTGGTGATCGATTGTTCGAAGGTACGGAAGTAGCCGGTCAGCGCCGGACGACCGAATTCGTTGTTGAACGCAGCGCCGCCCAGCGGGCCTTCGATCATGATGTCCAGCGCGGTAACGATGCGCTCAGGCTTGCCGTACGGCACTTCCCACGGCTGTTCGAAGCCCGGGATCTGCAGGTTCGACACGGTGAAACCGGTCAGGCCAGCCTTCGGCTTGGCGCCACGGCCGGTCGCGCCTTCGTCGCGGATTTCGCCACCGGAACCGGTGGATGCGCCCGGGAACGGGGCAATCGCGGTCGGGTGGTTGTGGGTTTCAACCTTCATCAGGATGTGCACCGGTTCCTGCACCGCGCCGTACTGGCGGGTCTCAGGGTCCGGGAAGAAACGACCGGCCACGGAGCCGACAATCACCGAAGCGTTGTCCTTATAAGCTGACAGAACGCCTTCGCTGTGCATCACGTAGGTGTTCTTGATCATGCCGAACAGGCTTTTTTCCTGGCTCTCGCCGTCGATATCCCAACTGGCGTTGAAGATCTTGTGGCGGCAGTGCTCGGAGTTCGCCTGGGCGAACATCATCAGTTCGATGTCGTGCGGGTTGCGCTTCAAGCCGACGAAGGCGTTGACCAGATAGTCGATCTCGTCTTCGGCCAGGGCCAGGCCCAGCTCGGTGTTGGCTTTTTCCAGCGCGGCGCGGCCACCACCCAACACGTCGATCGCGGTCAGGGGTTTTGGCTCGGCGTGGCTGAACAGGCCGGCGGCCTGTTCGAGGTTGCCCAGGACGATCTGGGTCATGCGGTCGTGCAGACCGTCGGCGATCAGCTGGGCTTCAGCGTCGCTGAACTGGCCGGCCACGTAGAACGCGATACCGCGCTCCAGACGCTGGATTTTCGCCAGGCCACAGTTGCGAGCGATGTCGCTGGCCTTGCTCGACCACGGCGAGATGGTGCCGAAACGCGGCAGTACCAGAAACAGACGACCGGTCGGTTCCTGTACCGGAACGCTTGGACCGTACTTCAGAAGGCGCGCAAGCACCTGCTGTTCGTCGCCGGTCAGGACGCCGGTAACTTCGGCGAAGTGAGCGAATTCAGCATACAGGCCACTGACAGCCGGAACCTTCTGGCTCAGTTGCTCAAGGAGCTTGCTGTGGCGAAAGGCAGAAAGGGCAGGAGCGCCGCGCAGGATCAACATCTTCGGGACAGCCTCGGGAAGGGGTGTGCTTTGAGGCCGTGCATTCTAGCCTAAACAGCCCGCGACATCACCCGAAACGCTACGCACGGTTGCACTCGGGTGCCGATCTGTGTTTCTGCCTCGAAAGTCAGGTTAATTGGGCGTGTGACGACAGCTTATTTTTACTGTAACAAAATGCAGAAAAGGCCCATTCCTGCGGGGTTTCGGCCGGTTTTGTGATCTCTAGCAGACTAGCCCCTCACTGTCGAGATATGGCGCCCGTGGTCCTTTGCGTATACTGCGCAGATGTTTTTCCCAACGGCTTTGCGTCCGCGGTACGCCAAATGGCTGATCGCAACCGGACTCTTCCTGATGCTCGGTGGCTGTGTTGATAAACCCAACACGCTCGAGCGCGTAAAGGAGGATGGTGTGCTGCGGGTGGTTACCCGAAACAGCCCCGCCACCTACTTTCAGGATCGCAACGGTGAAACCGGCTTCGAATACGAGCTGGTGAAGCGCTTCGCCGACGATCTGGGGGTCGAGCTGAAGATCGAGACCGCCGACAACCTCGATGATCTGTTCAACCAGGTCGGCAAGCCCAACGGACCGGTGCTGGCGGCTGCCGGCCTGGTCAGCAGCGAAGAGCGCAAGAAGCAGGTGCGCTTCTCCCACTCCTATCTGGAAGTCACCCCGCAGATCATCTACCGCAACGGCCAGTCCCGGCCGACCGATGCGAAGGATCTGGTGGGCAAGAAGATCATGGTGCTCAAGGGCAGCACCCACGCCGAACAACTCGCGCAACTGAAGCAGAAATTTCCCGGCATTGAATACGAAGAGTCCGACGCGGTCGAGGTCGTCGATCTCCTGCGCATGGTGGACGAAGGCCAGATCGACCTGACACTGGTCGACTCCAACGAAGTGGCGATGAACCAGGTGTACTTCACCAACATCCGGGTCGCCTTCGACCTCGGTGACGCGAGCAACCAGAGCTGGGCCGTCGCCCCGGGCGAGGACAACAGCCTGCTCAACGAAATCAACGATTACCTCGACAAGGTCAAGAAGAACGGCACCCTGCAACGCCTCAAGGACCGCTACTACGGGCATGTCGATGTCCTCGGCTACATGGGCGCCACCACCTTTGCCCAACATTTGCAGCAACGCCTGCCCAAGTACGAACAGCACTTCAAGGCCTACGCCAAGAAGGAGAAAGTCGACTGGCGCCTGCTGGCTGCGATCGGCTATCAGGAGTCGTTGTGGCAACCGGCCGTCACGTCCAAGACTGGCGTGCGTGGCCTGATGATGCTGACCCAGAACACCGCGCAGGCCATGGGCGTGTCCAACCGCCTCGATCCGAAGCAGAGCATCATGGGTGGCGCCAAGTACCTGGCCTACATGAAGGACCAGTTGGACGACTCGATCCAGGAACCGGATCGCACCTGGTTCGCCCTGGCCGCCTACAACGTCGGCAGCGGTCACCTCGACGACGCCCGCAAACTGGCCGCCAAGGAAGGGTTGAACCCGGACAAATGGCTGGACGTGAAGAAGATCCTGCCGCGCCTGTCGGAAAAGAAGTGGTACAGCAAAACCCGTTACGGCTACGCCCGTGGCGGCGAACCGGTGCATTTCGTGGCGAACATCCGTCGCTACTACGACATCCTGACCTGGGTCACGCAGCCGCAGCTTGAGGGCGATCAGGTCGCCGAGGGCAAACTGCTTGTTCCGGGGATCGACAAGAGCAAGCCTGCTCAAGAGCCCGCCCCGCTCTAAAAAGCAAAAGATCGCAGCCTGCGGCAGCTCCTACAGGGTTATGTGTTCACCTGTAGGAGCTGCCGCAGGCTGCGATCTTTTGCTCTTAACCCTTCAACGCCGCCGCCAGAATTAGCGCCTTCATCTCCGCAACAGCCGACTTGAAGCCAACGAACAGCGCATGGGCCACCAGCGCATGGCCGATGTTCAGCTCGTTGATGCCCTTGATCGCCGCCACGGCTTCAACGTTGTGATAGTGCAGGCCATGGCCGGCATTGACGATCAGCCCCTGGGCCAGGCCGAAAGCCACGCCATCGGCCACACGCTTGAGTTCTTCGGCGACTTCAATCGGCGTCTCGGCATCGGCATAACGCCCGGTGTGCAGTTCGATGGCCGGCGCGCCGACTCGGCGGGAGGCTTCGATTTGGCGCTCATCGGCGTCAATGAACAGCGACACTTCAGAGCCGATCTTCGACAGGCGCTCGACCGCGGCCTTGATTCGCGCTTCCTGCCCCGCCACGTCCAGGCCACCTTCGGTGGTCAACTCTTGACGGGTTTCCGGCACCAGGCAGATGTGTGCCGGGCGGATGCGCTCGGCGAACAGCATCATTTCTTCGGTGACACCCATTTCGAAGTTCATGCGGGTTTGCAGCACGTCCTTGAGCAGCAGAACGTCGCGCTCCTGAATGTGCCGACGGTCTTCGCGCAGGTGCACGGTGATGCCGTCGGCGCCCGCCTCTTCCGCGTCCAGTGCAGCCTTGACCGGGTCCGGGTAACGGGTGCCCCGGGCCTGACGCAGGGTGGCAACGTGGTCGATGTTCACGCCAAGAAGAATGCGGGTGCTGGTGGTCACGGAAAGCGCTCCAGAAGAAGAGAAAGTTCGGTGCACAGCATACGGTGTGATCAGGGCTTGCGAAACAGCTCGCGACTGACAAGTGGACGGCCGCCCAAGTGAACGGCCAACGCCTGGCGCATCAAGCGCTTGGCGGCAGACAGGGCGCCGGGGGCGGACCAGTCGGCCTCAGCCATGGCCAGCAGTTCGACGCCGTTGAACAGGCCCGGTTGCAGCAGATAGACCCGCTCAAGCCCTGCATCCACTTGCAAACGGTAGAGGCCGTCCGGCGCGATGGGCTGATCATGAATATCAGTCGTCAGCGAAAACCCGTAGCCGAGGTCATCGAGCAAGCGCCATTCGAAGGAGCGCAGCAAGGGCTCCAGTGGTCGACCTTCGGCCAGGGCCAGCAAGGTGGCGGCGTAGTGATCGAACACCGAAGGGAGCGGATCTTCAGCGGGCAACAGGCGAATCAGCAGCTCATTGAGGTAAAGCCCACTGAACAGCGCCTCGCCATTGAGCCAGGTTGAAACCCCGGCACTTTCCATGCGCCCGACATTCTTCAGCTCGCCCTTGCCCCGGAACTCGACTTCCAGTGGCACGAATGGCCGCGCCAGCGTCCCGGCCTTGCCCCGCGCACTGCGCAACACCGCCCGCAACCGGCCTTGCGGCGTGAGGAAGTCCACCAGCGCGCTGTTTTCACGGTAGGCGCGGGAGTGCAGGACGTAGGCGGGCTGGGCGATGGGAGCGGTGGTCGACATGGTGATGGATTTACCTGTCAGGGATTGCAAAAAGATCGCAGCCTTCGGCAGCTCCTACAGATACACACCATCTCATGTAGGAGCTGCCGAAGGCTGCGATCTTTTGATCTTTAAAGCCTGTTACAGGTCGCCGTAACCCAACGAACGCAACGCACGCTCGTCATCGGACCAGCCGCCCTTAACCTTGACCCACAGGTTGAGCATGATCTTGGAGTCGAACAGCAGCTCCATGTCCTTGCGCGCTTCGGTGCCGATACGCTTGATGCGCTCGCCCTTGTCGCCAATGATGATTTTCTTCTGGCCATCGCGCTCGACGAGGATCAAGGCATGGATGTGCAGGGTCTTGCCCTGCTGCTTGAACTCTTCGATTTCAACGGTGATCTGGTACGGCAGCTCGGCGCCCATCTGGCGCATGATTTTCTCGCGCACAAGCTCGGCGGCGAGGAAACGACTGCTGCGGTCGGTGATCTGGTCTTCCGGGAAGAAGTGATCGTTTTCCGGCAGGTGCTCGGCGATCACGCGCTCCAGAGCATCGAGGTTATGCCCGTGCTGTGCGGAAATCGGGATGATCTGCGCATTCGGCAACTGCTCCTGCAACCAGCTCAGGTGCGGCATCAGCTCGGCCTTGTCTTCGATGCGGTCGGTCTTGTTCAACGCCACGATCAGCGGGCCGGTCACGTACTGGACGCGCTCGAGAACCATCTGGTCCTCTTCGGTCCACTTGGTGCGGTCGACCACGAAGATCACCACGTCGACGTCTTTCAACGCCGCCGAAGCGGTCTTGTTCATGTAGCGGTTCAGGGCCTTCTCGCCACCCTTGTGCATACCAGGGGTGTCGACGTAGATCGCCTGCACATCGCCCTCGGTCTTGATACCGAGCATGTTGTGACGGGTGGTTTGCGGTTTGCGCGAGGTGATTGCCAGCTTCTGACCCAGGATGTGGTTCAGCAGCGTGGACTTGCCCACGTTCGGACGGCCGACGATGGCAACATAGCCACAGCGAGTTGCGTTTGTATCAGTCATTGCCATTCTCCACACCCAGGGCAATCAGTGCTGCGGCGGCCGCTACCTGTTCGGCAATACGACGACTCACACCCTGACCTCGGCTTTTTTCATTCAGTAAGATGATTTCGCATTCGACGAAGAACGTCCGGCAATGCGGCTCACCCTGGATATCCACCACTTCGTAACGCGGCAGCTCACAACCACGGGACTGCAGGAACTCCTGCAGGCGGGTCTTTGGATCTTTATTAGTGTCGACCAGCGTCAGGCCTTCGAACTCGCCAGCAAGCCAGGCGAGCACACGCTCGCGGGCCATTTCCATGCCGGCATCGAGGTAGATCGCACCGATCAGCGCTTCGAGGGCATCGGCCAGGATCGACTCGCGACGGAAACCGCCGCTTTTCAGCTCGCCCGACCCCAGGCGCAGGTATTCACCCAGATCGAAACCACGGGCCAGTACGGCCAGGGTCTCGCCTTTGACCAGGCGCGCGCGCAAACGCGACAACTGGCCTTCGCGAGCCAGCGGAAAGCGCTCGAACAGCGCCTCGCCGGCGACGAAGTTGAGAATGGCGTCACCGAGGAATTCCAGGCGTTCGTTGTTACGCCCGGCAAAACTGCGGTGAGTCAGGGCCAGGACCATCAGTTCCTGATCCTTGAAGGTGTAGCCGAGCTGACGCTCTAGACGGCTTAAGGAGACGCTCACGGTTTACCCACGCTGAGTTCGTGGCTGGATTCCACCGCCATCGCCGTAAGGCGGCGCAGGCTTGGGACAATTAAAGCTGTGTTCAAAAATAACGTCCTGAATATCATTGTTTGCATGCCTCTGGCGCCCATTGTGCCGGTTCCAGAAATGCATTCGGCGCTGTGTTCACAGCGCCGTGTCTGATTACTTGATCAGGCCAACCCGCGAGAAATTCGGCAGGTGGCTGAGTTTGGGTTCCGGCCAGCTCATCCAGACCGCAAAGGCCTTGCCGACGATATTCTTGTCGGGAACCATGCCCAGCAGATCCTTGGGAATGTTCGGATCATCCCAGTAGCGACTGTCGTTCGAGTTGTCGCGGTTGTCGCCCATCATGAAGTAGTGCCCGGCCGGCACGGTCCACGAACGGTCCGGCATGGCGCGGTAGCGGCTCATTTCCTTGCGGATCATGTGCTCGGCCGCACCTAGTTTTTCCTTGTAGAGCTCAGCGCTGCCCAACGTGCCCGGCTCGGAGCCGACCAGTTGCTCGGCGATCGATTGACCGTTGACGAACAGGCGCTTGTCGGCAGTGTAGCGAACCGTGTCGCCCGGCAAACCAACCACACGCTTGATGTAGTTGACGTTCGGATCGCTCGGGTAGCGGAACACCATGACATCGCCGCGCTGCGGATCACCGACTTCGATGACTTTCTTGTCGATCACCGGCAAGCGGATCCCGTAGGAAAACTTGCTCACCAGGATGAAGTCGCCGACATCCAGGGTTGGCTTCATCGAACCGGAAGGAATCTGGAACGGTTCCACCAGGAACGAACGCAGCACCAGCACGATGAACAACACCGGGAAGAACGACTTGCCGTATTCAACCAGCAGCGGCTCTTTGTTCAGCTTCTCGACCACGACCATGTCAGGCTGGCTGACGCTGCCCTGATAGGAAGCGATGGCGGCACGCCGACGCGGGGCCAGGATCAACAGATCGAGCAACGCCAACAGGCCGCAGACGAACACGGCAATGACCAGCAACAGCGGGAAATTTAGCGACATAGGACCTAACTATCCAACCTGAGCACGGCAAGGAAGGCTTCCTGTGGAATTTCCACGTTGCCGACCTGCTTCATGCGTTTCTTACCGGCCTTTTGCTTCTCCAGCAGTTTCTTCTTACGGCTGACGTCACCACCGTAGCATTTGGCCAATACGTTCTTTCTGAGCGCCTTGACGGTTGTCCGCGCCACAATCTGCCCGCCAATGGCGGCCTGGATTGCTACGTCGAACATCTGCCGCGGAATCAGTTCTTTCATCTTCTCGGTCAGCTGGCGACCTTTGTAGTGCGAGTTGTCACGGTGCACGATCAGCGCCAGGGCATCGACCTTGTCACCGTTGATCAGCACGTCCAGTTTCACCAGGCTGGCCGATTGATAACGATCGAAATGGTAGTCCAGCGAAGCATAGCCGCGACTGGTGGACTTCAGACGGTCGAAGAAGTCCAGCACCACTTCGTTCATCGGCAGGTCGTAGGTCACTTGTACCTGGGAGCCGAGGAACAGCATGTCAACCTGTACACCACGTTTTTCGATGCACAGGGTAATGACGTTGCCCAGGTGCTCCTGCGGCACAAGAATATTGGCCCGCACGATCGGCTCACGCATGTCTTCGATCGAGGACAGGTCCGGGAGCTTCGACGGGTTATCGACGTAGATCGTCTCGCCGGTCTTGAGCAGCAGCTCGAAGATTACCGTCGGCGCCGTGGTGATCAGGTCCAGGTTGTACTCGCGCTCCAGGCGCTCCTGGATGATTTCCATGTGCAGCATGCCGAGGAACCCGCAACGGAAACCGAAGCCCAGGGCATCGGAACTTTCCGGGGTGTACTGCAGGGACGAGTCATTGAGCGTGAGCTTTTGCAGCGCCTCGCGGAAATCTTCGAAGTCGTCGGAGCTGACCGGGAACAGACCGGCGTAAACCTGCGGCTGAATACGTTTGAAGCCTGGCAGTACGTCAACGTCCGGCGTCGAACTCAAGGTCAGGGTGTCGCCCACTGGCGCACCGTGAATGTCCTTGATGCTGGCGATGATGAAGCCCACTTCACCGGCCTTCAGGTCAGCGGTAGGGGTATGCTTCGGGTTGAATACACCGACGCTGTCCACCAGGTGGATCTTGCCGGTGGACTTGACCAGGATCTTGTCGCCCTTCTTCACACGACCGTGGCGCACGCGTACCAGGGAAACAACGCCCAGGTAGTTGTCGAACCAGGAGTCGATGATCAACGCTTGCAGCGGATCTTCGTAGTTGCCGGTCGGCGCTGGAATGGTGGCGACCAGGCGCTCGAGCACTTCGTCGACGCCCAGGCCGGTCTTGGCCGAGCACTCGACCGCATCGGTGGCATCGATGCCGATGATTTTTTCGATTTCTTCTTTGACACGGTCCGGATCGGCCTGTGGCAGGTCGATCTTGTTCAGCACCGGCATCACTTCCAGGCCCTGCTCGATCGCGGTGTAGCAGTTGGCAACCGACTGCGCTTCAACGCCTTGACCGGCATCGACCACCAGCAGCGCGCCTTCACAGGCGGCCAGCGAACGGCTCACCTCATAGGTGAAGTCAACGTGGCCGGGGGTATCAATGAAGTTCAACTGGTAGTTGATACCGTCGCGAGCCTTGTAATACAGGGTGACGCTGTGCGCCTTGATGGTGATCCCGCGTTCACGCTCAAGGTCCATGGAGTCCAGGACCTGGGCTTCCATTTCGCGCTCGGCGAGGCCGCCACACATCTGGATGAAGCGATCGGCCAGCGTCGACTTGCCATGGTCAATGTGGGCGATGATGGAGAAATTGCGGATATGACTCAAATCACTCACGGATCAACACTCAAAAAGGCTGCAGGCATAGCCCGCCGAAAAATAGCCGGGAATTGTACCTGATCCACGGCGCGAGCGTCACGTTCGCAGGTCAGACGGTGCCTACAAAAACGCCCCGGTCTTGCGACAAGGGCGTTTTTTAACGTCAAAGCGGTCGGAAAATGCCCGCCATCAGCCGGCTCGACGCAAAAGCCAGAGCCCCGCAACGGCACAAATACCCGCCGGCACCAGCACCGAAAGCAACGGCGGGAAGCCGAATACCTGGCTCGAAGGCCCCAGCAGATCCTGAACGATGCGGAAGGTGAAACCCACCAGCACGCCGGTGAACACCCGTTGACCCAGGGTCACCGAACGCAGCGGACCAAAGATGAAGGAAATCGCCATCAACACCAGGGCGGCAGTCACCAGCGGCTGCAACACCTTGACCCAAAATGCCAGCCAGTAGCGGCCATTGTTCAGCCCCTGGTCCGCCAGATAGTGGATGTAACCCCACAGGCCGCTGATCGACAGCGACTCCGGCACCATGACTACGGTATTGAGCAACTGCGGGCTCAACGCAACTTCCCAGCGCTCTTGCGGGGTCGCAACCACTTCGGTGCTGCGCTCGTGGAACAGCGTGGTCGTGACATCCGTCAACTGCCAGTGATCGGTGTCGAACTCGGCACGCTTGGCGAAGCTCGCCGACAGCATGTGCCGCTCGTTGTCGAAACGATAGCGGGTCACGCCGTACAGGATGCCGTTGGGTTGCACCGAGTTGACGTGAATGAACTCATCGCCCTGGCGGTGCCACAAGCCGTGCTTGGCGCTTTGTGCATCACCGCTGCCCTGTGCCAGCGAGCGATTGGCCTGCGCCATGGTTTCGGCAGGCGGAGCGACGTACTCACCGACCAGCACACCGGCCAGCATCAATACCAGCATCGGCTTCATGACCGCCCAGACGATCCGGCCGATCGACACACCGGCGGCGCGCATGATGGTCAGCTCACTGTTGCTGGCCAGGCTGCCAAGACCGATCAGGCAGCCGATCAGCGCAGCCATCGGCAGCATTTCGTACATCCGGCGCGGAGCGGTCAACACCACATAACTCAGCACATCGACCAAGGTGTAGGTATCGCTGACTTCACCCATCTCGTCGATGAAGGCAAACAGTGTCGCCAGACCAAGAATGATCCCGAGCACCGCCAGGATCGCCATGAACACACTGCTACCAATGTAGCGATCCAGCTTAACCACGGGCCACCTCCAGCGCGCTGCGGCGACTCGCCCTCTTCAAGCGCAAGGGTTCCCAATAGAGCAAGCCCAGGCCGATGGACAGGAAAATCCCGTGCACCCACCACAAGCCAAACATCGCGGGGATCTTGCCCTTGTCGAGGGCACCGCGGGCGGCGATCAGAATGGTCAGGTAAGCCATATAGAGAAGAATCGCCGGCAATAATTTGAGGAATCGGCCCTGGCGCGGATTGACCCGCGACAGTGGCACCGCCATCAGGGTCACGATGAACACCAGCAACGGCAGAGACATACGCCATTGCAGTTCGGCGCGCATGCGAATGTCTTCACTGCCGATCAAGGTACGGGTCGGCATCGCGTCACGGTCGGTGACTTCGTCACTGACTTCCGGCTTTGGCAGCAACACACCGTACTCGTCGTACTTGATCGCCCGGTAGTCAGCCTGCCCCGGACTACCGTCATAGCGATAGCCGTTATCAAGGATCAGGTAGCGGTTGCCGTCCGGACGAATTTCCTGGCGCCCCTTTTCCGCCACCAGCACAGAAATCCCGCGATCCTTGTTATTGGAACTGATGTTTTTTTGCGAGATGAACACACCCCCCAGATTGACGCGGTCATCGGACATGCTCTCGGTGTAGGTGACCCGGGTGCCGTCACGCAAAGCCTGGAAGCGCCCAGGCTCCAGGGTATCGAATTCAGTCAGGGCATCCTGCTTGTTCAGCAGCAACTGAAACTGATTGGCCCCCTGTGGCGCCAGGCTCAGGCTCAGCCACGCCACGAGGAGCGCAACCAGAGTGGCCGGGAACAGCGTCATGCAAAACAGCCGCTGCTGGCTCATGCCGGTGGCCGAGAGCACGGTCATTTCGCTTTCGAGGTACAGGCGCCCGTAGGACAGCAGGATCCCGAGAAACAGCCCAAGCGGCAGGATCAGCTGGAGGAACCCCGGCAGGCGATAGCCCATGATCAGGAACAACGAACCCGGATCCAGCAGGCCTGAAGCCGCCTGGGCGAGGTATTTGATGAAGCGACCGCTCATGATGATGACCAGCAGCACGGCACTGACGGCGCTCAAGGTCAACAGGACTTCGCGGGATAGATAACGGAAGACGATCAAACCAGACACTCCAGGGTTGTCAGGCTAAGGCGGCCAAACAAGCAAACATATCGGCCGGCCCGCAAGGCAGAGCCGCCGAAAAAAGATGGCGCATTATCCTGTGATTGGGTGCGCCTGTCACTGCACAAGCTCAAGCAGCCTGTCAAAGCGTTGAAGATCGTACAACCGAGGGTTGTCAGCCGCCGGTAGCGAGGTTCAAACTGCGGCCTTTGTCGCCGGTCGATCCTGGCGCCTTTCTATTTATAAGCAATCGACGCACATAAGGTGTCGGGCGCATGCGTGATAACCATCAATTCAGGGACCCGGACATGGAACTGGTTGTAAAAAGCGTCAACCCCGAAACGTTGAAGACCGCCACTCTCGTGGTCTCCGTTGGCGAAGGCCGCAAGCTCGGCGCTGTTGCCCGACAACTCGACGAACTGAGCGGCGGCGCGATCAGCGCTGTGCTCAAGCGCGGCGACCTGGCCGGCAAGGTTGGCCAGAGCCTGTTGCTGCACAGCCTGCCGAACCTCAAGGCCGAGCGCGTGCTGCTGGTGGGTGTGGGCAAGGACGACGAACTGGGTGACCGCCCGTTCCGCAAGATCATCGCCGGCATCCTCAACACCCTCAAAGGCCTGGGCGGCAGCGACGCGGTGCTGGCCCTCGACGAAGTCGTGGTCAAAGGCCGCGACAGCTATGGCAAGACCCGCCTGCTGGCCGAAACCCTGGTGGACGGCGAGTACAGCTTCGACCAGTTCAAGAGCCAGAAAGCCGAAGCCCGCGCCCTGAAGAAAATCACCCTGCTGACCATCAAGGCTGCCCAGGCCGAAGTGCAACGCGCCGTGGCCCACGCCACCGCCATCGCCAACGGCATGGCCTTCACCCGCAACCTGGGCAACCTGCCGCCGAACATCTGCCACCCGACCTTCCTCGGCGAGCAGGCCAAAGACCTGGGCAAGGAATTCAAGGACCTGAAAGTCGAAGTCCTCGACGAGAAGAAGATCAAGGCCCTGGGCATGGGCTCGTTTTACGCCGTCGGCCAGGGCAGCGCCCAGCCTCCGCGCCTGATCGTCATGCAGTACAACGGCGGCAAGAAATCCGAGAAGCCGTACGCGCTGGTCGGCAAGGGCATCACCTTCGACACCGGCGGCATCAGCCTCAAGCCAGGTGCCGGCATGGATGAAATGAAGTACGACATGGGCGGCGCCGCCAGCGTGTTCGGTACCCTGCGTGCCGTGCTCGAACTGAAGCTGCCGATCAACCTGGTGTGCATCCTGGCCTGCGCCGAGAACATGCCAAGCGGCAACGCTTCGCGCCCGGGCGACATCGTCACCACCATGAGCGGCCAGACCGTGGAAATCCTCAACACCGACGCCGAAGGCCGTCTGGTGCTGTGCGACGCCCTGACCTACTCGGAGCGCTTCAAGCCGCAAGCGGTCATCGACATCGCGACCCTGACCGGCGCCTGCGTGGTTGCCCTGGGTTCCCACACCTCGGGCCTGCTGGGCAACAATGACGAACTGATCGGCCAACTGCTGAGCGCCGGCAAAGCTGCCGACGACCGCGCCTGGCAACTGCCGCTGTTCGATGAGTACCAGGAACAGCTTGACAGCCCGTTCGCCGACATCGCCAACATTGGCGGCCCGAAAGCCGGCACCATCACCGCGGCCTGCTTCCTGTCGCGCTTCACCAAGAACCTGAACTGGGCGCACCTGGACATCGCCGGCACGGCCTGGACCAGCGGCGGCAAGGATAAGGGCGCCACTGGCCGTCCGGTTCCCCTGCTGACCCAATACCTGCTGGACCGCGCCAAAGCCTGAAACCGTTGATGGGCGGCGGCGTCACTCTGCGGTGACGCCGCTTGCCGCTCTGGAACCGCAATGACCAAAGTCGACTTCTATATCCTGCCCAGCGCCGATCCTTCGGCACGCCTGGACTTTGCCTGCAAGCTCACCGAGAAAGCCTGGCGCATGGGCCACCGCATCTACCTGCATTGCAGCGACGCGGCCCAGCGTGACGATCTCGATGCGCGGCTGTGGGCGTTCAAGGGTGAAAGCTTCGTGCCCCACGGCCCTGCCGACAGCGAACCTGAAGGTTTTATTGTCCTGGGGTTGGGCGATGACTGCGGTCAGCATCAGGATTTGCTGGTCAATCTCGACCTGAAGGTCCCGGCCTTCGCCAACAAGTTCGCCCGGGTGGCGGAAGTGGTGGTGGAGGATCCGACGATCAGAGCGGCCGCGCGGGAGAGTTTCCGTTTCTACCGCGAACAGGGCTATCCTCTGCAAGATCACCGTTTACAGCGACTCTGAGCCTTCCAATGGACACTCCAAAACCGCTGCAACAGTCCGCGCACCTGCTGGACGACCTTGAGTCGATCCGCCAATTGCTCGGCGATGACAACCTGCAACCGCCCCTGCTGACCGACACGGTCGAGGAAGGTGACCAGGAACAGATTCCCATGTTGTTCGACGCCGTGAGCGAGCCTTCGCCCCCTGTCGTACCGACAACCCCTGCCCCCATCGTTGAACCCGTCACCATGGCAACGCCGGCGCCTGCCGCCAGCAAGAACCCGGATGACCTGCTGCACCTGGACAGCGAATTGCGCGCCGCCGCGCAGTTGATCATGCAAGACGTGATCGACGACTTCGCCCCGCACATCGAGACCGAAATCAAACGTCGCCTCAGTGCACGACTGGAGCGGTTGTTGAGCCAGTACAACGACTGAATAATTGTGGAGAGGGAGCTTGCTCCCTCTCCACAGGTTGAATCTTCAGGTGCTCAAGTAACGCCCGATCAACGCAATTCCGCTGGCCAGCACCAGCCACGTCACCAGCCGCACGAACGCCTCGCGGGACAGGCGCATGGTCAACTTCCGGCCAACCCAAAGCCCCAGCACCATCGCCGGCAACAGACAAACCGCAAGCACCAGCAACGGCAAATCGGCATACACACCGGCGATGGCAAACAGGCTCAGACGCACCACCGTACTGCAACTGATCAGCGCACTCTGGGTCGCCCGCGCCGCCTCCTTGGGCAATCGGCTGTTCAAATAGATCGCATAGAGAAAGCCGCCGCTGCCAAACAACGCGCCGAACATCCCGCCCACCGTCCCCATCGGCAGCGCCCACGCGGCGGACAACTGCGCCGGACGGACCTTTATCCACAGGCTGTAAATCGCATAGGCACTGATAAACAGCCCCATCAATAGCAGCAACAGGTCGGACTTAAGGTTCAGCAGGAATATCACGCCGAGGGTGCAGCCCACCGCCATGCACGGCAGCAACCGCAGCAGTTCCGGTTTCGCCACATCACGCCGCGAAGGCAACAGATTGCCGAATGCCGCGACAAAGTCGAGCAACACCAGCAAGGGCACGATCTTGGACAGCGGCATGAACAGAATCAGAATCGGCCCCGCCACCAGTGCGGTGCCAAAACCGGCGATGCCGAACACGATGTAGGCCAGGGCGACGCCTGCACCGATCACCAGCCAGTCCAGCGGGCCGAAGGGCCATTGATTCAACAACTCGAGCACGTACACCTTCCTTGAATATCCGTTATCTCCGTAGGAGCTGCCGAAGGCTGCGATCTTTTGCTTTTGAAAGCAAATTCAAAAGATCGCAGCCTTCGGCAGCTCCTACAAGGGATCGTGCATTCAGTTGGAAAATGCCTTTAAACTGCGCCCCATGATTAAAGATCCCTTTGCAAGACTCGGCCTGGACCGCGAAGTCCTGACCGTCAGCCAGCTCAACGGCCGCGCCCGGGTGTTGCTCGAAGACGTGTTCAGCAACATCTGGGTCGAAGGCGAAATCTCCAACCTCGCCCGCCCGGCGTCCGGCCACGTGTATTTCACCCTCAAGGACAGCGGCGCCCAGGTGCGTTGCGCGCTTTTCCGGCAGAACGCGGCACGGGTTCGCCAGGCCTTGAAGGACGGTCTGGCGGTCAAGGTGCGCGGCAAGGTCTCTCTGTTCGAGGGGCGCGGTGATTATCAGCTGATCCTCGACACCGTGGAGCCGGCCGGCGACGGCGCCTTGCGCCTGGCCTTCGATGCACTCAAGGAAAAGCTCAGCGCCGAAGGCCTGTTCAGTGCCGAACGCAAGGTGCCGTTGCCGGCGCATCCGCAACGCATCGGCATCATCAGTTCGCCCACCGGGGCGGTGATCCGCGACATCATCAGCGTGTTCCGCCGCCGTGCACCGCAAATACAACTGACGCTGATCCCTACCGCCGTGCAGGGCCGCGAAGCCACCGCGCAGATTGTCCGCGCCCTGAAACTGGCAGATGCCCGCGGTTTCGACGCACTGATCCTGGCCCGGGGTGGCGGTTCCCTGGAAGACCTCTGGTGCTTCAACGAAGAAGCCGTGGCCCGCGCCGTGGATGCTTGCGTGACACCGATTGTCAGCGCGGTCGGCCACGAAACCGACGTGTCGATCAGTGACTTCGTGGCTGACGTACGCGCGCCCACCCCTTCCGCTGCCGCCGAATTGCTGGCACCGGACTCCAGCGATCTGGTGCGTCGGGTCGAAAGCCTGCACCGACGGCTGGTGATGCGCATGCGTGACCGCTTGATGCGCGATCGCTTGCGCCTGGAAGGCATTTCCCGACGCCTGCGCCATCCCGGCGAGCGCCTGCGCCAACAAGCGCAACGCCTGGATGACCTGGACATGCGCATGCGCCGCGCGTTCGAGCGCAGCCTCAACACCCGTCGCGAACGCTTGATCCGCCTGGAAACCCGTCTGGCCGCACAACATCCGGGCCGGCAACTGGCAATGCTGCGCCAGCGCCTCGACAGCCTGGCCGAACGCCTGCCGCGCGCCATCCGCGAAGGGCTGAAGAACCGTCGCCTGCAACTGCACAGCCAGATGCAGACACTGCATGTGGTCAGCCCGTTGGCGACCCTTGGCCGTGGCTACAGCATCTTGCTGGACGAGCGCGGCAACGCGATCCGCAACGCCGCGCAAACCCATACCGGCCAGCGCCTGAAGGCCAAACTGGGCGAAGGCGAACTGCAAGTACGGGTCGAAGACAATCACCTGACGCCCGTCACCCTTTCTTTACTGGATTGATCCATGCCGCGCTTCTTTGCTCCGTTGTTGTTACTGCTGCTGACCTTCAACGCCCACGCCGACAGCTACATCACCCGCCAGTTGAACAAACCGGTGCCGGGCGGCGTGGCGGTGGTGGACCTGGGCACGTCCGCCCAGGCGCCAAAAGCCACCTATCAAGGCAAACCGGTGTTGGTAGTCAAGGAACAGAACAACTGGCTGGCCATTGTCGGCGTGCCACTGACGGTCAAGCCGGGGGCTCAATCGGTCAGCAGCGGCGGTCGTAACCTGAATTTTACGGTTGGCAACAAAAAATACCCGGAACAGCGCATCACCCTGAAGAACACCCAGCAGGTCAATCCGGACCCGGAGAACCTCAAGCGCATCGAGCGTGAACTGGCCGAACAGATTGCCGCTTACCGCACGTTCAGCCCCAACACCCCGAGCAACCTGCTGCTGGACAAACCGGTGAACGGGCCGCTGTCGAGCAAGTTCGGCGTGCGCCGTTTTTTCAACGGTGAAGAGCGCAACCCCCACTCTGGCCTGGACTTCGCCGTGGGCGCCGGCACACCGATCAAAACCCCGGCTGCCGGCAAGGTGATCCTGATCGGCAACTACTTCTTCAATGGCAACACGGTGTTCGTCGACCATGGCCAGGGCTTCATCAGCATGTTCTGCCACATGTCGAAAATCGACGTGAAGGTGGGACAGCCACTGGCCCGTGGTGACGTGGTCGGCAAAGTCGGTGCGACCGGCCGCGCGACCGGACCGCACATGCACTGGAACATCAGCCTGAACGATGCGCGGGTCGATCCGGCAATCTTCATTGGTGCGTTTCAGCCCTGATTCCAAAATAAGGCCTCTGGCCTCATCGCGAGCAAGCTCGCTCCCACAGGGATTGCGCTGTACCTGTGGGAGCGAGCTTGCTCGCGATGGCAATATCACAGACACCGAAAGCAGTCCGGCAGTGTCACCTCATCAATTGCGCACCACTCAAACCTCGCGCAAACAACAAAACAATCACCGCCAATCACAGCAATAAAATCTCGATAAATACCCGTTCACGAGTATTCCTCTCAATTTTTTTCGACTGCTTGCCAACCTTCCCCCCCAAGGTTAGGGTTGAAGGCATGAAAACCTCTCACACCCTCATTCAGCTCCGCCAGCACCGCAGCCTGTGCCTCGTCAGTGCACGACTGCCGGGCTGAATCGTGGTGTCTCGTCCCAGGCTGTACTCCAAGAACTTTTGATCCACCGGCAGGCCGCCTTTTTTCGGCCAACACAATAAGGATTTCCCGATGAGCATGCTCAAAGACCCGTCTTCGAAATACCGCGCGTTCCCGACCATCGACATTCCGGACCGCACCTGGCCGTCGAAAACCATCACCGCCGCGCCGATCTGGTGCAGTTCCGACCTGCGTGACGGCAACCAGTCGCTGATCGAGCCGATGGACGCCGTCAAGAAGCTGCGCTTCTGGAAAACCCTGGTGCAGGTCGGCGTAAAGGAAATCGAAGCGTCGTTCCCGGCCGCCTCGCAAACCGACTTCGACTTCGTCCGCACCCTGATCGAAGGCAACCACATCCCGGACGACACCACCATCCAGGTGCTGACCCAGGGCCGTGAAGACCTGATCGAGCGCACCTTCGAATCCCTGCGCGGCGCGAAGAAAGCCATCGTTCACCTGTACAACGCGACCTCCCCTTCCTTCCGCCGCATTGTCTTCAACCAGGACAAGGACGGGGTCAAGGCCATCGCCGTGAACGCCGCCAAGCTGTTCGTCAAATACGCGGCCATGCAGCCGGACACCGAGTGGACCTTCGAATACTCGCCAGAAACCTTCAGCGCCACCGAAATGGAGTTCGCCAAGGAAGTCTGCGACGCGGTGATCGAGGTCTGGAACCCGACGCCCGAGCACAAGATGATCCTCAACCTGCCGGCCACGGTGGAATGCGCGACCCCGAACATCTATGCCGACCAGATCGAATGGTTCGGCCGCCACATCAACCGTCGTGACAGCGTGATCATCAGCCTGCACACCCACAACGACCGTGGCACTGGCGTTGCCGCCACCGAACTGGGCCTGATGGCTGGTGCCGACCGTGTCGAAGGCTGCCTGTTCGGCAACGGCGAGCGTACCGGTAACGTCGACCTCGTGACCGTGGCCCTGAACCTCTACACCCAGGGCGTGAACCCTGAGCTGGACTTCTCCGACATCGACGGCGTGCGCAAAGTCGTCGAAGAGTGCAACCAGATCCAGGTGCACCCGCGTCACCCGTACGTCGGCGACCTGGTGCATACCGCATTCTCCGGCTCGCACCAGGATGCGATCCGCAAGGGCTTCGCCCAGCAGAAATCCGATGCACTGTGGGAAGTACCGTACCTGCCGATCGACCCGGCCGACATCGGCCGCAGCTACGAGGCGGTCATCCGCGTCAACAGCCAGTCGGGCAAGGGCGGCATCGCCTACCTCCTGGAGCAGGAGTACGGCATCAGCCTGCCGCGTCGCATGCAGATCGAGTTCAGCCAGGTCGTGCAGCGTGAAACCGACCGCCTCGGCCTGGAAATGACCGCCCAGCAGATCCACGCACTGCTGCACAGCGAGTACTTGCAGGCCAACACCCCGTACGCGCTGGTCAGCCATCGCCTGCAGGAAGAAAACGGTCACAGCGCCGTTGAAGTGGAAGTGGCCAGCCAGGGCCAGGGCGAGACCAACCTGCACTGGCGCGGCAAGGGCAACGGTGCCCTGGAAGCGCTGGTGGCCGGCCTGCCGGTACCGGTGGAAATCATGGACTACAACGAGCACGCCATCGGCGCGGGCACCAATGCCAAGGCCGCGGCCTACATTGAACTGCGAGTGAATGGCGAACGTGCGGTGCATGGCGTCGGCATCGACGAAAACATCACCACCGCCAGCTTCAAGGCCCTGTTCAGTGCGCTGAACCGGTCGCTGAGCCAGCCGGAAGCGAAAGCGGCATAAACCATCGCAGAAATGCAAAAGGCCCCGGGGGTGTGAACCTCGGGGCCTTTTCGTTTGTGCGGCTTTAAGATCAAAAGATCGTCCGAACGCTCGGGCCGCGTTCGGACGATCTTTTGGAGTACACCGGAATATCAGATGAACTCAAAGGTATCGGCATCCAGATTCGCCGGAAACCGCGTGCGATACGCCGCCAGCTCTGCCGCATCCAGCACCACCGTGAACACCCCGTCTGCCTCTCCGGCACTGAGCAGCGTCTCGCCCTGGAAATCCAGCACCTGACTGTCACCCGTATAGGCAAAGCCCTTGCCATCAGTCCCGATGCGATTGACCGCCGCGACATAGCACAGGTTCTCGATCGCCCGCGCCGGCAGCAAGCGGTTCCAGTGCTGGCGCCGCGCACCTGGCCAGTTGGCGGTGTACAGCAGCAGGTCGGTGTCCTGGGCGTCACGGCTCCACACCGGGAAGCGCAGGTCGTAGCAGATCAACGGCCGCACTCGCCAGCCCTTGAGCTCGAACTGCACCTGGCGTTCGCCGGGGGTGTAGTGGTTATGCTCACCGGCCATGCGGAACAGGTGACGCTTGTCGTAGTGCAACACCTCGCCATCCGGGCGCGCCCACAGCAGGCGATTGCGATGGCTGCCGTCGATGGCCTGGACGATGACGCTGCCGGTGATCACCGCATCAAGCTTTGCCGCCTGGACCCGCAGCCATTTGCTGGTGGGGCCGTTTTCCGCTTCGGCGAGGGCCTCGGATTCCATGGAGAACCCGGTGGTGAACATCTCCGGCAGAATGATCAGGTCGGCGCCGCGAGCCTGCTCCAGCAGTGGCTCGAAATGCTCGAGGTTGGCCTGGCGGTCGTGCCAGGCCAGGGACGTCTGGATCAGCGCAACGGTCAGCTTGGGCAATGCACTCAGATCACGCATAGTTTTTCCGCTGCTTCACGCAGGGTCTCCTCACGCTTGGCAAAGCACAGCCGCACTAGGCGCTGGCCGACCGGTGGCGTCTGGTAGAACACCGAGATCGGGATACTGGCCACGCCGTGCTCGCGGGTCATCCACAGGGCCATCTCGACATCATTGAGATCCGGGCGGATCCGCGAGTAATCGACCAACTGGAAATAGGTGCCGGTCACCCGGGTGAAGCTGAAACGCGACGGTGCCAACAGATCGCAGAACAAATCACGCTTGGCCTGATAGAAACCCGGCAGCTCCTCGACGTGTTCGGGATGTTCGGCCATGTAATCGGCCAATGCATATTGCAGCGGCGTCACCCCACAAAAATTCACGTACTGGTGCACCTTGCGCAATTCCGCCGTCAGGGCCGGTGGTGCAACCACATAGCCGGTTTTCCAGCCTGTGACGTGGTAGGTCTTGCCGAACGAGCTGACCACGAAGGCACGCTGATACAGCTCTTCATGATTCAGCACGCTGACGTGGGGCACACCGTCATACACCAGGTGTTCATAGACTTCGTCGCTGATCACGTAGATGTCGCGATCGCGGATCAAGTCTGCCAACTGGTCGAGTTCGGCACGGCTGATCAATGCGCCACTGGGGTTGTGCGGGGTGTTGAGGATGATCATTCGCGTACGCGGGCTGAGTGCCAGGGCAAGCTTCTCGAAGTCGATACTGAAGTCGTTCAGGCCCAGTTGCACATGCACGCAACGACCGCCGGCCAACTCCACCGAAGGCTCGTAGCTGTCGTATGCCGGATCAAACACGATGACTTCGTCACCGCTGTGGATAACCGCCTGAATGGCACAGAAAATCGCCTCGGTCGCACCGGGGGTAACCGTCACTTCAGTATCTACATCCACCTGTGCGCCATAACTGCGGGCGATCTTCGCCGCGATCTGCTGACGCAACACCGGCAGCCCGGTCATTGGCGAATATTGATTATGGCCGCTGGCGATATGCCGGCCGACCGCATCGCACAGGGCCTGCGGGGCCGCGAAATCGGGAAAGCCCTGGGACAGATTGAGCGCGCCGGTCTGTGCCGCGAGCTGAGACATCTGAGTGAAGATAGTGATGCCGACATTCGGCAGCTTGCTGGTGATCATCGGTGGTTCCCTGCTCTACACCCGGCTCTACGGCGGCGCGGGGGAGTCCGAGGATAGCCCAAACGGCAGGCATGAAAAAGGGCGCCATTGGCGCCCTTTCCATCCCACGGGAAAAACCTCGATCAGCGCTTGTCGCGACGCTTCTTGTCGGCCTTCTTGTGGTGCGACATCAAGCGACGCTTCTTGTTGACCTGACGGTCGGTGAGCGTGTTCTTGTTGCCTTCGTACGGGTTCTCGCCACCCTTGAACTCGATGCGGATCGGCGTACCGACCAGCTTCAGCACACGGCGATACGTGTTTTCCAGGTAACGCACGTAGGACTTCGGCACCTTCTCGATCTGGTTACCGTGGATCACGATGATCGGCGGGTTCGCGCCACCCAGGTGGGCATAACGCAGCTTGATCCGGCGGCTGTTGACCATCGGCGGCTGGTGCTCGCTGACCGCGTCTTCCAGAATCTGGGTCAGGCGGCTGGTCGGCCAGCGGGTAACCGCGGACTTGAACGAGTTCTGTACCGAGGCGTAGAGGTTGCCCACGCCGGTGCCGTGCAGTGCCGAGATAAAGTGAATATCGGCAAACTCGACGAAGAACAGGCGACGCTGCAACTCGATCTTGACGAAGTCGCGCTCGCTCGGCGTCATGCCGTCCCACTTGTTGATCGCGATGACCAACGCACGACCGGCCTCGAGGGCAAAGCCCAGCAGGTTGAGGTCGTGGTCCACCACGCCTTCGCGGGCGTCCATCACGAAGATCACCACGTTGGCGTCTTTGATCGCTTGCAGGGTTTTGACCACGGAGAACTTTTCGACTTCTTCGTGGATCTTGCCGCGCTTGCGCACACCGGCGGTGTCGATCAGCGTGTACTTCTCGTCGTTACGCTCGAACGGGATGTAGATACTGTCGCGGGTGGTGCCGGGTTGGTCGTAGACGATTACCCGGTCTTCGCCGAGCATGCGGTTGACCAGGGTCGACTTGCCGACGTTCGGACGGCCGATGATGGCGATCTTGATCCCGTCTTTTTCGCTCGGGCCAGGAATGCGCTTGGCTTCCTCGCCTTCGGCGACGTCTTCTTCCTCGCCTTCTTCCAGCTCGTCATCGTCTTTCGGGAAGTCACTCAAGGCGATTTCCAGCATCTGGGTGATGCCACGACCGTGAGCACCAGCGATTGGAATCGCGTGGCCCATGCCCAATGGAGCGAATTCGGCGCGGGCCATTTCCGGGTCGATGTTGTCGACCTTGTTGGCAACCACGTAGGAACGCTTGTTACGTTTGCGCAAATGCTCGGCGATCATCTGGTCGGCGGCGGTGAAACCGGCCTTGGCATCTACCAGGAACAGAACGACATCCGCTTCTTCGATGGCCAGCAGCGACTGCTCGGCCATCTTTTCGTCCATACCGTGTTCGTCACCGGAGATACCGCCGGTGTCGATCAGAATGTAGGAACGCCCTTGCCACTTGGCCTCACCGTACTGGCGATCACGGGTCAGACCGGACAAGTCGCCGACGATGGCGTCACGAGTCCTGGTCAGGCGGTTGAACAAGGTGGACTTGCCGACGTTCGGTCGGCCCACCAGGGCGATTACGGGAACCATGCGGCTCTCCACTTCGTTATTTCAGAAAATACAAAAGCCGCTGCGAGGCAGCGGCTGGTGCTCGGGGCAACGCTTGAAAGCGCTGCAAACCCCGGTAAACCGGGGCCGCTTGGGGGTTAAACCCCAAGCATAGTCGTTACTTGATGGTCAGGGCTTCCAGTTTGCCGCTGTTGCCATACACATAAATCGTGTCACCCACCACCAGCGGACGGGCACGCAGGCCGTCGCTGTCGATGCGCTCGCGGCCGACGAAACGACCGTCCACCTGACTCAGCAGGTGCAGGTAACCTTCCAGGTCACCGACTGCAACGTAGCTGGAGAACACTTCCGGAGCCGACAGTTGACGGCGGGCCAGCGAGTCGTTGCTCCACAAGGCTGTGGTGGAACGCTCATCGACGCCTTCAACGGTGCCCGAAGACAGGCTCACATAAACGGTACCGAAACCCTGGGCGACACCGGCATAGCTGGAAGCATCACGCTGCCAGAGCTGACGGCCGCTTTGCAGGTCCAGAGCGGCAACGCGCCCCTGATAGCTGGCGACATACAGCGTCTCGCCCGACAGCAGCAAGCCACCGTCGATGTCGACCACGCGCTCCAGTTCCGAACGGCCTTGCGGGATCGCTACGCGCTGTTCCCACACTGGTACGCCGTTGGTGATGTCCACGGCAACCACTTTACCGGTCGACAGGCCAGCCACCGCGAGGCGGTTGGTCACGATCGGCGCACTGGTACCGCGCAGGGTCAGTACCGCAGGCGTACTGTCATAGATCCAGCGACGGTCACCGGTGGAGGCGTCCAGACCGATCAGACGATCGTCCTGGGTCTGGACCACCACGACGTCGCCGTTGTTGGCTGGCGGCGCCAGTACTTCGCTGGACACGCGAGCGCGCCACTTTTCTTCACCGTTGATCGCGTCCAGGGCAACGATTTCACCCTTGATCGTACCAATGGTGACCAGTCCGTAACCAACACCCACGGCGCCGGAGACAGGCAGTTCGAGGTCTTTCTTCCATTTGACGTCGCCGGTGTTGCGGTCCATCGCCATCAACACGCCAGTGACGTCGGCGGCATAGATGGTATCGCCATCGATGGCCGGAACCAGCATGTTGTAGGTTTCGCCCTGACCGTCACCGATCGAACGACTCCACTGCTTGTGCAGAACCACTTCTTCCTTGAAGTCGACCAGCTCGGCCGGAGGCAGTTCTTTTTTGCTGTTGCTGCTGCAACCCGCGGCCAAAATGGCCAGGGCCAGCAATGCTGCATGTTTCCAACGAATCACGTCACGCATCCCCTTTGGCCAGGTCGTCCAGCTTGATTTGCAGGCCACCGACCGCCGCTTCATCCGACAGTGCCGCCTTGGCTTTTTGATACGCAGCGCTCGCCTCGTCGGTACGACCCAGCTGCACCAGCAGGTCACCCTTGAGTTCTTCGCGAGTGGCCAGGAATGCCTTGTCAGCATCGCCTTCGAGCAGCTTCAGTGCTTCGTCGGCCTTGTTCTGCGCGCCGAGTACCTGGGCCAGACGCTGACGGGCGATTTCGCCCAGCGCCGGGTTGGCCGGCTTGGCGACAATGGCTTTGAGCTCGCTGGCCGCGTCGTCCAGCTTGCCGCTGTCGACCGCTACCTTGGCCACGAACAGGCTGCCGTACTGCGCGTAGGCGCTGCCGCCAAACTCGCTGTTGAGCTTGCCGGCCAGGTCCGAAACACGGGCCGCGTCAGGCTTGCCGTCAGGCGTCAGCGTGGTTTCGAGCAATTGCTGATAGAGAATCGAGGCGCCTTGCGACTGATTGCTCTGATACTTGTGGAACGCCTGCCAGCCGAACACGATGACCAGCGCCAACAGGCCGCCAGTGACCAGGGGCTTACCGTTGCGTGACCACCATTCCTTCAATTCCATCAAATGTTCGTCTTCGGTACTCGACACCCCAATACTCCTTAATCGCTAATTCGGCTGTTTAGACAGCTTCAACCCTGCACGACGCAGGTGGCCAGGTGCGCTGCAAGCGCATCCCAGGCAATGCTTTGTTGTTCGCCCTGGCCACGCAGGGGTTTGAAACCTACCACTTGCTGGGCCATTTCGTCGTCACCGAGGATCAGCGCGTACAGCGCACCGCTCTTGTCGGCCTTCTTGAACTGGCTTTTGAAACTGCCGGCGCCGGCATTCACTTGCAGGCGCAGGTTGGGCAACTGGTCACGAACCCGCTCCGCCAGGGTCAGGCCAGCCAGTTCGGCGGCTTCACCGAAAGCGCAGAGGTAGACGTCGACCTGACGGGAGATCTCTTGCGGGATCTGCTCCAGGGTTTCGAGCAACAGCACCAGGCGTTCGATGCCCATCGCAAAGCCAACGCCGGCGGTCGGCTTGCCGCCCATCTGCTCGACCAGGCCGTCGTAACGACCACCAGCACACACGGTGCCCTGGGCGCCGAGTTTGTCGGTGACCCATTCGAAAACGGTCTTGCTGTAGTAATCCAGCCCGCGAACCAGCTTCGGGTTGATCACGTAAGGAATGCCGGCGGCGTCCAGGCGAGCCTTGAGGCCCTCGAAGTGCACGCGGGATTCTTCGTCGAGGTAGTCGGCCATTTTCGGCGCATCGACCAGAATCGCCTGTGTCTCGGCGTTCTTGGTGTCCAGGACGCGCAACGGGTTGGTCTTCAGGCGGCGCTGGCTGTCTTCGTCCAGCTTGTCCAGATGCCGGGACAGGAACTCCACCAGTGCCTCGCGATAACGACCACGGGATTCGCTGGTGCCCAGGCTGTTGAGCTCGAGCTTGACCGCATCGCGGATGCCCAGTTCGCCCCACAGGCGCCACGTCAGCACGATCAGCTCGGCGTCGATGTCCGGACCGTCGAGGTTGAACACCTCCACACCGATCTGGTGGAACTGGCGATAACGGCCTTTCTGTGGACGCTCGTGGCGGAACATCGGGCCGATGTACCAGAGTTTCTGAACCTGGCCGCCGCCGGTGATGCCGTGTTCCAGCACCGCGCGCACACAGGCCGCCGTGCCTTCAGGGCGCAGGGTCAGGGAGTCGCCGTTGCGGTCGTCGAAGGTGTACATCTCTTTTTCGACGATGTCGGTCACTTCACCGATGGAACGCTTGAACAGCTCGGTGAACTCGACGATCGGCATGCGGATCTGCTTGTAACCGTAGTTATCCAGCAGGCGCGAAACGGTGCCTTCGAAATGACGCCACAGGGGGGTCTGTTCGGGCAGGATGTCGTTCATGCCACGAATGGCTTGCAATGACTTGCTCACTTTAAATCCTTAAATTCGTTCGGCTCTTCAGTCAGGTTCAGCCGCGCGCAATAACGGCAGCGTCAGCTTCGACCTTTTCGGCCGCTTTCTGGCGGATCAAGCGTTCAAGCTCATCCACCAGATTGTCATTCGTCAGTTTCTGCGACGGCTTGCCGTCGATGTAAATCAGGTTCGGCGTGCCGCCGGTCAAGCCGATATGGGCTTCCTTGGCTTCGCCAGGGCCGTTGACCACGCAACCGATCACCGCGACATCCAGCGGCACCAGCAAATCTTCGAGACGCCCTTCCAGCTCGTTCATGGTCTTGACCACATCGAAGTTCTGCCGCGAGCAGCTCGGGCAGGCGATGAAGTTGATGCCACGGGAACGCAGGTGCAGGGACTTGAGAATGTCGTAGCCGACTTTCACTTCCTCGACCGGGTCGGCCGCCAACGAGATGCGGATAGTATCGCCAATCCCTTCGGCGAGCAGCATACCGAGGCCCACGGCAGATTTCACCGTGCCGGAACGCAAACCACCGGCTTCGGTGATGCCCAGGTGCAGCGGCTGGACGATTTCCTTGGCCAGCAAGCGGTAGGCTTCGACGGCCATGAACACGTCGGAGGCTTTCACGCTGACCTTGAAGTCCTGGAAGTTCAGGCGTTCAAGGTGCTCGACGTGGCGCAAGGCCGACTCGACCAGCGCCGCCGGGGTCGGCTCGCCGTATTTCTTTTGCAGGTCTTTTTCCAGGGAACCGGCGTTCACGCCGATACGGATCGGGATCCCGCGGTCACGGGCGGCGTCCACCACTGCACGCACGCGGTCTTCGCGCCCGATGTTGCCCGGGTTGATCCGCAGGCAATCGACACCCAGTTCGGCGACGCGCAGAGCGATCCGGTAGTCGAAGTGAATGTCGGCAACCAGAGGCACCTTGACCAGCTGCTTGATCTTGCCGAAGGCTTCGGCGGCGTCCATGTCCGGTACGGAGACCCGCACGATATCGACGCCGGCCGCTTCCAGACGATTGATTTGCGCGACCGTGGCCGCGACATCGTTGGTGTCGCTGTTGGTCATGCTCTGCACAGCGATAGGCGCATCGCCGCCAACAGGCACGTTACCGACCCAGATCTTGCGGGATTCGCGACGTTTGATTGGAGATTCGCCGTGCATGACTTATTGACCCAACTTCAGGCGAGCAGTCTCGCCACTGGTGAACGGAGCGACATCGACCGGCTGGCCGTTGTAGCTGACCTGAGCGCCGCGGGCAAAGCCCAGACGCACGGCAAACGGAGGCTTGCCATTGACTGCCAGGCTGTCGCCTTTGCGTTTGAGACCGCTGAACAGCACCTTGCCGCTACCATCGGTCACTTGTGTCCAGCAATCGGAGGTGAACTGCACCTGGACCTGGCCTTCACCGGCCACTGGCGCGGCTTGAGCAGGAGCGATTACCGGTGCAGTCGCCACCGGGGCCGGAACGACTGGAGCTGCCGGAGCCGGAGCTGCCGGGGTCACCGGTGCTGCGACAACAGGCGCGGTGGTATGGGCAGGTGCGGCTGGCGCGGTCGGCGCTGCCGGGGCGGCTGGCGCAGTCACTTGAGCCTGTTCTGGTGCTTCGGCCGCAGCGTCGGCCTGTGGCAGCGCGAGGGCGGTTCCGCCGTCGGATTGACCTTCCGCGACGGCCTGGTCTTCCGGCTCGTCCAGCGGATGAATCTGTGTCGTACCGTCGGCGCCTTCGACTTCAACGTGTTCTGGTGCCAGACCGATCAGGTCCTTGGTGCGCATCGAGGTCTGATCCTGCCACCAGACGAAACCGCCACCGATCACCGCGACCAGCAACAGCAGGCTGACGATTCGCAAAATGGTGTGGGAAACCCGCACCGGCTCTTCAATACGACCCAGGCTGTGAACATTGCTGCCCTGGGAGTCGGTACCGGTGGATTGATCGAATTGCTGGACCAGAACGGCCTGGTCCATGCCGAGCAATTTGGCATAGGCGCGAATGTAACCGCGAGCAAACGTATGCCCGGGCAGCTTGTCGAAGGCGCCGGCTTCCAGATTGCTCAGGGAAGTGGTGGTGAGGTTGAGCTTGAGGGCCACTTCGGCCAGCGACCAGCCATTGCTTTCGCGGGCCTGGCGTAAAGTCTCACCGGGGTTTACGCGATTCGCTGCTACAACTTCGGGATGCGCCGCTTTCATCATTGCTCCGACAGGTATTGCTGATATTCCGGCGTACCGGGATAGAGTCTTTTTAGTTGCAGGCCTTTGCTTGCGGCCTTGTCGCGGTCTTCGAACACTTTTGCCAGCCGAACGCCGAGCAATAGACTACGTGCATTTTGTTCGGAGAGCTGGCTAAAACGGTCGTAATAGTCACGCGCGGGCACATAATGCCTGTCTTCGTAAGACAACTCAGCCATTTCCAGCAATGCACGTGGTTGTTGGTGGTTCAGGCGCAGGGCTTTTTCCAGTTGCTGTTGGGCCAGATCGCGCTGACCGAGCATTGCAGCGGTCATGCCCAGGTTCTCGAACACCCGCGAACGCTCAGGATACAGGGTATCGGCAGCGGCTTGCTCGAAGCGCTCGTAGGCTTCGTTGTAACGTTTCTGCTCGAACAGAAAACTGCCGTAGTTATTGAGGATTCGTGCATCGGCGGGACGGGAAGCCAGCGCCTTGCGAAAATGCTCGTCGGCAAGTTCCGGTTCCATCTCGGCCTGGAACACCAGCCCCAGCGCCGCGTTGGCATCAGGGTCGGAGCCATCGAGCTCCAGCGCTTTCTTCAGCGGAACCTTGGCGCGTTCGGTCATGCCTTGTTGCAAATACCCGATACCAAGTTGCACGTACGCCTCACGCGCCTCATCACGGCCCTTGCTGGTCTTCATCGGGTTGTAGTCGCCCGAAAGCACGCAGCCAGCACACAGGCTGGCCAACAGCAAAAGCAGCGCAAAGCGCAGGGACATAGAGATCCTCTCTCGGTTATTTCGCGGCGTCTTGCGCTACATCGTTCTCGGCGTTGAGTTCACGCACGGCGATATAACGTTCGCTGCGACGGGTGCGATCCAGCACCTGCCCTACCAATTGACCACAGGCCGCGTCGATGTCTTCACCACGGGTGGTGCGGACGGTGACGTTGAAGCCGGCATGATGCAGCTGATCCTGGAAACGCCGGATGGCGTTGTTGCTCGGGCGCTCGTAACCGGAGTGCGGGAACGGGTTGAACGGGATCAGGTTGATCTTGCACGGGATGTTCTTGAGCAGCTCGATCATCTCCACGGCGTGCTCGACCTTGTCATTGATGTCCTTGAGCAAGGTGTATTCGATGGTCAGCACGCGCTTTTCGCCGAGGTTCGACATGTAGCGCTGGCACGACTCGAGCAGCATCTTAAGCGGATACTTCTTGTTGATCGGCACCAATTGGTTACGCAATGCGTCATTCGGTGCGTGCAGGGACAACGCCAGGGAGACGTCGATGTGCTTGGACAGCTCATCGATCATCGGCACCACGCCGGAGGTCGACAGGGTCACACGGCGCTTGGAAATGCCGTAGCCCAGGTCGTCCATCATCAGATGCATGGCCGCGACGACGTTGTCGAAGTTCAGCAGCGGCTCACCCATGCCCATCATCACCACGTTGGTGATGGCACGGTCGACGGTTGCCGGGACGCTACCAAAGGATTTGTTGGCAATCCACACCTGGCCGATGACTTCGGCGGCGGTGAGGTTGCTGTTGAAGCCTTGCTTGCCGGTGGAGCAGAAACTGCAATCCAGGGCACAGCCTGCCTGGGACGAAACGCACAAGGTACCGCGCTTGCCCTGGGGAATGTATACGGTCTCGACGCAGCTGCCGGACGCCACGCGCACCACCCACTTGCGGGTGCCGTCGCTGGAGATGTCCTCGCTGACCACTTCCGGACCACGGACCTCGGCAACAGTCTTGAGCTTTTCGCGCAAGGCCTTGCTGACGTTCGTCATGGCATCGAAATCATCGACACCAAAGTGGTGAATCCATTTCATTACCTGACCGGCACGGAAACGCTTCTCCCCGATTGAGTCGAAGAATTTTTCCATTTCCAGCTGAGTCAGACCCAGCAGGTTAGTTTTTACAGTCGATGTAGTCATGGATTCACCTTCACTCTTAAGCCAATGCTTAGCGAGTGGTTACTTCAGTAGCTGCGAAGAAGTACGAGATTTCGCGAGCGGCAGCGGCTTCGGAGTCCGAACCGTGTACAGCGTTGGCGTCGATGGAGTCAGCGAAGTCAGCACGGATGGTGCCGGCAGCAGCTTCTTTAGGGTTGGTAGCGCCCATCAGCTCACGGTTCAGAGCGATAGCGTTTTCGCCTTCCAGAACCTGAACGACAACCGGACCGGAGATCATGAAAGCAACCAGGTCGTTGAAGAAACCACGAGCGCTGTGCTCAGCGTAGAAGCCTTCGGCTTCGGCTTTGGACAGTTGCTTCAGTTTCGAAGCTACAACGCGCAGGCCAGCTTTTTCGAAACGAGTGGTGATCTCGCCGATCACGTTTTTAGCAACGGCGTCAGGCTTGATGATGGAGAAAGTACGTTGAACAGCCATGGTGTAACTCCAGAAACGGTAATTTACGAAAAATTAAACCCGCGAATTATACGCGGGTTCTCGGGTATTGCCTAACTGAGTGACGGTCGCGACGCCTACCTACTGTAGGAGCTGCCGAAGGCTGCGATCCTTTGATCCCGATCCCGTGCTTGAAACTCAAGCGGATGGAAAAGATCGCAGCCTCGCTTCGCGAGTCAGCTCCTACTCGCGTTCTTCGATCCAGTGGGCCTGAATGGCCTCCAGGATCTTTTCGCCACAATGCTCAGGCATGTCGTCGAAATCGGGCAGTTCCATCACCCATTTACGCAGATCGACGAAGTTGACCGACATAGGGTCCACGTCGGGCTTGCTTTCAGCCAGCTGGATCGCGATCTCCAGCACATCAGTCCACTTGAGTTTCATGACAATTCCTTGAATCAGTGCGGTGCTTCGGCTGCGTGGTTGAGCGAGTACTTCGGAATCTCGACGGTCAGGTCTTCGGTACCGACCTTGGCCTGGCACCCCAGACGGGACTCGCGCTCAAGACCCCAGGCCTTATCAAGGTAGTCCTCTTCCAGCTCGTCAGCCTCTTCCAGCGAGTCGAAACCCTCGCGGATGATGCAGTGGCAGGTGGTGCAGGCGCAGACGCCGCCGCAAGCGCTTTCCATCTCGATGTGGTGCTCATGGGCCAGCTCGAGGATGGAAATACCTGTTTCAGCCTCAACAACCATGCCTTCGGGGCAAAACTTCTCGTGTGGCAGAAAAATGACCTGCGGCATCGTTATTCCTCAATCTCATTCAGGTTGCGCCCCGCCAGCGCGGCTTTCACCGTCGAGTCCAGGCGGCGGGCAGCAAAGGCGTCGGTCACTTGCGACAGACGCTTGGTCTGCTGCTCGATGGCGTAACCATCGGTACCTTTCATCAGTTCGGTCAGTTCCTGCACCTGCATGTCGATGACCAGGCGCTCTTCGGCGTCGAGCAAGCGCTCGCCATCGGCCTCCAGGGCAGCCTGCACCGCTTCGATCAGGCGCTGGGCGTCGACCTGCTGCTCGCGCAGTACGCGGGCAACCTTGTCGTCATTGGCGTGCTGGAACGAGTCCTTGAGCATCCTGGCGATTTCGCCGTCGGTCAGACCGTAGGACGGTTTGACCTGGATGCTGGCCTCAACTCCCGAACCCAGCTCACGGGCGGAAACGCTGAGCAGACCGTCGGCGTCGACCTGGAAGGTCACGCGGATCTTCGCCGCGCCAGCCACCATCGCCGGAATGCCGCGCAGCTCGAAGCGCGCCAGGGAGCGGCAGTCGCTGATCAGCTCGCGCTCGCCCTGCAATACGTGGATGGCCATGGCCGACTGGCCGTCTTTATAAGTGGTGAAGTCCTGGGCGCGGGCGACGGGGATGGTGGTGTTGCGCGGAATCACCTTCTCCATCAGGCCGCCCATGGTTTCCAGCCCCAGGGACAACGGAATCACGTCCAGCAGCAACAGTTCGCCGCCATCGCGCTTGTTGCCCGCCAAGGTATCGGCCTGGATCGCAGCACCGATGGCTACCACTTGATCCGGGTCGATTTCAGTCAGCGGCTGGCGACCAAAGGCTTCGGCGACGGCTTCGCGAACGCGAGGCACGCGAGTCGAACCACCGACCATGACTACGGCGTGCACGTCTTCCAGTTCAATACCGGAATCACGAACAGCGCGGCGGCAGGCTTTCAGGCTGCGAGCGACCATTGGCTCGATCAGCGCATTGAAGGCTTCGCGGGTCAGCTCGGCTTTCCAGTCGCCATGGGCAACCTCAACGGCCGCAGCATTGGTCAGGGCTTCCTTGGCCGCACAGGCGGTTTGCAGCAAATTGCGTTGCGCACCCGGATCGAGGTCGGCGGACAGACCGGCGCTCTCGATGATCCAGCCGGCGATCGCGTGGTCGAAGTCATCGCCACCCAGGGCGCTGTCGCCACCGGTGGCCAAAACTTCGAAGACACCGCCGGTCAGGCGCAGAATCGAAATATCGAAGGTGCCGCCACCCAGGTCGTAGATCGCGACCAGGCCTTCAGCGTGCTGGTCCAGACCATAAGCCACGGCGGCAGCGGTCGGCTCATTGAGCAAACGCAGCACGTTCAGACCGGCCAGCTTGGCCGCGTCCTTGGTGGCTTGACGCTGGGCGTCGTCGAAATAGGCCGGAACGGTGATCACCGCGCCCACCAGCTCACCACCCAGGGTCGCTTCAGCGCGTTGGCGCAGCACCTTGAGGATGTCGGCGGAGACTTCCACCGGGCTTTTCGGGCCCTGGATCGTGTCGATGAACGGCATGTGCGACTCGCCACCGACAAAGCGGTACGGCAACTGATCACCAAGCTGCTTGACGTCGGACAGACCACGACCCATCAAGCGCTTGACCGACAGCACAGTGTTCAAGGGATCGGTAGCGGCAGCCAGCTTGGCGGATTCGCCCACCTCGACGCGATCGGCGTGGTAGCGCACGGCAGACGGCAGGATGACCTGCCCTTCTGCGTCGGCAAGCGGCTCGGAAAGACCACTGCGCAATGCAGCGACCAGCGAATTGGTAGTGCCCAAGTCGATCCCCACAGCCAGACGACGCTGGTGCGGTTGAGGACTTTGGCCGGGTTCGGCGATCTGCAGTAGGGCCATCGTTATCAGGACTTATCTGTATATCAGGCGTGCGACCGGAGCGGCACTGGGTTAATCGTCGAGGCGCTCTTCCAGCTGGCGCACTTCGTAGGTGAGCTTGTCGAGGAACTGCATGCGCCGCATCAGGCGTTCGGCCTGTTCACGGTGCGCGGCATCGTTCCAGCAAGCTGCGAAGCTTTGGTTCAGTTCATCCTGGGCAGCCTTCAAGCGACGCTTGAAGACGGCAACGCCATTGAGGTCGGCGCTGTCCTGCAGGTCTTCGAGCTCTTCACGCAGCTCCATCTGCTGCAGAAGGAACTCCGGATCATGCACCGTGACCTCCAGCGGCAGCTCGCCACCATTCAAGGCGAGCAGGTAACGCGCGCGCTTGGGTGGACTCTTGAGCGTCTGGTAGGCCTCGTTGAGGCTCGCGGATTGCTCCAGCGCCAACCGCTGCTCACGCTCGGAAGCGTCGGCAAAGCGGTCCGGATGAACACTGCGCGCCAACTCACGGTAGCGCGTAGCCAGCTGATCGAGGTCCAGATCGAAACTCGGTTGCAGCTCAAATAAAGCGAAATGACAAGGAGTACCCACGACAAGCCTCAGATGTTGAAGCTTTCGCCGCAGCCACATTCACCGCGTACGTTGGGGTTGTTGAACTTGAAGCCTTCGTTCAACCCTTCCTTGACGAAATC
Organism: Pseudomonas sp. IT-P4; assembly: GCF_949767755.1. Taxonomy (NCBI): domain Bacteria; kingdom Pseudomonadati; phylum Pseudomonadota; class Gammaproteobacteria; order Pseudomonadales; family Pseudomonadaceae; genus Pseudomonas; species Pseudomonas sp. IT-P4. Next base: position 154,997 of record NZ_CATKPX010000045.1, on the reverse strand, counting down.
GAGCTCGGTGCCGTCCAGGTAAGCGAGGCTTTTCGGGTCGATGATCACTTTTTCGCCGTGACTTTCGAACACCTGGTCCTCTGCAACCACCTCGTCGACAAACTCCAGCACGTAGGCAAGGCCGGAACAGCCCGTGGTGCGAACACCCAGACGAATCCCTTCACCTTTGCCGCGCCCGTCGAGGGAGCGCCGCACGTGTCGAGCAGCCGCTTCTGTCATGCTGATAGCCATCGGTGACTCCTTACTCGTCGCCAAAACTCGAAAATCAGATCAAGCCTTTCTTCTGCTTGTAATCGCGAACGGCCGCCTTGATGGCGTCTTCAGCGAGTACCGAGCAGTGGATTTTCACTGGCGGCAGGGCCAGTTCTTCAGCCAGCTGGGTGTTCTTGATGGTTTCCGCTTCGTCCAGGGTCTTGCCCTTCATCCACTCGGTGGCGAGGGAGCTGGAAGCGATAGCCGAACCGCAGCCGTAGGTCTTGAACTTGGCATCTTCGATGATACCGGCGTCGTTGACCTTGATCTGCAGGCGCATCACGTCGCCGCACGCCGGAGCGCCGACCATGCCGGTGCCGACATCAGGATCTTGCGCATCCATCTTGCCGACGTTGCGCGGGTTTTCGTAGTGGTCGATGACCTTTTCGCTGTAAGCCATGATTCTTAATCCTCACTCATCAGAGAGTCGCTCTTGAAGCCCTGAAACCTGAGTTTACAGGGCTGATTGCGGCGACTTGAAATCAGTGTGCCGCCCACTCGATTTTCGAAATGTCGACACCGTCTTTGTACATGTCCCACAGCGGCGACAGAGCGCGCAGCTTGGTAACGGCCTCGCAGACTTTCTGCGCGGCGTAGTCGATTTCTTCTTCGGTGGTGAAACGGCCGAAGGTGAAGCGGATCGAGCTGTGTGCCAGTTCGTCGTTGCGGCCCAGGGCGCGCAGTACGTACGAAGGCTCCAGGGACGCCGAGGTGCAGGCCGAACCGGACGAAACCGCCAGATCCTTGAGCGCCATGATCAGCGACTCGCCTTCAACGTAGTTGAAGCTCAGGTTCAGGTTGTGCGGAACGCGGGCGGTCAGGCTGCCGTTGACGTACAGCTCTTCCAGGTGCTCGACCTGCTTGTAGAAGCGGTCGCTCAACGCCTTGATGCGTGCGTTCTCGGCAGCCATGTCTTCCTTGGCTACGCGGAAAGCTTCACCCATGCCGACGATCTGGTGGGTCGCCAGGGTGCCGGAACGCATGCCGCGCTCGTGGCCGCCACCGTGCATGGTCGCTTCAATACGTACGCGCGGCTTGCGGCTTACATACAGGGCGCCGATGCCTTTAGGACCGTAGGTCTTGTGGGCGGAGAACGACATCATGTCGACTTTCAGCTTCGAAAGGTCGATCTCGACCTTGCCGGTGGACTGGGCGGCGTCGACGTGGAACAGGATGCCCTTGGAGCGGAGCAGTTCGCCGATCGCTGCGATGTCGTTGATGGTGCCGATTTCGTTGTTCACGTGCATGACCGAAACCAGGATGGTGTCGTCGCGCAGTTCGGCTTCGATCATCTCAGGAGTTACCAAGCCGTCGGTACGAGGCTCGATGTAGGTCACTTCAAAACCTTCACGCTCCAGTTGGCGCATGGTGTCCAGGACAGCCTTGTGCTCAATCTTGGTGGTGATCAGGTGCTTGCCTTTGGTGGCATAGAAATGTGCCGCACCCTTGATTGCCAGGTTGTCGGACTCGGTAGCACCGGAGGTCCAGACGATTTCACGCGGGTCGGCGTTGACCAGATCAGCCACCTGACGACGGGCGTTTTCGACGGACTCTTCGGCTTTCCAGCCGAACACATGGGAACGGGACGCCGGGTTACCGAAGTTTCCGTCGACCAGCAGGCATTCACTCATCTTTTGCGCGACACGCGGATCAACCGGGGTAGTCGCAGAGTAATCAAGGTAAATCGGCAATTTCATGGACTATCTCCTAAATCAGGCTGGCTGGCGTGCCGCTAGCTCTCTGGCAGTCATTCGACGGCGGACGCTTCAATCTTGTCCAGGCGTGGCGCCTTGCTGTTGCAACGGCGTTGGTCCTGGCGCTGGGCTACTTCTTGCACCTCACGGCGAGTCACAAGGTCAGCCAAGCTGATACCGCTCAGAAATTCGTGGATCTGCAGGCTCAGGTCACACCACAAGTGGTGAGTCAGGCAAGTGTCACCGGAGTGGCAATCACCCTGGCCCTGGCATTTGGTTGCATCGACCGATTCGTTCACCGCATCGATCACCTGGGCGACCTGGATGCCCTGCATGTCGCGGGACAATTGGTAGCCACCGCCCGGACCGCGAACGCTGGACACCAGGTTGCTGCGGCGCAGCTTGGCGAAAAGCTGTTCGAGGTAGGACAGGGAGATGCCTTGGCGCTCGGAGATATCGGCCAGGGACACGGGCCCGTGCTGCGCGTGTAACGCCAGGTCAAGCATGGCGGTCACGGCGTATCGGCCTTTTGTAGTCAGTCGCATGGACAATTACCACGGAGTTCGGAATGAGGCGAGTATGCAATTCCCGAGTATTTAAGTCAACTATTAGACCTAGTACTTTAGTCGGGATTACCCGCAAAAGAGCGGGCGCATCATAGCAGGGTCTGTGGCGTAATGGCACACCGGTCGGCGCTCTGCCATTGTCTAAATGCGACCTGCGTAGGAGCTGCCGAAGGCTGCGATCTTTTGATCTTGCCCTCTAAGATCAAAAGATCGCAGCCTTCGGCAGCTCCTACACAAAGGCATCAGCCAGTCTGCTGACCCTTGTCCTTCACACAGGCAAAGTCTTCTTCGCGCAGTTCAGGCAGATCTTTCGCACAGTAATTGCTGCCCAGATCCTTCAACGCCCCGCACATCCCCTCCAGACGACCATCGACCGCCTGCAAGTGATCGAGCAATTGGTTGATGGCGCGAGCCACCGGGTCGGGCATGTCTTCAGTCACGCCGTAGGCATCGAAGCCGATTTTCTCGGCCATGGCCTTGCGCTTGGCGTCCTGCTCTTCGTCGGGCTTGACGATGATCCGCCCCGGAATCCCCACTACAGTGGCACCCGGCGGTACTTCCTTGGTCACGACCGCATTGGAACCGACCTTGGCCCCGGCACCGACAGTGAACGGACCGAGCACCTTCGCGCCCGCCCCGACCACGACGCCATCACCCAGGGTCGGGTGACGCTTGCCCTTGTTCCAGCTGGTGCCGCCCAGGGTCACGCCCTGGTAAATAGTCACGTCATCGCCGATCTCGGCGGTTTCACCGATGACGATGCCCATGCCATGGTCAATGAAGAAGCGACGACCGACTTTGGCACCCGGATGGATCTCGATCCCGGTCAACCAGCGACCGAAGTTCGACACCAGCCGCGCCAGCCATTTCAGGTCAGCGCGCCACAGCATCGCCGACAAACGGTGAATCCAGATGGCATGCATGCCGGGGTAGCAAGTCAGGACTTCAAAAGCGTTACGCGCCGCCGGGTCTCGGTGGAATACGCTCTGGATATCTTCACGCAAACGCTCGAACATCATTAATCCTTCCGCTTAAGGAGCTCACCACGGGCCGCTTTCTGGGTTTCCGTGAGGATGCCACGCAAAATATTCATTTCCGCCCGGCTGACCGAGCTGCGTCCGTACAACCGGCGCAGGCGCGCCATCAAGTGCCGTGGCTTTTCCGGATCGAGGAATTCGATGGCCACCAGGGTCTGCTCCAGGTGCTCATAGAATCGTTCCAGTTCGTCCATGGTCGCCAGCTCCGCGCTTTTGACCGAAGCCACTTCTTCCTTCTCGACCTTGCTCGGCTGACCCTGGGCCGCCAGCCAGGACATGCGCACTTCATAACCCAACACCTGCACCGCCGCCCCAAGGTTCAGCGAACTGAACTCAGGGTCTGATGGGATGTGCACGTGATAATGACATCGCTGCAGCTCTTCGTTGGTCAGGCCGGAATCTTCACGACCGAACACCAAGGCGATTTGGGCGCCCTGCCCGGCTTCCTCGACCACTTTCGTGCCGCATTCGCGGGGATCGAGCAGCGGCCAGGGAATGCGCCGGTCGCGGGCACTGGTGCCAAGCACCAGATTGCAGCCGACCAAGGCATCTTCCAAGGTGGCGACGACTTGCGCGTTTTCAAGGATGTCCCCGGCACCGGAAGCACGAGCATCGGCCTCGTGATGCGGGAACTGACGAGGCTCGACCAGCACCAGCCGCGACAGCCCCATGTTCTTCATGGCACGCGCAGCCCCGCCGATATTGCCCGGATGGCTGGTATTGACCAGGACGACACGAATGTTTTGCAGCAAGGGAGGCGCTCTCGAACACAATAATCGGGAGCCGAATCTTACAGCGCTAGCTACCGTTAAGCCATGAAAGCGAACGTCGTCCTTCTCCTGTAGAAACTTTCTGATAGAATGCCCGGCTTTCTTTAACAACCTTAGGTGACACATCCATGCAGCCCATGCTGAATATCGCGCTGCGCGCCGCCCGCAGCGCCAGTGAATTGATCTTCCGCTCCATCGAGCGCCTGGATACCATCAAGGTCGACGAAAAAGACGCCAAGGATTACGTATCCGAGGTGGATCGCGCCGCCGAACAGAAAATCATCGACGCCCTGCGCAAGGCCTACCCTAATCACTCGATCCTGGGTGAAGAGACCGGTATGCACGCCGGCTCCGGCATCGAAGGCGAAGAGTACCTGTGGATCATCGATCCACTGGACGGCACCACCAACTTCCTGCGCGGCATCCCTCACTTCGCTGTCAGCATCGCCTGCAAATACCGCGGTCGCCTGGAACACGCTGTTGTCCTGGACCCGGTTCGCCAGGAAGAATTCACCGCCAGCCGTGGTCGCGGCGCCCAACTGAACGGTCGTCGCCTGCGCGTCAGCGGTCGCACCAGCCTGGACGGCGCCCTGCTGGGTACCGGCTTCCCGTTCCGTGACGACCAGATGGACAACCTCGACAACTACCTGGGCATGTTCCGCGCCCTGGTTGGCCAGACCGCCGGCATCCGCCGCGCCGGTTCCGCGAGCCTGGACCTGGCCTACGTGGCTGCCGGCCGTTTCGACGCCTTCTGGGAATCGGGCCTGTCCGAATGGGACATGGCTGCAGGCGCCCTGCTGATCCAGGAAGCTGGCGGTTTGGTGAGCGACTTCACCGGCGGTCACGACTTCCTTGAGAAAGGCCACGTCGTTGCCGGTAACACCAAGTGCTTCAAGGCAGTGCTGACGGCGATCCAGCCGCACCTGCCGGCCTCGCTGAAGCGCTAAGCTTCCGGCGATAGAGAAAGCACCCTGCGGGGTGCTTTTTTTTATGCCTGGAATTTGCCCTTCAAAACACCACAAACCCAATGTGGGAGCGGGCTTGCTCCGGGCGGCGCTCCGACGAAAGCGGTGTGTCATTCTACAAAAATGCTGGCTGACACTCCCTCTTCGCGAGTAAGCCCGCTCCCACAGGGGATTGGCGGTGATGTTTAAATCGTGGGCACAAAAAAAGCACCCCGCAGGGTGCTTCTTTTTAATCCGGCATCAGCAGATCACTGAGCCGCCTGATTCTCAGACAGGATCAACTTGCCTTCCTTATCCACCGGAATCTGGTTGCCTGGATCACGATCCATGCGCACCTTGCCTTCCTTGCCGTCCAGCGAATAGCGCACGTCGTAACCCACGACCTTGTCGCTGATGTCATTCACCGTATTACAACGGGTCTGGGTCGTGGTGTAGGTGTCACGCTCTTGCATGCCTTCCTGCACCTTGTTGCCGGCGTAACCACCACCGACAGCACCCGCGACCGTGGCGATCTTCTTACCGCTGCCGCCACCGATCTGGTTACCCAGCAAACCACCTGCCAATGCACCGACCACCGTACCGGCGATCTGGTGTTGATCTTTCACCGGCGCCTGCCGGGTGACCGCTACATCCTTGCACACTTCACGTGGAGTCTTGATTTGTGTCTTGACCGGTTCAACGGCTAGAACCTGAGCAAACTCAGGACCGCTTTGTTTAACCAGGCTGTAGGTGGCCACAGCACCCCCGGCAGTTACACCGACAGCACCCAGTACAGCACCAACCAGCATCGACTTGTTCACATGAACCTCCTGGACCATCACATGCGGAACGTGTCCGCGCTTCTCCCAGCCTTGGAGCACAAAAAAAGGCGCGAGTTCAACTCGCGCCTTTTTTGGACTACATCGCTTGAAGACTTTGCCTTCAAGGACGGTCGTCGACTTCCTTCTCGGTATTGGCCGGAGGAATCAGGTCTTCCGTGCTCAGGTTCAGCCAGATCAACACCACGTTGGCGATGTAGATCGACGAGTAAGTACCCGCCAGAACACCGATGAACAGGGCGATGGAGAAGCCGAACAGGTTGTCGCCACCAAAGAACAGCAGGGCCGCGATCGCCAGCAGGGTGGAGATCGAAGTCGCCATGGTCCGCAGCAGGGTTTGCGTGGTCGAGATGTTGATGTTCTCGATCAGGCTGGCCTTGCGCAGTACACGGAAGTTCTCGCGAACCCGGTCGAATACCACAATGGTGTCGTTGAGCGAGTAACCGATGATCGCCAGTACCGCCGCCAGCACCGTCAGGTCGAAGGTGATCTGGAAGAACGACAGGATACCGATGGTCACGATCACGTCATGGATCAGGGAAACGATCGCACCGACCGCAAACTTCCACTGAAAGCGGAAAGCCAGGTAGATCAGGATGCCGCCCAGCGCCATCAGCATGCCGAGGCCACCCTGGTCGCGCAGCTCTTCACCCACCTGCGGGCCGACGAACTCGACGCGCTTGACCGTCGCCGGGTTCTCGCCACCGACCTTCTGCAAGGCCTCGGCTACCTGGTGACCCAGTTGCGGGTCTTCACCAGGCATGCGCACCAGCAGGTCGGTGGTTGCACCGAAGTTCTGCACGATGGCTTCGTGATAACCCGATTTCACCAGCTGCTCACGCACCTGGGTGACGTCAGCCGGACGCTCGTAGGTCAGCTCGATGAGCGTACCGCCGGTGAAGTCCAGGCCCCAATTCATGCCCTTGGTGGCAACACTGAACAACGCCAGTGCGGTAAGGAACAATGTGACGCCGAACGCAAAGTTGCGAACGCCCATGAAGTTGATTGTACGTAACATGGCAGCCCCTTAAATCCACAACTTCTTGAAGTCACGACCGCCGAAGATCAGGTTGACCATCGCGCGGGTCACCATGATGGCCGTGAACATCGAGGTAAAGATCCCGAGGGACATGGTCACTGCGAAGCCCTTGACGGGACCTGTGCCCATGGCAAAGAGGATGCCGCCGACCAACAGTGTTGTCAGGTTGGCGTCGAGAATCGCGGTGAATGCCCGGCCGAAGCCTTCGTTGATTGCGCGCTGCACGGTCATGCCGGCGGCGATCTCTTCACGGATCCGCGAGAAGATCAGCACGTTGGCGTCGACCGCCATACCCATGGTCAACACGATACCGGCGATACCCGGCAGGGTCAGCGTTGCACCCAGCAGCGACATCAGGGCCAGCAGCATCACCATGTTCACCGCCAGTGCGACGGTGGCGATGAGGCCGAAGAAGCGGTAGATGGCCATGATGAACAGCGAGACGAACAGCATGCCCCACAGCGATGCATCGATACCCTTGGTGATGTTGTCGGCACCCAGGCTTGGACCAATGGTGCGTTCTTCAGCGAAGTACATCGGTGCAGCCAGACCACCGGCACGCAGCAGCAGCGCCAGTTCGGACGACTCGCCCTGGCCGTTCAGGCCAGTGATGCGGAACTGAGCACCCAGCGGCGACTGGATGGTCGCCAGGCTGATGATCTTCTTCTCTTCCTTGAAGCTCTGGACCGCCACGTCTTTCTCGACGCCGTTGACCATCTGCTTGGTGTAGGTGGTAACCGGACGCTGCTCGATGAAGATCACCGCCATGCTGCGACCGACGTTCGAACGGGTCGCACGGCTCATCAGCTCGCCGCCGTGACCGTCCAGACGAATGTTCACTTCCGGGGTGCCGTGCTCGCCGAAGCCAGCCTTGGCGTCGGTGACCTGGTCACCGGTGATGATCAGGCCACGCTCGATCAGCGCAGGAGGACGGTTGCCCTCGCGGAACTCGAAGGATTCGGAAGTGGCTTTCGAAGCGCCAGGCTCAGCGGCCAGGCGGAACTCGAGGTTGGCCGTCTTGCCGAGGATACGCTTGGCTTCGGCAGTGTCCTGCACGCCTGGCAGCTCAACCACGATGCGGTTGGCGCCCTGACGCTGGACGATCGGCTCGGCAACACCCAGCTCGTTGACGCGGTTACGTACCGTGGTCAAGTTCTGCTTGATGGAGTATTCGCGGATTTCCGCCAGCTTGGCCGGGGTCATCGCCAGACGCAGCACCGGTTGACCATTGAGGTCGGCCGGAACAATGTCGAAATCGTTGAAGTTCTTGCGAATGATCGAACGGGCCTGTTCGCGGGTCGCTTCATCAGAGAAGCCCAGCTGAATGGCACCATCGAGTTGCGGCAGGCTGCGATAACGCAGTTTTTCTTTGCGCAGCAGGCTCTTGACGTCGCCTTCGTAGACTTTCAGGCGTGCGTCGAGGGCTTTGTCCATGTCCACTTCCAGCAGGAAGTGCACACCACCGGACAAGTCCAGACCCAGCTTCATCGGGTGCGCGGCGAGGCTGCGCAGCCATTGCGGGGTGGTTTGTGCCAGGTTCAATGCAACGACGTAGTCATCACCCAACGCCTTGCGGACAACGTCCTTGGCCGGCAGCTGGTCTTCAGCCTTGGTCAGGCGAATCAGGCCGCCCTTGCCGTTGGCAGCCAGGGTGGCAGCCTTGACGTTGATCCCGGATTCCTTGAGCGCAGCGCTCACACGATCCAGATCAGCCTGATTGACCTGCAGTGCAGTGCTTGCACCGCTGACCTGAATGGCCGGGTCATCAGGATAAAGATTGGGAGCGGAATAAATCAGACCGACCGCCAGCACCGCCAGGATCAGAATGTATTTCCACAGAGGATATTTGTTCAGCATCACGCCGCCCGTTTATGACGCGGGGCGCCTTGCGCGCCCCGTCGATTGAATATGAAGTTGAAACTTAGATCGCTTTGAGCGTGCCTTTTGGCAGCGTGGCAGCGATGGCGCCCTTCTGGAATTTCATTTCGACGGTGTCGGAAACTTCCAGAACAACGAAATCGTCTGCAACTTTAGTGATCTTGCCGGCGATGCCGCCGGTGGTCACAACTTCGTCGCCTTTCTGCAGGCTGCTCAGCAGATTCTTCTGCTCTTTGGCGCGCTTGGCCTGTGGACGCCAGATCATCAGGTAGAAGATGACCAGGAAACCGACCAGGAAAATCCACTCGAAACCGCCGCCCATTGGGCCGGCAGCAGCAGGTGCAGCGGCGTCAGCCATGGCATTAGAGATAAAAAAGCTCATTTAGCACTCCAGTTGCAAATGTTGAATCTTGGGGTCAGAAAACTCAGTCCAAAGGCGGAACAGGTAACCCGCGTTTGGCGTAGAAGGCATCGACAAAGGCGGCCAATGTACCCTGTTGAATAGCCTCGCGCAAACCAGCCATAAGCACTTGATAATGACGCAAGTTATGGATGGTATTGAGCATGCTTCCCAGCATTTCGCCACACTTGTCCAGGTGATGCAGATAAGCGCGGGAGAAGTTCTGGCAGGTATAGCAATCGCAGGTCGGATCGAGCGGCGAATCATCATGGCGATGGAACGCGTTACGGATCTTCAGCACGCCGGTATCAATGAACAGATGCCCATTGCGGGCATTACGGGTTGGCATCACGCAATCGAACATGTCCACACCGCGGCGCACACCCTCAACCAAGTCTTCCGGTTTGCCAACGCCCATAAGGTAACGAGGTTTGTCAGCCGGCATCATGCCCGGCAGGTAATCCAGCACCTTGATCATCTCGTGCTTCGGCTCGCCCACCGACAGACCGCCGATGGCCAGGCCGTCAAAGCCGATCTTGTCGAGACCCTCCAGGGAGCGCATGCGCAAGTCCTGGTGCATACCACCCTGCACGATACCGAACAGCGCCGCCGTGTTGTCGCCATGGGCTTCTTTGGAACGCTTGGCCCAACGCAGGGACAATTCCATGGAGATACGGGCGACGTCTTCATCAGCCGGGTACGGCGTGCACTCGTCGAAAATCATCACGATGTCCGAGCCCAGGTCACGCTGGACCTGCATCGACTCTTCCGGGCCCATGAACACCTTGGCGCCGTCGACCGGGGAAGCGAAGGTCACGCCCTCCTCCTTGATCTTGCGCATGGCGCCCAGGCTGAACACCTGGAAACCACCGGAGTCGGTCAGGATCGGGCCTTTCCACTGCATGAAATCGTGCAGGTCGCCGTGCTTCTTGATCACTTCCGTGCCTGGGCGCAGCCACAGGTGGAAAGTGTTGCCCAGAATGATTTCAGCGCCAGTCGCCTCGATATCCCGTGGCAGCATGCCCTTGACCGTGCCGTAGGTGCCCACCGGCATGAAGGCCGGGGTCTCGACGGTACCGCGCGGGAAGGTCAAACGACCGCGACGAGCCTTGCCATCAGTGGCCAGCAGCTCGAAAGACATACGACAGGTGCGACTCATACTGTTTCCTCTGGGCCCGATTCTTTAGGGGCAGTCGGCGCAGGATTACGCGTGATGAACATCGCATCACCGTAGCTGAAAAAGCGGTAACCGTTGTCCACGGCGGCCTTGTAGGCGGCCATGGTTTCGGGATAACCGGCGAACGCCGAAACCAGCATCAACAACGTGGATTCGGGCAAATGGAAATTGGTGACCAGGGCATCGACCACATGAAACGGCCGGCCAGGATAAATGAAAATGTCTGTATCGCCGCTGAACGGCTTGAGCACGCCATCGCGGGCGGCGCTTTCCAGGGAACGCACACTGGTGGTCCCCACCGCCACTACACGACCACCGCGAGCGCGGCAGGCGGCAACGGCATCGACCACGTCCTGGCCGACTTCAAGCCATTCGCTGTGCATGTGATGGTCTTCAAGCTTCTCTACGCGCACCGGCTGGAACGTGCCAGCACCAACGTGCAGGGTCACGAACGCCGTCTCGACGCCCTTGGCGGCAATCGCCTCCATCAGCACCTGATCGAAATGCAGCCCCGCCGTCGGCGCCGCCACCGCGCCCAAACGCTCGGCGTAGACAGTCTGGTAACGCTCGCGGTCGGCGCCTTCATCCGGGCGGTCTATATAAGGAGGCAGCGGCACGTGCCCGACGCGGTCGAGCAGCGGCAACACCTCTTCAGCGAACCCCAGCTCGAAAAGCGCGTCATGACGCGCCAGCATCTCGCCCTCGCCACCGCCGTCGATGAGGATCTTCGACCCCGGCTTGGGCGACTTGCTGGAACGCACATGGGCTAGCACACGATGACTGTCGAGCACCCGCTCCACCAGGATTTCCAACTTGCCGCCGGAAGCCTTCTGGCCAAACAGCCGCGCCGGAATCACCCGGGTATTGTTGAACACCATCAAATCGCCGGGGCGCAAATGCTCCAGCAAATCAGTGAATTGACGGTGTGCCAGGGCGCCGCTGACCCCATCCAGGGTCAACAGGCGACTATTGCGCCGCTCGGCCAGCGGATGGCGGGCGATCAGCGAATCAGGGAGCTCGAAAGTAAAGTCAGCAACGCGCATGATGGGGTGTCGTCTAGCAGGGCCGGGAAGTCTAGCGGAAATATCAAAAATTCTCCATGTACCTGATTGACCAGCGGTTATCTCATCTCTATACTTCGCCGCCATTGAGCCCTGATGGCGGAATTGGTAGACGCGGCGGATTCAAAATCCGTTTTCGAAAGGAGTGGGAGTTCGAGTCTCCCTCGGGGCACCAAAATTAAGAAAGGTCTTGCTTTGCAAGGCCTTTTTTTTCGTCTGCAGAAAAGCACCTGACACCCCACCGACAACGCCCTGACAACGCCCTGACAACGCGCTGACCTGTAGGAGCTGCCGAAGGCTGCGATCTTTTGATCTTGCTTCTCTTCTGCCCTTCTCGCCGGAAGAACATTTCACAAGGACTCCCCCCCATGGAATTGCACCTGGAAACCGTCGCCCTCTTCTCCCTCAAACTGGCTTATGAATCGGAAGGTTCGAGCCCGATTTTGCGGGATGATTTGGTGATGGGTGACTACCAGCGGGATGTGTTTGAGTTGCTGGTGCGTCGGGGGGATGTTGAGGCGATTCAGGTGAAGGTGGATGAGTGTGTGGGGTTGGCGTTGGAGGCTGTTGGGGGTGTCGGTACAGTTTTGGGTCGAGAGTTGCATAGGTTGGCGGCTGCCCTCAGCGCAGAGCAGTCAATGGAGCGACTTAATCCTCCACTCATTGCGCTCAAGAATTACCTACGAGATATACAGTAAAAATTCGGAGCAAGCATGGCTGCGTGGTGAACTTTGCAATCAAAAGTCATCCCGCTTTCAGAAAGACAAAGTTGCCTCTTAAAAATGTACCTCGCTAGAATAACTAGCAGTCGCGAGGCCGAAATCGGAATTTTCGTACAAAAAAGCAGCTCTATTTTTTACGCATGCTGTTTAAGCGCCAGTATTTTTCTCTAATAAGGCAACCTAGTCTCTTAAATAAGCTTTCAATACCTCATTGAAAGCCAAGACCCGCAAAATTCACAACCAAAATCATTACTGCTTTCTGAACCATCATCCTAGCCTGCATCCTTGAGACGCCTCACGCAGAAAGTCGAGCCATCATACGCTCGTAATGGTCCCTCACATGTGGAACATGATTAATATCAGCCGTCAATATTGACTCTGCAAAAATCTTATCTGCAAAATGTCTCGGCACGTTTTTACAACCAGTGATATTTCGATAGTATTCGCAAAACATAGAATAGCAGAACATAGCAACCATTTTACCGTAGCAGTCTGAATCTGAAGCTATACGAGCCTTTCCTAAATATCGGAGGGGAGTGGTTCGTCTCATTTTAATATCAATAATTAGTTTTTTGAACTTATCGCGCTTTACCTTGTACTCATGACAATTTGAGGTATCAATGAGAGCCCAATACTTCTCCCTATCCACGCCTTGAATTTTTACCATCCCGCAAAGCAGATCAACAAAAACAACACGACCTATGCTTTTCAAGAAGTTAGCGTATCTCGATTTAATTTCGACTACATCGGCGCTTGGTAATTTACCACTAGGATGCACCCCTCCCAAAATAGATATTACAAGCTCAGGCCGACAAACATCATTCTCCCAACTATAACCGTGAGTATAAAAAATGCGAGGATGATCCATCAATTCCCCTCTATACACATCGTAATCTCTATCAAATACGGCGATCGAGTTAGAGATTGAGTCAGATAGAATCTTCTCAGCATAGGGCCGTACGCACTCTTTAGAGCCAAGAGACTTTATCCGTATTTTCACATCTGGCAAAAAACGACGAAATGCACTTCTCCAAAAAACAGAATCTATAGACCAAACATCTGCCTCATCTTCAGGAAGCGCCTTAGATACGTCTCCTCCCTCAGTGTAAACCATGTATTCAACATCACAAAAAGCGTGAAAGTTTGAAAGTCCTGAATTGGTTCTTACGAAGCTCATTTTATACAACGCTCCATGTTGATCAAGCTTGTCTGGTGTTCACCAACCACATCAGGAGAATGCGTAGCAAAAATTATCTGAGCAGACGGATTTAGACTTTTTATATTTTTCGCAAGCGACTCTTGCCACGCAACATGCAGAGAAATTTCTGGCTCATCTGCCATATAGATGAAAGTCTTACCTTCTTGGAGCAGTGCCTCACCAAGAATAATTAAAACCTGCTTCTCACCGGAAGATAGCTGACTAGGCTTCAGCACCTTCCCCGACAAGGTTGTAATTACAATTTCATTTCTTTCATTTATATGTAGAGTCTTCCGCTGCATGAGAGTATTAAGCAACTCTAAAAAACGATCTCTAGGCGCAAGCAGCGACCTCTTATTAGAAGTAATATTCTCCCAAAAATCAACAGTACTCTCTATTCGATGCAGGGAAAATAAAGCCATTATCTCAGTACTAGTTAGTGCCTCACTCGCCTCCATTTTCTTTCTTAATCGCTCTAATATCCCAAAATGTGTCTGGACCTTTTTGACATAATTCTTCTTATCCACATGAAATTCAGAAAAAATTTGCACCAACGCTGACTTTTCGCTTTCGAGCCTGCTCTCAACTGGTATCGGTAACTTTTTATCTTCATCCTTAACAAGTAGAGATAGAAAAACCTGTTCTTGAAAGTTCTCATGCAGAAGATTTACTTTTTTGCTCAATGCAGAGAGATAGCGAACCAATCTATTAGAGAAGTCTTCCAATCTGACATCCAATGGATCGGACGAACTCTCACCTTCAATCTTATTTATACGTTGCACTGACAACCAAGTTAGCGAAACCATTTCCCTTAAATGGGAAACTAACGACTTACCTGCTGCAGTCTTTCCAGCCAACTGCATCCGAAGAAAATAATTAGTTCTAAGCGCAGTATCATAGCCATCTGCCTCACTCAATACGTATGCGTAAGGTTTATCAGAAGATGTTTCAAATATTTTATAATCACAGTGAAAAAAAGGTACATCCCTGCTCTTAGAGACCTCTATGTAAGGTTTTTTCCTAGAGCCCGGCTCCTTCAAAACTATTTTTATATATTCAAAATCCAAAGAAGCCAAATAACTTCTATCAGCAAACAACACCCCAGCAATAAGCTTGAGAGCTGTAGATTTACCAGAGCCATTCGGCCCAATTATAAAATTATAAGATTCATTCGCCTTTATGGAAACCTCATGATCCCCCCAAAAGCCTTTAATATAAATACTTTCAATTATATTCATAAATCCGCCTAGCATTCCCTATAAAGACAGCATTTAAATTATAAAAATCATCACATCAGAAGCTGGTTAAAATCCTGCATAATCGCAACAGACCAACTATCGACTTTCAAGACAAACAAACACACTACACTCAGGCAACACGCCCCTCTTCCTCCACAAATCAGTAAATCGGGAGAGGTCATATGCAAAGATTTTTACCATTGCACTGCGTCTGTTTGGCGGTTGTTGAAATTCCTCTAACACGTAGAGGCGTTTTTTTCCGGAGAGGCTTAGAGGCTCAGTAAGCATGGCTCATCCCTGACTGTGTTACCGGAAGGTGCTCAAAGACCAAACGCTGACATCCGGCAATCCTCAGGACCTGAGGACCTGAGGACCTGAGGACCTGAGGATTTGGTCAGCTCCCGCGATACGAACGAAGAGCCATTGGAAGGAACGCTACTATTTTGGCATCACCGCGTCCAGCCTTCATGATTGAAACAAAAGTAGATTCGACTAAAGCCTTTAATAATTTGAGAGGGTCACGTATTCGTAGCCTTCGTCATTTGGCATGTCATAAAGCATGCAGCAGCGTCGAGGAGGCGTTTCTGACTAGAAATAGCCACATGCAAAAATGTGGTTCTGTTGGGACTAGTTGCAGGAAAGCAGCCCTCACGATACCCTCCCACCCGTCGCTGCCAATTCAGCGACCGGGTGTGGAAACCCGTGTAATTCAAGGCGCAACAGCGCCCCCTTCACGTCTGCCGGCGCTTTTTTAATGCCTGCGGCGTGAGTTATGGCGGCTGTGCGTGGGACGTCTTCGGGCGTGCCGGTTTCCTTGATTCCCGGTTTTCCACCCTGCGCACAGCTGTCACCCATTCGTGTGGAAACGAACGTGGCAGCTCCTCATATCAAGGAGTTGGATAATGCGCAGTATCAATCCGTTAGAAATTTGGCTTTCCCCTCTACGCAAGTCCCAATCACGTAACACCCTCCCCCATTGCCTCTCCATCCTCGGAGGTGGCCAATGACTGAACTATCTGAACTCAAAACCATCGGCCTGACGCCCGCGATCTACTGCGCGGATCAAGCGCTGTTCCATGTCACTCGCGGCGTTCCTCTCGGCGATGCGTTGTCCATGGCTTCCGATTTTCTGTTCCTGGCCAAGACGCTCACTGAAGATGCCGCTTATGCCAAAGACACCGACCGTCACGCCTGGGCGGCGCACTATCTGACTTCGATGAGTAAGGCGTTGGTGGATGATGCGGTGAAGGTGCTTACTCGGGATCGGGATAATGAGCTGGCGTCTAAGCGGACGGGGGCTAAGGCTGAGGGGTAGTGGGCGAAGCGCCAGGATAGTTTTTGGGTTCAAAAGTCAGGCGTGACGCTGTGAGAGCGGGCTTGATTGCGGTGGCCGGGGTATTCAGCGGGACACGTGGATGCCTTGCGTTTTTCGCGAGCAGGCTCGCTCCTACAGGGGTTTGGGGTGCATCTTCGGGATTGGTGGTGGTTGGGTTGGCGCTATCGCCAGCAGGCTGGCTCCCACAGGGGGTTTGTGTGGTGGCTGGGATTTGGGGTTGGCCTCGAGGTTTTCGGGGCTTTTTCGTATTTGGGTCAGAGTGAAAGGCTTTCGGTTTGTAGCGGAATGGATCGGCGGATCTGCTCCGTAGAATTGCCCTTGGTTCTGATGCTTCTTCTCACCTGTAATGCTTGCTATACATCAGCCATCGACAAGCCCTCCGGGCATTAGGCCAGTGTGTGAACGCCCCTTGCGGCACTCATCTAGACTTAATGGATAGTCGTAGGCAGAACCGAGCACGTCGCTTTGGTGCAGGTCGATCAACAGCAGCGTGGCAAGCTGCCCTTTATGCCCAGTAGAGATGCGGCGAAGACCGCGTCGGGCACAACAAGATGCCCACTCAGGGTGCCCTGGCCGACGGTCTGTAGATGCCACGATACCGTGACGTGGTGTGAATGCCGCAGCCGACACTTTCGGACAACCGACAACCACCTGGTTTGTCCGTGACCGTGAGGATTGCTGAATGCCTGATGAGATGTTGCACCTGCCTGTGGTCAACAGTCTGCTGGAGCGCCACAAGGGTACTCCGGGTGCGCTGTTGCCCATTCTTCATGATATTCAGGAGCGTATCGGTTACATCCCCGATGTCGCCGTCCCCGAGATTGCCCATGCCCTCAACCTGAGCCAGGCCGAGGTTCGTGGGGTGATCAGTTTTTACCATGACTTCCGTACCGCGCCGCCTGCGCGGCATATCCTGCGTCTGTGCCGGGCCGAGTCGTGCCAGAGCCGTGGTGCCGAGCAGCTTGCCGCGCAGTTGCGCGAGCGTCTGCAACTGGACGATCACGGCAGCAGTGCTGATGGCAGCATCAGTTTGCGTCCGGTGTATTGCCTGGGCGCCTGTGCCTGTTCGCCCGCGCTGGAGCTGGATGGCCGGGTGCATGCGCGGCTCAGTGCCGAGCGGCTGGATGCGTTGCTTGACGCTTGCCGGGAGGACGCGTGATGCCGACTCTTTATCTGCCTTGTGATTCCCTTGCCCGTGCCGTGGGTGCCGATGAGGTTTCGGTGGCTCTGATCACTCAGGCCCGGGAACGTAATTTGCCGCTGGAATTGCAGCGCACCAGTTCGCGCGGCCTGTATTGGCTGGAACCGCTGCTGGAAGTGAGCAGCCCGCAAGGTCGGATCGGCTTTGGGCCGTTGACGGTGGCCGATGTGCCGTCGGTGCTTGATGCGCTGCAAGGCGAGCCGTCCGCTCATCCGTTGGCCTTGGGCCTGGTGGAGGAGTTGCCATATCTCAAGTCTCAACAACGTCTGCTGTTCGCCCGCGCCGGCATTACCCGGCCGCTGTCGCTGGAGGATTACCGGGCCCACGGCGGTTTCGAGGGTTTGACCCAGGCCATCGCCATTGGCGGCGAGCAGACCGCGACGGCGGTGTTCGATTCGGGCCTGCGTGGCCGTGGCGGTGCGGCGTTCCCGGCCGGGATCAAATGGCGCACGGTGCGCGGCACTCAGGCTGCGCAGAAGTACATCGTATGCAACGCCGACGAAGGCGACTCCGGCACTTTTGCCGACCGCATGTTGATGGAAGGCGACCCCTTCCTGCTGATCGAAGGCATGGCCATTGCCGGCATTACCGTCGGCGCCACTTACGGCTACATCTATGTGCGCTCGGAATATCCGGATGCCGTGGCCATGCTGCGTGCAGCGTTGAACATCGCCCGAGATGCCGGTTACCTGGGCGCCGATGTTGGCGGCAGTGGCCTGGCTTTCGATATGGAAGTGCGGGTCGGGGCCGGTGCTTATATCTGCGGTGAAGAAACCGCGCTGCTGGACTCCCTCGAAGGCAAGCGCGGGATCGTCCGCGCCAAGCCGCCGATTCCTGCGTTGCAGGGCTTGTTCGGCCTGCCGACGCTGGTGCACAACGTGCTGACCCTGGCCTCGGTGCCGCTGATTCTGGCCAAGGGTGCGCAGTTCTATCGCGACTACGGCATGGGCCGCTCCCTGGGCACTATGCCGTTTCAACTGGCGGGCAATATTCGTCACGGCGGGCTGGTGGAACGGGCTTTTGGCCTGACCTTGCGGGAGCTGGTGGAAGACTACGGCGGCGGTACCGCCAGTGGTCGGCCGCTGAAAGCCGCACAGGTGGGTGGCCCGCTTGGCGCCTGGGTGCCGCCTTCGCAATTCGACACGCCGCTGGATTACGAAGCCTTTATGGCCATCGGCGCGATGCTCGGTCACGGTGGTGTGGTGGTGGCTGACGACACCCTGGACATGGCCCGCATGGCGCGTTTCGCCATGCAGTTCTGCGCCGAGGAGTCCTGTGGCAAATGCACCCCGTGCCGTATCGGCTCGACCCGTGGCGTCGAGGTGATCGACCGTCTGTTGGCCGCGCCTGACCAGAACAGTCGCGATGAGCAGGTGATCATCCTCAAGGATCTGTGCGACACCCTGCAATACGGTTCGCTGTGCGCGTTGGGCGGCATGACGTCTTATCCCGTGGCCAGCGCCCTCAAGCACTTCCCCGCCGACTTCGGTCTGCAAGCCTCGGAGGCCGAACAATGATCACTCTCTTCGATCCGAAAACCGATATCGACCTCGGCACGCCAGCCCGCGACAGCCAGGTGCAAGTCACCCTGAATATCGACGGCCGCAGCATCAGCGTGCCCGAAGGCACCTCGGTGATGCGCGCCGCCGCGCTGCTGGGCACCACCATTCCAAAACTCTGTGCCACCGACAGCCTGGAAGCCTTCGGCTCCTGCCGCATGTGCCTGGTGGAGATCGACGGCATGCGCGGTTATCCGGCGTCCTGCACCACGCCGGTCAGCGAAGGCATGAGCGTGCACACTCAGACGCCCAAGCTCGCGACCCTGCGGCGCAACGTCATGGAGCTGTACATTTCCGATCACCCGCTGGACTGCCTGACCTGCTCGGCCAACGGCAACTGCGAGCTGCAAACCGTGGCCGGCCAGGTTGGCCTGCGGGAAGTGCGTTATGGCTATGAAGGCGAGAACCATCTGGAGGACGTGAAAGACACCTCCAACCCCTATTTCGACTACGACCCGAGCAAGTGCATCGTCTGCAACCGCTGCGTGCGTGCCTGTGAAGAAACACAGGGTACTTTCGCCCTGACCATTACCGGGCGCGGTTTTGAATCCCGGGTGGCCGCTGCCGGTGGCGACAACTTCCTCGATTCGGAATGCGTGTCCTGTGGCGCCTGTGTGCAAGCCTGCCCCACCGCGACCCTGATGGAAAAAAGCGTGGTCGAGCTGGGCCAGCCGGAACGCAGCGTGATCACCACTTGTGCCTATTGCGGCGTGGGCTGCTCGTTCCGCGCCGAGATGAAAGGCGACCAACTGGTGCGCATGGTTCCGGACAAGAACGGCCAGGCCAACCACGGCCACTCCTGCGTCAAAGGGCGCTTTGCCTGGGGCTATGCGACCCACCCGGATCGCATCACCAAGCCGATGATCCGCAAGCACATCAACGATCCGTGGCAGGAAGTCAGCTGGGATGAAGCGGTGACTTACGCCGCCAGCGAGTTCCGTCGGTTGCAGCAAAAATATGGCCGCGACTCCATTGGTGGCATCACTTCCAGCCGCTGCACCAACGAAGAAACCTACCTGGTGCAAAAACTGGTGCGCGCCGCCTTCGGCAACAACAACGTCGACACCTGTGCGCGGGTCTGCCACTCGCCCACCGGCTATGGCTTGAAGCAGACGTTGGGCGAGTCCGCCGGCACCCAGAGTTTCGACTCGGTGATGCAGGCCGACGTGATCCTGGTGATGGGCGCCAACCCCAGCGATGCCCACCCGGTGTTCGCTTCCCAACTCAAACGCCGCCTGCGTGAAGGCGCGCGGCTGATCGTCATCGACCCACGACGCATTGATCTGGTGGATACGGTGCATGCCCGCGCCGAGTATCACCTGGCCCTGCGCCCCGGTACCAACGTCGCCATGCTCAACGCCTTGGCTCATGTGATTGTCACTGAAGGACTGCTCAACCAGGCCTTTATCGACGCCCGTTGCGAGGGCAGCGATTTCGCGATCTGGAGTGAGTTCGTCAGCCGTGCGGAAAACTCGCCGGAAGCCCTTGGCCCGGTCTGCGGTGTTGCCGCTGCCGATATCCGTGCCGCTGCGCGTCTGTATGCCACCGGCGGCAACGCGGCGATTTACTACGGCCTGGGCGTCACCGAACACAGTCAGGGCAGTACTTCGGTGATGGGCATCGCCAACCTCGCCATGGCCACCGGCAACATCGGTCGCGAAGGCGTGGGCGTGAACCCGCTGCGCGGGCAGAACAACGTTCAGGGCTCCTGTGACATGGGCTCTTTCCCCCATGAGCTGCCCGGTTACCGGCACATCTCCAATGAGGTGGTGCGGGCGCAGTTCGAACAGGCCTGGAACGTCACCCTGCAACCCGACCCGGGCCTGCGCATCCCCAACATGTTCGAGGCAGCCTTGGGCGGCAGCTTCAAGGGCCTGTATTGCCAGGGCGAAGACATCGCCCAGAGCGACCCCAATACCCAGCATGTCACCGCGGCTCTGTCGGCCATGGAATGCATAGTGGTGCAGGACATTTTCCTCAACGAAACCGCCAAGTTCGCCCATGTGTTCTTGCCGGGCTGCTCGTTCCTGGAAAAAGACGGCACCTTCACCAACGCCGAGCGACGCATCTCCCGGGTGCGCAAGGTCATGGACCCGCTGGGCGGCAAGGCCGACTGGGAAGGCACGGTGGCCCTGGCCAATGCCTTGGGCTACCCGATGAATTACCAGCATCCATCGCAAATCATGGATGAAATCGCCAGCCTGACGCCGACCTTCACCAACGTCAGCTACGCCGAACTTGAGCGCCACGGCAGCCTGCAATGGCCGTGCAACGCCGAGGCACCGGACGGCACGCCGACCATGCACATCGAAGAGTTTGTGCGCGGCAAGGGACGCTTCATGCTCACCGGCTACGTGCCGACCGAAGAAAAGGTCAACAGTCGTTATCCGCTGCTGCTGACCACCGGGCGTATCCTCAGCCAGTACAACGTCGGCGCCCAGACCCGGCGCACCGAAAACGTCGCCTGGCATGACGAAGATCGCCTGGAAATCCACCCAACCGACGCCGAGAGCCGTGGCATCAGCGAAGGTGACTGGGTCGGCATCGGCAGCCGCGCCGGGCAGACCGTGCTGCGGGCGCGGATTACCGAACGGGTTGCCCCGGGCGTGGTGTACACCACCTTCCACTTCCCGGAATCGGGGGCCAACGTGATCACCACCGACAACTCGGACTGGGCTACCAACTGTCCCGAGTACAAGGTCACCGCCGTGGAAGTCAGCCGGGTTTATCACCCTTCGGAATGGCAGAAGCGCTTCCAGGAGTTCAGCGAGGAACAGCAACGTTTGCTCGATGAACGTCGTCAGGCCCGTGGCGCGAAAGCGGAGGTACGCCGATGAGCACGGACAACCTGATCAAGATGGCTAACCAGATCGCCGAGTACTTCGCCAGCCAGCCGGACCAGCAACAGGCGGTGCTCAGCGTGCGCAATCATATGCAGTTGTACTGGGCGCCGAGCATGCGCAAGGAGTTGCTGGCCTGGCAGACGGATCACCAGGGGGCAGACTTGCACCCGCTGGTGCAGGCGGCGGTGACTGGGGCGGGTTGGGAGGCTTAGCCTGCTGACTACAAAAAACTGTGGCGAGGGAGCTTGCTCCCGCTGGACTGCGCAGCAGTCCCATTTTAGGGCCGCTTCGCGCCCCAGCGGGAGCAAGCTCCCTCGCCACAGATACAGTGTTCGTCCTTAAGTGAACA
Source organism: Pseudomonas sp. IT-P4 (assembly GCF_949767755.1). NCBI lineage: Bacteria > Pseudomonadati > Pseudomonadota > Gammaproteobacteria > Pseudomonadales > Pseudomonadaceae > Pseudomonas > Pseudomonas sp. IT-P4. The sequence continues at coordinate 132,894 of NZ_CATKPX010000045.1, read as the reverse complement.
GCATTAGGCTCCCACAGGGGGTTGTGTTGTGTGGACAGGCCACAGGCGCTCATTCGCGGCGTATCCTGTTCAAGATTGCCTCCCCTGAGCCCCGGAACCACAATGACCAAAAGCATTCTCTACGCCTTGGGCGCTGCTGCCTTGTTCGGCGCCAGCACGCCCTTGGCCAAGTGGCTAGGCTTGAACGTATCCCCCATCCTCCTCGCCGGCCTGCTCTACCTGGGCAGCGGCGTCGGGCTGACGCTAACCCGCCTGATCCGTGATCGTGGCTGGCAGCCGACAGGCCTGACAGCCCCTGAATGGCCGTGGTTCATCGGGGCCATTGTGTTCGGTGGCGTACTGGGCCCGGTTTCATTGATGTTTGGACTCACCCTCACCTCCGGCACCACCGCATCACTGTTGCTGAACCTGGAAGCCGTGTTGACCGCACTGATGGCGTGGGTGGTCTTCAGGGAGAACGCTGACCGGCGCATTGTTGCGGGGATGGTGGCCATTGTTGCCGGGGGCGTGTTGTTGGCGTGGCCTCGCACTTCGGCAGAGGTTCATGGCTGGTTGGGGCCTGTCGCGGTGGCGGTGGCCTGTTTTTGTTGGGCCATTGATAACAACCTCACACGTAAGGTGTCTGCGTCGGATGCGTTGTTTATTGCTGGCACCAAAGGGCTGGTGGCAGGGGCCGTCAATTGCGCGCTGGGGATCGCGCTGGGTATGCACTTGCCAGAGTGGTCGCTTCTTGGGCCAACCCTGCTGGTGGGCTTTTTGGGGTATGGCGTCAGTCTGGTGCTGTTCGTCCTGGCGTTGCGGGGGCTTGGTACGGCGCGGACCGGGGCGTACTTTTCCACGGCGCCGTTCCTGGGAGCCGCGATAGCGATCCTGTTTTTCGGTGAAGGCGTGACGTGGGTGTTTTGGATCGCTGCCGGCCTGATGGGGCTTGGGGTCTGGATTCATCTGACCGAGAGTCACTCACACGAGCATCAGCACGAACCGCAAATCCACGACCACAAGCATGTCCACGATGAGCATCATCAGCATGAACATGCCTTTGAGTGGGATGGTGTACAACCGCACCGCCATGTTCACCAACACTCACCGATCGTCCACAGTCATCCGCACTTTCCCGACATCCATCACCGGCACTCGCATTGAGCCCCGGAGGCTGCGGCCATTTAAATGGCCGTGGCCATCACCGCCCTACTCGACGTCCTTCTGCCGTGACGCCGTCACCGTCACTTCAATCGCCCGGACACTGATCGCCGCGAATGTCGCGGTCATGAGCACGCCATTGAAACCCAGCAGGATCGCCAGCACTCGCGACACACCCAGTTTTGGCACCAGCTCTCCATAGCCGATGGTCAGGCCCGTCACGAAGGCAAAGTAGACACCGTCATCAGGGCTCCACCCCTCCAGCTGGGCGATGATGAGGCCAATCGCAACGATCACTAACAGCAGTATCGAGAAGATCGGCCACACCACTTTGAAATAGAACCAGACGGCTTTGTAGAACTCTTTGCGGACGTTGGATGCACGGGTGAAGTTCATGTCGTGGGCTTCCGTGGGGTTTGCCTGACCGGCAATTGAATGCACGGCGGTTCAATACCCCGTTCAGCTTGGCACAAGCGCTGAAAACCGCGACCGACGGGGCGTTATCTTTGGCCAGGACTATGACAAAGATGACGCCCCCCAAACTATCCGGAAACCGCCTGGCACCGATGGATTTATGTAGGAGCGATCCTGCTCGCTCCTACAACATCAGTTCGCTTCAGTTTCCCGAATCAGCTTCTTGTTGATCTTGCCGACGCTGGTCTTGGGGATTTCGGTCACAAACTTGAACTGCTTGGGGATCGCCCATTTGTTGATGCGCCCGCCGTCGACGAAGGCTTGCAAATGCACCTCCAGAATCTTGCGGTCGAGGTATTGCCCCGGTTCGCAAACGACCATGGCCATCGGGCGTTCGCCCCACTGCTCATCGACGATACCCACCACCGCGACCGACATGACCGCCGGGTGTTCGCTGATCAGGCTCTCCAGTTCCAGTGAGCTGATCCACTCGCCGCCGGTCTTGATCACGTCCTTGATGCGATCCTTGATTTCCACGCCGCCCAGCTTGTCGATCGAGGCCATGTCGCCGGTGTGCAGCCAGCCGTTGTGCCACAGCTGCGCGCCTTGGTCCGGGGCTTTCAGATAGCCCTGGGTCAGCCACGGTGCGCGCACCACGATCTCGCCCAGCGACTCGCCGTCATGGGCCACGTCATTGCCCTCGGCGTCGATGATCTTCAGGTCGACCATCGGCACCGGCGTGCCGGTCTTGATGCGGATCGGCAGTTGCGCTTCGGCGCACAGCTGCAGGTCTTCATCGCGCAGGTAGGTCAGGCACAGCAACGGGCAGGTCTCGGACATGCCGTAGCCAGCGTGCACCACCATGCCTTTGGCATGGGCTTCGCTGGCCACGCCCAGGGTCAGCGCGCTGCCGCCCAGGAGCATTTTCCAGCCGTCGAAACGGGTCGCCTTGCCCTCTTCACAGTTGAGGATCATCTGCAAAATGGTCGGCACGCAGTGGGAGAAGGTCACCTTCTCTTCGCGGTACAACTTGACCAGGCTGTTGGGTTCGTAGCGGCCGGGGTAGACCTGCTTGATGCCCATCAGGGTCGCGACATACGGCACGCCCCACGCATGCACGTGGAACATCGGTGTGATCGGCATGTACACGTCGTCGGAGCGCAACAGCGGCTGGCCCTGATAGGCGCCCAGGGTGCCGACGGCATTCAGGGTGTGCAGCACCAGTTGGCGATGCGTGAAGTACACGCCTTTCGGGTCGCCGGTAGTGCCAGTGGTGTAGAACAGCGTGGCGACCGAGTTCTCGTCGAAATCGGGGAAGTCATACTGCTCCGGGGCCAGGGACAGCAGGTGCTCGTACTCGCCCAGCACCGGCAGCGAGGTCGCGGTCGCCTCGTCATCGGTGAGCTGCAGGTAACCTTTTACGGTTTCCAGCCGTCCGTGGATCTGCTCGACCAGGGGCAGGAAATCGTCATGCACCAGCACTAGGTCATCCTCGGCGTGGTTCATGGTGAACAGCACCTGCTCCGGCGACAGGCGAATATTCACGGTGTGCAGCACCGCGCCGATCATCGGCACGGCGAAGAAGCATTCCAGGTAGCGGTGGCTGTCCCAGTCGAGCAGGGCCACGGTGTCACCGGCCTTGACCCCCGCCTCCGTCAGCGCATTGGCCAGTCGGCGAATACGCTTGTTGAGGGTCTCGTAGCTGTAGCGCAGCTTGTCGGCGTAGACGATTTCCCGGCCCGGCTGGTAGCGCACGCCGGACAGCAGCAATTGCTTGATCAGCAAGGGATAGGCATAGGCGCCGTCGGCGGGTGGAATTATTTTTGTCGCCATCATGTTTAAGGTTCCTTGTCCTTTCGATCAGAACTGATCGGCTTGCAGCTCGTAGAGGCAGTCGCTGCCGGCCTTGGCCGATGCGCTCAACGAATGGATACGCGGCAGCAACCGGACGAAGTAGAAACGCGCGGTGGCCAGTTTGCTGGTGTAGAAATCGTCTTCGGCATCGCCGCTCATCACGGCCTTGGCCATGCGTGCCCACATGTAGGCATACGCGGTGTAGCCGAACACGTGCAGGTACTCGACCGAGGCTGCGCCGATTTCGTTCGGGTTGTTTTGTGCCCGGTCCAGCAGCCACGCGGTCAGGTCGTCGAGGGTGTCGACGGCAGCGTTCAGCGGCTGGGTGAACTCGCCGAGATTAGCGCCAGCGCTGGCGGTGAATTCGCGGATTTCCGAAGCGAACAAGCGGTACAGCGCCCCGCCGCTGCCGACGATCTTGCGCCCGGCCAGGTCCAGGGACTGGATGCCGTTGGTGCCTTCGTAGATCTGGGTGATGCGTACATCGCGCACCAGTTGCTCCTGACCCCATTCACGGATGTAGCCGTGGCCGCCGAAGACCTGTTGGCCATGGAGGGTGGTTTCCAGGCCCATGTCGGTGAGGAAAGCCTTGGCCACCGGGGTCAGCAGCGACACCAGATCCTGTGCGCGCTGGCGTGTCGGGGCGTCTTCGCTGTATTTGGCGATATCCAGTTGCAGGGCCACGTAGCTGGAGAACGCACGACCGCCTTCGTTCAAGGCTTTCATGGTCAGCAGCATGCGGCGCACGTCCGGGTGCACGATAATCGGGTCGGCCGCTTTGTCCTTGTGCTGCGCGCCGGTCGGTGCGCGGCTTTGCAGGCGGTCACGGGCGTAGGCGACGGCGTTCTGGTAAGAACGCTCACCCTGCGCCAGGCCCTGGATGCCCACGCCCAGGCGCTCGTAGTTCATCATGGTGAACATGGCCGCCAGGCCTTTGTTCGGTGCGTCGACGATCCAGCCGGTGGCGCCGTCGAAGTTCATCACGCAGGTGGCGGAGGCCTTGATGCCCATCTTGTGTTCGATGGAGCCGCAGGACAGCGCGTTGTTTTCACCCAGCGAGCCGTCGGCGTTGACCAGCACTTTCGGCACCAGGAACAGCGAGATGCCTTTGGGCCCGGCCGGTGCATCGGGCAGACGCGCCAGCACCAGATGGATAATGTTCTCGGTCAGGTCGTGCTCGCCGCCGGTGATGAAAATCTTGCTGCCGCTGACCTTGTAGCTGCCGTCGGCCTGGGGTTCGGCCTTGGTGCGGATCAGGCCCAGGTCGGTACCGGAATGGGCTTCGGTCAGGCACATCGAACCGGTCCAGGTGCCGGCGTACATGTTCGGCAAGTAAGCCGCTTTCAGTTCTTCACTGGCGTGGGCCTTGATCGACAGGCAGGCGCCGGCGGTCAGCATCGGGTACAGGCCGAACGACAGGCTGGCCGAGTTGACCATCTCTTCGACCTGCGCCGAAATCGCCTTGGGCATGCCCATGCCGCCGTACTGCGGATCACCGCCGACACCCACCCATCCGCCTTCGGCGAAGGCTTGATAGGCCTGGGCAAAACCGTCCGGGGCGGTGACCGCGCCGTCGTTCCAGGTGCAGCCCTGTTCGTCGCTGGCGCGGTTCAGTGGCGCGATCACTTCGCCGCTGATCTTGCCGGCCTCTTCGAGGATGGCGGCGGCGGTCTCTTCATCGATCACGTCGGCCAGGCCGGGCAATTGCGCCCACAGCCGGGACACCTGGAAAACCTCGTTGAGTACGAAGCGCATGTCGCGCAGGGGAGCTTTGTAATCAGACATCTTGGCTTACTCGGAAGTGGTCACGGCATGCGGCATGCCGGGACGTTCAGTGGATTCAGTGGTTTCGGTTGCCGCGACAGAACCGGGCTGAGGGGCCCGTTCGCGCAGCAGGAAGTACGAAAGCGCAGGAATGAGGATCAGCGCGCCGAGCATGTTCCACAGGAACATGAAGGTCAGCAGGATGCCCATGTCGGCCTGGAACTTGATCGGCGACCAGACCCAGCACACCACGCCCGCGGCGAGGGTGATGCCCACCAGCCCGACCACGCGCCCGGTGAAGGACACGGCGTTGCGGTAGGCCTCGGACAGCGGCAGGCCCTGGCGCTGGAAGTGCAGTTGCACGCTGAGCAAGTACAAGGCGTAGTCGACGCCGATGCCCACGCCGAGGGCGATCACCGGCAAGGTCGCGACTTTCACGCCGATACCCATGGCCACCATCAAGGCTTCGCAGAGGATCGAAGTCAGCACCAGCGGCAGCAGCGCCACCAGCGTCGCGCGCCAGCTGCGGAAGGTGATCAGGCAGAACAGCGTCACCGCCGCATACACGTACAGCAGCATGGTGCGGTTGGCTTCACGCACCACGATGTTGGTCGCCGCTTCAATACCGGCAGTCCCGGCGGCGAGCAGGAACTGGCGATCTTCGGTGCTGTTTTCCTTGGCGAACTTGTCGGCAATCGCCACCACGGCATCCAGGGTTTCGGCCTTGTGATCCTTGAGGAAGGTGATCACCGGCATCAGCGAGCAGTCGGTGTTGAACAGCTCCGGGGAGTTGACCGAGGCTTGCTGGGCGGCGTAGTTGAGCACGTCCTGGTTGCGCTGGATGCTGTTGAGCTTGGGGTTGCCTTCGTAGGTGCCGGCGGTGATCTGGCGCACCGCGTTGACCAGCGAAGACGTCGCCTGCACGCCCGGATACTGTTGCAGCTCCCAGGCCAGGCGGTCGGCCAGGACCAAAGTCTTGTAGTTCAGGCAGCCTTCCGGCGCCGTCTTGATCATCACCGCGAACAGGTCGCTGGACAGCGCGTAATGCTGGGTGATGTAGGCGTTGTCGCGGTTGTAGCGCGAGTCGGCGCGCAACTCCGGCGCCCCGCTTTCCAGGTCGCCGATCTTCAGGTCCAGGCTGACCACGAAACCGCCAATGCCCATCAACACCGCGACCAGAACGGCACCCGTGGCCCATTTGGCCGTGGTGAAGCGATCGAGCGCGTCCCACAGTCTGCCGAAGCCTTTGTGCTTCTCTGCGCGGTTGTCGATCTTCAACGCGCGCTCGGCGGCTTTCGCGCCAACACCAACGTAGGACAGTGCCACCGGCATCAGCAACAGCGAGGTGAAGATCAGCACCGCGACGCCGATGCTGGCAGTGATCGCCAGATCCTGGATCACTGGAATGTCGATCAGCATCAACACGGCGAAGCCCACGGCGTCGGCCAACAGCGCGGTGACACCGGCGATGAACAGACGGCGGAAGGTGTAGCGCGCAGCGATCAGTTTATGGGTGCCACGGGCGATGTCCTGCATGATGCCGTTCATCTTTTGCGCGGCATGGGACACGCCGATGGCGAAGATCAAAAACGGCACCAGCACCGAGTACGGATCGATGGCGTAGCCGAGCCAGGCGACGATGCCCAGTTGCCAGACCACCGCGATCAGCGAACAGCCGACCACCAGCAGGGTGCTGCGCACGCAACGGGTGTAGCCGTAGATGATGATCAGCGACGTGACCACGGCCAGGCCGAAGAACATCATCACCTGGATCAGGCCGTCGATCAGGTCGCCCATCAGTTTGGCGAAGCCGATCACCCGCACCTTGTAATGGCCGGTGCCTTCGACGCCGGATTTACGCGCAGCGCTGTCGCCGGCGTATTCGATCTTGTCGCGCAACTGCTCTTCGAGCATCTGCGAGAACGCGTGGTAGTTGATGCGTTGACCACCAGCGGCAGCTTTGTCCATCAGTGGCACGATCAGCATGGTCGACTTGAAGTCGCTGGCCACCAGGCTGCCCACCACACCGGCGCGGGAGATGTTCTGGCGCAACTGTTCGATCTGCTCAGGCTGCCCGGAATAGGTGTCGGGCATCACCGGGCCACCCTGGAAACCGTCCTCGGTGACTTCGGTCCAGCGCACCGCCGGGCTCCACAGCGACTTCATCCACGCACGGTCGACGCCTTCGGTGAGGAACAACTGGTCGTTGACCTGCTTGAGCACGTCGAGGTATTCGGGGTCGAAAATATCGCCCTGGGTGTTCTCGACCACCACCCGCACCGAGTTGCCCAGGCCGCGCAGCGAAGCGCGGTTTTCCAGGAAGTTCTGGATGTAGGGCTGGCTCTGGGGAATCATTTTTTCGAAGCTTGGGCGCAACTCCAGGCGAGTCACGGCCATGAAGCCCAGCACCACGGTGGCGAGCGCCATCAGCAGCATGAACAGCGGGCGGTAGTTGAACACCAGCCGCTCGAGGAGGTTGCCGGAGCGGTGGTCGAAATCACGCAGATCGCGAATCACCGGCATGGCGTCTTGTTTGATATTGCCCATGTCTGGGTTCTCGCTCTTAGGGTTCGAGGGCTGGATCGGCGGACAGCGTCCGGGCACCACGGCTGCCGGCCAGCACCACGGCGCCGGCGGCGGACTGGGTGGCGCCGGCGACCGGGGTCGGTGCCGGTTGCTGCTTCAGACGCAACTGCGCGCCCGTCCCTTGGCTGACCAGCATCTGCCCGCCCTGGGTGAACAAGCGATAATTGCCACGGGCATCGATCAGGCCCGCGGTGATGCTGACGTGCAGGCCGGTGTCCAGTGCGGTCCAGCTCTGGCCGCCGTCGGTGCTGCGCAACACGTTGCCGCGCAGGCCGTAGATCAGCACTTCGCCGGGCTTGCCGAGCACACCGAAGAAGCTGCCTTGATAAGGCGTCGGCACGGCATTGAAGCGTTGGGCGCTGTCGTCCCACTTGAGCAACAGGCCCTGCTCGCCAGCGATGTACAGGCTGTCGCCGGTGGAGGCGATGGCGTTGAGGTGGAAACCCTGGGGGTTGTCGGTGCGGTCCTGGAACGGGGTCCAGGTCAGGCCACCGTCGTCGGTGCGCAGGATCAGGTTGAACACGCCGACCACGTAGCCGGTCTTGTCGTTGGCGAACCAGACGCCGAGCAGCGGTTTGTCCGCGCCCTGATCGGCCAGCCTCTGGCCCTCGGCGACCAGCAGCGGCCATTGCTCATTGCCCGGTTCGGCGCTGGCCAGCGCCGTGTAATGCTTGACCAGCAAGGCGCCGATCTGACGCCCGTCGAGTTGCTTTTGCCAGGTCGCGCCGGCGTCGCTGCTGTGCAGCACCACGCCGTCATTGCCCACCGCCCAGCCTTGGGTGGCGGTCGGAAAATTCACCGCAGTGAGGTCGGCACTGGCCGGTACGGCGGCCTGTTGCCAGTGGTTTCCCGAATCATCGGAAAACAGAATATGGCCACGCTGGCCGACGGTAATCACGCGCTCGCCGGCGCGAGTCATACCGGACAACGGGCTGTTGATGGCCAAGGCACTGACCCTGGCGGGCAGGTCCAGCACATCGACGTAATCGGCCGCCTGGGCGATGCCCTGCGACAGGCCGAGCACAACGCCAAACGCTAGCTGCAACATATTATTTTTATACGAACACATACTGCGTCCCTCTTCGGAAAACCGCGTCGGGGCACACATCATCGGTGTGCCTGACGTTCAAACCTTGCGTTCGTGACGATCGGCACGCACCGACCGCCGCACGGTCTCACTGTCTTGTGGGCAGTGGACCGAACTTGCGCTTTTTTGCGGTTGGCTTAGCGAATACCGGCGCCGGCCAGGGATTCCGAAGACCACTGGGCCTTGGAGAGCGGCTCGATGTACTTGATGCCGCCGTAAGGGCCGACTACACCGTTGATGTTGTAGGAACCGCCGACCAGGTCGTAGATCATGAACGGCGTCGAGTCCGGCACCTGCTTGTCGTAGCTCTGGCTCAGGAAGGCGAAGGAACCGCGATAGAGCTGACCACGGGCGTCATATTGATCCGAGGCCAAAGCGGTCCAGCTGTCTTCGTCGAGGTAGAAGCGGCGCTTGGCGTAGATGTGACGGGCACCGGCCTTGAGGTTGCCCTCAACGACCCAGACACGGTGTTTTTCCCAGCGTACGAAGTCAGGTGACAGGTGATTGGCGGTGGTCAGCGACTTCGGATCCTGCACGTAGGTCAGTTTGTAGGTGTTGTACGGCACGATCATTTCCTGCTTGCCGACCAGTTTCCAGTCGTAGCGATCCAGCGCACCGTTGAACACGAACACGTCATCGTAGGTGCCCGCACCGGCGGTCCCCGGGTTTGGCGTGTCGTAAGCCAGGCTCGGCGCCAGTTTCACTCGACGCTGCCCCGGCAAGTACTGCCAGGCGCGACGCGGTTGCTGCAACGGGTTGGCGGCATCCTTGAGCATGATCGCCTCGCCGGCCCGGCGCGCAGGGCCGGTGTACGCCAGCTTCATCTGGTAGTACACGTCGGCACTGCTGATCGGCTGCGCGAGGTTTTCGTAGATCGGGTAGGAGATGTTCGCTTGCCCGGTGGTCGCCAGGCTGGGAACGCCCGCGGAGTCAACGTTCCAGGAGTCGTACTTGGAGCTGATGCTGACGCCTTGGTAGCGCAACAGGAAGTTCCACATCGCTTCGTTGCCCGACTGCGGAATCGGGAATGGAATGCCAGGCAGGACGTTGTCGATGGCCAGGCCACCTTCCAGGGACTTGGCGCCGCTGGCGTTCTTCACGCCGTTGTCCAGAATCGCCTGGGGCAACGAAACGGTGCGGTGCGTCGGGAACACGTCGACACGGAACGTCGGGAAACGCTTGGCCAGTTCTACCGTGGTCGCGGTGAGCAGGCCCTTGTACTGATCAACGTTCTTGCCGTCGATCACCAGCACAGGCTTTTCACTGGCAAACGGATCCGGGCGCATGCTGTCGCCGGCCTTGAAGCTGGCCGGCGGCGTGGTCAAGCCACCGTTGTAGGCAGGAATGGAACCATCAGCGTTCCCGGCTTTTTCAGCCCCTACCTGGGTCAGGCTGGTGCCAAGCCTGGCAGCTTCCTGAGGTGAAACAGCAGCCTGTGCCTGAGCGGCGAAGACCATGGCCAAGGACGCGGCCAACACGGTTTTTACAAATTTCATCTTGTTATTCTCCTGCTTGCGTTAAGCAAATCAGTGGTGAATCAGAATGTAGTTTTCATCGTCAGGTACACGGCGCCACGGTCCTCAGTCGTGGCACCACCTCCGGAGAAGGACGAGTAGCCACCGGCGTAGCAGGCGTAGTTTTCGTTGCCGCTAAAGGCGTTCGGGGTAGAGCCGTCACCACCGGTTGGGCCGGTGCTTACACCGCTCTTGTTGCACTTGTCGGTTTCGCCAAAGGAGTCCACGTACTTCAGGTCGACAAAGTATTTGTTGTACACAATGGCGCCCACGCCCACGGCATAGTTGCCGGTGTCCTTGGCACCGCCACCGGAGACCGGCGACACACCATCGAGACCGACGTTGACCGACATCGGCGCGTTGAGATCGACACCCGGGAATACCTGGTACCAGGTCGGTGTGAAGTTGACGGCCAGACCCCAGTTGTCACGGGTCGGCGCGTCGATGCCGCGATAGCTGCTCTTGCCTTTGTAGAGCGCCTCGTTTTCGCTATCGAGCTTGAGCAGGTTGCTGTAGTACAGCTCGGCCAGCACGGTTGCCTGGTCGAACACAGGTGTTTTCGGCAGGGTCATCAGACCGTTGAGCGTCCAGTGCAGGGTGTCACCGGTGGCGGCCATGCTGTCGCCACGGCTCGGGGTGTCATAGACCACACCGGTGGCGTCCGAACGCGCAGGCAGCAGCCCAAGCCCTTGACCCAGGCCCAGCGGGCTGCGGGTACTGACGATCGCCGGGATACTGGCCAGCGGCATGTTGTGACGAACGTTCAGGTCCGAACCCACGCTGATTCCACCCACGTCCTTGGACAGGCTCAGGCCAAGGATCTTGATGTTGTCGGCATAGGCCAGTTGATAGGTGGCGGTGTCCAGCGAGTTGAGGGTGTTGATCACCGCAGGCACTTGCCCTGCCGGACGGGTGCCGTTCGGGTTGGCCGAGGTAATGCCCCGGGCGTCCAGCCAGGCTTGCGGCAGGATTTCCGAGGTTTCGCGGTAGTAAACGCCGAGGGTGCCATCCAGCCAGGCCGGCGACCATTTGGCCATGACGCCCCAGTCGCCGCTGTCATGCGGGGTCAGGTCCTTGCCGCGACGCACATTGGTCAAGGCGTTGCACGGCGCCAGGCCACAACCGAGCGGGCTGCCCGGTACCACGCCGTTGGTGTTGCCCAACAGGAACGATTGCGCGCCGAAGCCGACCAGGTCGGAACCACCGTAGTAGGTGCCCGCTTCCGGCAGACGCGCGGCATCCCAATTGAGGAAATACTGGGCACCCACGGTCAGCTCGGGATTGATGGTGAACGACATCGACAGCTGGTTACGCGGAACGAACAGTTCCTTGGCTTCGGTACCCGGCGAAGCGGCGAGCTTGGCCAGGTCGAGGCCGGACTGGCCGTAGCTGACCGAGTGCACCGGGTTGAGAATGGTCTCGCCCCAGAACACGTTGTGCTGACCGGCCTTGGCGCTGAACATCGACTCCTCGCCCACTTCGGTGCTGTAGAACACGAAGGCATCGAGGATTTCGCCCGAAGGACCGCTGTAGTAGCGCTGGGCATAGTTGCTCAGGTGCGGGCTGCCGTTGCCGACGTTGTCATGGGTGACCCCGGCCAGGCGCGGGTCGTTGGCGATCAGGCCCGATCGCGCATCGTTGCCGTTGACGAACGGGTTGGAGTTGGAACCGGTGTTGTCATAGGCCTTGTCGTACCAGCTGGCGGCGCTGACGCGAAAGCCCATGGCGTTCTTGTAGACCACGTCCATTTCGGTCAACAGGTCGACACGGTTGGTGATGTTGGTACCGGCCTTGCGGAAGTTGTAGTCGCCGTCGTTGTTGTTCGGCGTTGCCAGCATGCGCTTGTCGGCGCTTTCGGTGCGTACGCCGTAGTTGTACTTGATGGTGTTATCCACGCGTACGTTCCAGTCCGGATTCCCCGTCTCGATCTCGACCCCATGGGCCATCGGTACGGTTGCCGCGAAAATGGCCGAGGCCAGCAAGGTGTAGCGTGGCGCGGTGAAGCCGTGACTCTTATTGTTGTGCATTGCGTTGTCTCCGCCTTTTTGTCTTTGTTTTAAGCGCAGCCGCCCTCGCACAAACCTCTTCGGGCTTGCGTTTAAGGAATGAGGGCAAATGCCGGTTGGCGTACTGCCAGTCCAGCTCCTTGTACTAGCGATCCAGCTCCAGGATGAGTGCTTCAGCTTGCTGCCAGTGGCCAAATCCTGCGGCCGGATTGAGATGACCGACTTCGCCCAGATTGAGCAATTCGGCGCCCCAGCCTTCTGCCATGCGGGTGACCGCGGCAAGACTGGCCAGGTGATCGTTGGTGCTGCCGGCCACGATGCTGCGAAATGGCAGCGGACCTTGTGGCAGAGGATTCCAGCCCTGGTTACGCAGGGTCTCGGACGATGGATAGTTTGACGGCCAGACCGCATCGAGGTCCGGTGGCGCGGCCAGCAAGGCGCCCTTGATCGGACGGCTGTAGTGCGCAGCCCAGTGCGCGACCATCAGCACACCTGCGCTGTGGGCCACCAGAATCACCGGGCCGTCGATTTGTTCGAGTTCGCGTTGAATCGCCCGCACACGGGCCATGCAATCGAGCTTGTCGGTCGTAAGCGGCGCCACACTGCGCACGTTGCTCAGCCTGGCGGCCAGCAGTGTTTGCCAATGTTCGGCCACATGCTCGCGCAGGCCTGGGACGATCAGAACGGTGGCGGCAGTTTGCAGTTTGTCCACGGTCAACACCTTCGCTTTCTCGATAACTCGACTGGCTGTATTCGCCAGGGGCTTTTTGTAGGGTCGACATTAAAGAGCGCCCACCCGAAGCGCTTTACATTGGACGTCATGCACTTTTCTTTTGATGACAAATTGTCGGACACTTTGACAGCGCGACCACCGGTCGAAAAATCCCGCAGGTCGGCGCAAGGTCACTGTAATCAACGGATGAGCGCCGGTGGCTCCATGCAGCGTAGAAGACTGGTGACCGGCCAGCATGAATTCCATCAACGACATGACAACTGTTCAACTGTTGATACGCTGGATATAGTCGCCACGCTCACGCCAATCGCCATCGGCCCAGGGAAGACTTTGCATGACCAAGCTTGTTCGCGCCGCCGTCTTGACCAACTACCTGGAGGTCACCCAGTACCTGGGTTTCAACCCGCGCGACGTGCTGGCCGCTGTCGGCCTGAGCAGGGCCCAACTGCAAGCCCCTGAACACCGTATCCATATCGATGCCGCCGTGCGCTTGCTGGAAGACTCGGCCACCGCCAGCGGCTGCCAGACCTTCGGCCTGAGCATGGCCGAGTCGCGCCAGCTCTCGGACTTCGGCGTGGTCAGCCTGCTGCTCAGCCACCAGCGCACCCTGCGCGATGCCTTGCAGGTGGTGGTGGATTACCGGCACCTGATGAATGACTCGCTGGCCATCTTCATCGAGGAGGCCGGCAAGATGGTGATCATTCGCGAAGAGGTGGTCACCGAATCGCCGATGCCCAGCCGCCAGGCCACGGAGCTGGCCATTGGCGTGATGTTCCGGCTGTGCTCGGCCCTGCTGGGCACACACTGGCATCCCTACAGCGTCAACTTCATGCACCAGCCACCGGACAACCTGCACCTGCACCGCCGCCTGTTCGGCTGCAACCTGGAGTTCGGCAGCGAGTTCAACGGCATCGTCTGCCCAGACATCAGCCTCGACATGACCAACCCCAACGCCGACCCGGCCATGGCCCGCTATGCCCAGGGCTACCTCGACTCGCTGCAGAACCACGAAGGCGCCTCGATGCTGTTCGAGGTGCGCAAGGCCATCTACCTGCTGCTGCCCATGGGGCGCGCCACCATCGAGCAGGTGGCCCAGAGCCAGGGCATGAACGTGCGCACCCTGCAACGCCGCCTCAAGGACGACGGCTGCGCGTTCAATGACGTGATCAATGATGTGCGTCGCGATCTGGTGCTGCGTTACCTGGACAACCCGAACTACTCCCTCAGCCGCATTGCCGACATGCTCGGCTATTCCATGGCAAGTTCGTTTACCCGCTGGTTCATCAGCCAGTTCGGCATGCCGCCGGCGACGTGGCGCGCGCAAAAACAGACGGGGACGAAACCGTCCTGACAGCCCGGCAAAAAAAACGGCGACTGCTGGTACAGTCGCCGCGAAAGCGCGAGGTTGGAACACCATTCCCTGTGGGAGCGAGCTTGCTCGCGATGGCGGTGTGTCAGCCGCCATGAGTGTTGAATGTGAAACCGCTATCGCGAGCAAGCTCGCTCCCACAGGTTTTGTGTCAGCCTGCCAATTAGAGGCCCCAACGCAGCAACAACAGCACCAGCACCACCAGGAACACCGTCTCCCCGACCATCAGCAGAATCGGTTTGATCCCGACCGCCGCCAGCTCCTTGAGCCGGGTCTTCATGCCCAGGGCACTGATGGAAATCACCAGGCACCAGCGCGACAGTTCGTTGACCGATCCCTGCACCGCAGGCGCTATCCAGCCGGTGCTGTTGATGCAGGCCAGAATCAGAAAGCCGACGGCGAACCACGGCAACAGCGGCGGGCGCTTGCCCGTCGGATCGGCGCCTTGCATGCGGGTGATCATCGCCGCGGTGACGATCACCGGCAGCAGCATGGCAACGCGCATCAGCTTGACCACCGTGGCCGTGTCGCCGGTCTCGGTCGACATGCTGTAGCCGGCACCGACCACCTGGGCCACGTCGTGGATCGTGGCGCCGAGGAACACCCCCGCCACCTGCGGTGACAACTCCAGCCAGTTGGCGATCATCGGGTAGACGATCATTGCCAGCGTCGACAGCGCCGAAACGCCGATGACCGTGAACAGTGTGGCGCGCTCTTTCTGCGGATGGTTCGGCAGCGCCGCTGCCAGTGCCAGGGCCGCCGAGGCACCGCAGATGGCCGTCGCGCCGCCGGTGAGCATGCCGAACAGGCGCTGGAAGCCCAGGGCCTTGGCGGCGATCACCGACACGCTGATGGTCACCACCACCAGGATCACCACCAGCGCTATCGGCTTCCAGCCCAACGCCGCCATTTGCTCCAGGGTGATGCGCATGCCCAGCAGCGCCACGCCAATGCGCAGCACGGTGCGGGCGGTGAACTCGATACCGGCCTTGCAGGGGCCGTCATCGGCGAGAAAATTCAGGGCCATGCCCAGCAACAAGGCAAACAGCATGACCGGCGCACCGTAGTGCTCGGACAGAAACGACGCGGCGGCCGCGACAATCAGACTGACGATAAGCCCCGGTGCCAGTTCGCGCGTGCGAGTGTGGATACGGGTGAGAGCAATGGCGCTCATGGCGCGGACTCCTCGGTTGCGATGACGATAAACGCCTGGCCGTCGATGATCTCGACCGGGTAGTTGGTGACTTTGACCTGCCTGGAATTGAGCAGGTAACCGCTGTGCAAATCGAAGCGCAAACCATGGGCGAGGCATTGAATCACCCGGCCCTCAAGACGCCCTGCGCATAGCGAAGAACCCTGGTGCGGGCAGCTGTCGTCAATGGCAAACAACTGCCCGTCGACGTTGAACAGCGCCAGGCTTTTGTCTTCGAATTCGAACAGCGCCCGGCCACCGGCCTGCGGGTACTTGCCGGCTGGCACGGGAATGCGCCGGGTCATGCTGGCTGCCGCTCGCGATCACTTTCCTTGAGGGCTTCGGTCATGGCCCCGAGCAGCGCCTGGACAGGTTGTGCGCCGATCACCGTCAGGCGGTTGTCGAATTTGAAGCTCGGCACACCACTGGTCGCGCCAGGGGAGCCTTCAAACGGCGTGGCATCGCCCTTCAGGCAATCGAGCAAGCCGTCCTGGGACACGCCGCAGGAGCGGGCGATGGCAAGCAAGGTCTCAGGGCAACCGAGGTTTTCGCGCCTCTGGAAATAAGCGGCGAACAGTCGCTCGAGCAACATTTCACGCTGGCTGGCATTACCCAGTGCGCTGGCACGCTCGAACAAGCGATGGGCGTCGGCGGTGTTGGGCATCGTCTCGATACGACTGAGATCGATGGCCAGTCCGACTGCACTGGCAGCCTGCTGTACCTGGTTTTGGCGCATGGTCATTGCGTCGGCATTGCCCAGGCGCTTGCGGTAGAAATCGGCGAAGGGTTCACCTTCCACCGGTATCTGCGGCAGCAACTGCACACCGTGCCACACCGTGGTGATCTGCACATCCGGGTGGCGACTGCGAAACTGCACCTGCGCATGCTCCAGTTGGCGTTTGCCGATCAGGCACCAGGGGCAGATAAAATCGAAAAACACATCAATACGTAAACGACGACTCACAACTTCACCTCTATCCCGGCGGCACTGACGGGCTCAGGCAAGCTCTGACCCTCAAGCCGGGCGATATCTTTTTGGTAATGACACTTGGCATAGAAGAACACCGCTGCCGCCGCGAGGCTGACCAGTGGCACTAATTGGAAAGCGGCATGCAGGCCGATGAGGTCCGACACACGGCCAGTCAGGAACGGCCCGGGTGCCAGCCCCAGCAGGTTATTGGCCAGGGTCAGCGTGGCGAACGCCGTACCGTGGACCGAGTAATGGGTCAGGTTGGCAACCATCGCGCCGGCGGGGCCGGTGGTGCCGGTGGCAATCGCCATGCCCAGACAGATCAGCGCCAGTTGCACCGGCCCTGCGTGCAAGGCAAAGGCCGCCGACAGCAGCAGGCAACTGCCCAGGCAAAAGCCGATGGCCAGGCTGACCTTGCGCTCCGGCGAGTTGCGACACAGGCGGTCGCTGAGCATGCCGCACAGGATCATTCCCGCTCCGCTGCACAACACGATGATCGCCGCCATGCCACCGGCCTTGTCGGTGGGCATGTCGTAGTAGCGGTTGAGGTAGCTGGGAATCCACACCATCACCGTACCGCCGACGAACAACTGCAAGCCGCTGCCGATGTAGGTCGCCACCACCGAACGGCTGGACCACAACGTAGACAACGGACGCTTGACCGCTGCCACCTTGTTCGCCAACTGAGCTGCACGCTTGGGCGCAATGCGCGCTTCCTTGACGATGAGCGGATAGAGCACCGCCAGAAACAGGCCAAACAGCGACATGCCGGCGAACGACCAGCGCCAGCCCAGCTTGGCGGCGATCGCACCACCCAAAGCCATGCCCAACACCGAACCGAACATCCCGCCGGCCATGAAGGCACTGGCCAGGGTGGCCCGCATGTGTTTGGGGAACACCGAAATCACTACCGCGATGCCCACGCTGCCGTAGGCCGCTTCGCCGACGCCGACCATGAACCGCGCGATGAACATCTGCTGGTAGTCCTGGGCCAGCGCGCAACCCAGGGTCGCCACGCTCCACAGGAACGCCATCAGCGCCAGGCTCTTGACCCGGCCGAAACGGTCGGCCATCAACGACAGGGGAAACGTCAGCAGGCCGACCATCAGGGCAACGATGCCGCTGAGCAGACCCAGCTGTCCGTCGCTCAATGCCCACTCACTCTTGAGCAGCGGGAATACCGCGTTCAGCACCTGACGCGACATGTAATCGGAAATCAACAGGCCGAACGTCAAGGCAAAGACGATCCAGGCATATTGGCGCGCAACGCCGACTCCGCTGGAGTCGTCATCGTCAGCGGCGATTGGGTGAAAGGCCATGCAGCCTCCTCAATAGCTTTGTTTTATTTTTGTTATCAAGCGTGTAACGGTCAGGCGGACGAGAGGTCACGGCCTCTCGTCCCGACCCACGGTCAACCGCGTTGCGGAGTACCTTTCTGCCCAGCCTTGCGGTTGGGGGCCATGCCGTTGGCCAACAGGGTTTCTTCGATGGTTTCGTACTGCACGCCGATGCGGTAGATCTCGCGGGCTTCTTTACCGGTGGCGATTTCACGGCCCAGTTCATGGGCAATGCGCACGGTTTGCCGGATCTGGGCAACGGAGCCGAAACGGTCACCCTTGTGGTCAATGATAGTGTCTTCGTTGCCCACACGCGGGTGCATGCCCATGGCCATCGACATGGTGTTGAACGGCATGACGTTTTTCAGCAGCGACTCGGAGGTCAGGGTGCAACCGTCCGGCGCGCGGTGGATGAAGTTGAAGAAGTTGAATGGGTTCGGGCCGTCGAAGCCGCCGCCAATGCCGATCCAGGTCAGGTTCAGCGGGCCTTTGTAGACGCCACGGCGCACCAGGCGCTCGAGGGTTTCCAGGGCGTGCATGCCGGTCAGCTGGAAGTGCGGCTGGATGCCGTTGTCCATCAGGCGCTTGAGGTGTTCGGCAACCCAGGCAGGTCCCGCCGGTACGGTCATTTCGCTGTAGGCGGCGTGGATCATCGGGTTGTCCAGGGAAGTGCCTTTGAGGTACTCCGGGTACAACAGCTCCATGATGTTCATTTGCGTGGTGTTGATCGCGACCGTGACCTGATCCGGTTTCGGCGTCAGTTCGGCCAGCATGTGACGGGTGTCGTCGGACAGCCACTTGGCCGCTTCGCCGTCGCTTTCCGGGGCGAAGGAAATCGAGCCGCCGACCTGGATGATCATGTCTGGCACGGCTTCACGCACACCCGCGATCAACTCGTTGAACTTCGACAGACGCTTGGAACCCTTGCCGTCCAGTTCGCGCACATGCAGGTGCAGCACGGTGGCGCCGGCTTCATAGCAATCGACCGCTTTCTGGACTTGCTCGTCCATGGTCAGCGGGATGTCTTCCGGGAAATCTTCAGGCATCCATTCCGGGCCGTACGGGGCCACGGTGATGACTACCTTTTCCATGTTTTCGGGGTGCAGGGAATCGTCGAAGAATTGCATGGGTTACTCCAGTTCTTATGATTGTCCCGCCCACCCGGAGTCGCGCCGGGCAGGCGTGTTTACGAGAGCGAATGCAGAGGCGTGGATCAGTAAGTCTTGTCGCCGATGATCCCGGCGCGATCCATCTTGCGATGGCAAGGCGGGTAATCCATGACGGCGTAATGCTGGGTGCTGCGGTTGTCCCAGATGGCGATGCTGTTGGGCTTCCAGCGCCAGCGCACTTGATACTCGGGGATGTACGCCTGGCTGATCAGGTAGCGCAGCAAATCGCTTGCGCCCGGGTTGGCGTCCTGACCGAAGCGCACCCGCTCAGGGGTGTGGTAGTTGCTCAGGTGAGTGGCGAAGGCGTTGACGAACAGCACTTTCTCGCCGGTTTCCGGGTGAGTGCGCACCACCGGGTGCTCGGCATCCGGGAACCGCTCCCTGAGTGCCAGGCGTTTTTCAATCGGCATGGCGGCGCCGAAGCTCGCTTCGATGCTGTGGCGCGCACGCAGGTCGGCGATCTTGACCTTCACGTCTTCGGGCAAACGTGCGTAGGCCTCGACCATGTTGGCCCACATGGTGTCACCGCCCACCGGCGGGCACTCCAGGCAACGCAATACGCAGCCCATCGGCGGGGCATCACGCCAGGTGGCGTCGCTGTGCCAGGAGTTTTCGTAGCGGTCTGCCGGCTGGTCCGGACGCTTGTAGATTTGCACCAGACCCGGATGCTCCGGATCGCTGCCCGCGACGGGGTGATCTTCAAGCTCGCCGAAGCGCCGGGCAAAAGCTACGTGCTCGGCGCGGGTGATGTCCTGATCGCGCAGGAACACCACGCGGTGCTTGAGCAACTGGGCGCGGATCTCGGCAAACAGGCCGTCGTCGTGCACGGCGTCAGCCAGGTTCACGCCGATCAGTTCGGCGCCAATGCTGCAGGTCAATTGTTCGACTTTCATGGCTGGCCGCTCCTTAAACGACGAAAATCGATGAGCCGGTAGTCTTGCGCAATTCAAGGTCGCGATGGGCCTGCACGGCGTCCTGCAAGGCGTAGTGCTGGTTGATCTCGATCTTGATCCGGCCGCTGCCGACGTGGTCAAACAACTCACCGGCCAGCGCGGCTTTTTCGGCCGGGTCGCTGATGTAGTTGGCCAGGGCCGGACGGGTCAGGTACAGCGAACCTTTCATCGCCAGCATCACCGGGTCGAACGCCGGGATCGGTCCGGAAGCAGTACCCACGCAGACCATCAGGCCACGGGGTTTCAACGAATCCAGCGAACCTATGAAGGTGTTCTTGCCGACGCTGTCGAACACCACATTGACGCCCACGCCATCGGTCAGTTCGCGAACGCGAGCGGCGACGTCTTCATGGCTGTAATTGATCGCATGGTCGCAACCGTGAGCCCGGGCGATTTCCGCCTTTTGCTCGGTCGACACCGTGCCGATCACGTTCAGGCCCAGCAACTTGGCCCACTGCGAAACGATCAGGCCGACACCGCCAGCGGCGGCGTGCAACAGGATGCTGTCGCCCGGCTTGAAGTCATAGATGCGGCGCATCAGGTACGAGGACGTCAGGCCACGCATGGTCATCGCGGCAGCGGTCTCGAAGCTGATGGTTTCCGGCAGCTTGATCAGCGGCGCGGCCGCGATCAGGCGCTCGGTGCTGTAGGCGCCGAGGGTGTTGAGGAAACCGGTGTAGGTGACGCGATCACCGACTTCGACGTTGGTAACCCCTTCACCAACGGCCTGGACTACGCCAGAGGCCTCGACGCCCATGCCGTTGGGCATCGGAATCGGGTAGGTGCCGTTGCGGAAGTAGGTGTCGGCATAGTTCAGGCCAACCGCCACATGGCGAAGGCGAACCTGACCCGGACCGGGTTCGCCGACTTCGACGTCCTCATAACGTAGAACTTCGGGACCACCGGTTTCGTAGAAGCGTACGGCTTTGGCCATTTTTCTTATTCTCCAATCTGCAATATGGGCGTGTTGCATCGAATTGCGCTGATTGGACTGTAGGACGAGGCCTGTCGGGACGCTTCTCATCAGACGACAATGGCTTTTCATTTGGTGACAGACAGAAACGGGATCGTCTGGCCAGTCCCGCCACCACCTGCGCTATCATCGCCCGCTTCCACGCCCCAAGAGTCTTGAAGCCGGATGTCCGAAACGCTGCCACTGCCTGATGATCATGCCTTGCCCCCAGTCCTGGCCGGCCCGCTGTTGCGGCGCCTGGAGCCCACGCGGCTGGTGCTGTGGCTGGTGGGTTCCCGGGCGCTGGCGCTGACCTTGCGCTTGCAGGGCGTCGGCGATATCCGCCTGGATGCCGGTCAATGCACGGTGATTGCAGTGGGTGCCCATGCCTTTGTGCACTTGATCGATGTACAACTCGATGGCGCCCTGCCCCGGGACGAGTCGATCGACTATGACCTGCTGATCGATGGCACAGAACAAGGCATCGCCGACTGGGCGCCGCACCTGCTGTATGGCGATGCCCGTTGCCCGAACTTCGTCCTGCGCGCTCGGGTCGACCAGTTGCTGCACGGCTCTTGCCGCAAGCCTCATCACCCGGCGACAGACGGCTTGCTGTGCGTCGACCAGTTACTGGCGCAGGAACACGCAGCCGGGGAGCGCCCGGCACTGCTGATGATGACGGGCGATCAGGTCTACGCCGACGATGTCGCGGGGCCGATGTTGCGGGCGATTCATGCTTTGATCGACCGTTTGGGCCTGTTCGGCGAACATCTCGAAGGCGCCGTGGTCAGCGACAGCGCCAGGCTCTACGAGCATCCGGCCAGTTACTACCACCGTGCTGATCTGCTGCCGGCACTGCAAAGCAATGAAACCCTGCGCGAGCGATTTTTCGGTGGCGCGCGCAAGCCGATTTTCACCAGCAGCAGTGCCGACAATCACCTGGTGACCTTCGCCGAAGTCATGGCCATGTATGTGCTGGTCTGGTCGCCAGTGCCCTGGACCCTGATCGCGCCCCAGGCACCGACGCTGACGCCGGAACGGCTCAAGCGCTACGCCCTTGAACAGACTCACATCGATGCCTTCAAGGCAGGCCTTGGCAACGTCGCGCGGGCGCTGGCGCATCTGCCGACGCTGATGATTTTCGACGACCACGACATCACTGATGACTGGAACCTTAGCGCGCAATGGGAGGAAACGGCCTACGGCCATCCGTTCTCCCGGCGCATCATCGGCAACGCGCTGCTGGCGTATATGTTGTGCCAGGGCTGGGGCAACAATCCGGATGCGTTCACTGCGGTGCTGGAAAAGGCCGGAGCGTTGAGCACCAGCACACACGACCGTCACCTCGACAGCAGGGTTCAGGATGATTTGATCGATGATCTGCTTAAGTTTCAGCACTGGCATTACGTGCTGCCGACCACCCCGGCCATGGTGGTGATCGACACCCGCACCCGACGCTGGCGCAGCGAAATAAACCTCAAGCAGCCTTCCGGTTTGCTCGACTGGGAAGCCCTCAGTGAACTGCAACAGGAACTGCTGGACCACCCGAGTGCGATCATCGTTTCGCCAGCACCGATCTTCGGCGTCAAGCTGATTGAAACCGTGCAACGGGTATTCAGCTGGTGCGGTTATCCACTGCTGGTGGACGCGGAAAACTGGATGGCCCATCGCGGCGCGGCACAGGTGATCCTGAATATTTTCCGCCACTCGCGCACCCCGGGTAACTACGTGGTGCTGTCGGGCGATGTGCACTATTCCTTCGTCTACGAAGTGCTGATCCGCCACCGCAAGGCCGGGCCGCGCATCTGGCAGGTCACCAGCAGCGGCATCAAGAATGAATTCCCCCCCGCCCTGCTCGAGTGGTTCGACCGCCTCAACCGCTGGCTGTACTCGCCACGCTCACCGTTGAACTGGCTGACCAAGCGTCGACGCATGCGCATCGTGCCCCACGTGCCCGAGCACGCCGAAGCCGGTGAGCGGCTATGGAACTCGGCGGGGATCGGCCAGGTGTATTTCAATGACCTGGGGCAGCCGCAGACCATCTATCAGCACAACTCGAACGGCTCGCCGAAGACCCGGATGATTGCGCCGGACGGTGATGATTGAGGTAGAGAAGACACCACAAAGAACTGTGGGAGCGACAGTGCGGCGAGCAGGCTCGCACACACTGGATTTCTGGCGTGTACTATTTCCAGATCCTGTGAGCCTGCTCGCGAAGTGGCCAGTTAAATATTGGGGGAATCCATTCTGTAACCTGCCCCCGGCGCACCTTCATGGAGTGCCACCTGGATTTTCGAATACAAGGCATTCGCCTCAGCAGTGGTGATTGATCGCGAACAATCACGCAGTACAACACGTAGTAGCACATTCTCCTGCCCCGGCAGCAATCCGAGGCGATCGATGGCCTGCAGAGGCAGTTCTGTGAACGCCCAGCGCCCTTTGATCTGCATTTCCTCGATCCAATCTGAACAATCGCCAGCGGCCTGCAACATCCTTTCAGTCAACACTTCCTCGCTGAGCCCCGGCGTCACCGCCAACGAAATATCACGAGTAATCGAAGGCAACCGAGAGACGGCACTCCACGGATTCAGATCATGCATCTGGGCCTGTACGCGTTCGTTCTGATCACGCAGCAAACGAATATCCGGGATGCCTTTGCGCAGCATGGTCAAGCGATCCAACCCCATTCCCAGCGCCAGTCCTCCATGACGCAGAGGATCGATCTTCAGTCGCTCCAATAATGATTTGGCAATTCGACCGCACTCCAGAACCTCTACAGGGACGCCGTCATTCAACAGATTTACTTCGATCCCGCCCTCAGTGTAGTGATGCGGACTATCACTGAAGATCCAAGGCATATCAGGCACGGCAGATTTGAGGATATCGCCGACCAAGCAGAGCAAATGCTCATGCGTCGACAATTCAGGATCGCCGAGCACCCAGATATCCATCTGATGCGGCTCCGCACAATGCCAACGATCCCGGCTGTCGCGACGAAAAGTGATACCAGGCGCGGCCAATAATATTGACTGCCCTGGTTGTCGTAGCTTGGCCGCTCGCTGAAGCGCGGAGGGAATTTGGCTAGTGGTTTGCGTCCGTAACAGAGACCACTCGTCAACCCATCGAGTGTGTGCACTTCCAAGCGTAATCTCAGATGGGTCATAACCAAGCAATCCGTAGTTTTCTTCAGCGGAAACAATTCTCGGCCCCGTCTGCACTTGCGCTTGTGGCCAGCCTTTATCCGTTAACCCTTGAAGGACCTCCTTGAGTAATAGTCGAATGGCGTGATCGGGTGCAGCGGGTTCTGTTAGATCAGCCAGTAACAAGGCTTGGTGTACGGATGTCTCTGTCAGATACTTCTTTGATTCCTGCACTACACAACCCCTTATTAACGATTGAATGCATACCCCCTGTAAGAAGAGCCCCATAGACCAACCTAACGATTTCAGATCGTCCATCACAACCAAATTCGGTGGAACACTAAATTTTCAGAAGAGGACTACAGCCACTACTTACACAAATAACCAAGAGCTTCGTACAAGACACCTAACGAGCATGATTAATTCTAAAAAAACTTAAAACCAACGGCGGTTGGAGGAGCTGAGTGCAATACGGTTATTGAATTGCAGCAGGACCTAGAGGCCTCAAGCTGACTGAGTTTGCTATTGGAGTAAACGACACAATCGCAAATAGCATTGACTACAAAATCAACTCTCAATTAAACGAAGGGATTAATGGCGTTCATATAGCAATTGGGGACGGTTCCTCTGGCTATCACATAGACTTCCTGAGCCCAGCAGTAAAGGTAAGCCCAACTCACAACTGAGCCAACCTGATCGCCCTCACTACAACCTCCCACATCACGGCAATGTCTAAAAACTGACACTATAAAATGGCTTACAGTAATGATGAGCAGTGACGCGCGGCAAGTTACCGATGGACCTCAAGGCGCACAGGCCGGCGGATTCTGGTGCACCTGTAGGCTTGCCCGCGATGAGAGCAGCACATCCAGCATCAATGCTGACTGAAGCACTGCTTTCGCGAGCAGGTTCGCCCCCACTATTGATCGGTGTCTCTCATGAACCTCACCCGAACGCTGATCATCGGCAACTCCGGCTCGGGCAAGAGCTGGCTGGCGCAACGGCTGGCCGAGCAACTGCGTGTGCCCTGGACCGATCTTGACCGGATTCACTGGCTGTCCGACGAACACAGCATCCCCCGCCCCCGAACCGAAGCATTGACCATGGCGCGGATCGCGGCCGAACAAGAGCGCTGGGTGATCGAAGGCGTGTATGGCTGGATCGCCTGCGAACTCCTGCCACGGGCAACTGCGCTGATCTGGCTGAGCGTCGGGGACGAGGATTGCGTGGCCAACATTCGACAACGCGAGGCCGGGCGCGATGAACAAGACCTGTTGCTGATCGCCTTGCTGGAGTGGGCGGGCAGTTATCGCCAGCGGCAGGGGTCAAGTGGGTTTGCGGCGCATCAGCGACTGTTCGAGGAGTTTTCCGGCGCAAAAATCCGTCTGCGGGATCGGGAGGAAATCGCGGCGTTGGTTCTTCACTCGTAAATTTTCGCAGCTGCGCTCGGACAATCCTGATGGATGGCGTGTAGCTCAGAATGGGATTACATCAGCCACGCAAACGTCCTGAGGAACATTCGGCGATACTCGATACAAGCGTGGATGCACTTTCCACGCAACAACCACTCGTAGGTATCGCCTTGCTAACATGTACTCATTTCTGTACGTTCTCTGCATCAAGCGAGGACAATCACATGGAAACCATCAACTACACCAACGCTCGGGCACACTTGGCGCAAACCATGGACCGGGTGAATGAAGATCGCGCCCCGCTACTGGTAACCCGTCAGAAAGGCGAGCCGGTAGTGATGATGTCATTGGCCGAATACAACGCTCTCGAAGAGACAGCTTATCTGCTGCGCTCCCCAGCCAACGCTGAACGCCTGATCAAATCAATCGGTAACCTGCGAGCGGGCAAAACCAAAACCAGGCAACTGATTGAAGAATGAATATCGAGTTCACCCCTGAAGCCTGGGACGATTATCTCTGGTTCCAGCAGAACGATAAGGCAGGACTCAAACGTATCAACCTGTTGATCAAAGCTATCCAGCACGAGCCTTTCGACGGTCTGGGAAAACCCGAACCGCTCAAGCATAACTTGAGCGGATTCTGGTCACGCCGGATTACGGCTGAACATCGTCTGGTCTACGCCGTTGAAGACGGCGAAATACGCGTCGTGATGTGCAGATACCATTACTGAGCCGAACTTCAGCCCGCTTTCACCACCCCACTCACCCCTCTGACGATCATCTCCACCTCCCGCTCATCAATGGTCAGCGGCGGTAGCAGGCGGATGGTTTTGCCCCGCGTGACGTTGATCAGCAAGCCGTGATCCCGGGCGGCGATCAGGCTCAGGTCGCGGATCGGTTGCTTGAGTTCGATGCCGATCATCAGGCCCTGGCCGCGGATCTGCGAGACGTTCGGGTTGCCCGCCAGTTCTGTGCGCAATCTTTCGAGCAGACGTTCCCCCTGAAGCCGGGCGTTTTCCAGCAGGCCTTGTTCTTCAACGATATCCAGCACGGTGCATCCGACCCGGCAGGCCAACGGATTACCGCCAAAGGTGCTGCCGTGGCTGCCCGGCGTGAAGAGTTCGGCCGCCTTGCCACGGGCCAGGCACGCGCCGATGGGCACGCCGTTGCCCAGGCCTTTGGCCAGGGTCATGACGTCCGGGACGATGCCTTCGTGCTGGAACGCGAACCACTGGCCGGTGCGGCCTATGCCGGTCTGGATTTCATCGAGCATCATCAGCCATGAGCGCCGGTTGCACAGTTCGCGCACGGCCTTGAGATAACCCGGTGGCGCCAGTTGCACGCCGCTTTCGCCCTGGATCGGCTCCATCAGGACCGCCACGATCCGCGAGCCAAAAGCCTGTTGCACCTTGTCCAGCGCGTCGAGGTCGCCGAACGGTACTTTGACGAAATCCCCCGGCAGCTTGTTGAACCCCAGGCGTACCGCCGGGCCGTCGCTGGCCGACAAGGTGCCAAGGGTGCGGCCATGGAACGCGTTCTCCATGACCACCACCAGCGGCTGCTCGATACCCTTGTGCCAACCATGCAGCCGGGCGATTTTCAGTGCGGTTTCGTTGGCTTCGGCCCCGGAGTTGTTGAAGAACGCCCGGTCCATGCCCGCCAGCCGCGTCAGTTTCTGCGCCAGCCGCTGTTGCCAGTCGATGCTGTAGAGGTTCGAGGTGTGCAGCAACAACCCGGCCTGTTCGGTAATGGCGGCAACGATTTTCGGGTGGGAGTGGCCGACATTGGTCACCGCCACACCAGCGACCGCATCCAGGTATTCGCGACCGCCCTGATCCCACAGGCGAGTGCCCAGGCCCTTGTTGAAACTCAAGGCCAAGGGTTGGTAAGTGCTCATCAGGCAGGCGACGGTCATGACATCAAGCTCCAGCAAGGGTCGGTGTTTTTGCAGTATGGTTAGCCACCAGAACTGGATAAACACCGAAAAACTTCAATCATTTAAAAGCAGAGCTTGATAATGGACCTGTTCCAGGCAATGACTGTCTACGTGAAAGTGGTGGAGACCGGCAGCATGACCGCCGCCGCCTTGCAGTGTGAAATGTCCACGACCATGGTCGGCAACCACCTCAAGGCCCTGGAGCAACGGCTGGGTGTACGCCTGCTCAACCGCACGACGCGGCGCCAGCGGCTGACCGAGTTCGGCACCGCGTATTACCAGCGCTGCCTGGAAGTGTTGGGGTTGGTGGCCGACTCCGAGCGCCTGGCCGAGCAGGCGCTGGACGAACCGAGCGGCATCTTGCGCATCACCGCGCCCCTGACCTTCGGTACCGAACGCCTGGCGCCGGCACTGAGTGAGTTCAGCCGGCAAAACCCGCGGGTGAAACTCGACGTGGTCCTGACCAACCGGCGCCCGGATCTGCTGGAAAACGGTCTGGATGTAGCGTTTCGCCTCGGCGCGCTGGAGCCCTCCAACCTGATCGCCCGCCCGCTGATCGACTACACCCTGACCATGTGCGCGTCACCGCAGTACCTGGCCCGGCGCGGCACACCGCAAACGCCTGAAGACCTGCGGCATCACGACTGCCTGTCCTTTGCCTATCCGGCCGGGGATGACTGGCAATCGGTGCAAAAGGAATGGCGCCTGGCCGGTCCCGATGGCGAAGTCAGCGTCGGGGTCGGCGGACCAATGCTGATCAACAGTTCGGCGGGGTTGCATCAGGCAGCGCGCACCGGCATGGGCATCGTGATGATGCCCGACGCCCTGGTCGAGCAGGACCTCAAGGACGGAAAGCTGCTGGCCCTGATGCCCGATTACTGCCCGCCCAGCCGGCCGATGCACCTGGTCTACGCCCAGGATCGCCACCGTTTGCCGAAGCTGCGGCGCTTCGTCGAATTCGCCGTACAGCGATGGGGCAAGCACCCGTCCGCCGACTAGGCCATGCATTTACATCCCTGCCTTCACCAGCACCGGCTGTTCCTGATAACGACTGGGGTACAGCTGCTTCAACTGCGCGACCTTCGGCAAGTCGTTGATCACGATGTATGGATAGGTCGGATGTTCGGTCAGGAAGTCCTGATGTTCCTCCTCCGCCGGGTAAAAACCGTTGAAGGTTTCCAGCTTGGTCACGATCGGCTTGTCGAAGGCATGGGCGGCGTCGAGCTGGGCGATGTAGGCCTGTGCGACCCGTTGCTGCTCGGCACTTTTGGCAAAGATCGCCGAACGATACTGGGTGCCGCTGTCCGGTCCCTGGCGGTTGAGTTCGGTCGGGTTGTGCGCCACTGAAAAGTAGATCTGCAGCAAGGTGCCGTAGCTGACCTGAGCAGGATCAAAGGTCACTTCGACCGACTCCGCATGGCCGGTATTGCCGTTGCTGACGCGCTCGTACTGCGCGGTGTTTGCCGCCCCGCCCGCGTAGCCGGAGACGGCGTTCTTCACGCCTTTGACATGCTGGAACACCCCTTGGACGCCCCAGAAGCAGCCGCCGGCAAACACCGCGGTTTCGCTGCGGGCCTGGGTGGTTTCGTCGAGGGCCGGCGGTGGAAGGACTACCCCCTCTTCGGCACCACCGAAGGAGAAAGCCGAGCATTGGCTGATGATGCCGGCAGCTGCCAGCCCCAGCAGGGCACGGCGCCAGGTAATGAGTGTTTTCATGGGGCGAACTCCTCAAGCGCAGGAAAGTAATCAGCCGAAGGTGAAGGCGTAAGCCGACGCACCCGGGTCAAGAAACTCGATACTGAAGATCCGGTCGGTCACGCCGCCGCTCTGGCGCACCAGTTGATACAAGCGCTGGTCCGTCACGGTGCCGCTGCCATCGGGGGCCACGTCCATGCCGTGGTCATCGCCGGGGGCCTTGCCGTCGATCAGCACCTTGAAGCGCACCGGCTTGCCATCGGCGCCAGGGCCGAGCACCAAATGCAAGTCACGGGCATGGAAGCGATAGACGATGCGACTGGCCGGGGCGCTGGCGGTGGCCCGCTCCGGGCCGACATGCCACTGGCCGCCCAGGCTCCAGTCGTTGAGGGCCAATTGCGCCGGCGGGTTGTAGGCCGCGACCTTGTCCGGCACCAGCGCGGGTTGCGATACGAAATGTTCCGCGCGCTGGTAGCCGACATAGGTTTCCGGCGACTGCACGGCGTCGCTGTCCGGGGCCATTTGCACACCCTCGGCCTGGGCACTGATCAGCCCGTCCGCAACCTTGGCCGCCCCCGCCTCGCGCAGCAATTGCTGAATGACCCGCTCCGATTCGGCGTACGCGCCTTCGCCGAAGTGGTGATAACGAATGCGTCCCTGGGCGTCGGCAAAGTAATGCGCCGGCCAGTACTCGTTGTTGAAGGCGCGCCAGATCTTGAACTCGTTGTCGATGGCCACCGGGTAGGTGATGCCCAGGTCTTTCATGGCCTTGGTGACGTTGCTGACGTCGCGTTCGAAGGCAAACTCGGGCGCATGCACGCCGATCACCACCAGGCCCTGATCACGATACTTCTCGGCCCAGGCCTTCACATAGGGCAGCGAGCGCAGGCAGTTGATGCAGGAGTAGGTCCAGAAATCCACCAGCACGACCTTGCCTTTCAAGGTCTGGGCATCGAGGGGCGGCGAGTTGAGCCATTGCACGGCGCCGTCCAGTGGCGGCAGGTTGCCCTCGACCGGCAAGGTGCCCGGGGTTTTGCCAGCCACTTGCACCGCACCCTCGGCGATCGCATTCGGCGCCGCGCTGTTACGCGGCGACTTGCCGCTCAGCTTCTCCACCAACGCTTGCTCGATACCACCGGTCGACGCCGTGGAAATCCGCGCCAGAACCCCCGTGTCCAGGCCCAGGGCAATCGCCGCCACACCAGCCAACATCGTCGCGCCAAGACCGCGACGCAGCCATTCGCCCGTGCCAATCGAGCGCTTCATCGCGGTGAAGACTTTGCCGCCCAGCAACAAGGCCAGCGCGAGGGATGTGGCAGCGCCGGCGGCATACGCCAGCAGCAAAAAGGTGGTTTGGATGCTCGCGCCTTGCAACGCCGCACCGGTCAACAGCAAACCGAGAATCGGCCCGGCGCAGGGCGCCCACAGCAGGCCGGTGGCCACGCCGATCAACAACGAAGCACCAGGACGTGGCCGCGCATCGGCGCCCGCCGCCACCGACAAACGACTGCCCGCCGCCACCAATGGTCGGGTCAGGCGCTCGGCCAATTGCGGCAGCAACAACGTCAGTCCGAACAGCGCCACGAACACCAGCGCCAGCCAGCGCCCGTACTGGTTGAGCTGCACCACCCAGCCACCGCCCACCGCCGCCAACGTGGCGACCAATGCGAAGGTCAGCGCCATGCCCACCAGCAGCGGCAACCCGCTTTTGACGAAGGGTTGCCCGGTGCGGGCGAAGACAAACGGCAACACCGGCAGAATGCACGGGCTGACAATCGTCAGCACACCACCGAGATAAGCGAGGACCAGCAGCCACATGGCGATTACCTGCAAAAAGTGAGTGGTAGGGAATCACACCGTCTTGGGCACGAATTTCATCGCCAGGCCGTTCATGCAGTAACGCAGGCCAGTGGGTTTCGGGCCATCGTCAAAGACATGCCCCAGATGCCCGCCGCAGCGCCGGCAATGAACCTCTTCGCGGACCATGCCGAACGCTCGGTCCTGGCGGGTCGCCACGGCCTTGTCCAGGGGTGCCCAGAAACTCGGCCAACCGGTGCGGCTGTCGAATTTGGTCGCCGAGGAAAACAGCGGCAACTCGCAACCGGCACAGACGAAGGTGCCATCACCGTGCTCGTTGTTCAGCGGGCTGCTGTAGGCCCGTTCGGTACCCTCTTCGCGCAGGATGTCGTACTGCTCGTCACTGAGGATCGCGTGCCATTCGCTGTCGCTGTGGATCACTTCGAACGCCTCGGCCGCGCTGGCCTCACTGATCAGTGCAGTGCCTGTGGAAAACTTCGGCAACAGGCCGATTGCCAGGGTTGCCACCCCCAGTCCGCCGCTCACTAAAAGAAATTGCCGTCGTGAAAACATGCTCGTCTCCAAAAAATCCGGGGGTGTTTCATGGAACACAGCCTAGGCTTTGGGTGATCGCCAAATCCTCACGGGAAGTTAAACAATTCGTGATAACTCAGACCCCGAAAAACCCGCACAATGCTTCTGCCCGAACAGTAGGGGTATTGCGCATCATGCGTGCATCGCACTGAAGGATTGAGCTGTATGGAACAGACCAAACGCGTCCTGGTGGTCGAGGACGATATGCACATCGCCGACCTGATCTGCCTGCATCTTCGCGATGAACAGTTCGAGGTGGTGCACAGTGCCGATGGCGATGAAGGCATGCGCCTGCTGCAACAGGGCAACTGGGACGCACTGGTCCTCGACCTGATGCTGCCCGGTGTCGACGGCCTGGAAATCTGCCGCCGCG
The DNA here is from genome assembly GCF_949767755.1 of Pseudomonas sp. IT-P4. Lineage (NCBI taxonomy): Bacteria > Pseudomonadati > Pseudomonadota > Gammaproteobacteria > Pseudomonadales > Pseudomonadaceae > Pseudomonas > Pseudomonas sp. IT-P4. The sequence continues at coordinate 100,908 of NZ_CATKPX010000045.1, read as the reverse complement.
CCCGGGCCATGGCCCGCTACACGCCGATCATCATCACCAGCGCGCGTTCCAGCGAAGTGCACCGGATTCTCGGCCTGGAACTGGGTGCCGACGACTATCTGGCCAAGCCCTTTTCCATGCTCGAACTGGTGGCCCGGGTCAAAGCGCTGCTGCGCCGGGTCGATGCCATGGCGCGCAACCTGAAGATGGACGCCGGCAGCCTGCTCACCGACGGCCTGGCCATCGACCCGATCACCCGCGATGTGTCCCTCGACGGACGGCGCCTGGACCTCACGCCCCGGGAGTTCGACTTGCTGTATTTCTTCGCCCGCCAGCCCGGCAAGGTGTTTTCGCGCATGGACCTGCTCAATGCCGTGTGGGGCTACAGCCACGAAGGCTACGAGCACACGGTCAACACCCACATCAACCGCCTGCGCGCCAAGATCGAGGCCGACCCGGCGCAACCGGTGCGCATCCTCACGGTCTGGGGCCGCGGCTACAAATTCGCCACAGGCGAGGAGCCGCAGCCATGAGGCTGACCCTGACGCAACGCCTGTCCCTGGTGTTCGCCGTACTGCTGCTGGTGTGCTGCGGCACCTCGGCGTGGTTGCAGGTGCGCTCCAACCAGATGCACGAGCAGGAAGTGGTGCAAGGCTTGTCCCGGGACCTGGCGCAGCACATCGCCAGCGACACGGTGCTGATGGACACCCAGGGCCTGATGCCCAATGCCGTGCGTGACCTGTTCAGCAAACTGATGCAGGTCAACCCGAGCGTCGAGGTGTACCTGCTCGATTCCGCGGGCAAGATTGTCGGCAGCGCCGCGCCCGAGGGTCGGATCCGTCGTGAGCGGATCGACCTGGCACCGATCCAGCGCCTGTTGCGCGGTGATGCCCTGCCGATTCTCGGCGACGACCCGCGCAGCGTCGATGCGCGCAAGGTGTTCAGCGCTGCGCCGCTGAAGGTCGATGGAAAACCGGCCGGTTATCTCTACGTGGTGCTGCTCGGTGAAGACCATGATCGACTGTCCGAACGCGGTGCAACCAGCGCGGCGCTCAACACAGCGCTGTTGTCTATCGGCCTGGTGGCGCTGCTGTGCCTGATTGCCGGTCTCACGGCGTTTGCCCTGATTACCCGGCCGTTGCGCCGCCTGACAGAAACCGTCAGCCAGTTCGACATCGATGGCGTGCCGGTCACCCCGGCCCTGCCCGTCACGGTGGAAAAAGCCGCCAGCCACGATGAAATCGCCGTGCTCGATGCCGCGTTCCGGCAGATGCAGGCACGCCTGGGCGAACAATGGCGTTCGTTGACCCGCCAGGATCAGGAACGCCGCGAACTGGTGGCGAACATCTCCCACGACTTGCGCACGCCGCTGGCCTCGTTGCACGGTTATCTGGAAACCCTGTCGCTCAAGGACGCCACGCTGTCCCCTGCCGACCGCCGTCGCTATCTGGGCATCGCCCTGGACCAGAGCCGCAAGGTCGGCGGTCTGGCGCAGTCGCTGCTGGAACTGGTGCGGCTGGAACACGGCTTCGTGCAACCGGTGCTGGAACGCTTTTCCCTGACTGACCTGGCCCAGGACATCTTCCAGAAATTCGAACTCAGCGCCGAAGCGCGCAAAGTCGAACTCAAGGCCACCTTCGCACCGAATGCCTCGGCGGCCTGCGCGGACCTCGGCTTGATCGAGCGGGTGCTGACCAACCTGTTCGACAACGCCCTGCGCCATACCCCGGCCGGTGGTGAGGTCGAGTTGGACCTGCGCCCGCAAGGCTCATTCATCGAAGTCACGGTCAGCGATACCGGCCCCGGCATCGCCCCGGAACTGCGCGAAGGGTTATTCCTGCGCCCGTTCAATATCGGCGGTGCACGGCGCGATGGCGGGTTGGGGCTGCGGATCGTGCATCGCATCCTGCAATTGCACGGACGCGAGATTCAGTTGATCGACGTGCCGGGGCGCGGGGCGACGTTCCGGTTTTCGTTGCCGATCGATGAGGAAACGGCGACTGCATTGGCGGTGCGCTCGATGAACCTCAACACACCGAGGCAGGCCTGACTGACCGAGGCGCCTGCTCGCGAAGAGGCCAGCCCGGCCGCAGTCATGCGCTCACCTTCACGGTGCAGGCCTCAAGCCCCTGCCCCAAGGCTTCCCAGCCGTCGAAACCACGGCGGGCAATACACACCAGGCGTGTGGTCTTTGCCTGGGCTTCATCCGTGGCCGGCAGAAACTGACTGCGGGTGCCGACGTGTTGCAGCCAGTGGGCCTTGTTGCCCTGCGCAAGCTTCACCAGCCCCTTGACCCGAAACACATCGCCGGGCAGCGCCTGCAACCAGCCCCGCAACCCCTCGGCATCGAGCGCCTGGTCGCTTTGCCAAAGCCAACTGCTGAACATATCGCCGTGATCGCCATCGGACACCCGTGCCAGCGGTTTCACTGCGCGCGGCTCAAGCTCCAGATCGGTGTCGAGCCACAGCGCATCGGGCAACTGCGCCTGCACGCTTTCGTGCACTCGAGTCCTGAGGCCCAACACCTCGCGCAGCGCCCGCAACTGCGGTTCGTCGACCAGGTCGATCTTGTTGAGCAACAGCAGGTCGGCGGCCGCCACTTGCGCCCGGGCCAGCCGCGCGTACTCGCCATCGAGTTGCAGATGACGGGTGGCATCGACCACAGTAATCACCATGTCCAGTTGCATCTGGCTGCGCAGCTGTGGATAAGCCAGGGTCTGCACGATGCGCTGCGGATCGGACACGCCGCTGCACTCGATGACGATGCGCTCCAGCCGTGGTTCCAATTGAGCAAGGCTGCCCAGTTGCGCCAGCAGGTCCTCCTGCACGGTGCAGCAGATGCAGCCGTTTTGCAGGCTGTACACCGCGTCGGAGACTTCGGAGACGATGGCCGCATCGATGTTCAGCTCACCGAAGTCGTTGACGATCACCGCCAGCCGACTGCCTTCGGCACGGCGCACCATGCGGTTGAGTAGCGTGGTTTTACCGGCGCCGAGAAACCCCGAGACGACGGTCACGGCAATGCGTGGGGAAGTCATTCTGCCTTGCCCTCCAGCACCGGTGGTTCGCCCTGCCACACCGCCTTGAGGCCCAAGGCTTGCAGCGTCGAATGACGGTCGTAGACCAGTTGCCCTTCAACGAAGGTCAGCAGCACCCGGGTCTTGTGGATGTAGTTGCGCGCCGGCTCGGCGAACAGGTCGCGGTCGATGACGATCAGGTCCGCCGCCTTGCCCACTTGCAGGCTACCGGTGCTGTGTTCCAGGCCCATGGCCACGGCGCCGTTGCTGGTGATCACGGTCAGTGCCTGTTCGAGACTGATCGGGTCGCCGAAGCAGGCCGGGTCGTCGTTCCACGGGTTCTGCCGGGTGATCATGGTTTCCAGCGCCAGCCACGGGTCGATGGACGCCACCGGCCAGTCAGTGCCCATCACCGCGGTGCCGCCTGCGGCGAGCACGCCTTTGAAATCGTAGATGCGCTTGAGTCGCTCCTGGCCGTAGCCGGAACGTGCACCGCTGGCGAATGGTGTCGGGTACCAGGCGGCCGGGGAGAATTCGGCGATGACGTTCAGTTCCTTGAAGCGCGGCAGGTTACCGGGGTGCAACAAGGTGCTGTGGGCGCACTGGTGGCGCACGCCGCTGAAACCGTTGCGACGACGGGCCTCGGCCACGGCATCGAGGAACACGTCCGACGCACCGTCACCGGTGCAATGGGCAATCACGCGGATGCCCTTGCGGTCCATGTCCACCACCATGTCGGTGATGTGCTCCGGGGTCAGGTTGAGCTTGCCGCGCCAGCTCGATTCCTGCGGCCATGGGGTCAGCAGGTACGAAGACTTCGGCTCGACCGTGCCGTCGAAGTGGAACTTCACCGCGTTGGCACTCAGGCGTGCGCTGCGGTAGTAGTGACGCTCGCCCGCCAGCAGTTCCCAGCGACGACGCACCGGGAAAATGTCGTCCTGCCAACTGATCGCCGCTTCGATGCGCACCGTCAGTTCGCCGCTGTCGTCCAGTTCCTTGAGGGCCTGCAAACGCTGTTCGCAAACGTGCACGTATTTGCTCGCCGTGACGCCGCGTGAGCTCTGGAAATGCACGCCATCGCGATAGGCGCGGCGCAGCACGCTGACCGGGGTCGGCGGCATCGCGGCGTGGATCATCGCGTAGGCTCCGTCGATCATCAGGCCAGTCGGTTCGCCGGTCAGTTCGTCACGCTCGAAGTAACCGTTGCGCGGATCGCTGGTGTTGCCATCGATGCCGGCCAGTTCCAGGGCCCTGGAGTTGACCATCATGGTGCCCCACATGCGATCGAGCAGCGCCACCGGACGGTCCGGCATGACACTGTCGAGCCAGGCGCGGCCCGGGGTCAAACCCGCTTCGCGGAAGGTGTAGCGCACCCAGTACTGACCGTAGATCCAGCCGTCGCCGGGATGGCTGTCGGCGTAGGCAAGGATGCTTTCGCGCAGTTGCTCCGGGGTCGGGTCTTCGATGCCGACGTCGAGGTCGTCGCTGTAGCGCGGTGCCAACGCGAGGTCGGGGTGGGTGTGCATGTCGTGCAGGCCGGGCATGCAGAACGCGCCTTGCAGGTCATGCACGCGGGTGTTCGGGCCCTTGAACATCTCGATCTGGCCGAGGCTGGCGACACCGATCAACTTGCCGTCGCGGATGGCCACGGCCTCGGCCCACGGGTTGGCCGGGTCCTGAGTGTAGATACGCCCGTTGGCGAGGATCAGGTCGGCGTAAGTCCCCTGCGTGGAATGGGTAGAGGAAAAGTTGTCGGACTCAGCCATGTCAGCCACCTTCGAGTTCAGGAGATTGAAAGGTCCACCGGGCGCCAGGCGAGTCGGGAACCTGAAAAAACTGTTGTTGTTTTCGTCAGCAGGAAAGGTCGCGGGCAGCACCCTGTTTGAGGGTGGGCCTGACCGGCCGATGACAATTAGCGCTAGTATTGTTGAATCAACCGATACAACAATCGATTTTTTTTGGCCTGACTGTTCGATTTACCTCACCATAAGGGAAGCCATCGGTGATCGGTGTCTGCAGGCCTTTCTTCCACCTTTGAACGGGATGATTTATGCGATTTCCTTCGATGACAGCCCTTCGTGCGCTGGATGCGGTTGCCCGCACAGGCAGCGTGTCGGTCGCGGCCCGTGAGCTGAACCTGACCCGCAGCGCCATCAGCCACCAGATCAGCAAGCTGGAGGAGTGTGTCGGCTTCGCCCTGACCGAACGAATCGGCCGTGGCATTGGCCTGACGTACCAGGGCGAGCGTTATGCGCGGGAGGTGCACGCAATTCTGCTGAACCTGCTCGATGCCGGGCAGTTGATCGACGATCAGGAAATCTCCGGCCGGCTGTGCGTCAGTTGCGCGCCGGGGTTCGCCACCTATTGGCTGTGCCACCACATCGGTGCGTTTTTGCGGCAGTACCCGCAAGTGCAGTTGCAGCTGATTTCCCCGCGCACGCCGGACGACACCAACAACCCCAACGTCGATCTGTTCATCGCCTACGGGATCGGCGACTGGCCGCAAATGAATGTTGAAGAGATTGTGGCTTTGCGCTTCTTCCCGGTGTGCAGCCCACGCCTGATCAACGCCCTGGGCGGACTGAAAAACCCGCAGGAGCTCAGCACTTACCCCTTGCTGCACATGACCGACTACTCGGACTGGCGCATCTGGCTGACCGCCGCCGGCGCTTCGGGGGTCAATGCGTTGAGCGGCATCCTGTTCTCCGATGCCCACTGCGCACAGTCCGCCTGCATTGCCGGCCAGGGCATCGCGATTGGCGACACCCTGATCAGTGGCGATGCCCTTTCCAAGGGTTTGCTGGTGCGACCGTTCGACATCAGCATCGATCTGCACCGTGGTTACTACCTGGCCACCGACCCGCAAAAGGCGGACCGCGCGGTAGTCCAGGCCTTCAGCAACTGGGTCAAGACGCAACTGCAATCGTCCCGCCAGACCTGGCAGGACACCCTGTAACGCTCCCACAGAAAGGCAAAAAAATGACCAGCCGCCCGTTGATCCGTGACAACGCCGCCCCGGTCCAATAGATTAGGCGACCTGAAAAAGCCCCTGGGCTTTCTCGCCCCAATTCAAGTTATAGAAGTAGTGAAATTTCAATGTCCGATTCCAATACCGCTGAAACCGTAGCCACCCTGTCGTCCAAAGCGGAATACGAAAACTCCATCAATCTTTCACAACACGTGCCTCAGGCAAAAACCATCAGCGAGATGGTGCTGGACGCTTTCCAGTCCACCCGCGAAAGCGACCAGATCCGCGAACTGCGTGCCGCCATCCGTCAGGCCCACGACAGCTTCGACGATGACAAAGCCTACGAACTGATGGGCCAGCTCAAGCAACTCAAGGACGCCGAGGCCGCGGACATCGCCGCCCTCGAAGACTTGAGCAGCAAATTCCCGATCAGCCGCATCCTGTCCAGCTTCAAGGACGACCCGGCGTTCCAGGAAATCGTCTACGGCCTGGCCCTGAAGGTGCTGAACCAGACCCACCAGGCCATCAGCAACCCGAGCGGCGGCAAGAGCAAAGCCGCCAAGGTCAAGAAAGAAGTCGAAGTCTTCACCATCAGCAAGGACGGCATGAGCGTCACCTTGCCGTTGCGCACCCCGCGCTCGCGCCTGAACGTCGACCGTGAAGCCCTGGAATTCCTCGGTTTCACCTTCGTTGGCGAAGGCGACGAAGCGGAACTGGAAAGCGAAACGTTCCTGGACAACAGCGGCGCCGAGCAAGCTGTCAACCGCAAGAACATCATCACCGCCCTGCAGCAGCAGACCGCGTTCGATGGTTACTCCATCGCCGCACAGTAAGGCGACCGCCCGCATTTGTGGCGAGCGAGCTTGCTCGCGCTGGGCTGTGTAGCGGCCCCAAAAATCTGACAACACTTGCCGACATTTTGTGAGTGCTCCGCACTCAAGCGGGAGCAAGCTCCCTCGCCACAGATACTTCACAGCCCCACTCAAGAGCCCCGCCATCAGAGCGGGGCTTTTTATTGCCCGTGATTCGGGCAAAACCGCGATTACTCTTCCAGTATCGACGCAGAACACCACTTCCCTTCACCCATGAGCACCACGGGTCCGCCTGCGGGGAGCGTCAACTCACTTTCCAGCCCAGTCCTCAGTGGTGCAACTGCCGAGGTCATCATGAACACGCCCCCCTTGTATCGCCAGTTGGCCAACCACTACCTGGACGCTATCCGCAGCGGCACCCTGAAAACCGGTGAACGCCTGCCCTCGATCCGCTTGATGATGGAAAAACACGCCGTCAGTCTGTCGACCGCCGTGCAGGTGTGCCGGGAGCTGGAAGACTGCGGTGTGCTGGAAGCCCGGCCGCGCTCCGGCAACTACATTCGCAAGCCCGACACCCTGTCCAGGCCCGCCCCGATCGCCCTGGCGCCAGCGCTGGATACCCGCGCATATGTCGGCATTCATGAACAGGTCTGCACGGTGCTCAAGGCCAGTCAGCGCGCGACGATCAAGGTCAACTTCGCCAGCGCCTACTGCGCGCCTGAGCTTTACCCACTCAAGACCTTGCAAGACAACATGATCAAGGCGCTGCGCCACGACGCCTGCCTGCTCGGCACCGCGGGCGGTGCCTGCGGCAACAGCGCACTGCGCAGTATCCTGGCCCGGCGTGCTCTGGCCAGCAAGACTCACCTGCCCCCCGAGCGGATCGTGATCACCAACGGCGCCACCGAAGCGATCAACCTGGCCTTGCGTGCGGTCACCCGCCCTGGCGACACCGTGGCCGTGGAGTCACCGACCTTCTACGGTCTGCTGCAAATTCTCGAAAGCCTGAACCTGCACGTGCTGGAAGTCCCGGCCTCGGCCCACACCGGGCTCAATCTGCAGGCCCTGCAACGGCTGCTGCAAGGCCCCGAGCGGATCAAGGCGCTGATCGTCATTCCCAACCTGCAAAACCCGTTGGGCAGCATCATGCCCGACGCCAACAAGGCGCGGCTGGTGAAACTGTGCGCCGAGCACGACACCGTGCTGATCGAAGACGACACCTACGGCGACCTGGTGGACACCGAGCAGCCGCTGTCCACGCTCAAACATTGGGATAGCACCGATAACGTGATCCATTGCGCCTCGCTGAACAAAACCCTGGCACCGGGCATGCGCCTGGGCTGGATCAGCGCCGGCAAATGGCACGACCGTGTGGAGATGCTCAAGCATGCGCAGTCGCGGGGGTGCGAGGCGTTATCGCAACTGGCGGCCAGCGAATTCATGCGCACACCGTCCTACGAGCGCTACCTGCGGCGGTTGAGGAAAGCCCTGACCCAACAACGTCAACAGATGAGCGAGGCGATCATTCGCCACTTCCCCCTCGGCACCCACGTGACCAACCCCCAGGGCGGCACGCTGTTATGGGTGGAACTGCCTCACCGGTATTCATCGATGACGTTTTTTCATGATGCGTTGAAGGTCGGCATCCAGATTTCACCTGGGGATATCTTTTCCAATGCCCGGCACTTTGATCACTTTGTGCGGATGGGTTGTGGGGCGCCGTATTCACCGCGGATTGATGAGGCGCTGGAGACCCTCGGCCATATCCTGAAAAACCAGCCTTAACACAATCCCCTGTAGGAGTTGCGGGGTTAGTGAGGGTTTTGGTGCAGGCAAATGATATGCGGGTCGTCATTCCAGTGCGGGAAACGCTCGGCGATCAGCGGGTCGTGGCCGGGGATGACGTGGTCTTCGCTGCCGGCCAGGCGGTCGATTTCGGTGAAGGCTTCGAGGGTTTGCGCCAGGTCATCGAGAATCGGAAACGGACTGCGCTCGCGAATGTTGACCCACAAATGCGCGGCATCCGAGGCCAGCACGATCCAGCCGCGCTCGGTGTTCACCCGCACCACCTGACTGCCCGGCGTATGTCCGCCCACCGGGTGCAAGGTCACGCCCGCAACGACCTCGACAACACCATTGTGCAAACGCATCCGCCCTTCGAACAGCGGCGGCAACGCCGACATCACGTCCTCGACTTCGTAGGTTTTGTTCACCGGGCGATGGGCCATTTTCGGCCCGGTGCAGAAACGCAATTCCGCTTCCTGCAGATGCACGGTCGCCTTCGGGAACAGCCCGAGGTTGCCGGCATGATCCCAGTGCAAATGGGTCAGGATCAGATGCTCGACCCGGGCCGGATCGATGTCCAGTTGCCGCAGGGACTCTTCCGGCAGGCGATACATCTGGCGATTGCGCCGGTGCGCCGTGGCCGGTTGGAAACAGGTGTCGACCACGATCACCTGCTGCTCGTTGCGGATGACCCAGAAGTAGTAGTCCAGCGGCATCGGCGCATTCGGATCACCGCAGCAGGCGTCGTAGAGAAAGTTCTCCCTGGCGGTGCGCTGGGCGTTTGCGCCGACGCGAATAGCGAACACTTCGTACACAGGAGCAGACATGGACACCTCCGGGTTCAGGCGACCGCCGTGGTTTTGAGGGTCGGGCGGAAATCGAAATCGATCTGCTCGCTGATGCCCAGGTCCTGAGCCAGCTTATGCAGGCCGCTGTAGTCGCGCATGATGGTCGCGCTCTTGTTGCTCTCGCGGGTGTCGGCAATGATCAGCGCCGCATCCTCGACCCCGAGCTGCGTGAGAATCGCCTCCCACATCGAGTAGTCCTGAGCGATAAAAGCACTCAGCGCCACCGACAGGTTGCGTGCGAAAAATTCCCGCTGCATGGGCTGCATGTTCGCGTACATGACCTTGGACACTTCGGCCAGCACCTTGCTGTGGGCGTACTCATCACGGTTGTGTAGCTCGGCCACCCGGCGGTTCTGCGGCTGGATGGTCTGGTCGTCCGCCAGCAAGTCCAGATAGGCGTTGACGCTGATCTCGGCCACCACCGCAAAAGTGATCGCCGCCAGATCCCGCTGCCATTGCTCGGGCAGTGCTTCACGCTGGGCCTTCAGGCGCAGATACGTGACGGACGGCGGCAAGTCCAGATCCTGATCCAGCGCCCGGTCGAGCTTGGTCCGCTCGATGGCCCGCAGGTGCATCAGCGTGTGGTAGTGCTCGTCGATCAGGGTCTGTTGCATGGCCTCGCGAAAATGCCAGTCATCCTTGCCCAGGTACTGATTGGCGATGACGCTCAGCGCCGGATTGACCACATGTTCTTCGGCGGTGATGGTGCGCAGGTTGTAGCCGATCCAGCCCCAGGTCACCACGCTGCTTTTGAGTTCGTCGCTCAAGGCCTGGAATTTCGGATGGTGGAAGAACGGCACCATGCACTCCGGGTAATCCGGTCGTAGCGGGTCAAACACTTCGTTGATCCGGGCCCTGTCCGGATCACAAACGGAGGCGCGCTTGGTCCAGCCCTGGTTGAGCCGCACGATCAGTTGATGATCGACCCGGGCGATCTCGATTGCTGTCTGCATGACGCGATACCTGTAAGACGCGTACCCGCCAAGGGGTACGCCAAAAGAATGAAGGGCGACGGAAAAATCAGGCCAGCCAATAGCGGGTCAGGTTGCGCGCCGGGTCAGTGTAACGACTGCGGGCGTGGATCATTCGCCAGTTGTCCCAAATCAGCAGGCACCCGTCGGGAATCAGCACCGCAATGTTGTGCTCGACGAAGTACGCTTCACCGAGCGCGGCAAACCTGGCCAGTGGCGAGGTGCTGTTGGTCACCAGCGATTGCTGCAGGGCAGCCTTGGACGGGTTCACGTCGCCGTAGTGAAACTGGTTGTAACTGAAGCGAAAAATATCCCCGTCTTGCGTAGGCGTGAGGATGTATTCCTTGACCCGCCGCTGCCCCGGTTCACCCGGTTTGGCGGTGGCGACAAATTCTACCGGCGAGTCATCCAGCCACTCACGCAGTTCTGGTTCACTGCGTTCCAGGTACTTGAGAAATTCATAACCGTCCACCAAACCGGTGTGCCCACCGCCGCACGTGGCCTGTTTATGGCAATGCAACGCCAGGTAGCGCGGCGGCGGCCCGTACACTGGCGCTTCAGTGTGCGGGCCGATGCCGTTCATGCTCTGGGAATACGGCAAGTCTTCGTAACCCGGCTTGCGGGTAATGGCAAAGGCCATCTGGCCGTTGAACTGCGGAATGATCGGGCCGAATTCGCTCAAGGTGCCTACGACATCATCGGCAAATTCGTCCGGGGTCAGCACAGTCCAGCCCAACGTCGACAGTTCTTCATGACGATGGCCGAGCGCAATGCAAGGTTGAGACGCAACAATCCCTTGGTCTGACATGGTGAGATTCCTGGCGGGTTATCCGGCGTTGACAGTTGAGGTGTACGCGGCAATGAAGTCGCGGCAGGCGTCACCCGGTCGATAGCGCTGCCCGTCGATGCTCTGCACCGGGGTAATTTCGGCGGCGGTGCCGGTGAGAAAACACTCATCAAAGTCGCCAAGCTCCGTAGGCAGAATCGTGCGTTCGACCACCTGGTAGTCCAGCGCCCTGGCCAGTTCGATCACCGTCTGGCGGGTGATGCCGTTGAGGAAACATTCCGGCAGCGGCGTGTGCAGCGTCCGGCCTTTGACGAAGAACACATTGGCGCTGGTGGCTTCGGCAACATGGCCACGCCAGTCGAGCATCAGCGCATCGTGGTAGCCCGTGTTCTCGGCATCGTGCTTGCTCAGCGTGGCGATCTGGTAATGCCCGGAGGCCTTGGCTTCGAAGGGGCTGCTGCTCGGTGGCGGACGACGCCAGCTCGCGGTTTTCAAGCGGATGCCGGCCATGCGCGCCGCCGGGTCGAAATAGCTCGGCCATTGCCAGCAGGCGATGGCCACGTGCACACGGTTGAAACGCGCCGAGGTGGAAATCATTTCGCTGCCGCGCCAGGCCACTGGGCGCAGATAACCGTCAACGACCTGGTTGCGTTGCAGCAGTTCGTGGCTGGCCGCCTCCAGTTCAGCCAGCTCAAAGGGGATGGCAAAGTCCATCAGTTGCGCCGAGCGATACAAGCGCTCGCTGTGTTCGCGCAGCTTGAAGATCCTGCCGTTGTAGACCCGCTCGCCTTCATACACAGTGCTCGCGTAATGCAGGCCATGGGTCAGCACATGCAACTGCGCCCGGGACCACTCGACGAACTCGCCGTCGAGCCAGATAACGCCCTCGCGCTGGTCAAACGGGATACTGCTCATATCCATATCTCCCCATTGTTCATGATTTTTCCTACGCCGTTTCCAGCAACACGGGTATCAATTCCGGCACGGCGGTGAGCTCGGTCTGAAAGAAGAACGAACGCTCGCCGAAGGCCGGTTGCAAGTCGTCGAACCAGGTCACGTGCGGATCGAAGCGCGCGTAGAAGGTGCGCAACACCCATTGCGGATTGCGTGCCTGGAGGAACTGCAAGACGAAGACCTTTTCCCCGGCGACGGTCTCGATGCCGTTGATCAACACCTTGCCGTAGAAGGTGCTCATGGACGGCCCGCGCACCGTGCGCGCAAGCCCCGACACCGTGCGGTACGCCGCCTGGAAGATCTCGAAGGCCCTGGCCAGCGGCATCGCGAAATAGTGGCTGGGGCCGGTATCGCGCTCGACGAACATGTAATAAGGCACGGCACCAAGCCGTACCCCTTCGGTCCACAGCGCGGCCCAATCGGCGGGGTTTTCGTTGATGTGACGGATCAGCGGCGCCTGCATGCGCACCGTCGCGCCCGTCGAGCGAATGCGCTCGATGGCTTGGCGGGCGATGGTCTGACGGATCTCCACGGGGTGGTTGTAGTGGCCCATGATCGACAGGTTTTTCCCCGCCGCGACGATGCGCTGGAACAGCTCCAGCAGTTCAGGCGCATCCTTGTCACTGACAAAACGCTGCGGCCAGTACGCCACGGACTTGGTGCCGATGCGGATGTTCTTCAGGTGTGGCAAATCCAACAGCGGCTCGATGTAACCGGCCAGGGAGCGGGTGTTCATGATCATCGGGTCGCCGCCGGTAATCAGCACGTCGGTCACTTCGCTGTGCACCTTCAAGTAGCTGACCAGCTCCTGGGACTCGCGGGCATTGAACTTGAGCTCTTCTTCGCCGATGAACTGCGCCCAGCGGAAACAGAAGGTGCAGTACGCGTGACAGGTCTGACCGGCACCGGGGAAAAACAGCACGGTCTCGCGGTACTTGTGCTGGATACCCGGCAGGATCTTGCCGTTGAGGGTCACACCGTTGTGGGTCAACTGCCCGGCCGGATGCGGGTTCATGCGCCGCCAGATCGCCTCGATCCGACGCTTGATCGCTGCGCTGTCATCCAGTTCGATCAGTTGTTTGAGCGAGGCATATTCCTCCGCCAGCAACATGTCCTTGTGGGGGAAGGTCATGCGAAAAACCGGATCGTCCGGAATGTTGTTCCAGTCGATCAACGTGCCCAGCACGTATTCGTTGGTGCGAAACGGCATGACCCGGGCCACCACGGTCATGGCCTCCTGCAACGCCGGCGTCAGCTTGTGCCAGTAGGGTGAGTCGCGGATGGTGCGTGAGCTATAGGGTTTGTAGCGTTCGTGCTCTGACAGTCCTTGCATGGCCGCGCTCCTGGTGATTGCCCTGAGTGTCGTTACGCGATGGCCGGCGCTTTGCGCTCTATGTCCATCCACGCCCGGACGCTGTCGCGATCCCACTGGCGGCGCACATACGCCGCGAGCCGTGCAGGCACCGGATCGCCGTTGGCAACCAGTCGGTTGAGCATGATTGCAAGGTCGGTGTCGGCAATGCTCCAGTCACCGAACAGATGCTCGGCACCCTCCTCCAGCAAATGCCCGGCGACGAAGAACAGGCGCTCGACGGCAGCTTGGGCTTCGTCGGACAGCGCGGTGTTTTTCTTGCCGAAGTACACCAGGTCAAACGGGCGCTCCTTGCGCACCACCAGCAAGTCACTGCGCAACCAGGCCTGCAATTGACGGGCACGGGCACGCTGACGGAGGTCCTGCGGATAGAGTTTTTTATGCCCTGGGGAGAGTTCATCGAGGTATTCGGCAATCGCCGATGATTCCGACAAGGCAAAATCGTCGTGAACCAACGTTGGAATCTTGCAGGTCAGCGAAAGATCGCGATAACTCGGCAGATAGTTTTCGCGCGCTTTTAGATCAACAGTAACCAGTTCAAATGAAAGTTGCTTTTCCTTGAGCGCCACAAAAGCCGACATCGCAAAGGCGCTGACATGATCGGCGCCGACATACAGTTTTAGCTTCCTGTTTTCCATAGAACACTCCATTGACCAACTGCAGGGATTGACGTGCATTGGGAGTGATCGTAGTTAGTTGAATGAAGGCTGAATAGATACAGAATTTGTCCGTTTCAATCGATACAGAAAGTTGTTTTCCAGCGGCAGATACGCAGCCAGAATCCCGGTAATAACGCTGCAAAAGGCGATACCGGGGCTGGTCTGAAAAACAAAAAAAGGGAGCCGACGAAGGTGGGCTCCCTGGGCGGCTGATGCGCCGAAAAATTACGGTTGGGTGGTGATCAGGCCATGGCTGTCGGCAAAGTTCGAGAGCAGTGCCATTTGCGGCATATTGCTCATGTTCAGCATCGCAAGGGGCTCGTGTCTGCTGCTGTTGACGAAGCCATGTCTGGTCCAGGCCGGTACCAGCAGCACGTCGCCATTGCTGACATTGACCCCGTCGGCATCGCCGAGGGTCAACACGCCGCTGCCGCACTGGATGACAAATAGATGCCACCAGGAATGGGCATGGCCGTTGAGCGTCACGCCGGGGTTCAGCCATTGCATGGCGATCGCCATGCCAGGTGTCACTTCACAGCCCGCAATGCTCTTGTCGTGAGCCAGCGCGACAATATCAACGTCGCTGGCTTCAAGGGTCTGACGCATACCCGCCAGTTCAGTGCCTTTCCATACCTTGGGACTTGGCGCTCGATGGTGCAGGCTCTGACGAAAGTCCTTATATGAAAAAAACGCACCTTGAAAGTTATCCATTCGCACGCCCTTTTTTTATTATTACCCATACTTTAGCGCCAAACCTTAAGTTAACTATTCAGCACTGTAAAGTCTGGAAACAACTTACAAAACCGATGGGCGCAAGGCGGCGATCATGTCCACTTCTATCGCGGCATTCTTGGGTAACTGATAAACACCCACTGTAGTGCGGGTATGTTTACCGGCATCGCCCAGCACATGGCTGAACACATCCGAGGCGCCGTTGGCCACTTCACTCAAATCGACAAAGTCCGCGGTGGACTTCACATAGACCGTTACCCGGATCAATGACTTGATCTTGTCCAGCGAGCCAATGGCATCGACGATCAACGCCAGCCCGCGCATCGCGCTGATGCTGGCGGCCGCTTGCGCATCGGCCATGGTGAGATCCAGCCCGACGCGGCCGGGGTAATGGATCTTGCCGTTCATGCGCGGCACCAGGCCGCTGATGTACAGCTCATCGTGATGACGGATCAGCGGCGCGTAATGTCCGCCTGCGGTGTTTTCGCCGTAGATGTCATAACCAAACTCTTTGGCCAGGGCGATGAAACGTTCATCGCAGGTCATGTGCTGGATCATTGATCGAACCCCCTTGATCAGTAATGCAAAAAAAAACGGTCGCTTGCCGGCTCAACACACGGCGCGGGTGGCCGGTGCCAGGCAAGTCACCTCAATGCGTGACTCAATCGCCTCGGTCAGGCGCAACAGGTCGTTGCTCAGTTGCCCGTAGTGTTCGTTGAACAGCACGATGTGGCCGATGAATGAGAAGTTGTCCTTGATCTGGGCGCTGACCGAGTCACCGACACGCCTGGCGTACTGCCCCTCCACCAGCTCGATGCGCAGGGCGCGGGCCAGGGCCTCGATGTCAGGCGTTGCGCGCAGGATGCCGCCGGCCGGCGCCCTGAGCAGGCGGATGCCGCAATAACCGCGGGCCACTGGCTCGTGCTGTTCGCTCTGGCCTTCCACTGCCCAGCGCACCCAACGTTCCCACGGATCGAAATTGACGAAGGCGCGTTTGGCCAGGTCCCAGATGTGCATGCCGCCGGGGCGCATGTTGGTTTCCACGGCCGAGGTCAGGTTGTCGCGGCGCAGGAACACTTCGTTGTGCCAGGCGCCATTGGCCAGGGATACCAAGCCCGCCATATGCCGACCGGCTGCCATCAAACGCGCCTGTACCTCAGGCGCAAGCGGTGCGGGCACGACTTGCTGGATCTCGGCGCGGTAGGCGCCTTCGGTGGTGGTTTTTTCCGTCACCCAGGTGCTGCCGGCCACACAGTCCCAACTGTATTCCCGGGCATTCTCCACCAGCTCTTCAAGGACGATGCCGCCTTCGCGGTAAGGCTTCAGGGCGAGCCAGGCGTCATCGCATTCCGAAGGGTGGTGGATGACGCGACAGCCCCGGCTCGCACCTTCGCAGGCCGGCTTGATGAAGGCTTTTCCGCCCAGTTCGACGACGCGCTGGCGCAGTTCCGACAGGCTTGCGACCCGCGCGGAAAACACTGGCCGGTATTCTTCGGGGGCACTGCTGGCCGCCGCTTCGAGTTGGCGGAAGATCTGCTTGTCCAGGCCCGCCCGCGCTTCGCCAGGGGTAATGCCCGGCAGGCCGAAGTGAGTGGCCAGCGCTGCACCGAGCAGCACGCCACGATCGGAGAACGGCAGTACGCCGATCAGCTTCCAGCTGTCGGCATTCAGGCAACCCACCACCAGTTCAAGGGACGCCGCCACATCGTCTTCGGCCAGCGAAGTGCTGCAGACGTGATCGGCCACCTGGTCGTCGTGGGGCTGAATTTTCTCGACCAGCAGGATGAGCCTGGCGTTGTAGAGCGACTTGCACAGCTCGCGCAGCTTCTGGATGTCGTGCACCCGATTGCCGTTGTAACCGACCACTACTACGCATGAAGTCGTATTCATAATGCCCCCGACCTGCAAGGTGAAAACCGCAACGGCGATGACTCAGTCATGCAACGACGCATTGGATTTACGGTTGAACCAGTACCAGGCCAGGATCCCTGCGGCACCGATGGCGGCCAGCACCAGCGCGTTGTACGGCGCCGGCACCACCCGCATGATCAATACGGTCAGCCCGGCCCCGACGCCCAGGGACACTTCCTTGACGAACATGTTGTTTTGCTTGACCGAGAAGTAATCGAGGTAGCTGAAGGCGCATTCGGCGATGGACAGCAGCGCCACCCAGACCAACGCCCCGGCGAGGGTTTCGACGTGGAACGCTGCAGGCGAAGACAGCACCGCAAAACCGCCGACGATGATCGCGATCACCGACACGACCTTGAAGCGCCCGGTGCACTCGATCAGCTTCATCACCGGCACCTGGGCGAACACCACCACGGCGCTGTTGAGGATCAGCATCAAGCCGTACCAGGCCGGCAGTTCGCCGGTCTTGAGCAGGATTGCCTGTGGCAGGATCGAGAACACCCCGAACAGCTTGATGCCCATGATGATGCCGGCGATCACCCAGGGCAGTTTGTTGCCCCAGTTGCTGCCGGTCTGGCTGGCCGGGCGGGAGACCACCGGCTCGGTGGTGAAGGTCGCGCCGAGGGCGATCGGCAGGCACAGCAAAACGAAGGCCGCCGCACCAAGGAAAAACATCGTCGGCGTGAGCAGCGGCGACAGCAGGATCAAACCGGCCACCAGGCTGCCCATGTTCATGGCCACGCGGTTGTAGGCCGCGCCTTCCTTGGTCTGGGCCGCTTCGCTCTTGATCAGGTAACCGGCAATGGCGATGCCGTAGGCAAACAGCGCGGCAGCAAACATCACCATGCCTTGATTGCTGGTCAGCGCCAGCAGCACCAGGCCAAGGCCGGCACACAGCAGGGTGACGCTCAGGGAACGGCGGCCAAGCACCAGTAAAGTCAGGGGCAACAGCAGCAACAAAGCGCGATACCCAAGGGCCAGGATGCTGTTGGTGGCCGTGTCGAGCCAGACGTTGGCCTTGCCCAGTACCGCGAACAGCGAGACGGCGGTGATGATCCGGATCGTGAATAACCGCAGGTTAATGACCGGTTTAGCCACCGCGACCGCTGTTTCGACACTCATGCAGCACCTCAAGAACCGGGTGAACGCCCGCCGACAAAGGCCGACATTCAGAAAAGTCTGTAAGAGCATGGTAGAGAGAGAGGCTTGTCCTGATCAGGGCAAGTTCGTATAGAATCCAACGAACTTTACTGCCGGAGAGACCAGTAAAATGCAGGTTCAACGCGCAGTCATCGCCGCCATTGAATTCCAGCCCGGCGTGCCGCTGGTGCAGCAGATCGTCGATCAGCTGACGCAAGCCATCAGCACCGGGGGCCTGCCCCACGGCGCCAAGCTGCCGCCGATTCGCGAACTCTCCGACTTGATGAACGTGGGCAAGTCCACGGTGGTCGATGCCCTGGACCGCATGCGCGCCAAGGGGCTGGTGGTGTCTCGCCAGGGCTCCGGGCATTACGTGCACCGCTCCGAAGCGGCGCTCAAAAGCGGCACCGGCCCGGACCTGCAACCCCAGGACACCCTCAGCGTGATTCGTCGCGCCTTGCTGCTGGACAACGGCGCGCTGCGCCCCGGCTGCGGTTTTCTGCCAACCTCGTGGCTACCCGCCGAAGAATTGCAGAAAGCCGTGCGCGCTACCCTGCGAGCAACTTCGTTGCGCATGGGCGAGTACGGCGTAGCCGGCGGTTACTTGCCGTTGCGCCAAGCCCTGCGGGTCAAACTGGCAACCTTCGGCATCGAGGCGTCGGTGGACCAGATCATCACCACCGCCAACACCATGCAGGCCATCGACCTGCTGATGCGCCTGCTGGTCAAACCCGGCGACACCGTGCTGCTCGACGACCCCTGCTACTTCAACATGCACGCCAACCTGGCGTTGCATGGAGCCAAAGTCATCACCATCGCCCGGGATTGCGACGGCATGGACCTCGACGCGTTCGAGCAACTGCTGATCGCCCACAAACCCGTGCTGTACATGACCAACAGCACGCTGCATAACCCCACCGGTCACTCGTTCACCCCGGCCCAGGTCTACCGCTTGCTGGAACTGAGCCACCGTTATGGCTTGCACATCGTCGAAGACGATCTGTACTGCGACATCCAGCAACGCCGCACCCCGCGCCTGGCCGCCAGCGGGTTGGATCATGTGAGTTACGTCTCCGGTTTCTCCAAGACCCTGACCGCCAACAGCCGCGTCAGCTACACCGTGCTCTCGCCGCAACTGGCGGCGCGCATGGTCGCCCTGAAAATGGCCTGCGGCGGGGTAACGTCGGAGCTGGCAGAGCAGATCACCTGCACCATGCTCAGCGACGGCAGCTATGCCAAGCATGCGCGGCGCACGGTAGATCGGTTGTATGAATCCAATAGCCGTGTGGCCGGTTGGCTGGCGCAGGCCGGGTGTTCGCTTTCCTCGTTGCCCGGCGAAGGCGTGTTTATCTGGGCGCGGTTGCCGGAGGGTTTACACGCCGAGAACCTGGCTCGCCAGGGGCTGGAGAACAATATGGTATTGGCACCGGGCACCTTGCTGAGCAAAGGGCCGGATGCCAGCCAGTTCCTGCGATTCAATGTGGCTCACAGCGACAGCTTGCAGGTGCGGGAGCGGTTTTTCCGGTTGCTCGACACTGCCCAAAAATAACCGACACACCTCAAATCCTGTGGGAGCGGGCTTGCCCGCGATGGGGCCGTCACATCCAGCATCAATGTCGCCTAACACACTGCCATCGCGGGCAAGCCCGCTCCCACAGGGTCTGCGGTGTCCCGGCCATCCCCGGCCACCAGATCGCTACGATTGCCGACCTCATCCTTGCCGGCTAACTTCGCCCGGTCGCTGCCAATTCAGCGACCGGGCCTGAGAACCCGGGTAAACTGCACGCGCACTAGCGCCCAAATCACGATTGTTGGCGTTTTTTTATGCCCGCATTTCGTGCAATGGCGGCTGTGCGTGGGAGACCTTCGGGTCTGCCGGGTCGTGCAACCGGTTTCTCAGCCTGCGCATAGCTGCCACCCATTCGCCTGAGAACGAACGTGGCGGCTCTACTTTGATTTCTGGAGTATTGCCAATGCACGCTATTGATCTGTCCGCCTCACCGGTCATCCCACACCACCTGACCAACAGGAGGTGAAGCCCAATGACCAATCCCCAAGACCTCAAAACCATCGGCCTCACCCCATTCTCCTACCACGCCAACGAACCCCTGTTCCGCATCAACGCCGGTGTCCCGGTGATCGAAGCCCTCTACCACGCTTCAGACCTGCTCCACGTAGCCAAACTGCTCGCCTCAGACGCCGCCATGGTTCGCGACTCCGACCGACATGCCTGGGCCTCACATTTTTTGCAGGACATGAGCAAGGCAATCATCGACGACGTGGTGAAGGTACTCAACGCACCGTGTAACAACCGCGCATGAATGAAAAAGCCCCACCGTTCTCTCGAAAGGAGGGGCTTTTGCGCTGCAAGCCGTTTCAACTTTTGGGCCAAACAATGCAGCCTATTCGCTGCAACCAAAGCTCAGGAAAACATGGCGCGCTGCTCAGCTTCGTAATGCCGGGTCTGAAAAGGCATGAGGGTTTGGGCTTTTAGGCCGAGGCCCTCACTCAACCCCCAAGAGACAGCGAGTTCATCACGGCGTCGACGCAGTGGCGTGATGGTTTGTAGCATCACGGCTTGCACGGAGGTCGAATGTGCAAAAAGCTCGAGGACATTGAGAGTTTCCGACACCCGGAGATCGGACAAGCAAGTAAATCGAGTGAATCGCTCGAGCAGATAGCCAGCACGCCGAACCTCCACTTCGTCAGTGTGCCGAGTCAAAAAAGCGGTTACCTCGCTTTCAAGATTTGAGTCCGAGTACCAGACAGCTTTGGCGGCGCTCACGAGAGCAGCGTCATCCGCTTGATTCAAAGGTCTTTTTACCAGCGTGTCCAAGGCGGATGAGAGGACGTGGCCGCTATGGGGCTTCGTCATCTGTGCTCTCCAGATAATCATGCAAAATATTAGTGAGAACGGAGATTGATGGCTCCTTGTTGCCAACATATACATCAATCGCCTGCAATGCCAGCCGACGGAACTCGGTAGTCAGGATGAAACCAGCCCTGAGAAGTGCCTTGATATCACCAATGTCCTGATCGGTCGCTCTGCCCAGCTTGGAGATGGCAATGTCGACAGGTGCTGCGATATGAACGTGCAGCGGGGACTCAACCGGGAACTCTGTAAAGGGAAGGCTCCGCTCCCAATAGTCCTCATGTATCGGACCAAAACTGGTGTTGTATTGCAGGTCGTAGTTCAGCTCCATCAATCGACCGGATCGCTCATCAACAAACTGTTCGGGTATCTCTGCGAGCATCGTTTGTAAGCGAAGACCTTTGGGAACATTAGCCTCATAAATTTCTGCATCGACGTCGGTGGAAACGCGATGATGGGTATAAAGGTGAACCGCGCAGCCACCGAACAGGATAATTTTGACCGCCCCTGGTCCTGCGTTCTCAAGCTCCAGTTCCGCTTCGACAGATTTGAACATCGAAATCAAAGCCTGCCCCAACGCTGTATTCGTATTAACACGCGGGGTGATTACCTCTGGCAGTTCCATCGTAGAGCCTCTGAGATGCTTGTAATGACAGCATCCCCGAGGCTAGATATGCGACTTCCGACCCTCAACCTGAAAAACTCGTGGGAAAGTTCAGGCAAAACCGTAGGCATCTTTGCCGGTCAGGTCTCCCTATCGTAAGCGAGCTTGGTCGCGATGGCGGCAACGGACGAAACACAGGAGATGGAAACCCAATGACAAATTCCCCCCCAAGACCTCGGAACCCTCCGCCTTACCCCATTTATTGGGTCTGACCGCGCATTTTTTCTTAAGTGGGCCAAGAAAATCTTAATAATTTGGGATTTTCTCAATTTTTTCTTAAGCGGACAGATATCGAATTCGCCTGTTAGTGCGCGATGGCGGTAACTTGGTCCAGCAGAAAACGCCCAAACAAAAAGCCCCGCTCTTCTCTCGAAGGCGGGGCTTTTCTTTACAGCATCCGACGCTTACGGCGCGTACGTCAGCAGCAACTCGGTCGGCACTTTGAAGTCCAGGGACATCATCACGCTCAACGCGGTAATGGTGAAGATCGAGAACACGAACAGCTTGCGTGCCCAGACCGTGTCATCCACTGCCTTGTAGCCGGTCCAGGCCATGTACAGCCAGTACATGCCCATGGCCGCGGCGACGGCGAGGTAGCTCATGCCGGCGTAACCGCTGAAGGTCAGCATCAAGGTCGCCACGAGGAAGGCCAGGATGTAGAGCAGGATGTGCTTCTTGGCCACCTGGATGCCGCGCTTCACTGGCAGCACCGGAATCGATGCGGCCAGGTAATCGTTGAAGCGAAAGATCGCGATGGCGTAGGAATGCGGCATCTGCCACAGGCTGAACATCACCAGCAGGGTCAGCGCGGCCATGTCGAAGGTGTTGCTGACTGCGACGTAACCGATCACTGGCGGCATGGCACCCGACAGACTGCCCACCAGCGTGCCGTGAACCGACTTGCGCTTGAGGTACAGGCTGTAGAAGCCGACGTAGATCACGAAGCCGATTACCGCGAACAACGCGGCCAACGGGTTGGCCACCTTGTACAACAGGGCAACGCCGGCAACACCCAGGACGGTCGCATAGATCAGGGCCAGTTTCAGGGAGATCAAGCCCTGGACCAGCACGCGGTTCTTGGTGCGTTCCATCTTGATGTCGATGTCGCGGTCGATGCAGTTGTTGAACACGCAACCGGAGGCAACCACCAGGGACGTGCCGATCATGGCGGCCAGGAAGATGGCCAGATCGACATGCCCTTTGGAGGCCAGGAAAAATCCGCCTGCCACAGAAAGCACGTTACCGAAAATGATCCCCGGTTTGGTGATTTGGATAAAGTGCTTAAGGGACATGCGGATCTACCTCACTTCGCCATCATGAACGTGTGGATGCTGAACATGATCCACAGCGACAAGCCAACCAGCAGGACAATCACGATCGCGGCAAAGACAAACGCAATCACGTTGTTACGCTGCGCGGCCGAACGGTCCAGGTGCAGGAAGTACACCAGGTGCACCAGCACCTGGATGACTGCGAACGCGACGACGATCATCAGGGTGATCGACTTCGGTAGCGTCGGGTACATCACCAGCCCGAACGGGATCAGGGTCAGGATCACCGACAGGATGAAACCGATGCCGTAGGACTTGACGCTGCCGTGACCGGCGTCGTGGCTGTCATGGCCATTTTGGGAATGAGCTGTGTTAGCCATTTACATAGTCCCCATCAGATAAACAACGGTGAATACGCAGATCCACACGACGTCCAGGAAGTGCCAGAACAGGCTCAGGCAGCTCAGACGGGTCTTGTTGGTCGCCGTCAGGCCGTTTTTCTGCACCTGATACATCATGATCGCCATCCAGATCAGACCGCTGGTCACGTGCAGACCGTGGGTGCCGACCAGGGTGAAGAACCCGGACAGGAAGCCGGAACGGCTAGGGCCGTAGCCCTCGGAGATCAACATGTGGAACTCGTTGATCTCCATGCCGATGAAGCCGGCACCGAACAGGAAGGTCATGGCCAGCCAGCCCAGGACCTGCTTCTTGTTGCCACGGAAGAACGCCAGCATGGCGAAGCCGTAGGTGATCGAACTGAACAGCAGCAAGGCGGTTTCGCCCAGTACGTATGGCAGTTCGAAGATGTCGTGGCCCGACGGGCCACCCGCTACGTTGTTAACCAGTACCGCGTACGCCGCGAAGATCGACGCAAACAGAATGCAGTCGGTCATCAGGTAGAGCCAGAAACCGAATACGGTCATCTCGCCCGAGTCGTGGTGATGGTCATCATGCCCATGTCCATCGACATGGGTGTGTCCAGCATTGGTCACTAAGTTCGACATGGTTTAAGCCTGTTCCAACGAGGTTTCAACACGGGTGGCGGTGGCCGGGATTTTCCCTGCCGCTACCAGACGCTTGTGCTGCTCGGCTTCGATGCGCTCGATCACGTCGACCGGCACCATATAGCCTTGATCATCACGGGCCGCGTGGATCACGAAGTAGATCACGGTGCCGGCCAGGCCAGCGATTGCCAGCCACCAGATGTGCCAGATCATCGCGAAACCGAACACGGTCAACAGAGCACCCATGACCACACCGGTGGCGGTGTTGTTTGGCATGTGGATCGGCTCGTACTTGGCCGGGGCCTTGTACGCAGTGCCGTTTTCCTTGGCTTCGGTGAACGGGTCGACTACGTCGGCTTTTGGCAGCACGGCGAAGTTGTAGAACGGAGGTGGCGACGAGGTCGACCATTCCAGGGTGTGTGCATTCCACGGGTCGCCGTGTTCGCACATGTTTTCCGGCTTGTTGCGGTCACGCACGCTGACGTACAGCTGGATCAGCTGGCAAGCGATACCCGCGGCGATCATCACCGCACCGAACATGGCGACGTACAGGTACGGCACCCACTCAGGGTTGGTGGTGGCGTTCAGGCGACGGGTCATGCCCATGAAGCCCAGAGCGTAGAGCGGCATGAACGCGACGAAGAAGCCGCTGATCCAGAACCAGAATGCTGCCTTGCCCCAGCCTTCGTGCAGCTTGAAGCCGAACGCTTTAGGGAAGTAGAACGCGAAACCTGCGATGTAACCGAATACCGCACCGCCGATGATCACGTTATGGAAGTGCGCGATCACGAACAGGCTGTTGTGCAGAACGAAGTCGGCACCCGGGATGGCCAGCAGTACGCCGGTCATGCCGCCGATGGCGAAGGTCACCATGAAGCCCAGGGTCCACAGCACCTGGCTGGTGAAACGCAGACGGCCCTGGTAGATGGTGAACAGCCAGTTGAACAGCTTCACACCCGTCGGGATGGAAATCAGCATCGTCGCCAGACCGAAGAAGGCGTTGACGCTGGCACCCGAACCCATGGTGAAGAAGTGGTGCAGCCAAACCATGAAGCCCAGGATCGAGATCGCGCCCGATGCGTAGACCATCGAGTGGTGGCCGAACAGTTTCTTGCCGGTGAAGGTCGAGATGACTTCGGAGAAGATACCGAACGCTGGCAGGATCAGGATGTACACCTCAGGGTGACCCCACGCCCAGAACAGGTTCACGTACATCATCGGATTGCCACCAAGTTCGTTGGTGAAAATGTGGAAATCCATGTAACGGTCAAGCGTCAGCAGTGCCAGGGTAGCGGTCAGGATCGGGAACGAAGCCACGATCAGGACGTTCGCCCAGGTGCAGGTCCAGGTGAAGATCGGCATGTCCATCAGCTTCATGCCAGGGGTACGCATTTTCAGCACGGTGGCCAGGAAGTTGACCCCCGTCAGCGTCGTACCCAGGCCCGATAGCTGTAGCGCCCAGATGTAGTAGTCCATCCCCACGCCAGGGCTGTATTGCAGGCCCGACAGCGGCGGATAGGCAACCCAGCCGGTCTTGGCGAATTCGCCGACGCCCAGGGACAGGTTGATCAGCACTACGCCGGATACCAGCAGCCAGAAGCTCAGGGAGTTCAGGAACGGGTAGGCAACGTCACGCGCGCCGATCTGCAGCGGCACTGCAAGGTTCATCAGGCCGGTGAAGAATGGCATCGCCATGAAGATGATCATGATCACACCGTGAGCGGTGAAGATCTGGTCATAGTGTTCAGGTGGCAGGTAGCCAGGCGAACCCTCGGTGGCCATGGCCAACTGGGTACGCATCATGATGGCGTCGGCGAAGCCGCGCAGCAGCATGACCATGGCGACGATGATGTACATCACGCCGATTTTCTTGTGGTCGACCGACGTCAGCCACTCGGTCCACAGGTAGGTCCACTTCTTGAAGTAAGTGATACCCGCGAACAGTGCCAGACCGCCGAGCGCGATCATGGCGATGGTCACCATTACGATCGGCTCGTGGAACGGGACCGCTTCCCAACTTAATTTACCAAACATCGTTTACTCCTCTGCCCCGGCAGCTGAATGCGCGTTCATGTCCATTCCTTGCGTAGCGGCCACTTCTTTCTCTTCTTTCTCGTGCTTCACTTTCGGACCCGGTTTCATGCCTTCGTACTTGTCGACGATGGTCTGGAACAGGTTCGGTGTCACCGAGGAGTAGAGCTCGACTGGGTTGTTCTGGCTCTGCTTGGCAAGGGCTGCGTATTCAGCTTGTTCAAGCTGTTTAGGTGCCTTTTTGACTTCACTTACCCAAGCGTCGAAATCTTCCTGGGAAGTGGCGATCGCCTTGAATTTCATACCGGTGAAACCCGCTCCGCTGTAGTTGGCGGAGATACCGTCCATCTCAGCGTTTTCGTTGGCGATCAGGTGCAGTTTGGTCTGCATGCCCGCCATCGCGTAGATCTGGCCGCCCAGCGCAGGGATGAAGAACGAGTTCATCACGGCGTCGGAAGTGATCTTGAAGTTGATCGGAGTGTGGGCCGGGAACACGATCTTGTTGACCGTGGCGATGCCTTGTTCCGGGTAGATGAACAGCCACTTCCAGTCCAGCGCGACCACTTCGATGGTCACAGGCTTGACGTCGGATTCCAGCGGCTTGTACGGGTCAAGGGCGTGGGTCGACTTGTAGGTGACGTAACCCAGGGCAATGATGATCAGCACTGGAACAGCCCACACCGCGATCTCGATCTTGGTGGAGTGGTTCCATTTCGGGGTGTAGGTGGCGTTGGTGTTGGACGCGCGGTATTTCCAGGCGAACAGGAAGGTCATGACGATGACCGGAACCACGACCAACAGCATCAGCAGCGTTGCGGTGATGATCAGGTTTCGCTCGTCCAGACCAACCTGGCCCTTGGGATTGAGCAAGGTCATGTTGCAGCCTGACAGCAACAACGTGCCGATCAGCGGCAATAAGCCTAGTAGTCTGGGGTACCTGTTTTTACTCATCTCACGACCTCTAAAGCAGCTTGCGCAATGCAGTTGGGTTTTGATCGCCAACACTTCACCCTGCCAAGGGTTGGCATTTTTCTTGGATTGAATAAGGGCATGCCCGTCGTGCGTCAGACGCTGTACGACAAATCCCGGGCCTGCGGTGAGTTCTTATTCGAATACGTGGTCAAAGGCCTTGTTACAGACCAATTCCATTTGGTGCGGGTAGTTGGAGGCTCCGACACCTGGGAATCGCATGAAGCCACCAGACCTCTCGACACCCTGTTCCTGCTCACCTCTGGTTAAGAATTGAGCAGTGCCGGGAATTCAGTGCGGGCGATTGTAGATATGTAACGTTTTATAAACCATGTCTCATCCCGAAATAATTTTTATCCGAACCGGCAACAATCATTAACCGTTTTCGCAAAAGTGGCGCATCTTATCGAAATTCATTCTCAACAAAAACACCAAAATAAGTAGGCCTTCCACCCACGGTTCAGACAGTATCCAGTCCCTCTTCTCTGCCCTTGACCTTGCCCAAGGCCCGATATGACGGGGGCTCCGGGCATTCGCCAGAGCCTGTTAAAACTGCCTGTTCGTGCCTGCAATGGAAAAAACCGCCCGCCTGCAAAACAACCCGATTTCGTTACGTTTCCATGTACCAATCCGGCCTCCTCGAACGCCCTGCGACACCGACTCTGTGACAACATGTCGCACATGTGTCGCACCCTTGATTGCCGCCCGTCACGGTCTTTTTACCCGGCCTCTGAAATGTGCTCTGCACGACAAAAAAAGCCCCGGCCCTCTCTTCGAGGACCGGGGCTTTTTTTGTCCGACAATGCGTGGCGGCAGATAAACTCAGCGCAGCGCTTTGCGGTTACGCGAGGTCAGCAACGGCACCAGCACCACGATCAGCACGAAGGCGACCAGCGCCCACTGCGCCAGCGACAGGCCGAGGATCGGCGGGTATGGCGTGGAGCAGAAACCGTCGACCTGGAAACCCAGCGGGAAGATCTTCGCCAGCGGCAAGTCATCGACAATCGGTTGCAACACATCGATGCCACAGCTGACCGCCGGATAAAACTGCGTATAGACGTGATGCCCGGCAACGCCTGCGCCTGCCACAGCACAGATCACCACCAGGGTTTCAAACACCGTGATGCTGCGACGGCCGCGCATGGCCGCGCCGATGAAGGCAAAGATCGCGATCAGCAGCAACGCGTAACGTTGCAGGATGCACAGCGGGCAAGGGGCCTCGCCCAGAACAATTTGCATGTACAGCGCACCGCCGATCAGCGCCAGGCAAATGATGCCCAGCAACACCAGATAGCGCCGTTCACGGCCCAACCGCATGGATTCATCGCTCATCGCGTTTCCCTTCAAGATATCGATTGCCCGCCAGTCTACACGCTGGCCTGATCTTTGAGAGCTGGCGCGTAGCAAGGGGGATGTCGCAGGGAATAGACGACAGGACGGTTAAGGAGGGATTAACTTTTAACCAGAAAGATCAAAAGATCGCAGCCTCCGGCAGCTCCTACATCGGAATGGATTGCATCCTGTAGGAGCTGCCGAAGGCTGCGATCTTTATTAGGGGTTACTCCAGCGCCGCTGCCGGCCCGAAGAACTCGTAACGGCTCTGCTTCTCCGGCACCCCCAAGGCTTTCAGGTGGCGTTTGACGGCCGACATGAAACCTTTCGGCCCCAGGAAGTAGGCATCCAGATCACGCTGCTCCGGCAGCCAAGCATTCAACTGCTGCTGGCTCAACAAACCGACCTTGTGCGCTGCCGGGCTCACGCCGTCATCTTCGGCGTAGCAGTAGAAGCGCTTGAGTTGCGGGTGACGCTCGGCCAGGCCGTCGATCCAGTCGCGGAAGGCATGGACGCTGCCGTTGCGCGCGCAGTGGATGAAATGCACCGGCCGCTGGGTTTCCAGCGCCGCTTCGAGCATTGCCAGGGTCGGGGTGATGCCGACGCCACCGCTGATCAGCACCAGTGGCTTGTCGCTGGCCGTCAGGACGAAATCGCCCGATGGCGGGAACAACTCGATGCTGGCGCCAACCTGCAACTGGTCGTGCAGGAAGCTGGAAGCGCGGCCACCGTCCTCACGTTTGACGCTGATGCGGTACTGGCCTTTGTTTGCCAGCGCCGACAGCGAGTAGTTACGACGGATCTCTTCACCGTCGAGGATCAGTTTCATGCCGATGTACTGGCCGGGTTCTGCCAGCAGGATAGGACCTTTATCCGCGGGCTCGAAGTAGAACGAAGTGATCTCGGCGCTCTCCTGGACTTTGCCTGCCACGATGAATTCCCGCGCCCCGCGCCAGCCGCCCGGTGCCTGTTCCTTCTGGTCATAGATGCTGGTTTCGGCACCGATCAGGATGTCCGCCAACTGGCCGTAGGCCGCGCCCCAGGCCGCGATCACCTCCGGGGTGGCGATCTCTTCGCTCAATACCTCGGCGATGGCCCGCAGCAGGCAGCTGCCGACAATCGGATAGTGCTCAGGCAGGATCTGCAGGGCCACGTGCTTGTTGATGATCTTGGCCACCAGGTCGCCCAACTGGTCGAGCTGATCGATATGGCGCGCATACATCAATACGCCGTTGGCCAACGCACGCGGCTGATCACCGCTGGCCTGGTGGGCCTGGTTGAACAGCGGGCGGACTTCCGGGTATTCGGAGAGCATCATGCGGTAGAAGTGCGTGATCAGCGCCTCACCACCGCTTTCAAGCAGCGGCACGGTGGATTTGACGATGGCACGGTCTTGAGCGCTCAGCATAAGGTGACTCCTGATCTTCTTGGGTTGCTAACGGATTACCCTATGCGTATCAGCTTTCGTGCCAACTATTTAATCCTTATAAATCAATACTTTAACAACTTAATAGTCATTTAGACACTGCCTGCTTTATAGTCATACCGACTACACGGAGTCACTATGACTGCAAAATCACTGCTCACCGCCCTGCTGCCCCTGGTCTCCGACCTGTCCCGCGAACTGCCCGAAGGTGAGCGTTATCGACGCTTGCTGGAAGCCATGCGCGCCCTGCTCCCGTGCGATGCCGCCGCCCTGCTGCGCCTTGATGGTGAATGGCTGGTGCCGCTGGCCGTCGACGGCTTGAGTACCGACACCCTCGGCCGGCGCTTCAAGGTCAGCGAGCATCCGCGCTTCGAAGCGCTGCTCAGCGGCCCCGGCCCGACCCGTTTCGCTGCCGACAGCAACTTGCCTGACCCCTATGACGGCCTGGTCGATGGCCTGGATGATCATCTGGAAGTCCACGACTGCATGGGTTGCCCGCTGTTCATCGACGAGCGCCCCTGGGGTCTGCTGACCCTCGATGCCCTCGACCCGGAGCGCTTCGAACCGATCGAACTGGACGCCCTGCAAGCCTTCGCCAGCCTTGCAGCGGCCACGGTCAACGCCGCCGAGCGCATCGAGCGGTTGAACAACCGGGTCGAAGATGAACATCAACGCGCCGAGGTCTACCGCCAGGCCAGCGGCCAGCAGAATCGCGAAATGATCGGCCAGAGCAAGGCCCACAAGCGTCTGGTCGAAGAAATCAGCCTGGTGGGCGGTAGCGACCTGACCGTGTTGATCACCGGCGAAACCGGGGTCGGCAAGGAGTTGGTGGCCCAGGCCATCCATGCGGCCTCGCCCCGCGCCGACAAACCGATCATCAGCCTCAACTGTGCCGCGTTGCCCGACACATTGGTGGAGAGCGAGTTGTTCGGCCATGTTCGCGGCGCCTTTACCGGGGCAATGAACGACCGCCGCGGCAAATTCGAACTGGCCAATGGCGGCACGCTGTTCCTCGATGAAGTCGGTGAGTTGTCGCTGACCGTGCAGGCCAAGTTGTTGCGAGTGCTGCAGAGCGGCCAGTTGCAGCGACTGGGTTCGGACCAGGAGCATCAGGTCGACGTGCGCCTGATCGCGGCGACCAACCGTGACCTCGCCGAAGAAGTGCGCAGCGGCCGTTACCGCGCCGACTTCTACCATCGCCTCAGCGTTTATCCACTGCTGGTGCCGGCCCTGCGCGATCGCGGGCGCGATGTACTGTTGCTCAGCGGTTACTTCCTGGAGCAGAACCGCTCACGCATGGGCCTCAACAGCCTTCGCCTGACCAGCGACGCCCAGGCCGCGCTATTGGCCTACGACTGGCCCGGCAACGTGCGCGAGCTTGAACACTTGATCGGCCGCAGCGCCTTGAAGGCCCTGGGCAATTGCAAGGAACGGCCGAAAATTCTCAGCTTGAGCGCCGCCGACCTGGACTTGCCCAACGCCAGCGTTGAAACCGCTGCCGAGCAACCCGTCGCTACCCTCACGCAAGCGGTGACCGGCGACTTGCGCGAAGCCACCGAGCATTATCAGCGTCAATTGATCGGTGCCTGCCTGGAGCGGCACAACAACAACTGGGCAAGCGCGGCCCGTGAGCTGGGCCTGGATCGGGCGAACCTGGGGCGGATGGCCAAAAGACTCGGCATGAAGTGAGCATCCTGTGGCGAGGGAGCTTGCTCCCGCTGGAGTGCGAAGCGCTCCCAGATCCGGGGGTGCACAGTTTCAGGCAAGACGATTTTGCGACTGCTGCGCAGCCGAGCGGGAGCAAGCTCCCTCGCCACAAAGGTCCACCATTTGGTCCGAGATAGGTATTGACCCTAAAGCCTGCCCCCGACAAGTCGATAACCCGGCATCGAAGTCATTGGCGATCCCTGGATTGCCCGTCACCTTTTTCCAGAGAAGGTTCCTATGTCCTCCACCAAAGCCCGCGCAGACTCACTTTCGCTTCTGCTGTTTACCCTGCGCAGCGGCAAGCTGATGGCAATCAACCTGCTCAAGGTCAGTGAAATCATTCCCTGCCCGCCGCTGACCAAACTGCCGGAGTCGCACCCCCACGTCAAAGGCATCGCCAGCCTGCGCGGCGCCTCGCTGTCGGTGATCGACCTCAGTCGTGCCATTGGCGAGCGTCCGCTGGAAGACCCGAACGGCGGCTGCCTGATCGTCACCGACGTCAGCCGCTCCAAGCAGGGCCTGCATGTGCAGGCCGTGAGCAAAATCGTCCACTGCCTGACCACCGACATCCGCCCTCCACCCTTCGGCTCCGGTGGATTGCGCGCCTACATCACCGGCGTAACGTCAGTCGATGGCACCCTGGTGCAAGTGCTGGACATCGAAAAAGTCATCCACGGCATCGCCCCGGCACAAATCGAAATGGCGCCGACCGAACTGAGCATGGAAGACGCCGAACTGCTCGGCAACGCGCGCATCCTGGTGGTTGACGACAGCCAGGTCGCCTTGCAGCAATCGGTGCACACCCTGCGTAACCTTGGCCTGCAATGCCATACCGCCCGCAGCGCCAAGGAAGCCATCGACTGCCTGCTGGACTTGCAAGGCACAGCGCAACAGATCAACCTGATCGTCTCGGACATCGAGATGTCGGAGATGGACGGCTACGCCTTCACCCGCACCCTGCGGGAAACCCCGGATTTCGCGCATCTTTATGTACTGCTGCACACCTCGCTGGACAGTGCGATGAACGCCGAAAAAGCACGACTGGCAGGAGCGAACGCGGTGCTGACCAAATTCTCTTCGCCGGAATTGACCCAGTGCCTGATTACCGCGGCCAAGGCTGTCGCCGAACAGGGTTATTGAGTGTTGAACGAAGAATTCTGCTGGCTGATGCGGCGCGACCTCTCTTTAATCGTGCCGCCCCCCGCTTGGCCAGCCGGCCTGCAATTGAGCGAGTACCGCCCCGAACTGGGCGCCGCTGTGCACCGGTTGATGGAGTTCGGTTATCTCGACGGCGGTGGTCGCGTAGCCGCGCTGGAGATGTGGCTACGGCAGTTCGAAACCGATCCGGAATACGACCCGGCCCTGTGCTTCATTGCCCTGGATGCTGGGGAAGTGGTGGGTGTTTGCCAGTGCTGGACCAGTGCCTATATCAAGAACCTGGTGGTGCATCCGCGGTTTCAGGGCCGGGGGTTGGGGCGTGCACTGTTGTTGCAGGCGTTCAAGGTGTTCCAGCAGCGGCGTGAAGGCTTCGTGGATCTGAAGGTACGTGAAGACAACCTTCGGGCGCGGCGCTTGTATGAAAGCG
The DNA here is from genome assembly GCF_949767755.1 of Pseudomonas sp. IT-P4. Classification (NCBI taxonomy): domain Bacteria; kingdom Pseudomonadati; phylum Pseudomonadota; class Gammaproteobacteria; order Pseudomonadales; family Pseudomonadaceae; genus Pseudomonas; species Pseudomonas sp. IT-P4. Next base: position 68,109 of record NZ_CATKPX010000045.1, on the reverse strand, counting down.
TCGGGATGCGCGCGGTTCGCCGGGAACCGATACCGCTCTGACACGGCGCCATCGCGAGCAGGCCCGCTCCCACAGGGGACTGCATTCCAAATGTGGGAGCGGGCTTGCTCGCGAAGATGGCAGATCAGGCACCGCAGAGATAAAGACTCAGCGCTTACCCATCGACCGACGAGTCCCCGGTGGGGCCATGCCCGGCGTCTTGGTGTGGCCGTTCTTGGCGCCGTTCTTGTACCACGGCTGGTTGGAGCCCTTGGCAGCTGCCAGCTCACCCGGCTTGAACGGGAATCTGAAGGCCGGGATCTCGGCTTTGGTTTCGCTATCGGCGCTGGAGTCGACGCTGTCTGGCAGCTCGGCCTGCACGTCGCTCATGGCGTCGGCGACTGGCGGTTGTTTCGGGGAAGTCATGAAAGCTCCGGGTGGTGCATGAAGTGTCGGGCCCGGTGAGTGAGCCGCATGCCACAGTATAAGAAGTGCGGCAGTATAACTGGATGGAGCTCGGCAAGCTGCAAGCTTGCATTGACCGCCTGACGACTCGCACAAATCCCGTGAAGAATGTTAGCGTGCTCATCATTCTTCACCGCCCGACGAGCCCGCCCTCCATGAAAAAGACCGTCCTTGCATTCAGCCGCGTCACTCCACAAATGGTTGAACGCCTGCAACAAGACTTCGACGTCATCGTGCCTAATCCGAAAAACGGCGACATCAATGCCCAGTTCAACGAAGCCCTGCCCCATGCCCATGGCTTGATTGGTGTAGGCCGAAAACTCGGTCGTGCGCAGTTGGAGAACGCCGCCAGCCTGGAAGTGGTATCCAGCGTCTCGGTGGGCTACGACAACTATGACCTGGACTACTTCAACGAACGCGGGATCATGCTGACCAACACGCCGGATGTGCTCACCGAAAGCACCGCCGACCTGGCGTTTGCCCTGTTGATGAGCAGCGCCCGTCGCGTCGCCGAACTTGACGCCTGGACCAAGGCCGGGCAATGGCAGGCCACTGTCGGTGCGCAACTGTTCGGTTGCGATGTGCACGGCAAGACCCTGGGTATCGTCGGCATGGGCAATATCGGTGCGGCCATCGCCCGACGCGGTCGCCTGGGTTTCAACATGCCGGTCATCTATAGCGGCAACAGCCGCAAGACCGAGCTGGAACAGGAACTTGGCGCACAGTACCGCAGCCTCGATCAATTGCTGGCCGAAGCCGACTTCGTCTGCCTGGTGGTGCCGCTCAGCGAGAAAACCAAGCATCTGATCAGCCACAGAGAACTGGCGCTGATGAAGCCGAGTGCCATTCTGGTGAACATTTCCCGCGGTCCGGTGGTAGATGAACCGGCGCTGATCGAAGCGCTGCAAAACAACCGCATTCGTGGTGCCGGGCTGGACGTATACGAAAAAGAACCACTGGCCGAGTCGCCGCTGTTCCAGCTGAAAAACACCGTGACCTTGCCGCACATCGGCTCGGCCACCCATGAGACCCGCGATGCCATGGCCAACCGTGCCCTGGCCAACTTGCGCAGTGCCTTGCTGGGTGAACGGCCGCAGGATCTGGTCAATCCGCAGGTGTGGAAAGTCTGATTAAACAATGGCACGTCATAATCGGCGTGCCACTTTATATACATACTGGAATCATCTCCCTCAAACAATTTACCGTCCAGCCCATATAAAAAGCGACATAACCTGCAAACCACTCTTCACCCCCACACCCTCTAAACCCCTATAAACTCCGAAAGACAAAAACGCATCAATCGTACATTCGGAGAGTATCCTGCATGAGCTATTTCACCACTGCCGGCTTAGTAAGGCGGAGCAAATTAATAGTTGTCTTCATGGCGGCATTATTCGGTACAACAACCCTTATCAACAACATTACCGACTACACTGCATACGCCGAGTATATCGGGCGAATCATCAGCATGAGCGACACCGTCGGCAATGACTCCCGCCGCTACCGAGCTATCAGCTCAACCCTGTTTCACCACCGTTTTTACTGGGCACTGATAACACTAGAGACCATATTCACATGCAGCTTCATAGTTGGAGTTTATCAGCTCTACCGCAAACTCGGCGCACCACACGGCGAGTTCAACGAAGCCAAAAAATTTTCCATAATAGGCTTTATTACAGCCATTTTTGCGTATCAGATTTTCTACATCATCATACTAAACGAATGGTTTGACTTAGAGTATTCCAAACAGGCCAACGCCTTTGAATGGGCACAAACCCACATTCAATACATGTTCTTCGGTATTATTTATCTGTTGGCGGTAAAGGATACCTGAATAGTTTCAGGCCAGCTTGCCCGCCACCGGAGCGGCACTTGCCTTGGACTTGCGAAACACCAGCACATTACCCAACATGACCATCACCAGCCCCGCCAGTGCCGGAGCGGTCCACTGGTAACCCTCGGCGAACGCCGAGACATTTAGCGCCACCACCGGGAACAGCACAGTGCAGTAGGCAGCACGTTCCGGCCCCATGCGCCCGACCAGCGTCAGGTAAGCGGTGAACCCGATCACCGATCCCGGAATCACCAGGTACAACAGTGACCCGATGTAACGCGTGCTCATCTCCATGTCGAAGGGAATGCCTTTGACCAGGCACCACACGGTTAGCATCGCCGCCCCGTAAGCCATGCCCCAGGCATTGGTGGTCAGCGGCTTGAGACCGGCCTTCTGTTGCAGGCTCGAAAGCATGTTGCCCGCCGAGAAACACAAGGTGCCGCAAAGGGCCAGACCGAGACCGAGCAAGGTTTCCGCACTGGCGGTATGCCCAGCCAGTTCCGGCCAGAACAGCAAGCCCAGCCCCAGCAGGCCCAACGCACCGCCCATCAGCACATTGCGGGCGATTTTCTGACCGAAGAACACCCGCGCGTTGAGGGCATTCCACAGGGTGGCAGTGGAAAACACCACGGCCACCAGACCGCTGGGGATCCACTGGCTCGCGGTGAGGAAGCACATGAAGTTGACGCAGAACAGGCACAAGCCTTGAGCCAGGCAGATCAGGTGCCCGCGACGGTTCATCACTTGCAGGCGTCGGCTGAGCAGCAGGATCACGAACAGCACCAGCGCGGCGAGGCCGAAGCGATAGACGATCGACACGGGAATGGCCACCACGCCCAGTTGCCATTTCAAGGCAATCCAGGTGGTCCCCCAGATCAACACGGTCAGCAGGTACAAAGAAAGGTTCATGACTAAGGCTCCTCGATATGAGCCCAGTCTCCGGCGCCACGCCTGGGCGCACTTGCATAAACTTGCGCTTTTGTCTGGCGACAGGCTGGCAGGCACGCGTCTACGGAGTAGGATGCAAGGCGTTGGAGAGAACCCATATGGCCGCACTGGACAACCTGCAAGTCTTTCAAGCCCTCAACCGTTCGCCGAATGCTCGCCTTGAGCACAGCGCCGAGCTCGGTGACGGCTTGTCCGCAGCCTTGTGGAGCAATCACCACGACGCCCAGGAATACGAAGCGCCCAGCCATCACACGTTGTCCTGTTACATCGCCGGCGGCACCGGCACCTTTCGCCGTGACCAGCCCGGTAACAAGGGTGGTCCGGACAAACTGTGCATCCTCCCGGCCGATCACCAGTCAGGCTGGGTGATCAACGGCGATATTCGCCTGGCGCACCTGTATTTCAGCCCCGAACAATTTGCCCTCGGCTGCATCACCTTGCTCGATCGCGAGCCACGGGAAATGCAGCTGCGCGAGCAGACTTTTCTTGATGATCCTCAGCAGGCGCTACGCTTTCGGCAGTTGATCACCTTGAACTGGGATGAGCCGGGCGAGCGCCTGCTCACCAGCAGCCTGGCTCACGAACTGCTCAGCCATGCCCTGCTCAGCCAGGTCAACGTACGCCAAGGCTTGCGCCTTAAAGGCGGCTTGGCCGCGCATCAGCGTCGGTATCTGGTGGAGTTCATCGACAGCCATCTGGACGAGGCCATCAGCCTCGGTCAATTGGCGGCGTTGTGCGCGTTGTCCGAGTACCACTTTGCGCGGATGTTCCGCGAAAGCTTCGGCTTGCCACCCCACCAGTACGTGCTGGCGCGGCGCCTTGACCGGGCGCGGGAGTTGCTGCGCACGACCTCGCAGCCACTGGGGGAGATTGCACTGGCTTGCGGCTTTTCCAGTGCCAGCCATTTCACCAATCGCTTTCGCCAGTCACTTGGCGGGACGCCCGGTGAGTATCGGCAGGCGTTTTTGCGCTAGATCCGGGATCTTCAGCGCCTTTCAGGCCGCCATCGCGAGCAGGCTCCGGGCGGCGTTCCGACGAAAAACGATGACGCGGTCTGTCGTCAGAACTCCAAGGTGCTCGACAACGTCACCTGCCGCGAATCCCCCATCGAAACAAAGAACCGGCTCGCCGCCGAGGTGTAGTAGGTGCGGTCGAACAGGTTCTTCACGTTGAGCTGAAACTTGACCTTCTGCCCTTCGACTTTGGTGTCGTAAGTGGCGAACGCATCGGCCACGGTGTAGCTCGGCAAGTCGAAATCGTTCACCGCATTGCCCGCGCGCTCCCCCACATAACGCGCCCCGGCGCCAACCCGAAGCTGATCGCCGCCAATGACGCTGCCGAAGTCATAGACAGCCGACAACGAGCCGCTGTTCTTCGCCACGTTCTGTAACTGATTGCCTTTGTAAACCGGGTCTTCGGTAACCTCGGCATCGGTGTAGGCGTAGCTGCCGATCATGCTCCAACGATCCGTCAGCTGACCGCTCAGATCCACTTCCAGGCCACGGGAACGCACTTCACCAGCGGCACTGTAAATCGTGGTCGGACCTTCGGCATTGGCCACCAGCACATTGCGTTTCTTGATGTCGAACAGCGCGATGTTGCCGGTGACGCGGCCCGGCAGATCAAGCTTGGCACCCAGCTCCCAGGACTTGGCTTCTTCCGGCGCCATACCGCCGTCCAGCACGGTACTGCTGCCGCTCAATGGCGCAATGGTGGAGTTGGGTTTGAACGATTCGGTGTAGCTGCCGTAGAACGACAAGGCATCGGTGTACTTGTACACGAGGCCCGCGCGCGGTACCCATTTCTGCCCGTTGCTGTCGGTGTTGGCGTGGAACGGCACGCCTTTGCCGGCGTATTGGTCGTACGCCTGGAAACGCGCACCGGCCACCAGAATCCACTTATCGGTGAGGTGGATGGAGTCTTGCAGGAACACCGAATCGCTGCGCAATTCATCGGTCTGCGCGCTGTCGGCCGCACTGACAGTGGTGCCTGCCACTTCCCGACCATAGACCGGGTTGACGTAACTGAATGTGGTCAGGCTTTTCTGGCGGATCAGGTCTTCGCGGTAGATCTTGCGATACTCGTCATCGACGCCGAACAGCAGGTCGTGCTGCATGCCAAGCACGTTCACGTTGCCTTCGAGGCTCGCAGTGGTGAACCGGTCGGTGCTGATCGCATTCTGGGTGCCATCCATGCTGCGGGTCAGAGTGCCTTTTTTAGTGTCGATGGCGGTCACGCGCACCTGGCTCGCATCGTAGGTTTCGCGGTTCCAGCTGTAGCCGAAATGGGCTTTCCAGTTGTCGTTGAGTTCGTGATCGGCCTGGAAGTGATAGAGATCCGAACGCCCTTCCATGTTGTTGAACGGTTCGTCGAGACGCTCGTTGCGCGAGATGTCCAGCGGATGGTTGGTCCGTGGATCGATCAGCGTGCCGCGGTCGAACGGTGTGAGGAATTCGCGGTGCTCATAGGAGAACAGCAGCGTGGTGCTTTCGCCATACCAGGCCAGGGAAGGCGCGATCAGGCTCTCGCGATGCACACCAAAGTTGCGCCAGTAATCTTCATCTTCGTAGTCCAGAACCATCCGGTAGGCCAGTCCGGAATCGCCGAGGGCTCCGGTGCTGTCGAGACCGCCGCCGCTGCCGCTCTTGCCGTCGCCATAACTCGAACCGCGCGCGGTCAGTGCGTTGTACTGCTCAAGCTCGGGCTGCTTGCTGACCATATTGACCACGCCGCCCGGATCCTGGATGCCATAGAGCAACGAGGCCGGCCCCTTGAGCACTTCGACCCGGTCCACGCTGGCGTTGAGGCCACGGCCCTGCACGATCGGCATGCCGTCGCGCATGATCGAGCCGTTACGGTTGTCGCCGAAGCCGCGGACCATCACCGAGTCCTGGGTGCTGCCCAAGGTGTTGGCCTGGGTGATGCCGCTGACATTGGCCAGGGCGTCATCGAGATTACGCGGCGCCTGGTCGCGGATGACCTGGGCCGGGACGACATTGATGGTCTGCGGGATTTCCTGAACCGGGGCCGAGGAGCGCATCACCGAAGAGGTCGGTGGCGGCTGATAGCTCATGGAGTCATCCATCACCGAGGTGATGGTGGTCGCCCCCAGGTTCAACGCACCTTCAGTCGGCCGTGGTTCCAGTGCAATGGTGTGGCCGTCGGTGCGACGAAAGGTCAAACCCGAACCGGTGAGCAGACGTTGCAAAGCCTGTTCGGCGCTCATCTGGCCATTGATGGCCGGCGCATTGAGACCGTACGGCGCTTCATCGGTGTAGACGACGCTGATGCCGGTCACTCGGCTGAAATCACTCAGGGCCTGGGGCAACGGTTTGGCGGCCAGTGCGAAATTGAATTGCCCACGGGACTGACTGCTGCCAGCCTCTGCGGCCAGCGCCACGCTCGGCGCCAACAACGCCATTGCCAAAAAGCTCAACGCCGACACACCCAACCATTGTTTGATCGACCCCGATTTTGCCCTGGACTTCATGACTCATGACCTGTGTAGAACCGCAACGGATGCGAATGACTCGCAGTTTCAGTCACTACACGAATGGCAATCGGGTTTACCTCAGCAAAAAAATGAAAATATTTTTACATTGAGTTATTGGGTGCCTGTTCGCGATGGAGCCAATCGATTCAACGCAAAATAATCAGATGCCCCATAACCTGATGCTGCTCAAACCCCAACACTCCCTGCAACGAACTCAACACCGCCTGCGGGTTCCTGCTCGGAAAGCTGCCACTGACCCGGCGCATCGCCAGTTCATCGTTGAGTATCAAGATCCGCCCGGGGTAATAGCGCGCCAAATCCTGCACCACATCGGCCAGCGTCGCCTTGTAGTAATTGAGCCAGCCCTGGCGCCAGGCCAACTGCGCTTCGCTGTCTACCGCGTGGAGTTTCTCCGCCGAGCCTTCGCCATAGGCCACTTGCTGGCCGGCGGTGAGGATTTGTTGCTCGGCGTTCTGCTGCGCCGTCACGCCAACCCGTCCCGACAGCACCGTGACCTGTGCACCGTGGGGCTGCAAACGGACTTCGAACTGCGTCCCCAGGACCCGCGCCTGACCTTTTTCCGCGTCGACCACAAAGGGTTCCCCCGTATGCGTCACGCTGAAAAAACCGGTGCCACGACGCAGTTGCACATGTCGCTCCCCGCGACTGAAATCCACGGCGATGGCGCTGTCGGCATCCAGTGTCACCTGTGACTGATCGGCCAGGGTGACGGTGCGGATTTCTCCCGGTGCCGAGACGTAATCCGCCCCCAGGTCATCGATCCAGCGCATCGGCTGCCAGCCTGTGCCGAGACTGATCATCAACAGCAGACATGCGGCCATCGCCAACACACCGGACCAGCGCCCAACCGTGCTGCGCCGCGGCTTGTCCATGGCGTTGAGATACCCCTGCAAGGCAAAAGCGTCTTCATTGGCAAGTGTGCGCGCCGGCCCTTCGCTCAACTCCCACAGGACCTGCGCCCGGGCATAGGCCTCGGCATGGGCGGGGTCGGCCTGCAACCATTGGCTGAACTTCACTTGGTCACCCCTGCCGGGCTGGTCATGTAACAGGCTCAGCCAGCCCAGCGCGGCCTGCTCCTGCGCAGGTGTCGGAACGACGCGTTCGAAGTGGTTCACGGTGCTTTCCCTGGCGTACGCGGATCGGGCTCCCGAAGGCTGGCCTTGCAGGCTTCGAGGGCGCGCATCATATGTTTTTCCACGGCACTTTGGGACAAGCCCATGGCCTTGGCGATCTCGGCGTATTTGCGGCCGTGAATGCGATTGAGCAAGAAGATCTGCCGCGTGCGCTCCGGCAAGGTGCGCAACGCGGCTTCGACGTTGCGCAAATCGTTGCCCGCCTCCAGTGCCGCTTGCGGTCCGCTGCCATCGCCGTCCGTTGGTTCCACCATCAAGCCTTCGCTGGCCCGGCCCCGCGTGCCTTCACTGCGCAAATGGTCGATGGCGATGTTGCTGGCACAGCGCAACAGGTAGGTGCTGAGTTCCTCGACTTGCACCAGCGGCCGCTTCCAGAAACGCAGGAACAAATCCTGTACCAGGTCAGCCGCCGTCGCCCGGCAACCGACACGCCGACTCACCAGTGCTTCCATTTGCGAACGCTGGGAGAGAAACACCTGGAGAAAATGCGCACGGTCGCCACGCTGTTGATCGTGCTCGATATCGTGGGGGTCGGGGGGCAGAGTGATCATCGTTCATGTTTCGACCTGAAAACCGGTGAGGCCACGACAGCGTCAGGGGGCCGGCAAGGCCGCGATAATAATGATAAATATTCTCACATGCAAAAAGATCGGGTGTAGCCCTCTATGTACGCGCGTTGATTGCAGCGCAAACCTGGCTGTCCCACAGCCAGTCAATGACCATGGAATCCAAAAGCCACCGAAAACAAAACGGGCCTGCAATGCAGGCCCGTTTTCATGGAAAGGTAAAAAAGTGAATCAGGTGTCAGCCGTTAAGCGCTGCCTGTTCGTTCTCAAGAAACTCTTCTTCCAGCAGATGGTCGGCATGGGCAGCGCTCTCGATGGGCACCACATTGGCTCGTTTTCCGCGTAATTTGCCGAACATATGCTCCAGCGCATGTTCAAGTTTGGTGGCCGCTCCGTCGATCGCCTGCTCCATGGTGGAGGCTTTATGGGTGACGGAAACCGGTTGATGGCCTTTTGGCCGCGCCTCCAGCTGGCAGCGCATGTCGTGGGGACCCGGCTTGTCGCCGTTCTCGTCCCGCAGGTGGACCTCGACTCGTGTCAGGTCCTCTTCGTAGCGTTCGAGCGTGCTCTCAATGGTCGTACGTACCCACTCCTCCAGTCGTTTACTGCCTTGAATATGGTTATCGCTATTGACTTGGATTTGCATAGTTCATCCCTTATTTCAGCTAGCTCGCGAGAGGCCGGTCAGCTAAGCCCTTGGGCGTCATCACCGTGACCTCTTACTTACACAATCGGTCTGTACGCTGAACAATTCAACCCCTGAAAAAAGATAAATATTCATACGCAAAAAAAGCCGGACAACGAGCAAAAGCGCTGTTACTGTCGGGAGTCGGGTCGCCCTGCTTACCCGCCAAAATTTCTCACATCTGCTGCTCCCCCAGCGGGTGCAGGCTGCGAAAAGCACCCGCCTCCTCCACCAACCAATCGTGCACCGCACGCACACCCGGATGGCTCAACGCCCCCGGTGCGTAAAGCAGCATGTAGCGCTTGTGATTGGGCACCGCCAGGCCAAACGGCACGATCAAGGCTCCACGCTCCAACTCATCATTGAGCAAGGTTCGGCGCGCAATCGCCACGCCCATCCCGGCGATGGCCGCTTCGATGGTCAGGTGATTGCGATTGAAGGTATGGCCACGTCGCACATCCGCGCCCTCGAAGCCGATGGCATTGAGGTAAAACTCCCATTCCGCGTACTCATAGCTGCCGCGCCAGGCGGTGATGTCGTGCAGCAAGGGAAAGTGCATCAGGTCTGCCGGACCGTGCAGCGGCGGACGACCACGCAACAGGCTCGGCGCGCACACCGGAAAAATCTGTTCATCAAGCAAGGCTGTGGATAACAGGCCCGGATAACTGCCGTCATTGAGGTCGATCGCCAGGTCGAAGTCGCCTTCATGCAACGGCACGCTGCTGTCCTCGGCCACCAGGCGCAACTGAATGTCCGGAAAGCGCTGCTGCAAGCGCGGCAGGCGCGGCGTCAGCCATTTGCTCAGGAACGACGGAATCGAACGCACCCGCAGGATCCCGCTGATCATGCCCGCATCCAGTCGCCGCAATTCCGCGTCGATGCTGCCAAAGGCCTCGTTGACGGTAATGGCCAGGCGCTGGCCTTCTGCGCTCAGCTCCACCCCGCGGGCGCGACGGTGAAACAGGCGAAAGCCCAGGCGTTCTTCCAGCTGGCGGATCTGCTGGCTGACCGCTCCCGGTGTGATGTGCAGCTCTTCGGCGCACCGGGTGAACGACAGGTGCCGCGCGGCACAGGCAAACACGTTCAGCCAGACATACGTCTGGGCGTGTAATTGACGGCTCATCGTTTAGTCCTGCTAAAGGATGTCTTAGGAATTTTCGTTGGTCACGCAGGATCGTGACAGGCAGTATCGCCCAAATTGCGCTTGTCCTACAGAAATGGCAGCGATTCCCCTTCCATTACATGTACAGGCTTTAGCATGGCTATCAGTGTTTTCGATCTCTTCAAAGTCGGCATCGGCCCGTCCAGTTCCCATACCGTCGGTCCGATGCGCGCTGCCGCAACCTTTGCCCAAGCGCTGCTCAATCAGGGTTTTCTGGCTGACGTGCGACGCGTGGAAATTCGCCTTTACGGTTCTCTGTCGGCGACCGGTGTCGGCCACGCAACGGACCGCGCCTGCGTCATGGGCCTGATGGGCGAATGGCCCGACCGCATCGATCCGACCACCATCGACAGCCGCATTCACACCCTGCGCGAAACCGGTAAATTGTGCCTGGCAGGCGTAACGGAAATTGCCTTCGACTGGCAACGCGACCTCCTGCTGCTAAACGAAAGCCTGCCTTACCACCCCAACGCCATGTCCCTGGCAGCCGTCGGTGAAACCGGCGAACTGTTCGAGCAGACCTACTACTCGGTGGGTGGCGGTTTCATCATCGAAGCGGCCGAAGCCGAATCCGGGATCGCACCGGCCGGTGATGTGGTGCTGCCTTACGATTTCTCCAGCGCCGCCGAACTGCTCAAGCTCTGCAACCAGCACGGGCTGCGGGTGAGCGAACTGATGATGGCCAACGAACGGGCCTGGCGCAGTGACGCAGACATTCGCCAGGGCTTGCTGCATATCTGGTCGGTGATGCGCGAATGCGTCGAACAGGGCTTGCGCCACGAAGGCATCTTGCCCGGCGGTCTGAATGTGCCGCGTCGAGCGGCGAAACTGCATCGCAGCCTGCAGGAAATCGGCAAGCCGAATGTCATTACGTCCACCTTGTCGGCAATGGAATGGGTCAACCTGTACGCCCTTGCCGTGAACGAAGAAAACGCCGCCGGCGGGCGCATGGTCACGGCACCGACCAACGGCGCGGCGGGGATCATTCCGGCAGTGCTGCACTACTACATGAAGTTCAATGCCGATGCGTCTGACGATGACGTGGTCTCGTTCTTTTTGGGCGCAGCTGCGGTCGGCATCCTGTGCAAGAAAAACGCATCGATCTCCGGGGCTGAAGTCGGCTGCCAGGGTGAAGTCGGCTCCGCCTGCGCCATGGCCGCCGCCGGCCTGGCAGAGGTGCTTGGCGCCACCCCGGAGCAGCTGGAGAACGCCGCCGAAATCGGTCTGGAACACAACCTCGGTCTTACCTGCGACCCGGTTGGCGGACTGGTGCAAGTGCCGTGCATCGAGCGCAACGCGATCGCCGCCGTGAAGGCCATCAACGCCACGCAAATGGCCCTGCGCGGCGATGGCCAGCACTTCATCTCCCTGGACCGGGTGATCCGTACCATGCGCGACACCGGGGCCGACATGCACGACAAATACAAAGAGACGTCACGGGGCGGCCTGGCGGTGAACTGGGTGGAATGTTGACCATTTTGGTTGCACGCCAGCCGTTATTGCCCTGAAACGGGCAGGCAAAGGCAGACAAAAACCAGGCGGGCCTCAGTGCCCGCCTTTTTGTTACCGGTTTTTTTGTCCGACAATTTTCCGGCATGGGCCTTGCTACTTCCCTGCTGGAACAATGATGGCGAGATGGCCGGTGGTCAGGCATTGCGAACCAACCCGATCACGGCCGGTCAACAACTGCACGTTCAATCAGGCGGTGACGCATCATGGACAACCCTTTTCAGCTCATTACCGATGCCTTTGCAGCGGATTACCAGATCAACCTGAGCATTCAGGGCCTGGATGGCAGCATCATGCTGACCCTGTCCAACAGTGGCCGCGTAGTCGCAAAACGCATGATCAGCGCCGAACAACGCAATGATCCCGAGCGCCTGAAACGACTGGTGCAAAGCATCCAGTTCGGCATTGCCATCGAGCAGGGCCACAGCGCCGTGGCCATCCTCGAATCCATGACCGATGGCGGCACGCGCAGCCTGCCGCTGCCATCAGCCAATGGCCGTCCCCGACCCGCCATGGGGCTTTAAAGCTCGCCCTTTTCTACTTCCGGATGTTCACTGGAGCCCGCACCGGTCTTGCGATGTGGGTTCTCGATCTTCACCGAAGGAAATTGCGACGAAGCGTACCGCACCACCAAAATCGCAAACGCCAGCAGCAGAATCCCGCCGCACAGGTAGATGATCCCCAGGTCCGGCGGGTTGTGGTGCGAAACGTTGGAAATCAGCAGCCGCGTCAGCGCGGTGATCGCCACGTAGATCAGGAAGCGCACGGGCATGTGGTTGGTCTTGAAGTAAATCCCGACCATCGCCCCCAGTTCCAGGTAGATGAACAGCAGCAAGATGTCATCGATCTTGATGTGCCCTTCTTCGATCATCCCGAGAAACTCCATTACCGCCGCCCACGCGGTCACCGCACCAATGGCGAACAACGCCAGGTAGTGAAAGGTTTCGACGAACAGATTGCCCAGGGACTCGGCCAGTTCATGCACGTTCTGCCGCAGTTTTTCGGCCCAGTTGATTTTCACGATGCTGCTTCCTTAGGTCGATTCGACCGGATGATGCGGGTTGGACGTGACGGTTTTCCTGCATGCAGAAAAAAGGCCAGCCCATGATGGCGAGCCGCTCTGGATTACGCGCCGTGGCGTTTGGTCGCACCTGCGCACGCCTTGCCTGACAAATCCCGAATCCGGTCTACATTAAAAAGCCACTACCCAAAAGACAGGGTTTCGCTTATCCTTTAGCTGTATATAGATACAGTAGTCGAAATCGACAACCAATGTGAAGGCATGTGAGGTGGTGAATGGCCGTCGAAGTGGTATACCGCAGCAGCCGAGATCTGGAGCGCTTGTTCATGGATAAAGCCGAAGCTGACCGTCATGACAAAATGCTCGAACTGGCCGAATTGCTGGCTGAAGTGTTACAGAAAGCCGTTCCGTCCCTGACCGAGCAGCAAGTGGAAGAAGCCGGGATTTACATGGCGAAAAATCGCGACGTATTCGCCAAGGCGTTCAAGAGCCAGCCGGATGCCCTGTCCGAACTGCTCAGCGCACCGGTTGAAGTCGCACAACCTGTTGCAGAGGTCGAGGTCGTTGAGGCCGCTGAGCCTGTCACCCCGGCCAAGCCTGCCAAGGCCCCCAAAGCCGCCAAGTAGGCAAAGCCCGAATTGAACAGGCCCTGAGTCGAATGACCCAGGGCCTTTTTCATGCCCGTTACAAAAAAGATCGCCCGAGCTTCTATCGGTACAACACTTTCTCCGCCAACTCGTCGGCCACCCGTGCGGGGGAGCGTTTTTCCGCCTGGGCGTGGGCGAACACTTCGGTCAGGCGCGAACTGATTTTCGACAGGTGTGCGGTGATGGTCGGCAGCTCTTCGCCGCGGTGCTTGAGCGACACGTAAATCAGCCCACCGGCGTTGATCACGTAATCAGGCGCATACAGGATGCCCCGGCGTTCCAGTTGGTCGGCGACATCCAGATGTGTCAGCTGATTGTTCGCCGAACCGGCCACCGCCGAGCATCGCAACTGCGTCACGGTATGGCTGTTGAGTACTCCGCCCAGTCCGCAGGGCGCGAGGATGTCGCAAGGTGTACTGAGCAGCGCGTCGTTGGCAATCGGGTGGGCGCCGAGTTGCTCCATGGCCAATTGCACCTTGCCATGATCGATGTCGCTGACCAGCAGTTCGGCACCGGCGGCGTGCAGCTGTTCGGCCAATGCATACCCGACATTGCCCAGGCCCTGGATGGCAACGCGCAGGCCTTCGAGGTTGTCACTGCCGAGCCGGGCCATGGCGGTGCTGCGGATACCGGTGAACACGCCCATCGCCGCGTGGGGCGCTGGGTCACCCGCCGAAGTGGTGCTGGTGACGTGCTGGGTTTGCTGGGCGATGCAATCCATGTCCGCCACTGAGGTGCCGCTGTCGATGGCGGTGATGTAGCGGCCCTCGAGCTGTTCTATGCAGCGTCCGAAGGCTTCGAACAATGCCGCGCGGTTTTCCACATGGGCCGGGCGCACGATCACCGCCACGCCGCCGCCCTGGGCCAGGCCAGCCAGCGCAGCCTTGTAGCTCATGCCCTGGGCCAGGCGCACAGCATCCTCGACCGCCGATTCGTCGTTAGGGTAGGCAAGGTAACGACAACCGCCCAGGGCAGGCCCCAGCCGGCTGTTATGAATGGCAATGACCGCCTTCAACCCGGTGACCGAGTCAACGCTCAGATGCAGCGATTCAAGGCGAGTACTTTGCATGAGAGCGAACATCGTAAGGCTCCCGAATCACTTCTTGTAGACGCCAGTATAGGCTTGCGCCCAAAAATTGCAGAAGCGCACCGGAATAAGCACGGTCCCGATGCAGACTTTCGGAAATATCCTGTGGTCGCCCTTTTACAGCACTGGACGAACGCCGGAGAGGGGGCTAAAACGAGGCATTGCCCGGAGATTTTGATGACCCCGCGCCAATCGTTCTTCGCCTGCCTGCAACGTTCACCGCCCGCGCTGTTCGAGGCGGCACTGTGGATTGCGGCCGAGCACGACAGCGAGGTGCAGCCGCAAGCACTGTTGGCCGATTTTCAGGAGCTACAACAACGGGTCAGTGGCGGCTTGCCGATGCTGCCGGTCAGTGAGCTGGCCCAGCCGCTGCTGCGGCGCTTGAATGACCTTGGCTTCGCCCAGGACGACTTCACCCCCTTGCGCCCGCAAGTGGCACTGCTGGACAAAGTACTGGAGCGCCGACGTGGGCAACCCTTGACGCTGGGGCTGATTGCGCTGGAGTTGGCCAGGGGCCTGGAGATTCCCATGGTCGGGGTCAACTTCCCCGGGCATTTCCTGCTGCGGGTGCCGGGCGCCGATCATTTGCTCGACCCCTGCGGTGGCCGTCGCCTTTATCCGAACGATTGTCGGGAACTGCTGCAGCGCCAGTATGGCCCGAACATGAAGCTCAACGCCGATCACCTGACAACCGCCGAGCCGGTGCAGATGCTGCAACGGTTGTCGCGCAACCTGCGCCAGTTGTACCTGTCCCACGACGATTTCATCAATGCCTTGATCGACGCCGAGCGCGTCCTGGAACTGGGCAATGCCACTGCGGCCGACTATCTGGCCCGGGCCAGCCTGTACCAACGGCTGGACTGCCCGAACGCCGAGCGTTTTGACCTGGAGCATGCGTTGCTGCTCAGCGACGATCCGATCCAGCGGATTCGCCTGACGGAAAGGCTGGGGCATTTGCCGCCCAATTCCATCGTCCATTAAACGCAACAGATCGCAGCCTGCGGCAGCTCCTACGAGGATCGGGGTAGGAGCTGCCGCAGGCTGCGATCTTTTGATCCTGCTTCTGACTTAAGGCGTGTCTGGCTGATTCGCCGGATGCGCCTTTATGAACGCCGGGTGCGTCGCCGCCAATGCCGCCACTCGCCGAATCCGAGGGTAAGCCTCAAGAGAAACATTGAACCGCTCGGCCGCGTACAACTGCGGGATCAGGTAGACGTCCGCCAGCCCGGGTTCGGGGCCGAAGCAGTAACCCTCATCACCGATCAACTGCTCCACCGTGGAAAGCCCCTGCCCGATCCAGTGACCGATCCACTCCACCACCTGCGGTTCATCGTGGCCCGACTGGCGCAGCCGATTGAGCACGCTGACGTTGTGCAGCGGGTGCACATCGCAGCCGATCACTGCCGCCACGCCGCGCTCGTGGGCACGGGCAGCCAGGTCTTTGGACAGCAATGGCACCTGTGGATAACGTTCCTCCAGGTACTCGATGATCGCGGGAGACTGGATCAGCAAATCGCCTTCATCGGTGCGCAAGGCCGGCACGCGGCCCTGAGGGTTGATGCCCAGATAAGGAGGCTGTCGATGCTCGCCACCCTGCGGTGCGATCAGGTTGACCGGCAAGGATTGATAATCCAGGCCCTTGAGCGCCAACGCGATACGCACCCGGTACGAGGACGTCGAACGGTAGTAGGTATAGAGTTCCATGCCCCGCTCCTGTTAGCGCGCCGGCAGCACTTTGCCGCGGCATTCGCCGAAACCGATGGAAGCAAAACCGTCGCGGCGGCAACGGCCGCGCAGGATGATTTCGTCACCGTCCTCAAGGAATTTACGCACTTCGCCCGAGGCCAGTTCGATCGGCTTTTTACCGCCTTCGGTGATTTCCAGCAGGCTGCCGAACTGACCGTTCTGCGGCCCCGACAAGGTGCCCGAACCGAACAAGTCACCGGCCTGCAATTGGCAGCCGTTGACGCTGTGATGCGCGACCATTTGCGCCACGGTCCAGTACATGTGCCCGGTGTTGCTCAGGGTCAGGCGATGGGCTGGCAGGTTCTGTTCGCGCATGGCCTCGGTGAGCAGCAATACTTCCAGCTCGATGTCGAACGCGCCAGCAGCCTGATCGCGCTTGTCGAGCAGGTACGGCAGCGGCTGCGGATCGCCTTGGGGACGTGCAGGCTGGGCACGACGGAACGGCTCCAGCGCTTCGGCGGTGACCACCCACGGCGAGATGCTGGTGATGAAGCTTTTCGACAGGAACGGTCCCAGTGGCTGGTATTCCCAGGCCTGGATATCCCGTGCCGACCAGTCGTTGAGCAGGCAGAAACCGGCGATGTGATCAGCGGCGTCGCCAATGGCAATCGAGTCGCCCATGTCGTTGCCCTGGCCGATCCAGATACCCAGTTCCAGTTCGTAGTCCAGGCGCGCGCAAGGACCGAAGGTCGGCTCGGTTTGACCGGCCGGCAAGGTCTGGCCTTTCGGGCGACGTACGTCGGTACCGGACGGGCGAATGGTCGACGCACGACCGTGGTAGCCGATTGGCACGTACTTGTAGTTCGGCAGCAACGGGTTGTCGGGACGGAACAGTTTGCCGACGTTCTGCGCGTGCTCGATGCCGACGTAGAAGTCGGTGTAGTCGTTGATTTTCGCCGGCAGGTGCATCTGGCAATCCGCCGCCAGCGGCAGCAGTTTTGCGCCCTGGGCTTCAATCTTGCCGTGCAGGGTGCAGCCCTCGGCGAACAGTTCCAGCAAACGCTCGCGCAAGGCGACGCGAGCCTCGCGGCCCAGTTCGAAGAACGCATTCAGCTCGCCGCCACGGGTAGCCTCGACGGCAGTCTTCGCGGCGCCATCGAACAATCCGGCCTCAAGGGCTGCTTGCAGATCAAAGATATGCTCGCCAATGGCCACGCCACTTCGCGGTGCCGAGCCGTTGAGGCTGAACACGCCCAGTGGCAGGTTTTGCAGGGGGAAATCCGCGTGGCCGTTGGCGGATGCAACCCAGCTGCGTGTGATGGAAGTCTGCGTCATGGGTTATCTCCGGGTCGGGTCGAAAGTGGCGGGCAACGTAGCCCAGCAGGCGTCGTAAGTGTTTTGCAGTTGCGGGCAATCGAGGGCGAAACGGCTTGGGCGCAACACTTGGCTGGTCTCGAACATGAACGCCATGGTGTTGTCGATTTTCGCCGGCTTGAGGTCCGCGTTGATCGCTTTGGTGCACGTCTCGCCGTCGGGACCGTGGGCGCTCATGCAGCTGTGCAACGAAGCACCGCCCGGCACAAAGCCTTCGGCCTTGGCGTCGTACTCGCCCTGGATCAAACCCATGAATTCGTTCATCAGGTTGCGATGGAACCACGGCGGACGGAAGGTTTTCTCGGCCACCATCCAGCGTGGCGGGAAGATCACGAAGTCGAGGTTGGCCAGGCCGTGAACGCTGGTCGGCGAGGTCAGCACGGTGAAGATCGACGGATCGGGGTGATCGAAACTGACGGTGCCGATGGTGTTGAAACGGCGCAGGTCATATTTGTACGGCACATTGTTACCGTGCCAGGCGACCACGTTGAGTGGCGAATGATTGAGCTCGCAGGCCCACAACTCGCCGAGGAACTTCTGCACCAGCGTGGTGGGTTGTTGCAGGTTTTCGTAGGCCGCCACCGGGGTCAGGAAGTCCCGTGGATTGGCCAGGCCATTGCTGCCAATCGGTCCCAGGTCCGGCAGACGCAGCGGCGCGCCATGGTTTTCGGCGACGTAACCGCGGGCTTGCGGATCGAGCAATTCGATGCGGAATTTAAGGCCGCGTGGCAGTACGGCAATTTCCAGCGGTTCGAGTTCAAGCACGCCCAGTTCGGTGGCGATGCGCAGGCGCCCCAGTTCAGGTACCAGTAACATCTCGCCATCAGCATTGAAGAACACGCGCTCCATGGAACGGTTGGCGCGGTAGTTATAGATGCTGATCCCGGCCGGCTTTTCGGCGCCCGAGTTGGCGGCCATGCTCACCAGGCCGTCGATGAAATCGGTCGGCTCGGCAGGAATGTCCAGCGGGTTCCAGCGCAGGCGGTTGGGGGTCACCTCACCCAGCGGGCCGCCCGCCAGTTGCCGGTCCAGTTTGACGAATGCCGGGTGATTGGCCGACGGCTGAATGCGATACATCCAGGTCCGCCGCGCTTCGCTGCGCGCCATGGTGAACGCCGTGCCGGAGAACAGTTCGGTGTAAAGACCGTACGGGGCTTTTTGCGGGGAGTTCTGGCCGACAGGCAGTGCGCCGGGCAACGCTTCGCTGCTGAATTCGTTGCCGAAGCCTGACTGGTAGGCCAGCGCTGGCATCGTTGAATCGGGGTTCATGGAGCCTCCTGAACAGGGAGTCGGCAGTGGCCGCTCGCTCTGTTGCAGAGGTCGAGGCACGCCCGGGTTGTTTTTATCGTAATTTGATTACGCATAACGTAATTTGATTGGTATTGACCGTCAAGCTATAAAGACGCCCATTCGTCCCGGGATCCCAGCCACCATGGAAAAAACCAGCGACAACAACGGTAAACAGAAAGTCCGCTCGGCCGAGGTTGGTACAGACATCCTCAAGGCTCTGGCCGAGTTGTCGCCTTCGACTTCGCTGTCGCGCCTGGCCGAACATGTGCAGATGCCGGCGAGCAAGGTTCACCGCTATTTGCAGGCCTTGATCGCCAGTGGATTCGCCGAACAGAACGCCGCCACCAACCATTACGGCCTGGGCCGCGAAGCCCTGCGCGTAGGGTTGGCGGCTCTCAACAGCATGGACGTGCTAAAAGTCGCCGCCCTGCCCCTGGCTGAACTGCGCGACGACTTGAACGAAACCTGTTTCCTGGCGGTATGGGGCAATCAGGGCGCAACCGTGGTGCATATCGAACCGGCGGTGCGTGCGGTGACGGTGGTGACACAACTGGGTTCGGTGTTGCCGTTGCTCAGTTCTTCGACGGGACTGGTGTTTGGCGCCTACCTGCCGAAACGCGAAACCGAGGATCTGCGCGTGCAGGAATTGCAGTCCCAAGCAGCCCACGCGCTGGCAGACGATCAGGCCTATGCGGCCCAGTGCGAACAAATCCGCGCACGCGGTTTGCACCATGTACATGGTTTACTGCTGCCAGGGGTGGATGCCTTGTCGGCACCAGTGTTCAACGCGATGGGCAGAGTGGTTGCCGTGCTGACGGTGGTGGGGCCGACATCGTTGTTCCATGCCGATGAAAACGGTCCGGCGGCGCAGCGTCTGTTATCCGCCAGCCATGCGGTCAGCTGGCGCTTGGGTTTTGAACCCGCCGTATCCGCAACCTGATTGCGGCAGCTGTGCCAACCAAGGGGTTGGCACAACTACTTTGATAGAACCACCAATCAGCTCAGTAAATCCCGGGCAATTGCTGCACCCATTTCATTGAGCTCATCAAGTTTCACACCATCGAAACGATATTTCCGGTCAAAGGTGTACCGTTCGGAAAAGATCCCAAGATTCTCACTGGAGAATCTTGGGACCTCACCGTCCTGCAACTTAAGGAAAAATGCCCATACCAGTGATTGAGAGTAAATAACCGTCGAATCGTTAGCCGACGCAATTGCATTGATATATACCTTATCGACATCAATGCCGCGACCACCGAGCCTTGCATGCAACTTGGCCCGCACCAACTCCCTTGTCAGTTGCCCCATATCTTAAAACTCCATAATTAATAGTTATTAGCGCTAGTGCCCTGACAAACATGACCTTGACCGAGCACTATCGAACATATTAATCAACCCACCGCGCAATGCACGCAAATTGGTCAGCGCCGACAACCATACTAATCAACATGGTTATTTATGCACGAAACCGTATGTTTTAATTCATTTCCAAACGAAAAACAAACAACTACCAACTCTGCATTATCAACCCCAACTTCTTCGCCATGGCAACTGCCTGTGTCCGCCGTTCCACACCCAACTTGCTGTGAATGCGCCGGGCATGGGTTTTCACCGTATGCAAAGAAATGAACAGTTGCTCGGCAATTTGCTGATTGGAATTACCCTGGGCAATCAGGCCGAGCACCTCCAGCTCCCGACTGCTCAGCAGGCTGGCATCCAGGGCCAGCGCGGTCACCGTCTCCTCGCCTTGTAATCGACAGATCAGGCTCGGCTGGCGCAAGTTCAAATCACGCAACGCCTGTTGCCCCTGACAACGCTTGACCAACGCCAGACCGGCCTGCAGAGCTGCGTGGGCCATGTCCGGCTCACCCGTCAGGTCCGCCACTTCGCTGATCGCCAAATGCAGTTCCGTTTCCAGCGCCAGCATGGCGTGTTGTTGGGCGTGCTCGAGTAACGCCCTGAGTCGATCCAATGGACGTTGCACCAGTTGCAGTTGGGTTTCGGCCAACACCAGCTGGTATTCGATACGTGCAATCAAGTGCAGCGTGGCCGGCGGTGCCTGGCGCGCGTGGGCCCCGTGGTAATGACGCAAGACTCGGGTCAACGCTTCCCGGGCCAATTCCGGGCGCCCTTGTTGCAGCCAGAAATGACTGCTGATTTGCAGCAGCACCCCGCGATACACCGTGTCGGGGATCTGCCGTTGCTGCATCAACCGTTCGGCCTCGCGCAGACGATCAAACGCATGGGCGTAGTCGCGTTGATTGGCCGCCAGTTGCGCCTGCCCCAAAAATCCGTACAACACGTGCTTGTCCTGACTGTGCAAACAGTCATCAAGGCCCGCCTGGAAACATTCGCCGGCCAATTCATCCTGGCCCTGGCACAGGGCCAACCGACCACGCCGCAGGGCGATTCGTCCCAGCAGTGGCGTCGGTCGATCGGCCTGTCGCCCGAGCATTTCATGGATGTCGGCCAGCAACTGCGCTGCTCGCCGCGGCGCACCACGCTGCTCCAGCAACTGGGCATGATCGAGTTCGAGCAAGCCTTCAAACAGCAACGAGCCTTGTGCCCGCGCCAGGCACAGGGCGTCACGATTGAAGGCCTGGGCGGCATCGAGGTCGGCGTTGAGTAGCGCTTGCTGGGTCAACCCGGACAGACACAGTAACCGTGCGGGCCACGCCTCGGCCGCCAACTCGCCCAGCGCCTCGATAAAATGCGCCCGTGCCGCCGGCAGGCGTCCCTGCAAATGCAGCAACCAGCCCTGTTGCGCCTGCCAACGTGCCAGCAGTTGCCGTTGCAAGGATGCCGTCGGTTGCGGGGCAAATCGGGACAGTTGCCCAATGCAGGCAGCCGCCTGCTCGAAACGCCCGGCAAACAGCAACGCCGCGGTGATCAACCCCACCCGTTGCGGCGTGCCCAGGGTCAACTGTTCACCCAGTTGCTCGTGCAGTTTGAGTAACCAGCTGACGTTCTGACGCTTGAACAGATGCTCAAAACTGAAGTGTTGCATCAGGCTGACCGCGACTTCGTGCTCTTGCGCCAGCAACGCCTGCTCGAAGGCACCCTGCCAGTCTTCTTCGGCGCTGAACCACTGGCACGCGCGGCGATGCCAGGATCGTCCGGCCGGGGTCGGCTCTTCACGCATCTCCCGGGCCAGTGGCTCGAAGATTCGCAACCACTCGACGGAGTCTTCCCAGGGTTCAATGAAGCAGCCCATGTCCTGCAACGCGTGCAGCCACTGCGCGCCCTCACCCGTACCGAAAAGATGCTCGCACAGGCTGGCGTTGAAGCGGGGCAGATGAACCAGCACCTGCCAGACCTCAACCAGTTCCGGCGGCAAGGTATTGAACAATTCGTGCTGCAGATAATCGAGCAATGTCGCCGAACGCCCCTGCTCACCCGACCACGGACAACCATTGAGCAACGCGATCCGCACGCCAGCGCACCAGCCACCGCTGCGCTGTACCACCCGTTTGGCGGTTTGCGCCGCCAGGCTCGGCTCGACATGACCGAGCAACTGCCCGACCTCGGCCTCGGTAAACGCCAGCGCCCGGGCTTCGCACTCGTACAACTCATCATCGAGCAGCAGCCGCGGCCAGTTGCAGGGCGGTCGTCGACGGGAACCCAGCCACCAGGTCAGTGCCGGGCTGGCGACGGCCAACAGACGATCGAGCATCCGGTCGAGTTCCGGATCGGGTGCCCGGCAGTAATCATCGAGAAACAGCCAGGTCGGCGCCTGTAATCGGGCAAGATACGCCAGCAGCCCGGGCTCATCCCTCGAGGGCAGGCCCAGCGCTTGCGTCAGGCGCAACAAAAAATCGGCGGCGCTCAACGACGCCCCCGCCAGCGGCAGCCAACAGACCCGAACGTGCTCCGGCGCCCGCAGCAGGCATTCGGTGAGCAATGCACTCTTGCCACTACCGGCCGGCGCGCAAAGCAACTTCACCCGCGCAGTCGAAACCAGCATGGGCTCGATCAGCCGCTCGCGGGACAGATGATGGGACGACAGTCGGGGCAGGAAGCCAGGGCGGTCCAGACAGTGCGTCATTGCAGTCATTGTGGTGCGCCTTTTTTATAGTTCTGGCGCCACCCTAGCCCCCTCCCGAGCGCTTGTTGAAGAAGTATTCAACACACTGATCGACCGCTATAAAAAAGGTGACCGCAAAGTCACCCTTTTGTGTAGGAGCCTGTAGGAAACCTACCGAACCCCCGTGCTACGCAAGGCTGCTGGCGTGTAGTCCCCCGCTTTTGCATCGATGTTGAATTCGAAGCTGCGCTTCTCTTCATTCTTCATTCCAAGGGCGATGTAGCGACCGGCAATCAGGTCATACAGCGCTTCGACGGTGTAGGCCGGTACCTGGTGATCGTAGTAGAACTGGGCATGCCCTTCGGCGACGCGCCAGAGTTGACCACGCCCGTCGTAGTGGTCGGCCAGCGCCACTTGCCAGCTGTCTTCATCGATATACATGTGGCGTTTGGCGTACACGTGGCGTTCGCTCGGCTTGACCGTGGCGACGACTTCCCAGACCCGGTGCAACTCGTAGCGAGTCAGGTCCTGATTAATGTGCCCGGCCTTGATCACATCGGTGTACTTGAGGTTTGGCGAGTCGAGCTTGTAGCTGTTGTAGGGGATGTACATCTCCTTTTTGCCGATCAGTTTCCAGTCGTAGCGATCCGGCGCGCCGGAAAACATGTCGAAGTTGTCGGTGGTGCGCAGGCCGTCGGACGAGGTGCCGACGCCGTCATAAGCAACCTGTGGCGCACGCCGTACCCGGCGCTGGCCTGCGTTGTAGATCCAGGCCTTGCGCGGCTCCTTGACCTGGTCCAGGGTCTCGTGGACCAGCAACACGTTGCCCGCCAGCCGCGCCGGTGCGGTCACTTCCTGCTTGAAGTAGTTGAGGACGTTATCGTCGCTGCCCGGTTTCAGATCGCTGAGCAACGACGGCACGGCGACCTCGTCCTTGAAGCGGATCACGGTGAAGTCACCATTGGATTGTGGTGTCGCCTGGGTGATGGTGCGGCGCAGATTACCGCCGTGGTAACGAGTGACGTGGTTCCAGATCACTTCCACGCCATTCTTCGGAATCGGGAATGCGTAGTAGCGATTGCCGGTGAAATTGGCCAGACCGTTACCGTCATTGATCGGTGTTACGTTCAGCGCGCTGCGCTTGGCCGACTCATAGATTTCTGCCGGTAACGCCACAGTGCGATGGCTCGGGTAGACCGGAATCCTGTAGGTCTCGGGATAGCGCTTGAACATCGCGACCTGGCCGTCAGAGAGCTTGTCCTTGTACTTGTCGACGGTCGCCGCGGTGATCACGAACAAGGGCTTTTCGTTGGCGAAGGGGTCAGCCAGGAAACCCTTGCTGTCCACCGCGCCAGCGTTTTTCGGGATGCCTCCGGTCCAGGCCGGAATCGAGCCATCGGCATTGCCGGCCTTCTCGGCACCGAGTGGGGTCAGGCTGGCGCCGAGCTTGTTGGCTTCTTGCGGCGACACCGCGGCTATAACGTTGGCGGCCAGCAGACTCAGGGCCAGAACGGTGCCCAATTGCAGAATCATCTTGCGCATTGAAATCATCCTTTTCAGCCAGATCAGAAGTTCACACCAAAGCTCAACGCCACGAAGTCACGGTCGGTGAGGACGTTGTAGTCCCCGCCGAAAAAATCGGTGTAACTGAGGCTCGCGGTGTAGGTGTTGCGATAGTCCGCATCGACCCCGAGGCTGATGGCCTTGGCGCCTTCATTGAACAGACCGTTGGGGCCATAGCCTGCGACGTCGTGGGACCACGAGAGGTTGGGCCTGACGTTGATCCCGGCGATAAGGTTGTTGTAGTCGAGGATGGCCCGGCCGCGATAACCCCATGAAGTCGAGGTCACGAAGCCGTCGGTATCGCCGCCGAAACCATACTGGCCATACACCGAGTCGCGGCCATAGCGCAGTTTGCCGCGCGACTCCAGTCCACCGACCCGGACCACCCCGGCCTCACCCACCAGGGTCAGGCGATCCGCACCCGCGACCTGATCGATGAAATGCGTCAGGGTGCTCTGGATCTGCGTCACCTCCTTGCGGCGATAACCCTTGTTGTCAGCCCCGGGCGACGTGGCGATGGGCGATGCCGCACCACCCGCAATCGGATTGAGCATGGCCAGGGTCAGGTCGTTGGTGTTGACCTGCACCGGGAGGTTGGGGCGGTAGCTGATTTCCCCGCTCCACGCGGTGCCGGTGGATAAGGTGGTGGAGAAGCTCGCGCCGTAGAGGCGGATGTCCTCCGGGTATTCGAGGTAATACTGGCCACGACCGAGCATCACGCTTTGGGCCAGGCCCGAACCACTGCCGGGGGCGATGCGGTTGGCGGCGGCAACGATCCCCGGAATGCTTGCCAGCGTACCGGGGCCGGCGGTGGTGGTCCCGACATTCGGTGAACGGCTGTGGTAATTCATGAAGTACAAGCCGTACTCGGTGTCATCCCCCAACCAGCGCAACGCTGTACCCCACTGTCCGGAATCCCGGGCATCGCGGTCGCCGCCACGGGGAACGATCACCCCTTCCTTGCTGACTTCGAAGCCCTGGCCGAAGGCAGCCGCAATCGGCTGCAACGGCGCAATGGCCGGATTGGCGACGGTGTAGCCCTTGTTGCAACCATCCGCCACCACATCGACACCAAAGAAGGTGCCGCAGTTATCGACGACCGTCTGGTCCCATTCCAGCTGATAGAAGCCTTCCACGGTCAACTTCTCCGTCAGGCCCTGGGAAGCGAACAGCATGTTGACCGGGATCAGGCCCTCCTTGATCTCGGCGCCGGGACGACGGAACGCGGACACGTCGACCGGATTGATGCTGTTGATCGAGTTGCCGATGAACGTGCTCTCGCCCCAACTGACCACCTGCTTGCCGGCGCGGACCGTGCCTGGCAAATCGGCGAGGGAGTAATTGTGATAGACGAATGCGTCGAGGATTTGCCCGCCTGAAGACTTGGCGCCTTCTTTGCGATTGTGATCGCTGATGTCCTTGAAGGGGCGGCTTTCATCCTTGAGTTCAAAGTCGTACCAGTACTTGCCACGCACAAACGCACCGGTGTCGCCGTACTTCAGTTCGAGGTCGTGAATACCCTTGAAGATCTTCGAGAAGGTTTCACCCTTCTTGAAATTCAATCGCCCGTCGTCGCCGGTCGAAGACTGGCCGGAACCGCCATTGACGGTGCCCACCAGGGTGTCATCCGCATCACGCATGCCCCAGCTCGCGCCGACCGACAGCGAGGAGTCGAATGTCCCCTCGATTTCCCCGATGTTGAACGAAATGGCCTGCGCCTGGGCACAGCAACCCAAGGCGACCGCAGCCGCCAGCGCCTGTGGTGTGAAGATGGCGCGCATTGTTGTTTTTGTCATGCGTCTTCCCCGGTGAGTGACAGAAGGCCTCACCCTACTGCCGGACTTCGGGGTCGATAAGCGCACCAAGGAGGTATTCGTGGTGTACCTCTAAAGGATGACAGGCACAGACGACGAGCAGCCGAATCCCGACTGTTGCCGGGGCTGCAACAGTGCATGTCGGGAATTGGTATTTTTCCTACAGTACAGAGGGTTTATTCTTGCCTGGCTGCCACGGTAATCCACCGCAAGGCACGATGTAGATGTACTGGCCTGCGCCGTGACTGAAAGATTTCAGATGAATTGAGTATTCGGTTCGTCACCCCGTGTTCACTGACGTTGATTTGTAGCTCCTGATCCAACGTCTTACTTTGGCCGCTGCCTTTGCAGCGGCCTTTTTTATGGGCGATGGTTCTTGATGAGTAACAGCTGCCAGTCAAAACTTCACATACCTACATTTCTTTCAGAAAGTACCTACAAGCATAGGTAAACACCAAAAGCACTCGAGTCTTTAAGTTGAACAGCAAGTCGGCGAACGATTTTGATCTTCGTCCGACTTCAAACTTACTTATTGCGAGTGCAAACATGAAATCCATCAACTACAACCACTATCGATCCACCCGAAGCTTCAACAGTCGAATCCGCTTTCTGATTCTTCACTACACGGCCGCTGACTTTGCGAGTTCTGTCAGTGCCCTGACCGGCCCGAATGTCAGCGCGCACTATCTGGTTCCAGATATCACGGACCCCACTTACCTGAAAGCCGGCTATACCGGGCAGGAAGTTTTCAACCTGGTGGATGAAACCCATCGCGCGTGGCACGCGGGTGTCAGTCAGTGGGGCAGCCGCAGCAATCTGAATGACACGTCCATCGGCATTGAAGTCGTGAATCTGGCAACCGACAACAAAGGTAAATTCACCTTCCCGCCGTATCACTCCGAGCAGATTGCCGCGATTGAACAACTGGCGCTGAATATCCTCAATCGCTACCCGGATATCACGCCGACCCAGGTTCTGGGCCACTCCGATGTTTCGGTCGGCCGCAAAAGTGACCCGGGACCGATGCTTCCCTGGCGGGAGCTTTACTTGAAAGGAGTCGGGGCCTGGTTCGATGAAAGCACTCGGGACGAGTATCTGCGCCAATACAACACATCCGGCGCTCCAGCCCGAAGCGAATTGCTGGGGCTGTTCAAAACCTATGGATACGATGTTTCGGGCGCGTCCACGGAAGGCGGTTTTCAACAATTGGTGCGGGCATTCCAGTTACATTTTCGCCCGGAAAACTTCGATGGAAAAATGGACGCGCAAACAGCCGCCAACCTGAAGGCGCTGGTAGTCAAATACTTCCCGGGCTGACCATTGGCAAACGGCTTTGCAGCCGACAAATGCAACAACCGGCAAGGTCGGTCAATGTGACCTTGCCGGCGCTTTCAGAGCGAATACTTCTGCAAGTTTCCCATCATTTCCTTCAACGCCTCGATGTTGTCCTTCGGGTGCGCCGCGCCTTCGAAGTCGCAAATCTGCTGCCAGTGCGCCGCCACGTCTTCCGGGGAGAAACCGGCCCGTGGATCGAAACCGATGCCGAGGCTGCGCTCCCAGCGGACCTTGCCCATCCAGCCGCCGCCGACTTCGAACAGACCGGAGGTTTCCTGGCAGTTCTCGCTGGCCAGGTACACCACCAGCGGGCTGACCAGTTCGGGCTTTAGCTGTTCGAAGACTTGCGGCGGGATCAGGCCTTCGGTCATGCGCGTGCCTCCGGTGGGGGCGATGGCGTTGACCAGGATGTTGTTCTTGCGGCCTTCGATGGCCAGGGTGCGCGTCAGGCCGTAGAGACCGAGCTTGGCCATGCCGTAGTTGGACTGGCCAAAGTTGCCATAGATGCCCGAGGTCGACGCAGTGAAAATCACCCGGCCGTAGTTTTGCTCGCGCATATGCGGCCAGGCGGCGCGGGTGACTTTGTAGGCGCCTTCGACATGGACGCGGTAAACCAGGTCCCAGTCGGCGTCATCCATTTTGTGGAAGGTCTTGTCCCGCAGGATCCCGGCGTTGTTGACAACCACATCGACGCGACCGAAGACGTCCAGGGCGTGCTGGACCAGTTTGTCACCGTCAGTGACCGAGTCGTGGTTGGCTTCGGCAATGCCGCCAGCCTCGCGGATCTCTGCGACCACGCGGTCGGCGGCCGAGGCATTGGCGCCTTCGCCCTGGGCCGAGCCGCCAAGATCGTTGACCAGCACCCTGGCGCCCTGTTTGGCGAACAGAAGTGCATGCGTCCGTCCCAGGCCGCCACCGGCTCCGGTGATGATCACGACTTTATCTTCGAAGCGCACAGACTCATTCATGGGGGACTCCAGCAGGCCAAGGGACAGTGAGTCCGAGTTTCAGGCACGGCGTAGCGGGTCACAATGAACACGGGGGAGGCTGAATGGTGCGCGATAAGGCTGGGGGATGATGATCGTGTCGGACAGGATGACGCGATCCCACAGAAGAAGGACAGATTCAACGCTGCGATTCAGGAACACGCCACCTTGCGCGGCGGCAAGAGCAGCTGATCGCGAAACACCAGGTAATGCTTGAGCACCTCGCAGGGCGCCTCGATCTGCGGGTAGTGGCCAATGTCGGGCAATACCACTGTGTCCGCATCCGGGATCAGCTCACGGTAACGCTCGACCATGTGCACCCCGGAGACCGGATCGACCCCGCCATCGATCACTCGCAGCGGCACTTCACCACGTTGCATCGCGCTCACCCAGCGGTTGCGCCAGACGCGTCGCTCCGGGATGTAGGCGATCAATTTGTGCATGATCCGTGGCCCGCGCTGGCTTTCGACCAGGCTCCAGAAGTCATCCATCTGGCTTTCACTGGGACGGGTTTGCGGGCCGAAAATCTGCCGAAAGCTTCTCACCAGGCCTTCTCGACTGAAGGCGCGGCCAATCATCCAGCCCAACGGGCTGAGCAAGAGTTTTTGCATCAGTAGCGGGTGGTGGGTTTCCGGAAACAACCCGCCGTTGAGAAACACGCAACTGGCCAGTTCCAACCGCGACTCGTAATGCCTGGCCAGCAGTTCCTGGGCCACGCTGTCACCGTAATCGTGGGCGAGCAGGTGCACTGGCTGCTGGACATTCAGGTGTTCAAGCAGTGCCTGCTGCAGATCCGCCTGCTCCAGCAGGCTGTATTCGTGATTCACCGGTTTGGCCGAATCGCCGAAGCCCAGCATGTCGCAAGCGATCACGCGAAAGCGCTGGGCCAATGGCTGCCACAGGTAATGCCAGTCCCAACTGGCGGACGGAAAGCCGTGAATGAGCAACAACGGCTCACCCTGCCCTGCTGTCCAGTAACGGATGGTCTGGCCACGGAACACGAACGCCTGGCTGCGTTTGCGCCAGACACACAAGGGGATCTCGGCGAGCGTCATTAGAGTTTATAACCCGGGTCCAGTTTATCGAGTTTGCGCAGCAGCGCCGGCCAGGCCAGCGCTCCGCCCATTCCTTGAGCACTTCGGGTGACACCCGCGATCATGGCTTTGGCGCCGGCCAGAATCTGCGGTTCGATGGCGATCAGCTCAGCGGCACCGTTTTGCGCCATGACCTGAATGTCACAGGCACGTTGAAAGGTGAACATCATCAGGAACGTATCGGCGATGGTGCTGCCGCAGGTGAGCAAACCGTGGTTATGCAACATCAGGAAATTGTTTTCACCGAGGTCGGCCTGTAGCCGCACTTTCTCTTCATGGTTGAGCGCCACGCCTTCGTAGGCGTGGTAGGCCAGGCTGGAAAGCACGAACAATGACTGTTGGCTGATCGGCAGAACGCCCTGCTTCTGTGCCGACACCGCAACCCCCGAAGCCGTGTGGGTGTGGAGCACGCAGACGACATCGTGGCGGACTTCGTGCACGGCGCTGTGGATGGTGTAACCCGCCGGATTGATCTCGTAAGGACTGTCCATCAGCTTGTTGCCGGCCTGATCCACCTTGACCAGGCTAGACGCGCTGATTTCGTGAAACATCAACCCGAACGGGTTGATCAGGAAATCTTCGGTGCCGGGCACCTTGGCGGAGATATGGGTGAAGATCAGGTCATCCCAGCCATGCTGGGCGACCAGGCGATAACAGGCTGCCAGGTCAATGCGGGTCTGCCACTCGGCAGCACTGACCTGGTCTTTGACACTCGGAGATGATTGGACGGGAGCGACGGTCACGGCAGGAAGCCTCGGTGTTTTTATGATGGAGTGTTTCCTATCTTTACCGAGTCTAGCCAGCCCTTGAGGTTCCTGTAGTTGCATTGGCAGCCAGCTTGATGACCCAGCGAGTCAGCCGTTCTGCCGCCTTGGATCCATGTCAATTGACCGGCGCCAGCGAGGGTCAGACAGGCCGTTTTCAGCGCACTGTCAGAACCATGACTGACGTGGGTGTCGTGGCAACGGTCAGTCGCGCAGTGCGTTGATCAGGTCCGCCAGCCAAGGCTCGGCGTCCGTCTCCGGGGTCACGCTCTCGCTGGCATCCAGGCGCAGCATTGGCAGTACTTCGCGAATGCCCAGCTCACCGAACAATTCGCGCATCTGCTCGCCGCCGCCACAAAAAGTATCGCCATAGCTCGCATCGCCCAACCCGATCACCGCGCCCGGCAAACCGCGCCAGGCTGCTGGCAACTGGTCACGAATGTTCGAATACAGCGGTTGCAGGTTGTCCGGCAGCTCACCCATGCCGGTGGTCGAGGTCACCGCCAGAAAAGCTTCGGGGCCGAACGCCTGGACATCGGCGAGGGTCGCACGGGGGTTGTGCCAGGTTTCGAAACCGGCGGCTTTCAACAGGCTGGCGGCGTGGCGGGCAACTTCTTCGGCCGTGCCGTACACCGAGCCGGAAATGATGGCGACTTTCATCAATCTGATCCTGAATCCGAGTAAAAGACCCGGATATTAACAGCACGGTCGTGATAGTTCTTTTAGAATGCAATCGACAATCAATCAGGAAAGGATACTCCGATGATTAATGCACAACTGCTGCAAATGGTAATCAACGCCTCCAATGACGGTATCGTGATTGCCGAAAAGGAAGGCGAACAGGACAAGATCCTCATTTACGTCAACCCCGCATTCGAACGCCTGACGGGGTACTCCAGTGAAGAAATCCTCTATCAGGACTGTCGCTTCCTGCAGTCGGGGGACCGCGATCAGGAAGCCCTGCCATTGATTCGCGATGCATTGAACCGCGAAGGATCCTGCCGGGAAATACTGCGCAACTACCGCAAGGACGGCACACCGTTCTGGAACGAGCTGTCCCTTTCAACGGTGAAAAATCCGGCGGACGGGCAAACCTATTTCGTTGGAGTGCAGAAAGACGTCACCGTACAGGTCAAGGCGCAACAGCGCGTGGCACAGCTGGAAGGGCAATTGGCTGAACTCCAGGCCGAGCTTGCCGCGCTCAAGGCGACGAACGGCGCAAACGAAACCCGGAATTAATGGTCAGTAACTACAATCACCAATGATTTTGTAACTATATCCTTCGAGTTGGCCATGCAACGCGACGCGCTCCTGACCCAGGATGAGCTGGATTTCATCCAGACCATGCAACACAACCCGCAACTCAATGTGCGGGACGCGACGTCGAGCCTGCTCGTCAACGGTGGTTCGCAAATCCGTGACCTGCTCACCCGCCTGGCGGCCCATGAGCAGGTCACCATTCAAGCCAGCTTCGAAAACCAGCAAATGACCTTCCCCCTGCACCTGGTGGAAGACGAGTTCCATGCGCTGCATTTGCGTCTCGGCGTACCGAGCATCTATGAAGACGGCCCGATGGTCCGGCCTTGGCGCCTGGTGCTGGACGAACCGGTAGCGCTGGAAAACGCCAAGGGTCAACCCGGCACCCTGTGGGTACACGAAGTGTCGTGCAAAGGGGTTTTGCTGGAAGCTCGCAACAAGACCAAACCGCCGAAGCATTTCGCCTTGTGGTTCAGCCCCTCAGGCTACGAGCGGATTGCCTTGCGCGGCACCTTCGAGAAAGAAAACGAAAAGGGCTTCTACGCCTATCAACTGAGCCAGGGCGATACGGACGAAACCGAGCGTCTGCGCCAGTTCATCCTGCAACAGCATCGTTTGACTCATCCAACGCTGCATCTCTGAACTTCAAGTATCCAGAGTACCCGCCAGGAACTGCTTCAGACGCTGGCTCATGAACTCCCCTTCATTGCCCAGGCAACCGATCGATGACCCGGCCAGGCTCTCCTGTACCAGGTCGCAAGCATCGCCGGCCAACAACAACCGACACTCCAGACTCATGGCCAGGCGATTCAGGCGCCGCGGCAACTCGGGAGCAGGCGCATGATTGGAAAACAGCACCAGTGCCTGGGGCTTGATCCTTTCACACATCAGCGCCAGCTCCTCGAATGGCTGGCCCATGTTCAGTACACGAACGGCCAATGGTCCGGAACTCAGGAACAGCGCGGCGACCAGCAGTTCCAGTTCCCGGCAATTGCCATCCAGAGCACAAATGACCACGCCACGCGGCTGTTTTTCGCGCATCAACAATAGACGCTGCACTACCCGGGACCGCAGAAAGCCATCCAGGAACAGCCACTCGCTGGTTCCACCGAACTGGTCCTGGCGTTGCAACAATTGCTTCCAGACGGGGATCAGAATGTCCTGGAACACCACCGGCAGGGAGTAGCTGGAAAAGATCTGCCCGTAGACCTGCTCCAGCCGAAGGTCGTCAAACCCGTTGACCGCAGCAAGCACCTGCTGCCGCCACTGAGCGTAATCGGCTTCCACAAGGCTGTTGGGGATGATGTGCGACAACGGCTGGAGCGGCTTGGTCCTGGCCAGTATCTTGCCGATCTTGCTGACGGCAACCCCGCGCTCGATCCAGCCAAGGATGCGGTGGACACGCTCGATATCGGACATCGAATACAGGCGATGCCCACTATCGGTGCGTGTTGGAGCAATCAGGCCATATCGTCGCTCCCAGGCTCGAAGCGTGACCGGGTTGACACCTGTCAGTCGCGCCACCTCGCGAATGGGAAAGAGTTCTTCCTGTTCGAGAGCGACGGCCTGCGTGGAGCCTGAAGCGACGTCTGTAATTATGGGCATCCTGTTGAAACATCCCTGTATCGTCCGAGCCTTATTCTAACGCCCCTGCCCCGTAAAGTTTCCGTAAAAAATCGATACCGCCAATCGACGGATCAAGGTCACAGACGCCAGGGACGGAATCAGGAATAATCCTTGCTTGTTTCGAGTCGCAGCCCACCACCCCGGCGCTGTGCCTGGCGAAGTTCCTATCCGGAGCGACGCAAATGCCTTACGGAGATACACAATGTCTACCCCTCCCGTCACGCTGATGGTTGCTCGCCGCGTTGCCAATGGACGTTACCAGGACCTGATTGCCTGGCTGCGCGAAGGCGAACAACTGGCCACCGATTTTCCCGGTTATCTCGGCTCCGGTGTGCTCGCTCCGCCGCCCGAGGACGACGAATTCCAGATCATTTTCCGCTTCGCCGACGAGCAGACCCTGCACGCCTGGGAGCATTCGGCCTCGCGCACTGCCTGGCTGGCACGTGGCAGCGACCTGTTCGCCCACCCGACAGAACACCGGGTCAGCGGCATCGAGGGCTGGTTCGGTGCCGTCGGTCAACGCCCGCCGCGCTGGAAACAGGCAGTGGCGATCTGGCTGGCGTTCTTTCCGGTTTCGTTGCTGTTCAACTTTGTACTGGGTCCGCTGATCAGCGACATGAGCCTGCTGCCGCGGGTATTGCTCAGCACACTGTGCCTGACGCCGCTGATGGTTTATTTGTTCATTCCGTTGTCGACCCGTTTGCTGGCCGGCTGGCTTAACCGCACGCCGGTACGTCCATTGCCCACGACCTCAGTACCGCAAAATCGTTAAAAGATCGCAGGCTTCGCCAGCTCCTACGGGCCGTCATCTGTTGTCGATTAGTAGGAGCTGGCGAAGCCTGCGATCTTTTCCGAGACATCTCACGACTCCTCGCTGGTATAGTTTTGCTCTCACCGCGATGCGAGCCGTTCATGACTTCTTCCGCAGCCCCTGTCCTCATTACCGGCGCCGGCCAGCGTGTCGGCCTGCACTGCGCCCGGCGATTGCTGGAAGATGGCCATCGGGTGATATTCAGTTACCGCAGCGAGCGCCCCGGCGTACAAGCCCTGCGCGACCTCGGGGCCACCGCGGTGTTCGCGGACTTCGCCAGCGAGGCCGGGATCCTCGCCTTCATCAGCGAACTGAGAACCCATACCGACTGTTTGCGGGCGATTGTCCACAACGCCTCCGAATGGCTGGCCGAAACGCCGGACACCGACGCCGCGGCATTCACTCGCATGTTCAGCGTGCACATGCTGGCGCCCTACCTGATCAACCTGCATTGCGCCGATCTGTTGCAACGCTCAAGCCCCGCCGACATCGTGCACATCAGCGATGACGTGACCCGCAAGGGCAGCAGCAAGCACATCGGCTATTGCGCCAGCAAGGCCGGGCTCGACAGCCTGACCCTGTCCTTCGCCGCCAGGTACGCGCCGGCCATCAAGGTCAACGGGATCGCGCCGGCCCTGCTACTGTTCAACCCTGAGGACGACGCGGCCTACCGCGCCAAGGCGCTGGCCAAGTCCGCGCTGGGCATCGAACCCGGCTGCGAAGTGGTCTACCAGAGCCTGCGCTACCTGCTCGACAACCCTTATGTCACCGGCACCACACTGACCGTCAATGGCGGAAGGCACATCAAATAGTGTCCCGCGAGGATTTCCCATGACGTTATCCCTGCCCCAGAATTATCGAGAGATCCTCATCGGTCTCGGTGAAAACCCCGACCGCGAGGGTTTGCTCGATACGCCGACGCGTGCGGCCAAAGCCATGCAGTACCTTTGCCATGGTTACGAGCAAAGTGTCGAAGAGATCGTCAATGGCGCGCTGTTCGCCTCCGACAACGATGAAATGGTGATCGTCGACAACATCGAGCTGTACTCGCTTTGCGAACATCACATCCTGCCCTTCATCGGCAAGGCGCATGTGGCTTATATTCCAACCGGCAAGGTGCTGGGTCTGTCGAAGATCGCGCGGCTGGTGGACATGTTCGCCCGGCGCCTGCAAATCCAGGAAAACCTCACCCGGCAAATCGCCGACGCGGTGCAGCAAGTGACCGGCGCGGCTGGTGTCGCAGTGGTCATCGAGGCACAGCACATGTGCATGATGATGCGCGGCGTCGAGAAACAGAATTCGACCATGAACACCTCGGTGATGCTCGGCGCCTTCCGCGAGTCGAGCAACACCCGTCAGGAGTTCCTGCAATTGATTGGACGGAGCAAGTAGCAATGCCACAACTTCAGCCAGGCATGGCACGCATCCGGGTCAAAGACCTGGGCCTGCGTACCTTCATAGGCATCAACGAGGATGAAATCCTCAACAAGCAGGATGTGCTGATCAACCTCACCATTCTGTACGCAGCCCAGGAAGCAGTGCGGGACAACGACATCGATCACGCGTTGAACTACCGCACGATCACCAAGGCGATCATCGCCCATGTGGAAGGCAACCGCTTTGCGCTGCTCGAACGCCTGACCCAGGAAATTCTCGACCTGGTGATGGCCAACGCATCGGTGTTGTACGCCGAGGTCGAGGTCGACAAGCCCCACGCGCTGCGATTCGCCGAGTCGGTATCGATTACGCTTGCAGCGAGCCGCTAGCTTCAAGCCACAAGCGCCAGGCTGTAAACTTGCAGCCACCGCCATCCAACTTGCAGCTTCAAGCGTGCCGTTTGAAGCTGACTCGCAGAGACCGCCATGACCGATCAACAACGCCTGGAACTCGAAGCCGCCGCCTTTCGCCGGCTGGTGGCCCACCTGGACAGCCGCAAGGATGTACAGAACATCGACCTGATGAACCTCTCGGGTTTTTGCCGCAACTGCCTGTCCAAGTGGTACAAGGCGGCGGCCGACGACCGCCAGATCGAGGTCAGCCTCGACGAAGCCCGCGAAGTGGTTTACGGCATGCCGTACGCCGAATGGAAAGCCCAATATCAGCAAGAAGCCAGCGCCGACCAGCAAGCGGCGTTCGCCAAAGGAAAACCCAATGAGTGATTTGAACACCCTGCGTGCCAGCCTCAAGACCGGCGAACACGCCTTCGCCGATACCCTGGCCTTCATCGCCGCCGGTTACGACTACCAACCTCAGGCGTTCAACAACGGTGGCGTGGAAAACGCGGCCGGACAGAACGAAGGTTCGTGCAAGACCCTGGGCCTGGCGCTGCTCGAAGGCTTGAGCGATGAAGAAGCACTGCTGGCTTTTGGCGAGCATTACCGTTCGGTCGTTGCCACACCTGAAGGCAGCGACCACGGCAACATCCGCGCGTTGATTGCCCATGGCCTGGCTGGTGTGAAATTCGCTCAGCAGCCACTGACCCGCCGCTGATACCAAAAAGATCGCAGCCTTCGGCAGCTCCTACAGGGAATCAAACCTCAATGTAGGAGCTGCCGAAGGCTGCGATCTTTTGATCTCTATTGTTTCGCCCTGCACATTCCGACTTTTAAGATTGACCCGGCAACTTTATTTCGTTTGCCCCGTACCACCGCTCACGGCTTAGATAAAAAGAAGTCCTCCTTCTTCCGAGCCGATCCTCCATGCGCAGCGAAACCATCAGCCAGTCGATCAACATCGTTCACCCTGTCACGCTCAGCCACGGCAAGAATGCCGAGGTCTGGGACACCGATGGCAAGCGCTATATCGACTTTGTCGGCGGCATCGGCGTGCTAAACCTCGGCCATTGCCATCCGCGCATCGTCGAAGCCATTCGCGAACAAGCCACCCGACTGACCCACTACGCGTTCAACGCCGCGCCTCATAGGCCTTACATCGACTTGATGGACCGCCTCAGCGCCTTTATCCCGGTCGATTACCCGGTCAGCGGCATGCTGACCAACAGTGGCGCCGAAGCGGCTGAGAACGCGCTGAAGATCGTCCGTGGCGCAACGGGTCGCACCGCTGTAATTGCCTTCGACGGCGCTTTCCACGGCCGCACCCTGGCGACACTCAACCTCAATGGCAAAGTCGCGCCCTACAAACAGAAAGTCGGCGTGCTGCCGGGGCCGGTGTTTCACCTGCCCTTCCCCAGCCAGGACAACGGCGTCACCTGTGCCGAGGCCCTCAAAGCCATGGAGCGCCTGTTCAGCGTCGAGATTGATGTCGAAGACGTCGCCTGCTTTATCGTCGAACCGGTGCAGGGCGAAGCGGGCTTCGTGGCCATGGATGTCGAGTTCGCCCAGGCACTGCGCAAGTTCTGCGACGACAAGGGCATCGTGCTGATCGCCGATGAAATCCAGTCCGGTTTCGGCCGAACCGGACAGCGCTTCGCGTTCTCGCGGCTGGGCATCGAGCCGGACCTGATCCTGCTCGGCAAAAGCATCGCCGGCGGTGTGCCGCTGGGTGCGGTGGTCGGACGCAAGTCGCTGCTGGACAACCTGCCCAAGGGCGGGCTGGGTGGCACTTACTCCGGCAACCCCATCGCCTGCGCAGCGGCACTGGCAACCCTGGATGAAATGACCGATGCCAACCTGCATGCCTGGGGCTCCCAACAGGAAGAAGCGATTGTCGGTCGCCATGCAACCTGGCGCACGAACAACCTGACGCCGTACCTGGGACGCCTGACGGGTGTCGGCGCCATGCGTGGTATCGAGCTGATCAACGCCGATGGCTCACCCGCATCAGCGCAATTGACCCAACTGCTCGCCCTGGCGCGGGATGCGGGCCTGCTGCTGATGCCCAGCGGCAAATCGCGGCACATCATCCGGCTGCTGGCGCCGCTGACCATCGAGGCGTCAGTGTTGGAGGAAGGGCTGGACATCCTTGAGGCATGCCTGGCAAGACTGACCTGAACACAATCCCACACTGGAATGTGATCGGGTGGTAAATCGCGGGCAAAAAAAACCGGCCGAAGCCGGTTTTTTCAGTTCAACGAAAGCAGAATCAAGCGTTCTGCAGATCGTCGAGGTAACGTTCGGCATCCAGTGCCGCCATGCAACCGGCGCCAGCGGAGGTGATGGCCTGACGGTACACGTGGTCAGCCACGTCACCGGCGGCGAAGATACCTTCGAGGTTGGTGGCAGTGGCGTTGCCTTCACGGCCGCCCTGGACTACCAGGTAACCGTCTTTCAAGGTCAACTGGCCTTCGAACAGCGAAGTGTTCGGAGTGTGGCCGATAGCGATGAACACGCCGTCGACAGTCACTTCGTCGAAGCTGCCGTCGTTGTTCTTCAGGCGGGCACCGGTCACGCCCATGTTGTCGCCCAGTACTTCGTCCAGGGTCGCGTTCAGCTTCAGCTCGATCTTGCCTTCGGCAACACGGGCGTTCAGCTTGTCGATCAGGATCTTCTCGGCGCGGAAAGTTTCGCGACGGTGGATCAGGGTGACTTTGCTGGCGATGTTGGCCAGGTACAGGGCTTCTTCTACAGCGGTGTTGCCGCCGCCGACCACAGCCACAGGCTTGTTGCGGTAGAAGAAACCGTCGCAGGTCGCGCAGGCCGAAACGCCCTTGCCCATGAACGCTTCTTCCGATGGCAGGCCCAGGTAACGAGCGCTGGCGCCAGTGGCGATGATCAGCGCGTCACAGGTGTAAGTCGCGCTGTCGCCGGTCAGGGTGTATGGCTTGGCAGCAAAGTCGACGGCATTGATGTGATCGAACACGATCTCGGTTTCAAAGCGCTCGGCGTGCTCGCGCATCCGCTCCATCAGCGCCGGGCCGGTCAGGCCGTGGACGTCGCCCGGCCAGTTGTCGACTTCGGTGGTGGTGGTCAGTTGACCGCCGGCCTGCATGCCGGTGATCAGCAGCGGCTTGAGGTTGGCACGGGCGGCATAGACCGCGGCGCTGTAACCGGCAGGGCCGGAACCGAGAATAATCACTCGCGAATGACGGACTTCAGACATGACCTGCTCCTGTTGACCGGCCCGGAATACCTGGCGCGGAACGCCGGATTGCCGGCTGGAATAAAAAAGAACGGTTGAAAGCACTTGGGGAAGGCTTGAACCCGACCGTCCTGTAAAAAGATTGGGTGCAGCGTATCGAGGGGGCGAAGATTAAGGAAATACGGTTTAACAATCCAGCTCATAGGTGGTCTCTATGCCATCTCGCCGATGATATCGACGTCTTTGTTACAGTGAATGTCGATACCTCCATCGCGCTTTCGCCTGTGAAGCAAAGCCGGTAAGGTCGGCGCGTTTTCCCTCTGCCTGGAGCCTCTTATGCCCGCCCCTGTCCTGTCCGGCCCGCAATACCTGCGCGAAGGCCTCAAGCTGGTGCTGAGCCCCAGCCTGCGTCTGTTTGTGCTGTTGCCGCTGGCAATCAACCTGGTGCTGTTCGTCGGATTGATCTACCTGGCCGGCCATCAATTCAGCCTGTGGGTCGATACCTTGATGCCTTCCCTGCCCGACTGGCTGAGTTTTCTCAGCTACATCCTCTGGCCGATTTTCGTGGTGCTTGTAGTGTTCATGGTGTTCTTTACCTTCACCATGCTCGCCAACATCATCGCCGCGCCGTTCAACGGTTTCCTCGCGGAGAAAGTCGAAGTGGTGGTGCGCGGCACCGATGATTTCCCGGCCTTCAGCTGGGGTGAGCTGATCGCCATGATCCCGCGCACCCTGGCCCGGGAAATGCGCAAGCTCGGCTACTTCCTGCCCAGGGCAGTCGGGTTGTTCATCCTCTCGTTCATCCCGGTGGTGAACATCATCGCCGCGCCGCTGTGGCTATTGTTCGGAGTGTGGATGATGGCGATCCAGTACATCGACTACCCGGCGGACAACCACAAGCTGGGCTGGAACGAAATGCTCGCCTGGCTGCGGCAGAAGCGCTGGCAGAGCATGAGCTTCGGCGGCAGCGTGTACCTGGTGCTGCTGATTCCGGTGGTCAACATCCTGATGATGCCGGCGGCCGTGGCCGGGGCGACGCTGTTCTGGGTGCGTGAACGCGGCGCGGAAAACCTGGTGACCCAGCGCTAATTCATAAATCCATCATCCTGACGTCACACTGACGACATGGCCCCGGTCGACACTGGGGTCATGACGACAGCTCTGCATATCACCCTGATCACCGAAACCTTCCCACCGGAAATCAACGGCGTGGCCAATACCCTGGGTCGCTTGTGCGACGGTTTGCGCGCGCGCGGGCATCAAGTGGAGCTGGTGCGACCACGTCAGGGCTGCGACCAGCAGTTGGGCAGCGACGATGAATTGCTGCTGTGCCGCGGCTGGCCGCTACCGGGCTATCCCGGCCTGCAATGGGGTCAGTCGTCGATGCACAAACTGCTGCGGCGCTGGACGCGTCACCGCCCGGATGTGCTCTACATCGCCACCGAGGGCCCGCTGGGTCTCTCTGCGCTACGTGCGGCACGGCGACTGGGGATTTCCGTGGTCAGCGGTTTCCACACCAATTTCCAGCAGTATTCCAACCAGTACGGGTTTGGTTTGCTCACG
Organism: Pseudomonas sp. IT-P4; assembly: GCF_949767755.1. Classification (NCBI taxonomy): domain Bacteria; kingdom Pseudomonadati; phylum Pseudomonadota; class Gammaproteobacteria; order Pseudomonadales; family Pseudomonadaceae; genus Pseudomonas; species Pseudomonas sp. IT-P4. The sequence continues at coordinate 27,395 of NZ_CATKPX010000045.1, read as the reverse complement.
CGCCTGCTGACCCACTACCTGCGCTGGTTCCATAACCGTTCGACCATGACCCTGGTGCCCAGCGTCAGCCAGCGCCTGGAACTGGAGCGACGTCAGTTCGAGCGAGTGGCGTTACTGTCCCGTGGGGTCGACAGCGAATTGTTTCACCCGGCCAAACGCTTGAGTGCCCTGCGCGAGCAATGGGGACTGGCCGAAGCAGACATCGCCGTCATTCATGTCGGACGCCTGGCCCCGGAAAAGAATCTCGGCTTGCTCAAGCGCACCTTCAATACCCTCAAGGCGAGTTATCCACAGCGCACGCTGAAACTGATCGTGGTCGGCGATGGCCCGCAGCGCCAGGAACTGGAAAACGAAATGCCCGAGGCGATTTTCTGCGGCACCCAACGGGGTGAAGCCCTGGCCTGTCACTACGCCTCGGGCGACGTGTTTCTGTTTCCAAGCCTGACCGAAACCTTTGGCAATGTGGTGCTTGAAGCACTCGCTTCGGGGCTCGGCGTGGTGGCCTACGACCAGGCGGCAGCCGCCCAGCATATTCGTCATGGCTACAACGGTGTGATGGCGATGCCGGGGGATGAAGAAGCGTTCTGCGATGCAGCGGCATGGCTGCTGGAGGAAAGGGAAGCCTTGCGCAATGTGCGCCTCAATGCACGCCAACATGCCAGTCGCCAGGGTTGGGCGACGATCATCGAGCAGTTCGAAGGGCAGTTGCGCGGGGCCTGCACCGGGGAGATGGTGGTGCCGATTGCACCGATTGTTCCTTGATTTTGCAGTGTTCTTGAGTCGGTCTTCGCGAGCAAGCCCGCTCCCACAGGGTTCTTGGTTCACACATGATTGGTGATCACCGCAGAACCTGTGGGAGCGAGCTTGCTCGCGATGAGACCTTCCCGCTCGCCGCTTAAACCAGCGACATCAACGCCTCACGGCTGAACGGCAGAATGTCTTCCTCACGGCCGTCGCGCACTTTTTGTGCCCAGTCCGGGTCCACCAGCAAGGCACGACCGACCGCCACCAGGTCGAACTCGTTGTTGTTCAGGCGCTCCAGCAGTTTTTCCAGGCTGGCCGGCTGCGCGACCTTGTCGGTGTTGACCATGAACTGCAGGAACTCGCCATCCAGGCCGACGCTGCCCACGGTGATGGTCGGTTTACCGGTGAGTTGGCGGGTCCAGCCGGCCAGGTTCAGCTCGGAACCGTCGAACTCCGGCTCCCAGAAGCGGCGGGTCGAGCAGTGGAAAATATCCACGCCGGCGTCGGCCAACGGCTTGAGGAACTCGCCCAAGGCTTCCGGGGTTTGCACCAGACGCGCGGTGTAGTCCTGCTGCTTCCACTGGGAGAAACGGAAGATGATCGGAAAACCTTCACCGACTGCGGCACGCACGGCCTGAATCAACTCAATGGCGAAGCGCGAACGGTTGGCCAGGCTGCCGCCGTATTCGTCGGTACGCTGGTTGCTGCCTTCCCAGAAGAACTGATCCACCAGATAACCGTGGGCTCCGTGGATTTCCACGCCGTCCATGCCGATGCTCTGGGCATCCTTGGCAGCCTGGGCGAACGCGGCGATCACGTCCTGGATGTCCTGTTTGGTCATGCCGTGCACCACGACCTGGCCTTCCTTCAGTTTTTCCGACGGGCCATAACCCGGCACGCTGGCGTCCGGCTCGGTGCCGATCCGGCGCACGCTGCCCACGTGCCACAACTGCGGAACGATCTTGCCGCCTTCGGCGTGAACGGCGTCGACGACTTTCTTCCAGCCGGCCAAGGCCGCTTCACCGTAGAAATGCGGAACGTTCGGATAGCCGTTGGAAGCCTTGTGACCGACGGTGGTGCCTTCGGTGATGATCAGGCCGACGCCCGCAGCGGCGCGACGACGGTAGTATTCGATCACTTTGGAATTAGGCACACCGCCCGGGGAAAAGGAGCGGGTCATCGGCGCCATGACGACACGGGTCGGCAATTCGAGGGTGCCGAGGTGGAACGGTTTGAACAGGGCTTTGACGGACATGGGACGCTCCACGGAAGAATGACTTTATGACGGTTATAATATGGAGTGCCCAACCCATTGAACAGCATTATTGATTTCGGTGATTAAGAGTCAAAAGGCAGAAAGCAAAAGATCGCAGCCTTCGGCAGCTCCTACGGGTACACATTCGCCGTAGGAGCTGCCGAAGGCTGCGATCCTCTGATCTTGATCTCTGGCTTAACTCAGCGCTTTTTCAATCGCGTGAACGATGGTCGGATCATCGGGCGCCGTACGCGGCGAGAACCGAGCCAGTACACGGCCGTCCTTGCCCAACAGGAACTTCTCGAAGTTCCAGGTGATGTCGCCGGGAAACTCCGCGCCCTCGCCCGCCAGCAAACGGTACAACTGATGACGCTCATGCCCGTTGACTTCCAGCTTGCTGGACAACGGAAAGGTCACGCCATAGTTGAGGCTGCAGAAATCCTTGATCTCTTGTTCGGTCCCCGGTTCCTGCCCGGCAAACTGGTTGCACGGCAAGCCCAGGACGCTGAAGCCCTTGGCCTTGAATTGCTGGTAGAGGTTTTCCAGCGCCGCGTACTGCGGGGTCAGGCCGCATTTGGAGGCAACGTTGACCACCAGTACGACTTGGCCTTTGAAAGGCGCCAGAGGTAGCTCCTGTCCATCCAGGGCTGTCAATTTAAGGTCGTGAAAAGCACTCATGGCGTACTCCAGATTCCCGTGTTCTTCTCGAAACAGCCACTTGTCGGTGTCGTCAGGGACGGCCGCAGACTAAAAAGGCGCCCACAGGGCGCCTCTCCAGTTATCTGAGCTTAGCGCAGAAATCAGTGGTGATGGCCACCTTCGCCATGGACGTGGCCATGAGCGATTTCTTCCTGGCTGGCGTCACGGATGTCGATGATCTTGACCTGGAAATTCAGGCGCTGACCGGCCAACGGGTGGTTGCCGTCGACGGTGACGTCGTCGCCGTCCAGATCACGGATGGTTACGATCTGCATCTGGCCGTCCGGAGCGGAGGCGTGGAACTGCATGCCCACTTCCAGCTCGTCGACGCCTTCGAACATGCTGCGGCTCAGGGTGCTGACCAGTTCGGCAGCGTATTCGCCGTAAGCGTCTTCAGGTTCTACGGCTACGGTCAGCTCGTCGCCGACAGCCTTGCCTTCCAGAGCCTTTTCCAGGCCCGGGATGATGTTGCCTGCGCCTTGCAGGTAGACCAGCGGCGCGCCGCCGGCGGAGCTGTCGATGACCTCACCAGCGTCGTTGGTCAGGGTATAGTCGATGGAGACAGCCTTATTGGCGGCGATCAGCATGGGGCGAGACCTTTTGCATAAGAAGATTGAAAGGCCAAGTTTAGCGAAGCAATCGTCCGAAAGCGAACACAACCCGGACAGACGGGATTCGACGATCACAGGCTTCCATCAGGACGAGGACGGGCACTGGGTGGCCGAGCTTTCCTGCGGCCACACCCAGCACCTGCGGCACCAGCCGCCATGGCAATCCCGTGCCTGGGTCACGGACCCTGCGCAGCGCCAGGAAAAAATAGGCCAACCCTTTGATTGTGGTTGGTGCGCACAAGGCTCGGTTAGCGATAACCTTGGCGACTGAATTTCGGTAGACGACCAGTTATAGGTCATCGCCTTTGCAATGCACCTTTAGAGAATCCGCATGCAAACTTTTTTTATCGCGCCCACCGATTTTGGTGTGGGTCTGACCTCCATCAGCCTCGGGCTGGTGCGTACCCTTGAGCGCGCCGGCCTCAAGGTCGGTTTTTTCAAGCCGATTGCCCAGCCGCATCCGGGCGACACCGGCCCGGAACGTTCCACCGAACTGGTGGCGCGTACCCACGGTTTGAAACCGCCCCAGCCCCTGGGCCTGGCCCATGTCGAGCGCATGCTCGGCGACGGTCAGCTCGATGAGTTGCTCGAAGAAATCATCGCCCTTTATCAGCAGGCGGCCATCGGCAAGGACGTGCTGATTGTCGAAGGCATGGTACCGACCCGCAGCGCCAGTTACGCCGCGCGGGTCAACCTGCACCTGGCCAAGAGCCTCGACGCCGAAGTGATCCTGGTCTCGGCGCCGGAAAACGAAGTGCTGACCGAACTCTCCGGTCGCGTCGAGTTGCAGGCGCAATTGTTTGGCGGCCCGAAAGATCCGAAAGTCCTCGGTGTGATCCTCAACAAGGTCAAGACCGAGGAAAGCATGGAAGCCTTCGCCACGCGCCTGAAGGAGCATTCGCCGTTGCTGCGCAGCGGTGATTTCCGCTTGCTCGGCTGCATTCCGTTCCAGCCGGAACTGAACGCCCCGCGCACCCGCGACGTTGCCGACCTGATGGGCGCGCAAGTGCTCAACGCCGGTGATTACGAAACCCGGCGCATGACCAAGATCATCATTTGCGCCCGCACCATGCGCAACACCGTGGAGTTGCTCAAGCCCGGCGTGCTGGTGGTGACTCCTGGCGACCGCGACGACATCATCCTCGCCGTCAGCCTCGCGGCCTTGAACGGTGTACCGCTGGCCGGCCTGCTGCTGACCAGCGACACCCTGCCCGACCCGCGCATCATGGACCTGTGCCGTGGCGCCCTGCAGGCCGGGTTGCCGGTGCTGTCGGTGAGTACCGGCTCCTATGACACCGCCAACCTGCTCAACGGCCTGAACAAGGAAATCCCCATCGACGATCGCGAGCGCGCCGAAATCATCACCGATTTCATCGCTGGCCATCTCGATGCCAACTGGCTGCACCAACGCTGCGGTACGCCACGGGAAATGCGCCTGTCGCCAGCGGTGTTCCGCTATCAATTGATCCAGCGTGCGCAGGCGGCCAACAAGCGTATTGTGCTGCCCGAAGGCAGTGAGCCGCTGACCGTGCAGGCCGCCGCGATCTGCCAGGCCCGTGGCATCGCTCGCTGTGTGTTGCTGGCCAAGCCCGAGGACGTGCAGGCCGTCGCCCGCGCCCAGGGCATCGAGTTGCCGCCGGGACTGGAAATCATCGATCCGGACTCGATCCGCGAGCGCTATGTCGAACCCATGGTCGCGCTGCGCAAAAGCAAAAGCCTCAACGCGCCGATGGCCGAGCAACAACTGGAAGACACCGTGGTGATCGGCACCATGATGCTGGCCCTGGATGAAGTCGACGGCCTCGTGTCGGGCGTGATCAACACCACCGCCAACACCATCCGCCCGGCCCTGCAACTGATCAAAACCGCACCCGGCTGCACCTTGGTGTCTTCGGTGTTTTTCATGCTGTTCCCGGAAGAGGTGCTGGTCTACGGCGACTGCGTGATGAACCCGCACCCGAGCGCCAGCGAACTGGCCGAGATCGCCCTGCAAAGCGCTGACTCGGCCGCCGCCTTCGGCATCACGCCACGGGTGGCGATGATCAGCTACTCCAGCGGCGAGTCGGACAGCGGCGAAGAAGTCGAGAAGGTCCGCGAAGCGACCCTGCTCGCCCATGAGCAACAGCACTCGCTGCTGATCGACGGCCCCCTGCAGTACGACGCCGCCGCCAACGAAAGCGTGGCCCGGCAATTGGCGCCGAACAGTCAGGTGGCCGGTCGTGCCACGGTTTACGTGTTCCCAGACCTCAACACCGGCAATACCACGCACAAGGCCGTACAGCGCAGTGCCGACTGCGTCAGCCTCGGGCCGATGCTGCAAGGCTTGCGCAAACCGGTGAACGATTTGCCCCGCGGCGCGCAGGTCGATGACATCGTCTACACCATCGCCCTGACCGCGATCCAAGCCGCCAACCGACCTATGGATGTGTAAATGCTGGACTTCCTACCCGCCCCGTTGCGGGGCGTGATCGCCTCGCTGCTGTTGGCACTGAACACGATTTTGCTCTGTTCGTTCCTGTTCTGCGTGGCACTCGTCAAGGTACTGCCGTTCGCCCTCACCCAGCGCCTCGCGGGCTGGCTGATGAGCCATACCCACGAAGCCTGGATCAGCCTCAACAAAGGCTGGATGAACCTGGTACGCCGCACGCGCTGGCATATCAGCGGCCTGCAAGGCCTCGACTATCAGCACTCGTACCTGATTACCAGCAACCACCAGAGCTGGGTCGACATCCTGGTGCTGCAATACGTGCTCAACCGGCGCATTCAGCCGCTGAAGTTCTTCCTCAAGCAGGAGCTGATCTGGGTTCCGGTGATCGGGCTGGCCTGGTGGGCGCTGGGCTTTCCGTTCATGAAGCGCTACTCCAAGGCCTATCTGGAGAAGCACCCGGAGAAGAAAGGCAAGGACCTGGAAACCACCCGCAAGACCTGTGCGAAATTTCGCGACAACCCGGTGGGCATTTTCAACTTCGTCGAAGGCACGCGCTTCACCGAGGGCAAGCACAAGCAACAGCAGTCACCCTTCAAGTACCTGCTCAAGGCCAAGGCCGGCGGCATTGCCTTTGTGCTGGATGCGATGGGCGAGCAGCTTGAATCCCTGGTCAACGTGACCATCCACTACCCCGCCGGGCGCCCGGGTTTCTGGGACTTGCTGTGCGGGAACGTGGCGGATGTGGTGGTGCACTTTGAAGAGCTGAAGATTCCGCCGCAATTCATTGGCAAGAACTATGACCAGGACGGCGAATACCGCCTGCAGTTCCAGGGCTGGATCAATCAGTTGTGGCAGGACAAGGATGCGTTGCTGGAACAGATGCATCGCGAGTATCCGCAGATTTAAGATCAAAAGATCGCAGCCTTCGGCAGCTCCTACAGGATGTACGCCGAACCAATGTAGGAGCTGCCGAAGGCTGCGATCTTTTGACGATCTGAAAGACACAAAAAACCCGCCGATGATCACTCATCGGCGGGTTTTTCATTTTGCAGCTAAGGCTTAGATCGCACCACGCTCACGCAGCAGACCCAGCACTTGCTTGACGCCTTCTTCCAGGGACACGGACTGGGTGTCGATCACCAGGTCGGCATCCAGCGGCACGTCGTACGGGAAGGACTCGCCCGGGATGTTATCCCCCGCCGCCGCGTACAAACCTTGCGGATCACGCTCGGCGCAGACGCTTGGCGAAGCCTGGACGTAGACCGTCAACAGACGCTCCTTGCCGATCAGCTCACGGGCCTGTTCACGCCCTTCGGCACTCGGGGCAACGAACGCAGCGAGGGTCAGCAGACCCGCTTCGTTGAACTGACGCGCAACGTGCGCGGCACGACGCCAGTTCTCGGTACGCCCGGCGCGATCCTGTGGCAGACCTTTGTTCAGGTCGTGACGCAGGTTCTGGCCATCGAGTACGAACACCGCACGGCCCATGTCGAACAACTTGCGTTCAACGGCATATGCCAGGGTGCTTTTGCCCGCGCCCGACAAGCCGCTGAACAGCACGGTGGCCGGTTGCTGGCCGAAGCGCTGTGCGCGTTCTTCGGTGGCGACGTGGGCCAGTTTGCCGTGGTGTGTGCTGGTGCCATGGGCCAAAGGCTGGGCGACGATCATGCCCGCGCCAACGGTGCCGTTGGTCAGGCGGTCGATGATGATGAAGGCGCCGGTGGTGCGGTTGCTGTCGTAACCGTCGAGGGCAATCGGCGCATCGAGCGCGATCTTGACCTTGCCGATTTCGTTGAGCTGCAACGCGCTGGCCGGACCTTCTTCCAGGGTGTTCACGTCGACCTTGTTGACGATGCTGGCGATAGAGCCCGGCACGTAACTGGTGGCGCGCTTGATGTCGTATTTCTTGCCCGGCAGCATCGGCTCTTCAGCCATCCACACCAGCATCGCTTCGAAGCTGTCGGTCACCGGCGGCACGTTGTCGGCGTGAACCAACAGATCGCCACGGGAGATATCGATTTCGTCTTCCATGGTCAGCGTGACTGCCTGACCGGGACCGGCGTGCTCCAGTTCACCTTCGAAGGTGACGATGGACTTCACGCGGCTGCTCTTGCCCGACGGCAGCACCACGACTTCGTCGCCTTTCTTGACGATGCCACTGGCCAGCGTACCGGCGAAGCCACGGAAGTTCAGGTTCGGACGGTTGACGTACTGCACCGGGAAACGCAGGTCGGTGAAGTTGCGATCGCCCGCCACTTCCACGGTCTCGAGAATTTCCATCAGCGACTGGCCGGTGTACCACGGCGAGCGCTCGGACTTGTTCACCACGTTGTCGCCCTTCAAAGCCGACATCGGCACGAAGTGCATGCTGGTCGGCTTGAGCTTCAAGCCTTCGGCAAACTGCAGGTAGTCGGCCTTGATCGACTCGAACACGCCCTGGTCGAAGCCCTTGAGGTCCATCTTGTTGATGGCGACGACTATGTGCTTGATGCCCAGCAACGAGGCAATGAAGCTGTGGCGACGGGTCTGGGTCTGCACGCCGTAACGTGCATCGACCAGGATGATCGCCAGGTCGCAGGTGGAGGCACCGGTGGCCATGTTGCGGGTGTACTGCTCATGGCCCGGGGTGTCGGCGATGATGAATTTGCGCTTGGCGGTGGAGAAATAGCGGTACGCGACATCGATGGTGATGCCTTGCTCACGCTCGGCCTGCAGGCCGTCGACCAGCAGCGCCAGGTCGATGTCTTCACCGGTGGTGCCGACTTTTTTCGAGTCGCGGGTAATGGCTTCCAGGTGATCTTCGTAGATCATCTTGGAGTCGTGCAGCAGGCGCCCGATCAGGGTGCTCTTGCCGTCGTCGACGTTACCGCAGGTCAGAAAGCGCAGCAGCTCTTTACGTTCGTGCTGGCCCAGGTAGGCGAGGATGTCCTCGCTGATCAAATCAGATACGTGCGACATGACAACCCCTTAGAAATAACCCTGACGTTTTTTGTCTTCCATGGAGCCGGCGCCATCGTGGTCGATGACACGGCCCTGGCGCTCGGAAGTTCGCGTCAGGAGCATTTCCTGAATGATGTCCGTGAGGCTTTCGGCCTCGGACTCCACCGCGCCCGTCAACGGGTAGCAACCAAGGGTACGGAAACGCACTTTCTTTTTGACGATGCGCGCTTTGTCTTCATCGCTCAGGTGCTCGAGGATGCGCTCGTCGTCGATCATGATCAGCGTGCCGTTCTTCTCGATGACTTCACGCTCGGCGGCGAAGTACAGCGGAACGATCGGGATGCCTTCAAGATAGATGTACTGCCAGATGTCCAGCTCGGTCCAGTTCGACAGCGGGAAGACGCGGATCGACTCGCCCTTGTTGACCTTGCCGTTGTAGACGTTCCATAGCTCGGGACGCTGGTTCTTCGGGTCCCAGCGGTGCTTGCTGTCGCGGAACGAGTACACGCGCTCTTTGGCGCGGGATTTCTCTTCATCGCGACGGGCGCCACCGAATGCTGCGTCGAAACCATACTTGTCGAGTGCCTGCTTCAGGCCCTCGGTCTTCATGATGTCGGTGTGCTTGGCGCTGCCGTGGGTGAACGGGTTGATGTCCTGCGCCACGCCGTCAGGATTGACGTGGGTGATCAGGTCGAGGCCCAGCTCGGCGACCATCTTGTCGCGGAAGCTGTACATCTCCTTGAATTTCCAGCGAGTGTCGACGTGCATCACCGGAAACGGCAGCTTGCCCGGGAAGAACGCCTTGCGTGCCAGATGCAGCATCACGGCGGAGTCTTTACCGATGGAGTACAGCATCACCGGGTTGTCGAACTCGGCGGCCACCTCGCGGATGATGTGGATGCTTTCCGCCTCCAGCTGTTTCAGATGCGTCAGTTTGTCGACCATGGCTACTCACGAAAGCTTTCTTATGAACGGCCAGCGGGCCGTGTTCGAGCGGGGATCCTAGCACAGCGACCTCTTCTAATCAGGACGCTAACTAGATCGAAAGAGCATATGAATATGCCTGCCCGTTTGGGATGCCCACCCTACGTAGGAGCCGCCGAAGGCTGCGATTTTTTGACGTTGATTTTTCAAGATCAAAAGATCGCAGCCTTCGGCAGCTCCTACGGGAGCGATCACATTGCGGACAGAGTCAAATCGGATTCGGACAATCGATGAAGATGTGCTCCAGCGCAAACCGACGGGCCAGATAATCCCCCAGCGCCTGAACGCCGTAGCGCTCGGTGGCATGGTGACCGGCGGCGATGAAGCTGATGTTGTTTTCCCGGGCACTGTGGAAGGTTTGCTCGGAAGCCTCGCCACTGAGATACAGATCGACACCGGCCAGAATGGCCTGATCGATGTAACCCTGGCCACCACCGGTGCACCAGCCGACGCGGCGGATCATGGCGCCGCCTTCGATCAACAGCGGCTCACGCCCCATCACTTCCTGCACACGGCGGGCGAAATCCCGGGGCATCATCGGCTCATTCAGCGAGCCGACCAGGCCGACAATCTTCAGGTTGTCCGGGTCCAGCGGACCTTCGACGGTAATGTCGAGCTGCTTCGCGAGCTGCACGTTATTGCCGACGTCCGGGTGCAGGTCCAGCGGCAGGTGATAGGACAACAGGCTGATATCGTGTTTGAGCAGGGTCTTCAAGCGGCGCTGCTTCATGCCGGTGATGCACGGGTTCTCGCCTTTCCAGAAGTAGCCATGATGCACCAGCACCAGGTCGGCATTGGCTTCCACGGCCGCATCGAGCAAGGCCTGGCTGGCGGTGACGCCACTGACAATGCGCATCACTTGCGGCCGCCCCTCGACCTGCAGGCCGTTGGGGCAATAATCGGCGATTCTTGCGCTGTTGAGGTAGCGGTCGGCTTCTTCGACCAGGGTGCTCAGGGCGACGGCCATAAAAGACTCCTAAATATCCCGTTCAGAGGCGCGTGCGGCCTCGTATAATGCGCGTCATTATGAGCGGTCTCATACCGCCTGCAACTCTCTCAGGAACTGCTTAATGCTCAAGGCGCTGCGTTTTTCCGGCTGGCCGCTGTTGGCCGGCGTGCTTGTCGCTCTTTTGATAATCCAGCGTTACCCGCAGTGGGTCGGGCTCCCGAGCCTCGACGTCAATCTGCAACAAGCGCCGCAAACCACCAGCATGCAGCAGGGCCCGGTGTCTTATGCCGAAGCGGTATCCACCGCGGCGCCATCGGTGGTGAACCTCTACACCACCAAAGTCATCAACAAACCCAACCATCCGTTGTTCGAAGATCCGCAGTTCCGTCGTTTCTTCGGCGATAACTCGCCCAAGCAGAAACGCATGGAGTCGAGCCTCGGTTCCGGCGTGATCATGAGCCCGGAAGGCTACATCCTGACCAACAACCACGTGACCAGCGGCGCCGACCAGATCGTGGTGGCGCTCAAGGACGGCCGGGAAACCCTGGCGCGGGTGATCGGCAGCGACCCTGAGACTGACCTCGCGGTTCTGAAAATCGACCTGAAAAACCTGCCGTCGATCACCGTGGGGCGTTCCGACAACATTCGCATCGGCGACGTCGCGCTGGCCATCGGCAACCCGTTCGGCGTCGGCCAGACCGTGACCATGGGCATCATCAGTGCCACCGGGCGCAACCAACTGGGCCTGAACAACTACGAAGACTTCATCCAGACCGATGCGGCGATCAACCCGGGCAACTCAGGCGGTGCGCTGGTGGATGCCATCGGCAACCTGACCGGCATCAACACGGCGATCTTTTCCAAGTCCGGGGGCTCCCAGGGCATTGGTTTCGCGATCCCGGTGAAGCTGGCGATGGAAGTGATGAAGTCGATCATCGAGCACGGCCAGGTGATTCGTGGCTGGTTGGGTATCGAAGTGCAGCCGCTGACCCAGGAACTGGCCGAGTCGTTCGGCTTGTCCGGGCGTCCTGGCATTGTCGTGGCGGGGATCTTCCGCGACGGTCCGGCACAGAAGGCCGGCCTGCAACTGGGTGATGTGATTCTTGCCATCGATGGCGAACCGGCCGGTGATGGCCGTCGCTCAATGAATCAGGTGGCGCGGATCAAGCCGACCGACAAGGTCGCAATCCAGGTGATGCGCAACGGCAAGGAGCTCAAGCTCACGGCGGAAGTCGGCCTGCGTCCGCCGCCGGCTCCGGTCAAGGATAAAGAAGAAGAGTAACGTAGCGCCCAAAACTACTGTGGGAGCGAGCTTGCTCGCTCCCACAGGGTCGTGCCTGGTTTTAGAGGTCGCCGAGGCCGTCGATCAGCGCCTGATTCTGCTCAGGCGTGCCGATGGAAATCCGCAGGAACTGGGCAATCCGCTCCTGCTTGAAGTGCCGCACGATCACGCCTTGCTCACGCAGCTTCGCCGCAAGCCCCGCCGCATCGTGCCGGGGGTGACGGGCGAATATGAAGTTCGCCGCCGATGGCAGCACTTCAAAACCCTTATCCTCCAGCTGTGCAACGACCTTCTCGCGACTCTCGATCACCAACCGGCAGGTCTTGTCGAAATACTCGCGATCTTCGAACGCCGCGGCAGCGCCGACATTCGCCATGCGATCCAGCGGATAGGAGTTGAAGCTGTTCTTGATCCGCTCCAGCGCCTCGATCAGGTCTGGATGGCCGACCGCCAGGCCGACCCGCAGACCGGCCAGGGAGCGGGACTTGGACAGGGTCTGGGTTACCAGCAGGTTCGGATAACGGTCCACCAGGGTGATTGCCGTCTCACCGCCGAAGTCGATGTAGGCCTCATCCACCACCACCACCGAATCCGGGCTTGCCTTGAGAATCTGCTCCACCGCCTCCAGCGCCAACAGGCAGCCGGTCGGTGCGTTCGGGTTAGGGAAGATGATCCCGCCATTCGGTTTGGCGTAGTCCGCCGGGTTGATCCGGAACTGCTCGTCCAGCGGCACCGCGTCGAACTTGATGCCGTACAACCCGCAGTAGACCGGGTAGAAGCTGTAGCTGATGTCCGGGAACAGCAGCGGCTGATCGTGCTGCAGCAAACCGTGGAAGATGTGCGCCAGCACTTCATCGGAACCGTTGCCGAGGAACACATGGTTGCCCTGCACGCCGTAGTATTTGGCGACCGCGTTCTTCAGCAGATCGCTGTTCGGGTCCGGGTACAGGCGCAGGTTGTCATTGAGTTCGGTTTGCATCGCAGCCAAGGCTTTCGGCGATGGACCGTACGGGTTTTCGTTGGTGTTGAGCTTCACCAGCTTCGCCAGTTTCGGCTGTTCGCCCGGCACGTAAGGCACCAGATTCCTGACGAACGGGCTCCAGAATTTACTCATGTTCAGTTCCCCTGCTTGTCGTCAACGATGCGATATTCGGCGCTGCGGGCGTGGGCAGTCAGCGACTCGCCACGGGCCAGCACGGAAGCGGTCTTGCCCAGTACGGACGCCCCCTGCTCGGAGCAGAAGATGATCGACGAACGTTTCTGGAAGTCATACACACCCAGCGGCGAAGAGAAGCGCGCAGTACCGGAGGTCGGCAAAACGTGGTTGGGACCGGCGCAGTAGTCGCCCAAGGCTTCGCTGGTGTGACGCCCCATGAAGATCGCACCGGCGTGGCGGATCTGCGGCAGCCAGGCTTGTGGATCGGCAACGGACAATTCGAGGTGCTCCGGCGCGATGCGGTTGGCCACTTCGATGGCTTGCTCCATGTCGCGAACCTTGATCAGTGCACCACGGCCATTGATTGAGGTTTCGATGATCGCGGCGCGCTCCATGGTCGGCATCAGCTTGGTGATGCTGGCGGCGACCTTGTCGAGGAACTCGGCGTCGGGGCTGACCAGGATTGCCTGGGCGTCTTCGTCGTGCTCGGCCTGGGAGAACAGGTCCATGGCGATCCAGTCCGGATCGGTCTGGCCGTCGCACACCACGAGGATCTCGGAGGGACCGGCGATCATGTCGATACCGACCTGGCCGAACACGTGGCGCTTGGCGGTAGCGACATAGATGTTGCCCGGGCCGACGACCTTGTCGACTTTCGGCACGCTTTCGGTGCCGTAAGCCAATGCCGCAACGGCTTGAGCGCCACCGATGGTGAACACGCGGTCGACGCCGGCGATGCAGGCAGCGGCCAGCACCAGTTCGTTGATTTCACCGCGCGGGGTCGGCACCACCATGACTACTTCGGTCACGCCGGCGACCTTGGCCGGAATCGCGTTCATCAACACCGACGACGGGTACGAAGCCTTGCCGCCCGGTACATACAGGCCGGCGCGATCCAGTGGCGTGACCTTCTGGCCCAGCACGGTGCCGTCGGCCTCGGTGTAGCTCCAGGAATCCTGCTTCTGTTTTTCGTGATAGCTGCGCACGCGAGCCGCGGCGACTTCCAGGGCTTCGCGCTGAGGCACGGAGATGCGGGTCAGCGCCAGCTCCAGCCGCTCGCGCGGCAGGATCAGGTCGGCCATGGACTTCACGTCCAGGCCGTCGAACTGGCGGGTAAAGTCCACCAGTGCCGCGTCGCCACGCTCACGCACGGCCTTGATGATGTCCAGCACCCGCTGATTGACCGAGTCGTCAGACACACTTTCCCAGCTCAGCAGATGATCCAGATGATGCGCGAAATCCGGGTCAGCAGCGTTGAGTCGGCGAATTGCAGTCGGTGCGGTCATAGCGAGAGCCTCATAGGAATGGCAAAAACTCAGGCGCCCTAACTTAGCAGTCGTTTCCGCTTGGGCACCTGAGAATTCTGGCTATGAGGCGGATAGACGGGCGCGACTTAACGTCGCGCAGGTGAATCAGCCGCGGTGTCGAGACTCCACTGCCTTGCGCAGGGTGTCGATCAACGCCTGGATACGGGCGTGCTGCATCTTCATCGAAGCTTTGTTGACGATCAGCCGGGAGCTGATGGCGGCAATGAAATCCTGTGGCTCCAGGCCGTTGGCCCGCAGCGTGTTACCGGTGTCGACCACGTCGATGATCTTGTCTGCCAGACCGATCAGCGGTGCCAGCTCCATCGAGCCGTACAGCTTGATGATGTCGACCTGACGACCCTGTTCAGCGTAATAGCGCTTGGCAACGTTGACGAACTTGGTGGCGATGCGCAGGCGGCCCTTGGGCTCGACCGCGCCGACCTTGCCGGCAGTCATCAGCTTGCACTGGGCAATTTGCAGGTCCAGTGGCTCGTACAGGCCCTGGCCGCCATATTCCATCAGCACATCTTTACCGGCGACACCGAGGTCGGCGGCACCATGCTCGACGTAAGTCGGCACGTCGGTGGCACGCACGATCAGCAGGCGTACATCTTCCTGGGTCGTGGGAATGATCAGCTTGCGGCTCTTGTCCGGATTCTCGGTCGGCACGATGCCCGCTTCAGCCAGAAGCGGCAGGGTGTCGTCAAGGATGCGGCCCTTGGACAGTGCGATGGTCAACATGGGAAACGTCAGTCCTTATCAAGGTACTCATGCCCGGTCGCAAATGGCGCCGGACACACATCGAGCCGAAAACGGCTCGACTTCAACAAATCAACGGGCACGTCCTTATGCCCATGCAGCAGGGTCTAGCCCGGAACGCGACGGATCTTGGCGCCCAGCATCTGCAGTTTTTCTTCGATGCACTCGTAGCCACGGTCTATGTGGTAGATGCGGTCGATCAGGGTGTCGCCTTCGGCGATCAGGGCCGAGATCACCAGGCTGGCCGAAGCACGCAGGTCGGTCGCCATCACTGGCGCGCCCTTGAGTTTTTCGGTGCCGGTGACGATGGCGGTGTTGCCTTCGACCTGGATCTTGGCGCCCATGCGGTGCAGTTCGTAGACGTGCATGAAGCGGTTTTCGAAGATTGTCTCGATCACCGCACCGGTGCCTTCGGCAATGGCGTTGAGGGAGATGAACTGCGCCTGCATGTCGGTCGGGAACGCCGGGTACGGAGCGGTCCGCACGTTGACGGCTTTCGGACGCTTGCCGTGCATGTTCAGCTCGATCCAGTCTTCTCCGCAGGTGATTTCGGCACCGGACTCACGGAGTTTTTCCAGAACGGCTTCGAGGATGGTCGGATCAGTGTCCTTGACCTTCACGCGACCACCGGTCACGGCAGCGGCAACCAGGTAGGTACCGGTTTCGATACGGTCTGGCATCACTTTATACGTGGTGGTGTGCAGACGCTCGACGCCATCGATGGTGATGGTATCGGTACCGGCGCCGGAAACCTTGGCGCCCATGGCGTTCAGGAAGTTCGCCAGGTCGACCACTTCAGGTTCGCGAGCGGCGTTTTGCAGGACGCTGCGACCCTTGGCCAGGGCCGCGGCCATCATGATGTTTTCGGTACCGGTCACACTGACCGTATCGAAGAAGAAGTGCGCACCGCGCAGGCCGCCTTCAGGCGCCTTGGCCTTGATGTAGCCGCCTTCGACGTCGATGACTGCGCCCATGGCTTCCAGGCCACGAATGTGCAGGTCAACCGGGCGCGAACCAATGGCGCAACCGCCAGGCAAGGCGACTTCGGCTTCACCGAAACGGGCAACCATCGGGCCCAGCACCAGGATCGACGCACGCATGGTTTTAACCAGTTCGTACGGTGCGACCAGGGTCTTGATGGTGCGCGGGTCGATCTCGACGGCGAGTTTCTCGTCGATCACAGGCTCGATGCCCATGCGTCCGAACAGCTCGATCATGGTGGTGATGTCGTGCAGGTGCGGCAGGTTGGCCACGGTCACCGGGCCATCGCACAGCAAGGTGGCCGCCAGGATCGGCAGGGCAGAGTTCTTTGCCCCGGAGATACGGATTTCGCCATCAAGACGAGCACCGCCAGTAATAATCAATTTATCCATAAGAATCTCGACGCCCTTGGGCTCAGGTGCGCTCGGCCCAGGCCGCGCTGCTGAAAAATTTCATAGTGACCGCATGGATGCTGCCATCGACGATCCACGGGTTCAAATGGGCATAGACCTGCTGCTGACGCTTGACCGGGCTCAACGCCGCCAGTTCATCGCTAATCACGTTCAGCTGGAAATTGCAGCCTTCGCCCTCGACTTCTACTTTCGTTCCGGGCAGCTTTCCTTCAAGAAAGCTCTTAACTTCGTTGGCCTGCATGCTCAACCTCAATCGGCGCCCTGTGCGCGCGGGTCGGACATCATACAAAAAAGCCCCGCGCCTGCGAACCCCGCGGAGCAGGACTCTGACGGGGGGCTTCCTTATAGATGCGGGTTAGTGATGCGCCAACAGCTCGGTCAGCTCACTGACCTGAGCGATTTCACGCATGTCTTCCGGCATCCCGTGGATGCTCAGGGCCTTGCCGGCCGCCTGCGCATCGCGGATAAAGCACAGCAGTAACGACAAACCGACACTGCTGGACTTGGTCACCGCCGAGCAATCGACCACCAGCGCCGTAGCCTTGCTGGCCTTGATCAGCGCCTTGCCCTGCTCGCGCAGGCCAGGGCCGGTGCGGTAATCCAGCACGCCACTGAGTCGCAACTCGCCCGCTTCGTCCATCTGGACTGCCGACTCACTCATTGGGCTGACTGCCCTGGCTTGTTGTCGGTGGCTTCCTTGGCCTTGGCGACTTCCCCGGCCCAACCGTTGATGGTCTTGTCCAGGTCATTGCCATTGCGCTGCATCGCATCGGCGAACTGATCGCGGAACAGTTTGCCGATGTTGATGCCGTTGATGATGACGTTACGCAGTTTCCACTCGCCGTTGATCTTTTCCAGCGTGTAGGACACTGGATAGATAGCGCCGCTGCTGCCCTTGACGGTCATACCGACGCTGGTACGGTCGCCCGACTCGTCTTTGGCCGGATCAACGGTGATGCCCTGGTTGTTGTACTCAAGCAAGGCATTGCCATAGAACTGGAACAGGCCCTTCTTGAAGTTTTCTTCGAAGGTTTTCATCTGCGCAGGCGTAGCTTTACGCGAGTACTTGACCGTCATGATGCTCTTGGAAATACCCTCGGCATCCACAACCGGCCCGACGATATTGTCCAGCGCCGTATAGAAGTCCTGCGGGTCCTGCTTGTACTTCTCTTTGTTTGCCGCCAGGTCCGCGAGCATACGGTTGGTTGTGTCCTGCACCAGATCGTGCGCCGAAGGCGCCGCTGCGGCATGGGACACCAACGGAAACACCGCGAGCATTACCAACAGGCCACGTCGCAAGGTAGAGATCATTTAACTGTTCCTCATTTAGCTTCTTTGCTAACGGTATTGAGCAGAAATTTACCGATCAGGTCTTCGAGCACCAGCGATGACTGCGTGTCATGGATGGTTCCACCATCCTTGAGCAGGGTGTCTTCCCCGCCCACGCTGATACCGATGTACTTCTCGCCCAACAGGCCAGCGGTCAGGATAGATGCAGTGGAGTCCGCCGGCAGATTATCGATGCGTTTTTCCAGCTGCATGGTCACCCGACCGGTAAAACTGTCGCGATCCAGATCGATGGCCGTGACCTTGCCGATGGTCACACCGGCCATGGTCACCTTTGCTCTGACCGTCAAACCGGCGATATTGTCGAAGTAGGCGTAAAGTTTATAGGTGTCGGTGCTCGGACTCGGGGACAGGCCACTGACCCGCAACGCCAACAAAAGCAAAGCCAGGATGCCAGCCAGCAAGAAAAGGCCGACACCGATTTCCAGGGTGCGGTTTTGCATCAGAAATCTCCAAACATCAAGGCGGTCAGAATAAAGTCCAGGCCGAGTACTGCCAACGAGGCATATACAACGGTCTTGGTAGTGGCACGACTGATCCCCTCGGAAGTGGGTTCGCAGTCATAGCCTTGGAATACGGCGATCCAGGTCACCACAAAGGCAAAGACGATGCTTTTGACGATCCCGTTGAGCACGTCCTCGGTAAACGTCACGCTGTTCTGCATGTTCGACCAGTAGGAGCCCTCATAGACTCCCAGCCAGTCGACCGCCACCCACGAGCCGCCCCAGATACCCACCACGCTGAAGATCATCGCCAGCACCGGCAGGGAAATGAAGCCGGCCCACAAACGTGGCGCAATGATGTACTTGAGCGGGTCGACCCCGATCATTTCCAGGCTGGACAACTGCTCGGTGGATTTCATGTTGCCGATTTCGGCGGTCAACGCCGAACCTGCGCGCCCAGCGAACAGCAAGGCGGTCACCACCGGCCCCAGTTCACGCAGCAGCGTCAGGGCAACCATCTGCCCGACAGCCTGCTCCGAACCATAGCTGGAAAGAATATTGAACCCCTGCAGCGCCAGCACCATGCCGATGAACACCCCGGAGACCACGATGATCACCAGGGACATCACGCCCACCGAATGCAACTGCTTGACCAGCAGCCCGAAACCGCCACCGATGCCGCCCCGACCAAGCAAGGCATGAAACAGGAACAAGCTCGAACGCCCGAACACCGCCAACACATCGATGCCGGCCTGGCCGAAGCGGCGAACGCGCTCTATCAATGAAATTCTGCGCATCAGCGCTTCCCCAGAAGATCTGCGCGGTAATCCGTCGCTGGAAAGTGGTACGGAACCGGGCCGTCGGGTTCGCCGGTCATGAACTGGCGAATGCGCGGTTCATCCGAGTTCATCAACTCGTCCGGTGTCCCCTGCCCCAACACCTGACCATCGCCCACCACATAAATGTAGTCGGCAATGCTCGCGGTCTCGGCCAGGTCGTGGGAGACCACGATGCTGGTGATGCCCAACGCATCGTTGAGCAACCGGATGAGGCGCACCAAAACGCCCATGGCGATGGGGTCCTGGCCGACAAAGGGCTCGTCGTACATGAGGATCTGCGGGTCGAGCGCAATCGCCCGGGCCAGAGCAACACGGCGCTTCATGCCGCCGGAAAGCTCGTCGGGCATCAGCTCGATGGCGCCCCGCAAGCCCACGGCCTGCAGTTTGAGCAGGACGATGTCGCGGATCATTTCTTCCGGCAGTTGCGTGTGAACCCGCAGTGGAAAAGCGACATTCTCGAAGACATCGAGGTCGGTAAACAATGCGCCGCTCTGAAACAGCACGCCCATATGCTTGCGCGCATCGAACAGGTCGCTGCGCGACAGTTTTGGCAGGTTCTGACCGTTGACCCAGACTTCACCCTGGGTGGGCCGCAACTGGGCGCCCATCAGACGCAGGAGCGTGGTCTTGCCACACCCGGAAGGCCCCATGATGCCGGTGACCTTGCCGCGCGGGATACGGATATCGACATTATTGAAAATGCTGCGCGCACCGCGCTTGAAGGACAGTCCCTTCAGCTCGACCGCGTAGGCGTTATCGGCACTCATCTAAACTCCTTGCGATGCAGCCTCTCACTCGGACGCCTGGCTTTCTGCCGAAAGCACATACCTCCCGGGCAGGCCGAACTGGCGGCGAACTATAGCATTGCAAAGGCTGCGCGCCCAAGGCCAAAGCCAGGACATGTTCAACTGCATGACCGGTTGAAAGCCCCGTTTAGAAGGTTTCCGGCAACAAGGATGGCAATGCGCGACGAACTAGCGTGAGGGATTCGATCATAACCGCTATAATCGCCGCCTTTTCATCAGGCTATACGATTTCTGACATGAGCCAATCCAGCGACCTGATTCAATCAGCACAACGCACCATCCGCCTCGAGGTAGAGGCCGTGCAAGGCCTGCTGCCCCATATCGACGCGGATTTCGTACGCGCTTGCGAGATGATTCTGGCCAGCAAAGGCCGCGTGGTCGTGGTCGGCATGGGCAAGTCGGGGCACATCGGCAACAAGATTGCCGCGACCCTGGCCAGCACCGGCACCACGGCGTTTTTTGTGCACCCGGCTGAAGCCAGCCACGGTGACATGGGCATGATTACCCGCGACGACATCATTCTGGCGCTCTCGAATTCCGGCTCCACCAATGAAATCGTGACCCTGCTGCCACTGATCAAGCGCCTGGGCATTCAGTTGATCAGCATGACCGGCAACCCTGGCTCGCCGCTGGCCAAGGCCGCCGAGGTGAACCTGAATGTTCACGTCGAACACGAAGCCTGCCCGTTGAACCTGGCACCCACCTCATCAACCACCGCCGCGCTGGTCATGGGCGATGCCCTGGCCGTCGCGCTGCTGGAAGCCCGTGGCTTTACCGCCGAAGACTTCGCCTTCTCCCATCCCGGCGGCGCCCTGGGCCGACGCCTGCTGCTTAAAGTGGAAAATGTCATGCACGCCGGGCAAGAGTTGCCGCAAGTACAGCGCGGCACCCTGCTGAAGGACGCGCTGATGGAGATGACCCGCAAAGGCTTGGGCATGACGGTGATCCTGGAAGCCGATGGAAAGCTGGCCGGGATCTTTACCGACGGTGACTTGCGTCGCACGCTGGACCGTAGCATCGACATCCATAGCGCTACCATCGACCAGGTCATGACTGCACACGGCAAGACTGCCCGCGCCGAGATGCTCGCCGCCGAAGCGCTGAAAATCATGGAAGATCATAAAATCAACGCGCTGGTCGTGGTCGACAGAGACGACCGCCCGGTCGGCGCCTTGAACATGCACGACTTGTTGCGTGCAGGAGTAATGTAATGAGTGCGGACCTGCTGCAACGCGGCAAACAGATCAAGCTGGCGGTGTTCGATGTCGATGGCGTGCTGACCGATGGGCGCCTGTATTTCCTCGAAGACGGCAGCGAGTTCAAGACCTTCAACACCCTCGACGGCCAGGGCATCAAGATGCTGATGGCCGCCGGCGTGCAGACCGCCATCATCAGTGGCCGCAAGACCCCGGTGGTCGAGCGGCGGGCCAAAAACCTCGGTATCCCGCACCTCTATCAGGGTCGCGAAGATAAACTGGTGGTACTCGACGAACTGCTGGCCCAACTCAACCTGAGCTATGAACAGGTGGCCTACCTCGGCGACGACCTGCCGGACCTGCCGGTGATTCGTCGCGTCGGCCTGGGCATGGCGGTGGCCAATGCCGCCGGTTTCGTGCGTGAACACGCTCACGGCATCACCCTCGCCCGCGGTGGCGAAGGTGCCGCTCGCGAATTCTGCGAATTGATCCTGCGCGCCCAGGACCGCCTCGATGCGGCCAATGCGGCGTACCTGTGAGCCCACTATGCTGAGCAAAAAGTTTCGCAACACCCTGATGTTCACTTGCATCGCGGCAATATTCGCCGCGGTTGGCTACTGGAACATCAGCCCGGAACGCTTCCTCGACAAGCCGGTAACGCCGGTCGATGAGAGCGCGATCGACTATTACGCCATCAACGCCCACAGCGTGCAGTACCTGCCCGACGGCAAGCTGCAATATGATCTGGTGTCCGACAAGGTCGAGCACCTGAAGGCGACCGAGGTGACATTGCTGACCAACCCCGACCTGAATGTGTTCCGCGGCACTGAATTCCCGTGGCACGTCCAGAGCCTGCGCGGCGAGGTCAATCCTGATGGCACGCAGGTCGAACTGATCGATGACGTGCGCATCACGCGGTTCGACGAGAAAAACCGTAGAACCCTGATCACCAGCACCCGCATGACCGTGTTCCCGCAGCAGCAATATGCGCAGACCGAGCAAGACGTTAGAATCGACGGCGCTGGCGGTGTATCGACTGGCAAGGGAATGAAAGCGTATTTGAAAGAAAGCAGGATACACCTGCTATCGAACGTAAGAGGACAGTATGAGGCTCGTTAAAACCCTCCCGATTTTGCTCAGTCTGGGCGCAGCACTGGGAAGCGTGAGCGCCTGGGCTCTGCCGGAAGATCAACAGCAGCCTATCCGCATCCAGGCCGACGATGCCCAACTGGACGACAAGCAAGGTATTGCTACCTATAAGGGTGACGTGATCATCACCCAAGGCTCGATGAAGGTGACAGGCAACACCGTTACCATCACCCGCACCCCGACTGGCGACATTGACGTAGTGACCTCGGTGGGCAACCTGGCGTACTTCGAGCAATTGCAAACGGCTGGCGACACCAAGCCCGTGCAGGGCTGGGGCGTGACGATCCAGTACCACGCCGCGCAAAATCGCGTCGTACTGATCGACAAGGCCAAAGTTGTCGACAAGGACAACAACGTCACCCAAGGCGAGAAAATTGTCTACGACACCGACAAGAAGCTCGCCAGCGCCGGTCGCGCCACAGGCAGCAAGGTCACCGAGGCGCGTCCGCGTATCGACATGGTGATCCAGCCGAAGAAGAAAACCGACGAGAAAAAGGCCCAGTAATGGCAACTCTGAAAGCTCAGCATCTGGCCAAGAGCTACAAGAGCCGCCAGGTCGTGCGTGATGTCAGCCTGTCCATCGACAGCGGCCAGATCGTCGGCCTGCTTGGCCCGAACGGCGCCGGCAAGACCACCTGCTTCTACATGATCGTCGGCCTGGTGCAAGCCGACCAGGGCCGCGTCCTGATCGATGACCTGGACGTCAGCCACCAGCCGATGCACGGCCGCGCAAAGGCCGGTATCGGTTACTTGCCGCAGGAAGCATCGATCTTTCGCAAGCTGTCGGTGGCCGACAACATCATGGCCATCCTCGAGACCCGCAAGGAACTCGACAAGGCCGGCCGTCGCAAGGAACTGGAAAGCCTGCTGCAGGAATTCCACATCAGCCACATCCGCGACAACCTGGGCATGAGCCTGTCCGGCGGCGAGCGTCGTCGCGTGGAAATAGCCCGCGCCCTGGCCACCAACCCGAAATTCATCCTCCTCGACGAACCCTTCGCCGGCGTGGACCCGATTTCGGTCGGCGACATCAAGCAGATCATTCACCACCTCAAGGCCAAGGGCATTGGCGTGCTGATCACGGACCACAACGTTCGTGAAACCCTGGATATCTGTGAAACCGCCTACATCGTCAATGACGGCCAACTGATCGCCGAGGGCGACGCAGAGACCATCCTGGCCAACGACCTGGTCAAGGAAGTGTATCTGGGCCATGAGTTCCGCCTGTAAGCACTGAGTCGTGCCCAGGCCATCGCCCGGGCACTCACCGTGCCGACAAGCGTGGTCAGCCCTCAACAAGGGCAGCGCAGCAACACCGCTTTATAGTTTTTTATTGTTACAGCGCTCTAGGCAAACCCTTTAGTTTCAGGCATATAATTTGCTTAAGTTTGGCGCCCCGGCGCCCTGTAGTAGATGGCGCATGTGCGCCGGCGAATAAGGTGTTAAGCCCCTGCCATGAAACCATCGCTAGTCTTGAGAATGGGCCAGCAGCTGACGATGACACCGCAGCTGCAACAGGCCATCCGCCTGCTCCAATTGTCGACCCTGGACCTGCAACAGGAAATCCAGGAGGCCCTGGAGTCAAATCCGATGCTCGAACGCCAGGAAGAAGGCGACGACTTCGACAATTCCGATCCCTTGGCCGACAACGCCGAACAAAAGCCCAACACTGACATCCAGGAACCTTCCTATCAGGAAAGCGCCCCGACGGTTGATAATCTCGATGAGGGTGACTGGAACGAGCGTATCCCCAACGAACTCCCCGTCGACACCGCGTGGGAGGACGTTTACCAGACCAGCGCCAGCAGCCTGCCCAGCAATGATGATGACGAGTGGGACTTCACCACCCGCACCTCGGCCGGCGAAAGCCTGCAGAGCCACTTGCTGTGGCAACTGAACCTGGCCCCGATGTCCGACACCGATCGCCTGATCGCCGTGACCCTGATCGACTGCATCAACAATCAGGGCTACCTGGACGAAACCCTCGAGGAAATCCTCGAAGCCTTCGACCCGGAACTGGACATCGAACTGGACGAGATCGAAGCCGTCCTGCACCGCATCCAGCAATTCGAGCCAGCCGGCATCGGCGCCCGCAACCTCGGTGAATGCCTGCTGCTGCAGTTGCGCCAGCTGCCTGCCAAGACCCCTTGGCTGGCCGAAGCCAAGCGCCTGGTCAGCGATTACATCGACCTGCTTGGCAGCCGTGACTACAGCCAGTTGATGCGCCGCATGAAGCTCAAGGAAGACGAACTGCGCCAGGTCATCGAGCTGGTCCAGAGCCTGAACCCGCGCCCGGGCTCGCAGATCGAGTCCACCGAAGCCGAGTACGTCGTTCCTGACGTCATCGTGCGCAAGGACAACGAGCGCTGGCTGGTGGAACTCAATCAGGAGTCGGTGCCACGGCTGCGGGTCAATGCCCAGTACGCCGGTTTCGTGCGCCGCGCCGACACCAGCGCCGACAATACCTTCATGCGCAATCAGCTGCAGGAAGCCCGCTGGTTCATCAAGAGCCTGCAGAGCCGCAATGAAACCCTGATGAAGGTTGCCACCCAGATCGTCGAGCATCAGCGCGGCTTCCTGGAGTACGGCGACGAAGCCATGAAGCCGCTGGTCCTGCATGACATCGCCGAAGCGGTCGGCATGCATGAATCGACGATTTCACGGGTGACTACCCAGAAATTCATGCACACCCCCCGGGGCATTTATGAACTGAAGTACTTTTTTTCCAGTCACGTAAGCACCTCCGAAGGCGGCGAATGCTCGTCCACGGCGATCCGGGCGATCATCAAAAAACTGGTTGCAGCGGAAAATCAGAAAAAGCCGTTGAGTGACAGCAAGATCGCTGGTTTACTGGAGGCACAAGGCATTCAGGTGGCTCGCCGCACCGTCGCCAAGTACCGCGAATCCCTCGGGATCGCGCCTTCGAGCGAACGCAAGCGGTTGATGTAGGGCCACGCCACAGCGTTCCAGTGGTAGATCATCTGGTCTACCGCTTTATGCACTGGCAACGAAGGAGAAGCTGTATGCAAGTCAACATCAGTGGACACCAACTGGAAGTGACCGAACCTCTTCGCACCTACATCGGCGAAAAACTCGAACGATTGGAGCGACATTTCGACAAGATCACTAATGTGCAGGTCACGATGACCGTCGAAAAACTGAAGCAGAAAATCGAAGCCACGCTGCATATTCCCGGGAATGAAGTGGTCGCCAACGCGGAGCATACCGATATGTACGCCGCGATCGACGCACTCACCGACAAGCTGGATAAACAACTCAAAAAGCATAAGGAAAAGACCCAGAGCCTCCTACAGGGCGCAACCGGTCGTTAACACTCCCTACCCATGATCCGACTTGAAAGTATCCTGACCCCCGGCCGTTCCCTGGTGAACGTGCCGGGAGGCAGTAAAAAGAAAGCCCTCGAACAAATTGCCAATCTGATCGCCCGCGAAGTGCCGGCCCTGGAGATGCAAGATGTCTTCGAGGCACTGATTGCTCGTGAAAAACTCGGTTCCACCGGGTTTGGTAACGGCATCGCCATTCCACATTGCCGTCTCAAGGGCTGTGTTTCGCCCATCAGTGCATTGATGCACCTGGACGCCCCTATCGATTTCGACGCCATCGATGGTGCGCCGGTTGACCTGCTGTTCGTGCTGCTGGTCCCGGAAGCCGCCACCGATGCGCACCTTGAGCTGCTGCGACAGATCGCCAGCATGCTCGACCGCAAGGACGTGCGTGAAAAGCTGCGTAGTGCTGCAAGTAACGAAGCCCTGTATCAGGTTGTCCTGAACGAGCAAAACGGTCAGTAATCATGCGCTTGATCATCGTCAGTGGCCGTTCCGGCTCAGGTAAAAGTACCGCCCTCAACGTACTTGAGGATAACGGCTACTACTGCATCGACAACCTGCCCGCCGGCCTGCTGCCGGAGCTGGCCGAGCGCGCCCTGGTTCATACCGAGATGTTGCAGCCGCTGGTCGCCGTTTCCATTGACGCGCGCAACCTGCCAAGCCACCTGTCACGCTTCCCCGACCTGCTCGAGGAAGTCCGTGCCCGCCACATCCAGTGCGATGTGCTGTATCTGGACGCCGACGAAGAAACCCTGCTCAAGCGCTTCTCGGAAACCCGCCGACGTCACCCCCTGAGCAACGCCAACCGTTCGCTGGCCGAAGCCATCAACGTTGAGAGCGCCCTGCTCGGGCCGATTGCCGACCTTGCCGATCTCAAGATCAACACCACCAGCCTGAACCTGTACCAGCTGCGCGACGCCATCAAACTGCGCCTGTTGAATCAGCCCGAGCCGGGAACTGCCTTCCTGGTCGAGTCCTTCGGCTTCAAGCGCGGCATGCCGGTGGACGCCGACCTGGTTTTCGATGTGCGCTGCCTGCCAAACCCTTACTGGAAACCGGAATTGCGCGAGCAGTCCGGGCTCGATCAACCGGTTGCCGAATACCTGGCGGCACAGCCGGATGTCGAAGAGATGTTTCAGGACATTTCCACATACCTGCTAAAGTGGCTGCCTCGTTTTGCCGCCAGCAACCGCGCCTACGTCACCATTGCCATTGGCTGCACTGGCGGACATCACCGCTCCGTCTACCTGACCGAGCGTCTGGGGCAGACGCTGCAACAATCCCTGAAGAACGTCCAGGTCCGCCACCGCGACCTCAGCTAAAGGATTCACATCGCGATGCCTGCTCTGGAAATCGAAATCATCAATAAATTGGGCCTGCACGCTCGCGCTTCTGCAAAATTCGTTGGGGTAGCGGGTCAGTTCCCGTGCCAGATCCGGGCCGGTCGGACACCAGAGTCCATGGTCGATGGCAAAAGCATCATGGCGATGATGATGCTGGCCGCCGGCAAAGGCACCACGATCCACTTGAGCACCGAAGGCGAGCAGGAACAGGAAGCGCTGGATGCGCTGGTGGCGTTGATCAACAACTTCTTCGACGAAGGCGAATAAAAGCTACAGAAAAGAAGATAGGCCGTGCCATTGTAGGAGCGAGCCTGCTCCGGGCGGCGTTCCGACGATGGCATCACCACTTTCAACTTCAATGTCGCCTGACACTCCGCTTCGCGAGCAAGCTCGCTCCTGCAAGGGGGTTGCCGTGTA